>CAVQZQ010000063.1:0-16265 GCA_963718435.1 uncultured Acidobacteriota bacterium | reverse complement strand
ATTCTTTTTCTGAATGTGCCCGTGCCGGAAGCGATCGGCACGGCGCTCGCTTATTCAGCCGCGGTCAAGCTGGTGGTGGTTCCGGTGCAAATATGGCGACGCCAAGTGGTGTGGCGCACTCTAGGCATCATGCTGCTGACTGGGTTGCCGGGGGTTGTGCTCGGAACCATTCTCTTTCGGCGCCTGGTCCGCGTTCAGCACGAATCGATCTGGCTCTACCTGGCGCTGGGCACCATGATTGCGCTCTCCTCCGCATGGCATATCTACCGGCATTTCCGGCCGGCCTCTGCAGAAAACGGGCGTGCTTATCGTCCAGGATGGTTGGCCGCGGCGATGTTTCCGGTGGGTGCAGAGGTGGGGTTCTCCTCCTCGGGAGCCGGCGCGCTGGGAACGTTGTCGCTGCTTGGTCTCACCGCGCTGGACGCTCCGCGGATCGTAGGCACGGATCTCGCATTCGGACTGTGCCTGTCGCTGGTGGGCGGAGGTCTGCATCTTAGCTATGGCGGACTCAATCCTGCGTTGCTGGCGAATCTCGTTGCCGGGGGCGTGGTAGGAGCGATTGCGGGAACGGGCCTGGCGCCCAGGATTCCGGCGCGTGCGATGAGGCTGGCGCTTTCACTCTGGCTGCTTGGCCTGGGTGTGCAGTTATGCTGGCATGCGTTGACGCACGCATGAATCCAGAATCGGGAATAGCGCGGTTGATCGCTTAGGGCTTCCCGTTATCGTAGGTGGGCACCTTCGACGTTATCCCTCGCAAGATGAATTCGCGTACGAGGTTGGTTCCCGCTCTTCCAGCGGTCTCAATCAGGGCGTTCCCGATGGTGAGCTTCGCCCCGCGGCTATCGGATGGATAGTAAAGATTTGAGAGAGCGCCTGCCGCGAAGTTTCCACAAATCTCGGAGTAATTCGGCTGCCAGTGGCCGTTATCGCCCCTTGCGATGACGGCTGCGGACATTGCATAGAGCGCCCTGGTGCGGATGCTGCCCGAACCCCGGTAGAAATAGCGCGGGTCTTGATGAAATATCGACGGGAAGATAGCGCTGCTGAACATTCTTCCTGAAAAGTCATTCGCGTAGGCGGCTCCGTAACGCTTTGCGTAGCCCTGGATTCCGCCGCCGTATGACGGGAAGATGTTGTAATACTGTTCGGCGCCTGCCACCCCCGCAGCTCCGGCAAAGGCCATTGGGTCCATCATGGCGCGAAAAGCCAATTTGAACTTTTGTTTCGAGCCCATGGGCGGCGCGTTCCAGTCGTAGGTGCTGTAAAAGTTTGGAAAGACCTTCAGGACTCTCTGCTGCACTGCGATATGGACCTGCTCCTCCGCAATTTCTTCCTTGTCTCCCAGGACCGTCACATTTGAGGACGCGGCGGCAACGGCCAGCACGATTTGCGGAATAACGCGAAACTCGTCTGCCTGAAGTTTTATTTCGGGGGAGACAACGGTCCCCATGCCAGGCCCTGACACCGTGACGCGGTAGGTACCTGGCGCCAGCCCGCCAAACTTAAATTCACCGTCGTTTCCGGTTTGCGAGACGCGCATTTCGGTTCCAGGGGCGCGGGTCAATTTCACCTGTGCGCCCTGAACTTCAGAACCATTGGTGTCCAGAACCGTCCCGGAAATCGTGGCGGCACCTTCTTGAGGAACCTCGCCGTGGGCGGACGCAGCGGAAGATACTCCCACGCCCGGGGCATCCGGCAATGCTCTATCGCTCGCCACTGCAACAGGTGCTTGAGCCGTTGCACTCAAAGGAATCCAGCCAGCAACACCGATGATGAGCAGAGAGCAAAGACGAAGTGGGTTCGCCTCTCTTTTTTGGACCGTCTCGCACTTTTTCATTTGCAGCAATTTAGAAATACTATTTCTCGAACCTCTTACGGTTTGATGCACTGTAGGATCAACGCGAAACTTGCTTGCCATAAACTCCACTGTCTTATTCAGAGTCTGAACCATCTTGAAGCGACGCGTCGAAGCTCTTGCCGTATGAACGTGAGAAAACACGCGATCTCCCAGGGTGCATCTTGTGCGTGGCAATCGGAATAGGAGTGCCCATGTTCGGGTCGAACCTTGAGTGAACCTGCCCGCACCCATTGGACACGTGCGGCTACTCGACGTAATCAGCAGACTGCGTGACATTCTCGTCATCTTCAGATAAACCCTGCGAAGCTTAATTCAACCTGAATGAGCAGGTGCATCTTTGCACGCACTTGATCATGCTCACGACGGAATCGGCGCGAAGGGCATGAGGAAGTCCAAAGAATGTGCTGCAAACGAGGGGCATCAAGCTCCGAACGCGATTGGTCGAAGGCCTCCGGCTTGCCACCGTGGCCCTTCGCTGGCGATACTCCAACAAGTCGTGTTGGTGTTTTTCATTTCACTGCTTAGCGAGATTCCAATTGGCACGCGATCTCTGCACGGCACGCCTGGCGAGAAAAGAGTGCATTTCTCAGGCGGCGCAATGTTTTCATTTCGAATTTGTCATCGATGAGTTGGAGAATTTTCCGTTTACTGCCGGCCAGTTTATTTCGGCGGTGGAAGAAGACTCCCAAGGCAAGGAGCAGACCCGCGCTTATTCCTTTGCGTCGGCGCCCAATGGCAATCGCTTCGATCTTTGCTTGAATCGGGTTGAGGGAGGCTTCTTTTCCAATCGCCTGGCCGACCTGCCCGATCTTCCTGTTGGCGGAACGATTCAGGTGTATGGGCCGAACGGATTTTTCACGTTACGCGAGCCGCTGACTGACTCGATCCTCATCGCAACCGGCACGGGCATCGCGCCGATGCGCAGCTTTGCCCAATGGCTGTTCCCACAGGATGGGCCCGACCGCAGCCAAGGCAAGCAGATTTGGCTTGTTTACGGCACGCGCTACGAGAGCGAGCTGTACTACCGAGGGGAGTTCGAAGCGCTCGCGGCAGAACACCCCAACTTCCACTACCGGCCCACGTTGAGCCGTGGCGCGGAGAACTGGAATGGACTGCGCGGCTATGTACAGGAACATGCAGTCCGAATCATCGAGGAGCGCGCTGCGCGGCTGGGAGAACCGGTCGCTCCGCCTGCGCTCGACGCATCGATCCCGGCATCTGAGTTGCGCTTCGAAATCTACACCTATGTTTGCGGCCTCAACAAGATGATCACCTCGGTTCGAGAGCGGCTGAAAGGCCTTGGCTGGCACCGTAAGCAGATCATCTTCGAGCGCTATGACTAAAAATTGAGGACGGCCGCAAGATTGCAAGGCGGAGATTTCGCTAGAGATTGAATAGCTCGCGAAGCCGCTTGGTCTGGGCGCGGCTCACGGGAATCTCCGTTTGTTTTTTGTCGTTCATGCGTAACTGGTAGCTTGACTTGAACCAGGGCACGACCTCGCGGATGTGATTGATGTTCACCACAAAGCCGCGATGCGCGCGCCAGAAGAGGGCCGGGTCAAGAAGATCGAGTAGTTCCTCGAGTGTGCGGCACTTGGAGTGGCCCTCAAAGCTTTGTGTCACCACGCGAATGACGCCGTCGTCGATCGCCGCGTAGCAGATCTCCGCCTGATCGACCAACAGCAGGCGGGTCTGCGCCTCCACAATTAGCCGGGCCGGTTGCGGGGCGCGCCCGCCCACCTGGGGATGGTTCAGCAGCCGCAGCAGCGCGTCGAGTTGAGATTCAGGCGGCGGGCTACCTGGCGGAGTGCCGCTGGTCATGCGCCCACGCGCGCGCTCCAGCGCCTGTTCCACGCGACTCCTGTCGAAAGGCTTCAGGAGATAGTCCACGGCGTTTACTTCGAAGGCGCGCACCGCGTATTGATCGTAGGCAGTGGCAAAGACAAACTGGGGAAGCGGTTCGGCATCCTTGCCCTGGGCGCGATGCCGATCCATCAACCGTTCAATGACCGCGAATCCATTCAAACCTGGCATCTGCACATCAAGGAAAACAACATCGGGGTGGTGCTTCTCAATCAGATCCACGGCCTCGATGCCGTTGGTTCCCTGCGCCACTACATTGACTCCACCGACCTCATCGAGCAGATAGCGGAGCTCGTCGCGGGCCAGCTGTTCGTCGTCGATGATGAGCGCGGAGATAGGCATGCAGACCGGAAGCTTGATTGTAGGAAGGTCACACGGCCTGGTCAATGCAGCACGCCGATGGGGATGACTATAAGCACGAAGAGGTGCTGGATTTGCCGTTCGCCGCTGGGCATTCCAGAGCTTTGCGAAGATGGATTGCTATTCTCCAATCACTCGCAAACGCGCAGGCATCTCGTCATGAGAAAGCTCGTGTCCGCATCGGGTGCAGAACTGATCGGTGGCGCGCACCGTGCGGAAACAATTGCCGCAACTCGCTGTGAGCTGGTAATTGCACTGCGGGCAGAAGTGAAAGTCGCCTTGCACGTGGGTTGCGCAGGCAGGGCAGCGCGAAACGAGAGGCGCACGGAGCAGGAAGTAGAGCACCGCGCCGATCCCGGCAGGCATTACAAAGCAGATCACAATCCAAAACCGCATACTCATGGCGCGGCGCGGGGCGTCTTTGCTGACAAAGCCCACCATCAAGAAATAGAGAGCGGCCAGGACCCCCCAGGAGAGGTTGAAATAAATGCGAAAACCGAGGGGTACCGCATGGTGCTGCTGTGTCGGCAGGATGAGCCAGAAATAGTACTCCACCAGGACAAACGCCGCGGCGGCAACAGCGATGGACCACACCGGTATCAGGCGCTCGTCTTCATTAGCGGCAATCGATTGAGGATCACGCATAAGCAATCCCTCACGCAGAGAGGGTTCGTCAGGAGATTAAATATACCTTAATCCCGTACCTAAATGGACGCTAGAAGCAATTGGGAAGTTGCGCACTATTACTTAAGAGATATCTCTTTCGTACGTGTAGGAGGAGGCTATTTGCTTCGGGCCCAGCCGGCAAGCAATGCAGAGGCCAACAGAGCGCCGCTGAGCAGAAAGATCCATAGGCTCAACTGGCCGGTAAGTCCACCCAGGTGCTCCTCTTCGATGAGCACATAGCCGGCCCACCAAACGAGTGGTCCGAGCACCAGGACGATTACCAAAACGGCCGCCAGAGCGAGGGCCCGGCTGCGCTTACGGCCAGCCTTCTGGTCCTCCATCACGCCTTTTGAGGCCATCACGACGCGGCGGGTCTGATGGGCTACGGCACATTCCCGGTTGGCCTGTTTACCTGCGAGCGCTGAAACCAGATCGCGGTCGGTGTCCGCGCCAGAATGAGGGCCCACACCGGTCTCCGGATCACTGGTTTTCACACCATCTCCTGGCGGCGGAGATGGACGCGCTCAAGCTTCGGCTTGATTGCAGCAAGACCCCGATAGAGCCTCGATTTCACTGTGGAAAGCGGGGCCCTGGTCACTTTCGCGATCTCCTCGAGCGACAGCTCCTCGTGGAATCGCAAGACCAGTACTTCGCGATACAGCGTGTCCAGTTGCAGGAGTGCCTCGGCGATCCGCTCCCGATCTTCGACGTTGGCAAACCGGTCGAAGGGAGTGGGCTGCTCGTCGGCAACTTCGAAGCTCATCGGACGGTCGTCTTCGCTTCCAGACTCGAACAACTCATCCAAGCTCGACATGGTCCGTTTACGCCGCTGGTCGATCATCAGGTTGCGAGCGATGGTGAAGAGCCATGTCTCGAATCGCGCCTTGCCGTTGAATTGCGCACCCCGTGTCAACACGCGCATCCAGACCTCTTGAAAGAGGTCCTCAGCCATTTCGCGGTTCGCGGTCAAATAAAGGAGATACCGTAGCAGGCGGTGCTGATATCGGACAATCAACTCATCCAAAAGCCCGGCTTCGTTCCGCTTGAGACCGTCTGCAATCGCGAGGCTTTCCTGCCGGACCTGGTCGTCGGCGATCGTTTTGGAGCCAGGAGTGAACAGCGAACGAATTGCCTCGGCGGTGCTCATCGTATTCAATTAGACGACAGTTTCTTCCGCCAAGCCGCAGGAAAATCGCTTTTTGCGACGGGCAACGACCCTGTTGGCCCAGATTTTGGTGCAAATTCGTCGAAGATGCTTGTCATCTGCGGTCCGCACTGGCTTTCCGTGCTGCTTGAAGGGCCTCTTCTACTGCCTTGGCAGCACGTCTTTCTCTGCCTTCGACGGACTGAACGTAAAAGATACCCAACAGATGGTTTCTTCGACGTATCGGCGTCATCGCATTCCAACCCTCTTGCGCCCTGGGCTGGCGTAAAAAGGCCGCTCGCAGAATCGGTGGCGGTTCTTCTTCGCCTTCCATCGCCAGCAGCAGGCTCTCCGTCATGCGCGAGGCTCGTAGCTCCCGGGTCTCTTTGGCCTTTGCCTCGTCCACAAATGCGCCGATCCATTTGCGCGTCGATGGGCTCAGCGCATCGAACCAACGCCGCAGCCGCCGATCGGCTTTCAGCGCGGCCGCCAACTCCTTCGGCAAGGCGACGGCGGGTTGTTCTTCAAGGTCCGGCTCCAGCCTAATCCGCACAGTTTCGCCCGGTTTGGCCTTGGCACCGGCTTGCATCTGCTTATTCACCAGCAGAACATATCCCTCACCTTGGGGTCCGGGGAACAGAGAGGTATGAAAAGCAAAGCCGTTGATCTCTCCGCGTATCCTGCGGCTGCGCCAGGTGGGCCACGCCTTTTTCAAGTCGACAGGAACGCGCGCAATGACCCAGCGCAGCCGCGTTCCAGTCGGTTCCAAAACAGCACGAAAAGTTTTGCTGGTGGATGTGGACATGGACACCCAGTATGAAGTCCGGCTTGAACCGCCGCAATAGGAGAGGGCGCCGCCCAATTGGGGTCGAGGGTCTTCTACACTAGGATTCATGGAAGTCTTGTACGGACTGCATCCGGTGGAGGAGGCCCTCAAGGCCGGGCGCCGCCGTTTTGATCACGTGCTGGTGGCTCGCGAACGCGATGATAGCCGGCTGGCGCGCTTGGTCGCCGAATGCCGCGAGGCGGGTGTGCGCGTCCGCCAGGAATCGCGTGAGCAGTTGACGCAGCTCGCCGGGACCCCCGCACATCAAGGCGTAGTAGCGCTTGTCCGTCCTCAGGAGTCCCTGGCGATCGAGGACCTGTTTGAGCCGCCCGCCGCGGCGTCCGGCTCCCCACGCTCGGGTCGATTGGTGCTTGCCATCGATGGCGTCGAAGACCCGCAGAACCTGGGAGCCCTGCTTCGCGTGGCCGATGGCGCAGGCGTGGACGGTGTGATTCTGACCGAACGGCGCTCCGCGCCTTTGAGCCCTGTAGCAGTTAAGGCGAGCGCCGGAGCCGCCGAGCATCTCCGCATCGCCCGCGTGGTCAACCTGGTGCGCGCTCTTGAGGACCTCAAACGCCAGAATCTATGGATCATCGGTTTGGATGAGAGGGGCACGGAAGACTATGACCGCTTCGACTATACCGGTGATTGCGTCCTGGTTCTTGGCCGCGAAGGGGCAGGGCTCCACGATCTGGTCCAAAAAACCTGCGATCACCTGCTGCGCATTCCCATGGCCGGCGGCGTCAGTTCGCTGAACGTCTCTGCGGCCGGGGCCGTCGTGCTCTATGAGGCCTTTCGCCAGAGGCGCCGCGCCGCGAGCGCCGAAGTGGGTCCGGTTGGCATCCCCGCAGGCAGCGCGTCTAAACAAAAGAAACAGAGAGGTCTCGGTTCATGAAGTTTCCCTTTGCCCGGACGCCGGCAATCGCGATGGTTGCCGTCGTTCTGGTTGCAATCCCGTGTATGGCACAACCTGCCCCGACGGGAGCAGCCCCCGCGAAGCCCCCTGCGGGGGAGGACTCGAAACCGAGCGGCAAGGTCATCTTCTCGCGCTCTGCCGACGAAAACAGTCAGAACGCAGCCAATTCAGGGGACGCTGTCAAGCTCGCAGGGCAGATGGTGAGTGAACCTTCTCTCGAGGACGCCGACCGCAGCGCCATCACTTTTACCGGCCTCGATCTCGATGTTCGTCTGTACTCAGCCGCGCACCAGATCGCAGTTCGCGGCGTTGTGACGGTGCGCAACGACGGCAAGATTCCGCTCAAGCACGTTCCGCTGCAAATCTCTTCTTCGCTCAACTGGGAACAAATTCGCGTCGCAGGCAAAGAGGTTGCCTTTCAGGTCGCGACGCTGAACTCCGACGCCGATCATACTGGCCAGTTGCACGAGGCGGCTGTCCCTCTGGCCGAGCCACTCAAACCCGGATCCAGTCTTCAACTTGACGTCACGTATTCCGGCACGATCGATCCCTCAGCACAGCGCCTTCTGGCTGTCGGAACGCCTGAAGAACTGGCGATCCACTCGGATTGGGATCAGATCGCCGTCCCCTTCACCGGGCTGCGTGGGTTTGGCGATGTGGTGTGGTATCCGGTGTCGAGCGTTCCCGCGATCCTGGGCGATGGCGCTCGCCTCTTCGACGAAATCGGCAAGCAGAAACTGCGCCTCACCGGCGCCCATTTTCGTCTGAATCTCACCGTCGAGTTTCCCCACGGCCAGCCCCCTTCGGTCGCCCTCATCAACGGCCATCCTGCTGCGTTGAAGGTGACTGACGCCGGCAGCCTCGATCCTGGAGTTGCCGGGACGGCCACTGCCGAGGTTAAGGACGCAACGCTCGGTTTTGAGGCCCCGAGCCTTTTTCTCGCCATTCGCAAGGCTCACCCCGGTGCGAACCTGACTGCCTGGACTCTTCCTGAGAACGAAGTGGCCGTGCAGACCTGGACCACTGCTGCGACGGCCGTTTCGCCATTTCTCGAAGACTGGCTCGGCCCTCAATCAGGTTCACAGCTCACTCTGCTTGATCTGCCCGATCCGCAGGACGCGCCGTATGAAACGGGAGCCCTGCTTGCTGCAAGTCTTCATGAGGCGCCGGCGGACCGACTGGAGAGCGCGCTGGTCCACGCTCTGGCACACGCCTTTACGCAGCCCGCAACCGATCCGCCCGCCGCGTGGCTCAGCGAGGGATTTGCCACTTTTATGGAGTCCGTGTGGATTGAGAAACACCAGGGCCGGGATCGAGCTCTGGGCACGCTGGAAGCCGGGCGATCCGCGCTTGCGCTGGCGGAGCCGTCCAGTCCTGGCGACAACCCAGGGCAGCCGCTGAAGGCCGCCATCTCACCAGTGTATTACCGTACCAAGGCGTCCTACGTGCTTTGGATGTTGCGGGATATGGTAGGCGACGGAGCGCTTTCCTCGGCGTTGAGAGCACATGAAGGCCCCAATTCGGGAGAAGGCGCTCAAGACCGATCCTTTGAGAATCAGCTCAAGCAGGCTGGGGTCACTCACGATCTGTCCTGGCTCTTCGGGGATTGGGTGAATGCGGACAAGGGTTTGCCAGACCTCAGGATCGTGAGCGTTTTTCCCAATGCGGCCAGCGAGGGGACATTTCTGGTGGCTGTCAACGTGGCCAACGCAGGTTATGCTGCCGCCGAAGTTCCGATCACGGTCCGGACCGCTCAAAATTCCGTTACGGCCCGTGTTGTGGTGCCCGCCCGGGGCAACATCGTGCAGCGTGTGCTGGTGATGGGGAAGCCCACTGAAGTGCAGGTGAACGACGGTACGGTTCCTGAGACTCAGGCCAGCGTCCACGTCACCCATCTCGATGAGCCAGCGGCGGACGCAACATCGAGTTCATCAAATCCACCCCCTCAATAAGCCCGCGCGCTCAATAGCCGTTATTCAAGTGGATTGACGCGGCCGGTGAACCCTCCATCCAAAGATGGATGCGCCTCTCGAAGTCGTCTGCGTACGATAGCCGAACGATGCGCACCCCGTCCCAATCCGGCCGGCAAATGGGAGTGTGGGCTGCGACGGCCGTTGTCACAGGCGAGGCCATCTCGCTTGGAATCTTTCTGACCCCTGCGGGCATGGCCAAGTCCCTCGGCTCACCTGCATTGCTCGCTGCCGTGTGGTGCGGCATGTCTGTGCTCACCCTGGCCGGGGCGGTCTGCTTTACTGAGTTGGCCGTGCGCAATCCTCACGACGGAGGCGAGTACCTCTATCTGCGGCGCGGGTTTGGGCGGCGCGTTGCGTTTCTCTATGGATGGATGGCAGCGCTGGTCATGTACCCCGGCGTGGCAGCGGCCCTGACCGTTGGAATGGTTCCTTATGTAGAAGCCATCTTTCCACTTCCGGCGATGGTTGCGGCCGCGCTGCCTGCGTTGATTCTGGTGGGTCTCGGCGCGCTCAACTACGCAGGAACCCGCCTCGCGAGCGGCGTGATGACCATTCTGAACTGGCTTAAGGTTCCTGTGCTGGCCGCGCTGGTTGGGTGGGCGATGGTGTCGGGTCACGCGACGTTGGCCAATCTGGCTCCGCTCACCACGAGGAGAGCCGGTTCAGATCCGCTCATCGAGGCGATTGCCGGAGCGGCGATCAGTGCGTTCTTCTGTTTTGGCGGCTGGTGGGAGGCGGGCAAAGTCGCCGGCCAGGTGCGAAACCCGGAACGCACCCTCCCGATCGCTTTCGCCGGGGGTGTTCTGGTGGTCACGGCCATGTATCTGCTGGTCAGTCTTGCGTTTATCGCCGTTGTTCCCATGGAGCAGATTCAGAACAACACGGCCTTTGTGGCGCAATTCGGGCAAGCGCTTTTTGGATCTGCGGGCGGGCGCGTTCTTTCTGCCTGCGTGGTGCTCAGCGTGCTCGGGGGACTCATGGTTCTCAGCATGGCCGTGCCGCGCGTCACCTATGCGCTGGCACGAAGCGAAGCAGAAGGCGGAGCGCAGGGAATGGCGCTCGCCGCATTTGGCCGCCTGCGTCCGCGATCGGGCACACCGGCGAACGCGGTTCTGCTGCAAACCGGGATGGCGCTGGCGGTGCTTGCACTGGGGGCGTTTGATCGCATACTGGCTTTCATCATTTTTTCTGCAGTGGTGTTTCTGGCGATCACGGTAGCTACGCTGTTTCGAGCCACCAAGCCGGTGGAGCGCTGGTGGTTTCCGCTCGCTCCCATTGTGTTTATCGCAGGCAGCGGCATCTTTGCGGCGATGCTGTTAATGCATAACCCTGGTCCGTCTTTGTTGGGGTCCGCGGTGGTGCTGGCGGGTCTGCCGGTGCGCTGGCTGCTGGTGCGCCGAAGAGAGACGATTCCGGTCGTAGCGAGTGAGACGCAGCTTCCCTGAAACCCAATCGAAAATTTGAATGAGGAGAATAATCATGCCCCACATCGCCCTTCCCCCCGACTTGTCTGGCATTCGCGGCGCCATGGCCTTCCGCCCTGAAACTGCACGCCCCTTAAACGAACTGGTCGAGGTGCTTTTGCGCGGCCCCAGCACGCTCACCCGCGGTGAACGGGAACTCATCGCGACCTACGTTTCCAGTCGCAACTGCACACACTATTGCCACAGCATTCACGGCGCCATCGCGGCGGCGCACCTTGGCGGCGACGAAGCGCTGGTGAAGCAGGTAAAGACGGACTTTACCCAGGCCAACATCAGTCCCAAACTCAAGGCACTGCTGATCATTGCCGGGAAGGTGCAGAAAGATGGAAAACTGGTCACAACGGCCGACGTCGACGCCGCGCGCAAACTGGGTGCTACCGATATTGAAATTCACGATACTGTGCTCATCACCGCGGCGTTTTGCATGTACAACCGCTATGTCGACGGGCTGGATACCGAGCAGCCGGATGACGAAGCGCTTTATCGGGAACGCGGCAAACGCGTCGCGCGCGACGGCTATGTGGCGGTGAGCGCGGAGTACCTGGCCTCGCATGCTTCGGCGGCCGCTCGATCTTGACGCGTGGAAGCATGCGTTCTTCGAGCACTCCTTTCCTCCCACCACGGCACGAAGGGCACGCCTCGGCATTGTCGTCGAGGCAGTCCGAATTCGCAGAAGAGCTATTCAGGAGAGATTCATGCCCCACATTGAGCTTCCCGCAGGGCTTCCGGGAATCAGCGCCGGATTTGCTTTTCGTCCGGAGACCGCCAAGCCGATGCGCGAACTGGCCCACGCATTGCTTCATCAGCCAAGTACGCTCAGCGCGGGCGAGCGCGAACTGATCGCGACATACGTGTCGGCGCGCAATGACTGCTATTTTTGCCATTCGAGCCATGCAGCGGTCGCCGCTTGCCACCTAGGCGACGGGTCGGTGGTCGAAAAGATCAAGGCCGATTTCCGCAACGCGCCGGTCAGCGACAAATTCAAGGCGCTGCTGGCGATCGCTGGAAAAGTGCGGAAGGACGGCAAACTGGTGACGACGGCCGACGTGGATGCGGCGCGCAAACTCGGTGCAACGGACCTCGAAATCCACGATACGGTGCTGATTGCCGCGGCATTTTGCATGTACAACCGTTACGTGGATGGGCTCGGCACGTGGCAGCCGGAAAACCCCGAGATGTACGCCCAGATGGGAAAGCGACTGGCCGAGGAGGGCTATACGACTCCGGCGCGGTGATGGTCGGATGCTGCGAAAGCGCGGATGGCGAGGCGGCACCGGAAGCGGGTTCAGCGCCCTCCATTGCGGGCGACCTGAGGAATGCCCCAGGGCTTAGTTTGTGGGCGTTGCGCATGGGCAGGTATCATTGGTCTTCATGGGCACGCCGCCGACAATCCAACTCGCCAACATAGGCATGGCCGACTCGCTGATCCTGATGGTGATGGCGCTGGTGGTGTTTGGGCCGCGGCGTCTGCCGCAGATCGGCCGCCAGATCGGCAAGCTGATGTACGAGTTCCGCAAGGCATCCAACGATTTCAAATTCCAGATGGAAGAAGAATTGCGGCTGTCAGAGGATGCGGACCGCCGCAAAAAGGATGAGGAGCGGCGAAATCAGCTTGCGCAAAGCACGCCGCCGCAGGAATCCGTATCGGCCGATCCGCCCCCAGTCCAGGTGAATGCGGCTGAATCGCCCTATCCCGGGGAAGGGCAATACCCGGAGAGCAAGGCTCAAGATCCGGTGAGTTCTGAAGAAACAACCCCGCGGATCACAGACGCGGTGCGCGCTGAAGAAACGACCCCGCGGATTATGCCACCTTCGACGGGCGAGACGGTCGAGGCAGTTCGGCCCCGGCGGCAAATCGAGCCTACGAGCGAGAGCGCCGACTCCGATGTGCCCGGCAACCATGGGCAAGCGGCGTTACCGACTACCCCGGAAGCCGGTCAGGTTGAAGACAAGGCGAATGGAGCAGAGGCGTCCCCACCGACTGAACCAAGTGCCCCCGCAACGGAGGCTGTAAGCCACAATGGTTGATCCCGCAGAAGCAATTGGCAAGGCTCGGGTCGCAGTGACACAGCGCGCAGACCTCCCAGGCATGAGCCTGATGGAGCACCTGGATGAGTTGCGCCGGCGCATTGTGCACTCGGCGATCTACCTGGCCCTGGGCTTTTTTGCGGTCTGGGCGTTTCATAATAGGTTTGTCGATTTTATCCAGGCGCCGCTGAGTCGTATCGGCAAATCTCTTGTCTTTACCCACCCGATGGATGCGTTGAATCTCGACTTGCAAGTTTCGCTGGTGGGCGGAGCGATTCTGGCATCCCCCTTCATTCTCTTTCAGGTGTGGTTATTCATTGCGCCGGGGCTCTACCAGAAAGAGCGGCGGTTCGTGGTTCCGTTTATGCTGGCCACGGTGGGACTGTTCCTGACAGGCGCTGCGTTCGGCTACTACTGGGTGCTGCCGGGCGCGCTGAAAATCCTGGTCGTCGACTTCGGCCACAATTTCACGCCCATGATCACGATCGAGGAATACAGCAGTTTTTTTCTGTCGATCATCCTGGGCCTCGGCATCAGCTTCGAGATGCCGATTCTGATTTTTTTCCTGGCATTGTTTGGCATTGTGAGCCCTCAGTTTTTGTGGAAGAACATTCGCTATGCGATTCTGGCGGTGTTTCTGGTGGCGGCCATTATCACGCCCAGCCCGGACCCCTGGACGATGTGCATCTATGCCATTCCCATGCTGGGGCTTTACCTGGTCGGAATTGGGGTAGCGTGGTGGGTTCATCCTTCGCGGCGGAAGGCAAAAGAGGTTACTTCGTAATGTTCTCGTTTTGGACGAGAGCAGCGGCTGGCGCGCTGCTGCCGGCATCGATTTTCGCGCATCCGCTGACCACGCAGGCGCAGCAGCGATTCAATGGCGGAAAAGCCTATGAGTACGCCAAGGAATTTGTAGCGATCGGGCCTCGCTGGCCGACCAGCCCCGGTCACGACAAGGCCGAGGCATTTCTGCGCAAGCATTTTGAGCACGACCAGCTTGAGCAGGACACGTTCACCGCCGATACGCCGATCGGGCCCGTGAATATGTGCAACTTCATCGTGCGCTTCCCCGGCAAAAAGGAGGGCGCGATTGTGTTGGCGACGCACTACGAGACCAACTACTGGCTGCGCAATATCAACTTTGTGGGCGCGAATGACGGCGGCTCGACGACTGGACTGCTGATGACGATGGCCGACCAGCTAAGGGCGCAGACAGCCAACGGCAAAAAGCTCGACGGGTATTCGGTGTGGCTGGTGTTTTTTGACGGCGAAGAAGCGATCAAAAGCTGGTCGGCTTCGGACTCGACGTACGGCAGCCGTCACCTGGCGGCAAAATGGGGCCGCGATGGAACGTTGGGGCACATCAAGGCATTCATCCTGACGGATATGATCGGCGACAAGGATCTCGACATCCAACGCGAAAGCCGATCCGCGGAATGGCTGGTGGACCTGGTGCGGCGGGCGGCGAAGAAATTTGGCGACGAGCGGCTTTTCTTTCAGACCGAGGAGCCGGTGGAGGACGATCACCTTGCATTTGTCCAGCGCGGGGTGCCGTCGATCGATCTGATCGATTTGGACTACGGTCCCAACAATAGCTACCACCACACCGCCCAGGACACGATGGACAAGATCAGCGCGCGCAGCCTGGCGATTGATGGCGACGTGATCATGGAGACGATCCGGCTGATTGATTTGCGCTGACAACAGGGGTCAGGGGTCAGGGGTCAGCGACTGCGAGAAAGGATCTTCCCCAATGACGGCTACTCATGCGGATGTCAGTTCGCTGTTTCTGGAGTTTTCGCGGCAGAAGCTATTGGAGCAATACTGGCCGCGGCTGCGGGCGTGTGTCGAGTCGCTGACGGATGAGCAAGTCTGGTGGCGTCCCAACGATGCGTGCAACAGCATCGGCAATCTGATTCTGCATTTGAATGGAAATGTGCGGCAGTGGCTGGTGGCGTCGTTTAACCGGAAAGAGGATCAGCGTAACCGGCCTGCGGAGTTCGACGAGAGGCAATTGATTTCGGTGTCCGCGCTTCTGGATCGACTGGGCGCAACGATCGAAGAGGGTTCGGAGGTCCTCGCGCGGCTCACCGCTGATGACCTGGTGGCGCGCTATGAGATTCAGGGGTACAACGTGAGCGGACTGGATGCTGTCTACCAGGTTGTGGAGCACTTTGGATTGCACTACGGGCAGATTGTCTACATAACGAAGTCGCTGCGCGGCGCGGATCTGGGTTTTTATAGCGAATTGAACAAGACGGGCCGGGCTCGCTGACGTTGATGACAACGATGATTGCCGGTGCGTCTTTGGGATGGTGGCTGGGATTTCACACGGCGGTACTGGTGCTGCTGTTCGCCGATTCGCTATTGCCGGGACACCGTAGCGAGAGTGGGCATACACAGTTGGTCGCCTGGTTGTGGACGGCGGTGTTGGCGGTGGCCGCTGCGGGGTTTGCGTGCTGGATTGCAGTCGCGGAAGGCCACCAGCGGGCGCTTGAATGGGTGGCCGGCTACTCTATTGAAACCTCGCTCAGCGTGGACAATCTTTTTGTCTTCATGGTTCTTTTTCAGGGCTTCCGGATCAGTCCGAAGCGCCAGCACAGCGCGTTGCTGTGGGGCGTCGCGGGAGCCGTAGTGTTGCGCGCATTGTTCATTGCTGCGGGTGTCACGCTGATCCAGCGTTTCGATTGGATCACGTGGATATTCGGAGTGTTCCTGTTGTATGCGGCGTGGCGGCTGGTGCGCGGAGGCTCGGCAAAGGCAGCTATTCCGGAGTGGATTCGCAAGCTGCAGCCGGCCAAGGGCTCCCTGTTGCCGGTGATCCTCGCTGTTGAAGTCACGGACTTGCTGTTTGCGGTGGACTCGATTCCCGCAGTGCTGGCTGTCTCGCACGATCCGTTTGTGGTGTACACCTCGAATATTGCAGCGGTGCTGGGGTTGCGCTCGCTTTATTTTGCGCTGGCCTCATTGCTCGACCGCCTCCGCTACCTGCACTACGGGCTGGGCGCGTTGCTGGCGTTTGTTGCGCTGAAGATGATTTTGGCTCGCTGGATTGATGTGCCCATCACGGTTTCTCTGGCGGTGATTGGCGGGATTCTTGCGCTGTGCGCGGTGGTGTCGTTGATAGCGGGGAACAAGGAATAGGTG
>CAVQZQ010000062.1:0-21880 GCA_963718435.1 uncultured Acidobacteriota bacterium | reverse complement strand
ACTTTGTGCCTGCCGAGGAATTCGGAGGCACTGCGGCAGCCTAAAAACCTGCCCAGGAATGAAAAAACATCAGGATTATTCCGTGCGCAGACTGCCAGGTCCTGCAATTAGGCCACTGTGCGAAGGAGATCAAACTCCGGAGGCTCACCACGAATTGTTTCGGGACTGGCAGAGAACACAAACTCAATCTTCGGCGACGGCTCTTCGGAGCAAGAGGCTGCAAATAGATGTCTGGTTCTGCTCGAGAGCAGGGACCATCGGCCAGAGGCCACCAATGCGTAACGGCACATTCTGATTCGATCAATGCGCGCTCTCCCGAGCGCGCCACCGACACCTGTGCTTTTCTCTTGACTTTGACTTACATGGACGTGGCCAATCCGGAGATTATCCCGTTTTCGAGTTCTGTCCGGTTAGACTGTGATCCGATCGGAACCGCTCTTATACCGCGGAGCAAGCTTCGGACCATCCCATTAGTAACGCAAAACTGGGTTATGTCCGCATCGGCCACGACTCACGCGGAGTCCATCATTCGGAGTCATTTCTTTTCCTTTGGATAGCAAAGTAAATCCAGCATCCCACCATAGAGCCGGCCACGCCGGAAAGGAAATGAAGAACCTCATGCGAATACATATGTTGCCACCTCAATGCGTTCCAAACACGCCACAGATGATGAGCCTGAAGAAACTGAACGAGTGCAAGTGGGGTTGGCGCGCGCCACGATTCGTCGATCAGACTCAGAGTGCCGAGCTGCGCGAGAACGATCAATGTGCCCGGGAAAACGCGTACCTTCATGGGGGTGTGCCCCACTTGACGACCTCAAAACCCTGATCGCGGCCAAGATTAGACGGGACGTCCATTTCCACCATCCACCACCATGCGGAGAGAAGGACCATCGGTAGAGGTCAGCTTTCCCAAAGGTGCAACTTACCGCCTGCCTTAGCAACCCACATCGAGATCGGGAAGCGATGCAATCCAATTGCGGCAAAAGTCATCGAACGACGAAGTCCTCTCTGATGGCCAACTTTTTAAGGTGCTTCTCTTTGGGGACCAGTACGGTGCAACCCCCAAACAGGGTTGTTCCTGAGCGTCGTCCCAAAATATCGCCGAATTTTAAGGTTCTCAAGCCGTAAATGAACTCGACCTCAACCGCCTCCGTCGTTAGCTTCAGGATGCGCTTCCAGTAGGCGCGAACACTCAGGATGCCAGTGATCACGAGAAAACAACCTATGACGGGCATCAGGCCAGTCTCCACCTGCGAGGTCAACGAGAAACCACTGACCTTATCAAAGCAGCCAGGTAGTGACATCGAGAACAGCCATAACCCCAGGATGGACATGAAGAAGCCTACGACAGCGAAGAACTTCCTTTCCATCCTGGAGGGGCGGTAGACGTGCGCACAGTTTGGGCTATTCTCTTGCACCAGGCGATGGTGTGGGTCCGACCTGCGGAGATGATCGTGGGAAATGTCCATCTAGTCTCTCAAGAGAACACTAAATTCGAGGGCAACAGCCCCTCAACGCGGTTGATCGGATGTTCGCCAATCCGTCAGCTACCATCTGGGCAAGTCTCTGGCCGCCGAAGAGAGCAAGGTTTTGAGCTTGGGAGGAGATAACGCAACGAACTCTGAATTGATCCTGGGAAAAAGCCGAATCTGATTACACTTTACCGGCTAGCAGGGGGCGGCCATGGGTTTGCTGGCCTGGGAATCGCCGATGAAGCAGTACTGAAGCGGCGAGCCGACCATAGCGTGGCATCGAACCGCATGTCAACGGCTATTTGGTAACTCGCAGGTGCGATCTTTAGGGTACTAACGGGCAGACTCTTCTACTGTTTAAATCCCGGTGATTTTTGGGGCGATAGCGATGACGAGCATTGTCATGGTTTCAGTTTTATTGCGACACCCTCGCACTCACCAGCGCCCCCCCTGAAGCCATCAGGTGTACCCCAATCCATCGCCAAACGACTGCGGGCACCAGTGCGGCCAAAGCTGTCGGCACTTAGCAGTCTAGTGCGAGGGAATGCGAAGCAAGTTCCCCTCTGGAACCCAAAAGGTGTGTCCGTATTGAGTACCCCACTCTTTTGGGGGAATGCAATCGCATTCTACGATGCAGGGCAATGTCGCGCGGATGATCGCGTCGATATTCTTCCGTGAGATCGCGCTACCCCAGACAGCGAGTTTCCCACCGCCATCGACCAGGCAAACGATGCGAAGATTCCCTTTGTTCTCATGGACTTCACCCTGGTCGAATCCAACCACTTTGAAGGTCCGCATTGCCATTCTCGAATCCTCCGATCGTTTCCGGTTTAGCGGTAAACACGGGAGTAGTATCTATCATCCAACTGTCGAGATGCATCCGAACTTTTTGACTCCCGTCTGCAACGCCCATCCACCGTTGAGGTCTCACATGATTTCTAATCGGGAAAACTTTGTTGCGTCGGCTTTCGCATCGCCGGCAATTGCCCTGGCTGCGTTGGTGCTTGTTCTTCTAGCGTCTCTCCAACCCGCCAAAGCCCAAACCCTCACACCTCTGCACGACTTCGTCGAATATCCGCAGGGCGGTGGACTTTGGCCCCAGGCGGGATTGGTGATGGATGCTTACGGCAATCTCTATGGCACAACGTTTATAGGCGGTGCGCACGGTTTCACTGAAGGCGACCCCGATCCAATCGGTGGGGATGGAACAGTATTCAAAGTCACGCCCAACGGCTCAGAGAGCCTGGTGTACAGTTTCGGCGCATATGATAACGACGGCGTTTTCCCCGCGTCGGACCTCGTGGTCGATCGCGAGGGCAATCTCTACGGGACCACGGAGCTCGGCGGGAGCGCAAACGATGGGATCATCTTCAAAATAGACAAGTCGGGTGCCGAGACCGTTCTTCACAGCTTCTCGTGCTCTGACGGAGCATTTCCCGTCGGAGGGCTGGTCATGGATCGAGAAGGAAACTTATACGGCACGGCGAATGAAGGAGGATCCGGCTCGTCCTGCACAGCTGAAAGCCCAGGAAACGGAGTCGTGTTCAAGCTGGGCCGCTCTGGCGAATTCTCGGTCCTGCACGACTTTGCGGGCAGCCCTGCCGATGCCTCGCACCCGGCCGACACCCTCTTGCTCGACCGGGAGGGGAATCTCTACGGAACTGCGGGCGGCGGCGAGTACGGAGACGCAAGCATCTTCAAGCTGACCCCCGATCGAAGGTTGATTCTCCTCCATAGCTTCGGCTCGGGCGAAGGCGAAGCGCCAGGTCGCCTGATCCGCGACCTGCTGGGGAACCTTTATGGGGTCATGAGCTATGGCGAGAAGGCATACTTCGGCACAGTATTCAAGCTGCAGCCGGACGGAAATCTCATCACTCTTCATACCTTTCAGGACACGACCAGCGACGGATCGTTTCCAACGGGCGGGCTCGTCATGGATATGGCGGGGAATCTTTTTGGGACGACCTCCGGGGGCGGGACAAATGAGTTCGGCACACTCTTCAAGATCGATCGCGAGGGCAAGGAAAGCATCCTCTACAACTTCGGAGATGAGTCCTTCAATTCGCCCTGGCCGGGGCAGTTACCGAATGGCGATCTCATGATGGATTGGAGAGGAAACATCTATGGCACATGCCGCGGATTGGATTTTCAAGAAGCGATGGACCAGGGCACAGTGTTCAAGTTTGGGCCGGATCAGCCACACGGATGGTGACGTCAACGCGCAAACCAAAATCGAATCGCTTGGTGTTTCCGGTGACGATTCCTATTGCGGGCGCAATATCGCCAGTGTGCTCGTTGAAATCTTGTCGCCTGGTACGCCACATCGTTTCATCAGGATTAACGGCGTGCTAACATGAACGGCTCAAGAAGATAGAACCTCGGATCCCGTTCATTATGAATTTCAACCGTCGTCACTTTGTGCGACTCGGGGTGGGAGTTGCGCTCTCGGTTCCTGCAAATCGATTGGTAGGGCAGCAGCAGGGTATGGGTGGTCGAACGGTCAAGCCCATGCCCAGAGGCGAGCCCTCTGGACGTCCTTTTAACGCACATTTCGTCGACGTCGCCGCAAATGCAGGCCTCCGGGAGCCGGTAGTTTATGGCGACGGTGAAACGGCGAACTACATCGTCGAGTCAACCGGGTGCGGCTGCGCATTTATCGATTACGACAACGATGGGTGGATGGATTTTATTTGTGCTTTCCGGAACTCGTCTTCGAGGAGTTCCCGAAGGCACTACCAATCGACTTTATAAAAACAATCGGGACGGTACATTTACCGATGTCACAGAAAAAGCTGGGCTGCATTCGCTCGGGTGGGCCTGCGGTGTTTGCATCGGCGACTACAACAATGATGGCTTTGATGACATTTTTTCACAAGATATGGGCAGAATGGCCTTTACCGCAACAATGGAGACGGAACGTTTCGGATGTGACCAAGGAAGCAGGACTGGTGAGCGAAGGTATCGGTATGGATGCAGGCTGCACTTTCCTGGACTACGACCGAGATGGGTACCTTGATCTCTTTGTCTCGAATTACGTGGGCTTCATTTGAAGCGCAGGCATTCCTGGCCAGAACCCCTATTGCCGCTGGAAAGGAATCCCGGTCGAATGCGGACCTCGAGGGCTGAGAACGGGGAAGCACTCCGCTGTATCGCAATAACGGCAACGGGACATTTACGGAGGTGACCAAAGAAGCGGGCATCCACGATGCCCCGGCAACCTATGGGTTGACCGTGGTCGCGGCCGATTTCGATGAGGACGGGTGGCAAGATATCTATGTCGCCTCCGATTCCACTCCGAGTCTTCTGTTCACGAATCATCGGGATGGGACCTTTCGCGAAGAGGGTGTACTGCGAGGTGTGGGGCTGAGCGAAGACGGTATGGAACAGGCAGGCATGGGAGTCGGTGTTGGCGACTATAACCTGGATGGACATCTTGATCTTTTCAAAACGCATTTTCTCGATGACGCCAATATCCTCTATCGTAACGATGGAAAAGGTAATTTCGAAGACGCCACACGGGCCTCTCGGATCGGCGTCGAAACTCGATACATCTGTTGGGGAGCCGGCATCGTCGATCTGGACAACGACGGTTTTCCAGATATTTTCATGGTTACCGGCCATGTTTACCCCCAGGCGGAGCGAACTCTCCCGCAGTATCCCAACAAGACACCTCGCGCTGTCTTCCGGAACCTGGGCAACGGCGTCTTTGAGGAATTGATCGAGGAAGCCGGTCCCGGAGTGGCGGCGCCCCACTGCAGCCGGGGATGCGCATTCGGAGATTTCGACAACGATGGGGATGTTGACGTCCTGATCATCAATCTGAACGAGCCTCCATCGCTGCTACGCAATGACCTCAGTGGCAAAACGAACAATTGGATCAAGGTGAAATTGGAGGGCGTAAAGTCCAACCGTAGCGCAATTGGAGCCAGGGTTCTCGTCCATTACGGGAATAAAACTCAAGCGCAAGCTGTATTGAGCCAATCCAGTTTCTTTTCCTGCAACGACCCCCGTTTGCATTTCGGCCTGGGGAGCTTTAGCACCGTCGATATCGACGTCTATTGGCCAAGCGGCCTTCATGAAATTTTCAAGCGGCTTTCCGCGAATCAATTGGTGACGCTCAAGGAAGGGATCGGGCCGGTGGCCAGTCGCGGCTGGACCAATCCTCAATAAATCGCTTTTCGAAGTGCCCCGATTTTTTGGAATTCTGGGCACTTGACAACTCTCATTTATTTGACATATAAACCCTGTCCAACGTTTGGGACGGCTTCCCAAACCCTGCTCTTTGACAATTTAGGAGGCTACTTGATGAACATCCGGAGGTCGGGCGTTCTAGTTGTGACCGCTCTCATCTGGGCGGTTACCTCTGTAGTTGTTCAAGGTCAGAACGTATACGGTAGTATGTCCGGAACCGTCTCAGACAGTTCCGGCGCTTCGATTCCCAGTGCGGCCGTAACGTTGACCAATTTGGACAACAATCAGAAACAGCAGATCACAACCAATACGTCGGGTAGTTATTCGTTCGTGAATATTCTGCCGGGCCGTTACAAGATCCAGGCAGAGAAAAGCGGTTTCAAGAGTTTCGTCCGCCAGCCTATCGTTGTGGAGGTCGAAAGCGGCCTAAAGGTCGACATTGTCTTGCCGGTAGGAGCGGCTTCAGAGACGGTTGAGGTGACCGGTGAGGCCCCTTTATTGCAACCTGAGACAGATTCTCTCGGGCAAGTCATCGAACAACGAACGGTGACTCAGATGCCCCTGAACGGCCGCAACCCGATCGCGTTGACGGCAATGGCGCCCGGCGTGGTGCCGCAGGGCCAGCCTTCTGCTGGTAACTCCTCGACAGGGAATCCGGTGGGAGCCAATCCTTTCGCCCTTGGAGATTTTCAGATTGGCGGAGGCATGGCTGGTCAGAGCCAGATCTTGATCGACGGTGTTCCGACAAACGGCGCATACCTGAACGTTGTCACGGTGATTCCGACCCAAGACGCCATCCAGGAATTCAAGGTACAGACAAACAACCTGGGGCCGGAGTACGGCCGGTTTGCCGGCGGCGTCATCAACATGACGACGAGATCGGGAACCAACCAGTTTCATGGTTCCTTCTACGAATTCATTCGCAACAAGGTGCTGAACGCGAACGACTACTTTGATAATCGAAACGGCGTCGCCCGTCCTCCGTTTACCCAGAACCAATTTGGCGTGAATGGCGGAGGGCCAATTGCTCGCAACAAACTGTTCTTCTTCGGCAGCTATGAAGGCTTTCGGCTGCGCAAGGGGAACCCGTTCGAGACATGGGTTCCTACCGATGCAGAACGTAGCGGGGACTTTTCCAATTCTGGAACGAATCCTGGCGGCGGGGTATTCAACATTTACGACCCGACGACCAGCACGAATTGCACCGGGAGTAACCCCAACCCCTGCCGCACCCAGTTCTCATACAACGGCACACCCAACGTCATCCCCCCGACCCGGATCGACCCCACCGCGGCGTATATGGTGAAGACTTTCTTTCCCGAGCCGAACATTACCCCCAATGTTAACGGCAACTTTGCGGACAGCTTCAGTTCCGGAGGCGATGTAAACCAGTACAACGGGCGCATCGACTGGGCGGCGAGTCAGAGGCAGAGGGTCTTCGGACGCTACACCTATTCCCACATCCTCTCTCTTCCTGACGCCCCCTTCGGCCAAATCTGCACCGATCGCTGCACGGAAACCACCACGGCTCACCAGGTATCGCTGGGAGACACCATCCAGCTTTCCTCCAAGTCGATTCTCGACCTCCACGTCGGCTACACGCGTTACGTCTACCTGCGCGTACCTCTCAGTGAAGGTATCGACCTGTCGCCGTTTGGCTCGGCCTGGGCTGGCTTAGCCAAGGAGATGACTTACACTCATATCCCGACGATGTGCGTATCTGACGCATCAGCCGACAATCGCTGGGGCGGCGCCTGGTGCGCACAAGGCACGGGCAGCGGCATCGGCGCTTTTGACGATACCTACAGCTTCGATCCAGCGTTTACCGAGATTCTAGGCAGGCACACTCTGAGGGTCGGATTCGAAAACCGCATTCTCCGGAACAACTACTACCAGAGCAACGATCCCGCCGGGTTGTACCAGTTCAACGCCAAAACGACCGCGGCCAACCCGAATAACGTCGCCCTTGGCAACATAGGTTCCCAAGCCTCGGGAGGCGGCAGCGGCTTTGCTTCGTTCCTTCTTGGCTACGGGGATAGCGGCAGCGCCACGGAGCCGGCGAAAACAGCCGACCAGAACCTTTACTGGGCGTTTTATGGCGGCGATACCTGGAACCTTACCCACAAGCTCACGCTCAATCTTGGTGTTCGCGTCGACTTGCAAGGGAATTGGACTGAGCGCTTCAATCGAATTGTGGTCTTAAATCAAACCGAGGCCAGCCCATTACTGGCGTCGAGTGCGGTGTCCAGCGCGTTTCCAAGCCTGAAGGGCGCTTATGACCTCGTAGCTTCGAGCCGTCATTCAAGCCGCTCCGCATTCCCCAGCTGGAACCACGTTAGTCCGCGAATTGGGATTTCATACCAGGTCAACCAGAACACGGTGATCCGAACTGGCTATGGAATGTTTTACCTGCCGGTGGATGTGCGTTGGGATGATGCGCCTCACAACCTGTTTATCAACTCCTTTGTCACACCCTGGCTGACTTACTTGTCCGACGGAGTCACGCCGAGGTTCCCAATCTCCAACCCGTTCCCGGTGGGCGGAATCACTCCGCCGTTCGGCCGAAACCAGGCGCTGATCGATGTCCAAGGGAATGGAAATGGCGCGGCCGCATCCAACTTCCCGGCTCCCTACGTTCAACAGTGGAACCTGGACATTCAGCGGCAATTCCACGGAGATTTCCTGGTGGACATCGCTTATGCCGGATCCAAGGGCACGCATTTGCCCGAGCACAGTCAGGACCTCGATCAATTGCAGTCGCAATACCTGCCTCAGAGCCAAGCAGACGTAACGGCGCTGACACAGATCGTCAATAACCCGTTCGCCGGCAATTGCACGGGGTGCACCGGCCCGGTGGTGTCCGGCGGCATGGGAACAAATGCGACGGTAAAGGCGGACCAATTGCTGGTGCCCTACCCGCAGTTCGACGGCTTCTCTCTTGAGGAGCCGGATAACCGCGATTCGATTTATCACTCGATGCAGTTGAAGGTTCAGAAGCGGTTTGCGGGCGGCGCACAGGTGATGGCCAGCTACACCATCGCCAAGTTCATCGACAACACCAACTCGGAAATCAATTGGCTTGAGGCCGCCTCCCCAAGTTGGGGAGATGCCAACGCCTATAACCTCCGCGGCGAGCGCAGCCTCGATGGCTTCGACGTCCCCCAGCGGTTGGTGATTGGCAGCGTTTTGGATCTGCCGGTTGGGAGAAGCAAGGCGATTGGCGGCAATATGAGCCCGCTGGCCGACAAGGTGGTTGGCGGATGGGGTGTTAATACCATCATTACGTTCCAGAGCGGCTATCCGATTGGCGTTGGCGGCTGCCCGGGTGCGCTCAGCAACTCGGGCCTTCAGGACCCAGGCTGCGCCCGGCCGACAAGAACTGCCTATTCGCACCTGTTGGGCGGTTCCAGAACCGAGAAGATCAAGGAGTGGTACGACACTTCAAAGTTCACTGCCGGTGATCCGACAAACTTCGGTTATGGTACCGATTCGCGAGTCGAGCCCAACATTCGCTCCGACGGCATCAAGAACTTCGACTTTGCCGCCTTCAAGAACACGAAGTTTGGTCCGGGTGAGCGACTCGGGTTCGAGTTTCGAGGCGAGTTCTTTAACCTGTTCAACCGAACGCAGTTTAATCCGCCCGCCGGGTGGGGTGGCACTATAGGCCAGGTGAGCGCCCAATACAATCTGCCGCGGGTAGTTCAATTTGCAGGGCGAATAACGACTCTGATGTCGTTACGTATGAGTCCGGGCGAACGCAGTTCGCCCGGACTCAGCGTCTTCAACCCTCATTCCTTCTTTCGCCAGTTGTTGTGTTCTGGGTTCCGGGTCTGATAACGTCGTTCAGTCGCTCAATGAGAATCACCAGGGTATTCCGGCTTCCTCGCTTTCGTTCTCAATTTCTGCGGACTCTCGCTGCCCTCAAACACGACAGGCAAGGATTTTCTCGCTTCGCGTCCGTCGCGGTTGCTCTGCTTACTCTTTCTCTGCTGATGCCCGGATTGGCCCTTGGCCAATCATCAGATCAGCAGATCGAAATCTCTTTCCGTGCGGGTCAGGCGGCTCTCAGGCAGGGCGATTTTCATCGCGCCACCGAAGAATTCAAAAAGGTTCTCTCTGTGGATCCGGGCCTGCTTGAGGCCGAGGTCAACCTGGGACTCGCTTACCAGGGACTCCTCGACTATGATGCAGCCGCGCGTTCTCTCTCCCATGCCCTCCGGGAACGGCCAAACCTGCGTGGCCCCAATATCCTTGTCGGCATGGATTACCTCAAACTTGGCTCGCCGGAAAAAGCCGCTCCCTATATCAGACAGGCCTTGCAACTCGATCCTTCAAGCATTGATGCTCACGAGGCCATGGCCCTCTACTACCTGACTCAGGAGAACCTTCAGGGCGCGATTGAGCAATATCGCAAAGTTGCCGATCTCGATCCCGACAAGGCTGAGGCTTTGTTCAGAATGGGACACCAATACCTGGATATGGCAGGACGGCTGGCCTATCGGGGAGCTCGCCTGTATCCAGACTCCGCCTGGGGACACCGATTCCTTGGCGACATGCTACTGGAACGCAACCGCTGGGAAGACGCCTCGCACGAATACCAGAAGGCCCTTGCCATCGATCCTCGGCAACCCGGATTGCATACGCTGCTCGGCGAATGCTATCTGCATACCGGAAAACTGGAGGATGCAGACACAGAATTTCGCCATGAACTCCAGTTTGATTCGCGATATCCGCGGGCTTGGCTCGGCTTGGCAAATGTCGACCTGGCCAAGGGTCAGGCGCTTGAGGCGCTCGCCTCAGTAGGCACAGTCTGGAAAAACTCTCCCGAATACCTGAAGGTGCACCCGGAATTTCTCTCGAGCGAGCTGAACAAGGAGATTGCACAAGCGTGCATGTCGCGCCTACTCGATCAACCTGAAGGGCCTGCGAAACACCTCTTATTGTCGGCCCTCTATGCCTCCATGAATGAAGACAGTTCATCCGCACACGAATCGCAGTCCTTCCAAAACGACTTATCAAAATGGCAAGAGACAGCTTCGCGAGCACATCCTGATCCGGATTCTTGCAAGCTCGGTCTCTCTTCGCAATGCTTAGTCTGGCTTCAACAAGCAAAGCCTCTTACTTCGTCGGGCTACCTTCTCCTCGGGAAGACCTACCTAATACTGCAGCAATACGAGACCGCGGCTGAAAAACTAGCCCAGGTGCATGGCGACAAGAATGCAGATTCCGAAGCTAGCTATTGGTTGGAACGGACGTACCAGGCTTTGGGCGCAGAGTCATACGCGCAGCTCGAAGCTTCCTTCCCGGACTCCTGGCGAACACACCAACTGCGTGCCGAAGACTTCGCTCTTCGCCGGGATCCTGACGATGCCATCAAGGAGTATCAAGCGGCACTTAATTTGCGTCCGGATGAAGCAGAACTTCATCAAGCAATCGGTGAATTCTACCTCGATAATCGCTCTGACGAAGACGCGCAACGTGAATTGGAGAAGGCCGAGGCGCTTGATCCATCGCGCACCAGAACTCTATATCTCCTCGGAAGCCTTTACATCATCAATAACCAGAACGAAAAGGCAGTGCCGCTCTTACGCCGTGCGCTGCAACTTCAACCCGACTTGAATGAAGCCAGCGGGCTCCTGGGCACGGCATACGTGCGTATGGGACAGTTTTCCAATGCGGTTCCAAGACTCGAGAAGGCGGCCTCGTTGGATCATTACGGCAACATCCATTTTCAGTTGTACATGGCGTATCGAAAGCTCGGCGAAACCGAACTTGCGCAGAAGGCCCTGGCGCGCTCTCAGGATATCCGACGAGGTTCCCTTGAACGTGACCAGGCCCTCATCATGGGATCGCGTCAGGTGGAACCTGATTCGCAGTGATTCCGATCATCCAGCGAGCGCGTTCGCTCGATTGCTAGACCCATTCCGCGATTGTGACGGCGATCTCCGAATCAGCAAACAGCTTAAGACAGCCCGAGCGTAACCTTCATTAGTCGACATTGTGTCGCCATAGAAAGGATCCTGCTCCCGCATTCGTGATGACTCTTTCAGGCTGTTTCTTTTCGAGACTGCTGCTGTTGGCTGCTCCCGCGTTTGTGTGGGCGCAAAGCGGCCAGGAAAGCTCTGCGGGTTGCGCCAAGTGTCATGAACAGGGACGTACGCAGCCCGCCACCGATATGGCACACGCGCTCGAACCAGTCGAACAAGGCCACGTTCTCAGCGACCATCCGCTCATTACGGCAACCGACGGCAAATACTCCTATCGCATCGAGCGCAGGGGCGAACCTGAAAGCCTCTACTCCGTAACCGACGGCACGGCCACTATCACGATGCCTATCCGCTGGGCGATGGTCGCGAGTTCCGCCCTCGGTCAGACCTATATTCTCGAGAAGGACGGCAAGCTGTACGAGAGCCGCATGAGCTGGTTTCCGAAACTCAACGGTCTTGGACCCACGCTCGGTCAGCAGACCAGTCATCCGATCGACCTCAATGAAGCCGCCGGTCGATTGTTGAGCCAGGACGAAACGCTGCGCTGTTTCGGGTGTCACGCAACCGATGCCGTCTCGGGGCAGCAGCTAACATTAAACAAGATGAGCCCGGGAGTCCAATGCAGTCACTGTCATGAAGCCACTGCGGCGCATCTTGAAGCTCTTGCCAAGGGCAGCGGCAAGCCCGCCGTTTCTGCCGGACTAACCAGGTTGCACTATCTCAACGCTGAACAGGCGTCAAACTTCTGCGGCCGCTGCCATCGAACCTGGTCAGACGTTGTGATCCGGCTAGATTACAGCATCAATAACGTTCGCTTCCAGCCATACCGGCTTTGGGGAACCCTGTGCTACGACCCCGACGACGCGCGCATCAGTTGCCTGGCCTGCCACGACCCACACACGGAAGTTAGCAGACAGCCTGGCGACTATGACGCAAAGTGCCAGGCCTGCCATGGCGGCGGAAAGGCCAAAGCCAAAGCCTGCCGCGTGTCGAAAAACAACTGCGTGTCGTGCCACATGCCCAAGACCGAATTACCCGGCGCTCATTACAAGTTCACCGATCATCGCATCCGGATCGTGAAGGCGAATGAGCCCTATCTGCCCTAAATGGATGCACGTTCACGTTCGCACCGTTCGTGCATAAGCCGGCTTCGCACGATTGGAAAGATTCTCCATGGAGGCGATCAGCTTATGCGAGTGCCCTCCGCAGTCACCATTGCCGATCCTGCTACCGGCACGGGACCTTTCAATTGGCGCCAGCCTCCACGTGGTGCCGGTCGGCGATAAGAATTGGGTCCTTCACGATCAGAAGGTAAGAGAGCGCACCAAGAATCGACACAAGAGAGCAGATCACCAGCGTGAGATGGAACGAGTGGGTGCGATCGAGCAGCCAGCCGGTGATAACAGGTGCAAACGAGGCAAAGACAAAGCTACCGAAGTTTTGGATCGTTGCCACGGAACCGACAGTTCCGTGTGGTGCGATGGACTGTACCAGTCCCCAGCCTGAGTTTCCCGCAAGATAGGTGAAGAAAAGCGCCATTCCAATGGCAAACGCTGCACCGGTTGCGCCGGGAACATACTGCACCATCAATGTACATACGGCAGAACACGTCATTCCGATGACGAGAAGAGTTCTGTGGCTCCTGATTGGAGAAATTCCATGGCCCACGAGAAAATCGGCGATGATGCCACTCAGAAGCATGCCGACGGCGCCACAAGAGAAGGGGATCATCGCGATCATTCCGGTTTTCGCAACGCTAACGTGATGTTCAGCTTCAAGGTAGTTCGGCATCCATGACATGTAAAGCCAAACCGTGTAGTTGATTCCGCCAAAGCCGAGCATCATTCCCCAAACCGTGCGCAAACGAAATAGGCCCAACCATTGTGAGAATGAGATGCGGAAAAGTTCCCCCCTCCGGCCCGAGGCTTCGAGGTACGCCATCTCGCCTTCGTTCAAGTAAACATCTCTGCGATCGCGGTAGAAGACGAACCATGCAATCGAAAGCAGTAGGCCGGGGATGCCAATCAGCATGAACATCCCCCGCCATCCAAACGCCAACATGGTGACAGTGAGAATCGGTGGCGCAATAGCCTGTCCCAGAGTAGTTGAAGCGTTGACAATCCCCATTGGCGTAGCGCGATCGCGAACATCGAACCAGTCGTTGACCGTTTTGACCGCGGAGACAACGAATGGCGACTCACCCACGGCCAAACCTACGCGTGCGCATACGAAGGAGGCAAAGCCTCTCACAAAGCCGGTTGCAGTCTGCGTCAAGGACCAAAGAAACATCCCTGCGCTGAGAACCAGGCGTTCGCCGAATCGGTCTAGAAGGATCCCCATCGGGAGTTGAGAAATCGCATACGACAACGAGAATATCGATAACAAGACACCCATCCGCGTCGCAGAGATGCCGAGATCGGTGCGGATCGTTGTGTTGGCGATGGCCAGGGAGCCGCGATCTATATAGTTGATTACGCCTGCGATGGAGAGAATGGAAACCGCGAAGATTTGTATTCCCGCAATGCGTCGTGGCTTGTGAGGCTTGGTATCAGAGGCCATGCTCGTTCAAACCACCCGAAACCGCCTCGAGCGATACGACGGCACAGGCCCAGTGTAGAGCATTTTCCCGATGGATGCCTCGTCCAAATAAAAGGCATTGCGTAAGAACCTCCAGGCATATCTGGCGTGAGCTGGAGTAGAACCTGCGCTGCGCAGATTCCGGCCCCGAAGCTGTCTGGGAGGCCTCAAACGGCACTGAGGTGGGCGATTACGTGCATCACTGCCACATCGGCGAACACCAGGATGGGGGGATGATGGCGCACATTCGCGTAGTAACGAATCCGTAGCGGCTGACTGACTTGAGGGCGGCGTGCGAGGCGGGAGGGTCGTCAAGAGGCTTTCCCGCTAAAGGTCTTCGTTGCTCGCCTCTTATCCAAAAGGACTGCAGTAATCTTCCTCGTTGATCAGCAGTCCGACATTCACTTGAGACGCGACTACCTGAGCGTCCCGGCCCGAAGTTGCAACTCTTCGCCGTCGGCGGGCTGGAGGGCGTGAAGCATTTTGCCCTGTGGCCCCCGGCGCAGGCGATGGCAGACCGTTCCGGGCGCGCCCCTTCAACGGCCTCCTGACCATTCGAACGGGTGCTCCAACAGTTCGCGAGCCTGACTGATCGCTCCATCAGTGTTATCGCCGGATCGAATAGCTAACTGATATTGCGCGACAGCCCGTTCGCGTTGGTGGGTAATGTCGAAGATTTTTCCGATTTGTATGTGGCTCCAAACTTCTGTCCACTCAGGATACCCGTCTCCATGGAGGGAGGCTCGGAAGGCGTTCACACTGGCTTGATATTCGCGCTGCTGGAGAAGCAACTCAGCTATGCAATAACTCGCCAAGGAACCGTGCGGGGACGATTTAGGTTGATTGTTTAGCGCGTCAACTATCCGCTCCCGCAGCGACGGCATCCGATAGTCCGGCAGCGCCTTCTCCTTGTCGCAACCCGAGAGTGATCCACGTGCTTCTATCTGCGCGAAGGCCGGTGTCGCCACTGCCAACATCACAATCAGCATTTCGAAACAACGAATCCGAATCGCCAATGCCACAAGCCCTCCCATCGACGCTGCTGCGCTGGGACGCGCTCACGAAGCACACTCATGGTTTTGGGCGCAGTCTCCCACTTTCCTGATGGACGACCTTCTGATCCGAACGGTAGCAGGCAATCAAGATCCGCTCAAGTTCCGGTCGAGTAACCGCCCAACTAGAAATAACCCCAGTTGATCAAAGTGTGGTCAAGTTAAAACTTGGTTGGCCACTACACATTCGGAACGCCCCTCATGCTGACAGCAAACTCTCAAAAGCTATGCGGAGACAAGATCGGAGCGGTGCCCGGCACTGTCGACTCTTCGCCAGGGGCAAGACGAGTGAAGGGTGAGCTATCTCAGAGAAATTGTGATCATGCCTGACCCCGCGACCTCATGACTTGCCAGCATGATCTCCATACTCCCAGTCGTAGGGCAAACCTGTGTCGCCGAGGATAAATTTGACTACCTCTGCGAAGCCCGCTTCAGAACGAACATCGTTGGAGAGAATTAGGACGCAGCGCCGACTGTTCTCGATGCATGCCATGGTGTTGGCCGTCTGGCCGTCGTGACCGCCCTTGTAGAAGCCGTGGCCTTGCGGGCCGTCAAAGACGACTACGCCAAGCCCAGCGGATAAATCCTTGCGCTGCTGACTCAGTGGCAAGTCGCGCTGGAAAAGAGGGAACTGGCCGGCAGTCGTAATATGCAGGCTTGGCTTTGTGATTTCGGCGCGCGATGCAGCACTCAGCCCGTCCCCACTTATGAGTGCGGCAGTGAACTTTGAGAGATCGGAAATGGTGGTGTTCATAGATCCGGCCGCTCGCACTTTGCTGCGCTTTTCATGTGGCTGCGCCTGACCCTGATCGTTCCATCCATCCGCGACGTTGGGATCCTGACCGGTACGCCACACTAGGCTTGTGCGGGTCATCCCCAAATGATCGAAGTTAGCCTTGGTCAAATCGCCCACGTCGACTCCGAGGCCTTGCGCTGTTCGGCCGTGCTCGATGACAAATTGCAAGAGGATGAGACCTTCGCCGGAGTAGCTGAACCGAGTACCGGGGTCGAAATGAATGTGAAGTTTATGATCAGGCTCAATGAACCAAAAGTTGCTGAATCCGGTGGAATGCGTAAGACACATGCGAGGCGTAATCGTCTGCCAGCGTGGATCGTCGGCCAGGTCCCCGTAGGGTCCGTACTTGTCCGGGAAGACCGGATCGGGACCATAGCTTGGCAGTGGCTTGTCGAGATCGTCTTTGAGAGGTGTGTCCAGCTTGAGCTTCCCCTGATCGACGAGTTGCATCACGGTATAGGCGAACACGGTCTTGGTGAGCGACGCCCCGTACATGACGGTGTCCGTAGTCAACGGATCTCCGTCCGCATTGCGAGCACCATACGCGTTGACGTAATCGACCTTACCGCGATCAATGACCGCAATAGCCATGCCGTTGGCGTGAGTTTGAGCCATTATCTTGCTTACTTCAGCGTCGATCGCCGTGCTCTTAGGAATGCCTTGTGCTTGAATCGCGATCGGCAGGTAGATGGAAGCAAGAAGCACGGCCATATGCGGAAAAACATTGTTCGGTGCATTCATCGTAAAAAGTCCTTTCTGACCTCGACAGTGACTCACGGACTTTCCACGCAAGCGCACACTCGTGCCTTGATCAAGTTTACGCACCCGGCACCAGCGAAGTTCCCTTGTTGTCTGAAGCTATGGCACATTGAGATTCTACGGATTGCTACAATACGCTCACTTGAATTGAGGTACCAAGGTCGATATCGCCGTCTGATGGTTTATCTCGCTCTATCCGGTACGATGCCGGCTTTCTATTCTTGCTGTTTACCTGGGAGTGTCGGTTACAGTCCAATTGCATCAGCGAAGAGTTTCGGTCATGGCGATGTAGTTATTGCCGGGAGCGTATTGGGAATAAAGCACGGTACGGCCGTCGCGAGATGCAGTGAGCCCGGGCTCGCTTGGTGTCACTTCGTTTTCGATCTGGAAAAGCAACGAGACCGTGCGACTGGAGAAGTTATAGAACTCAACTGTGCAGTGCGGCTTGGTTCGGCAGTCCAACAAATAGAGACCAGCCTCTGTGAGTGCCCAGTGCCCCCAAAAGCCCTGAGTGGGGATGGGCGTGACGCGGGTCTCCGGCCCCCCGTTAGCGGGCATACTCCAGATACCATCCGCATCGCGCCGGGTGAAGTAGACTGTCTTTCCGTCATAGGACTCGAAGCCGGAGAAGCCGCCGAAACGCGAGAGTTGGACGGGCTTCCCATCTGCACTCCCGTGATCCGGGGTAAGGGGCTGTTTCCAGAGCGCGAAGTCACCACTGCGCCGGAGGCGAAGTAAATCGACCGCCCATCTCGCGACCAGCTTGGAACGTCATTGTCATCGTCAGTAGAGATGAGGGCATGCTGATTGCGGCCATCGGCATCCATCAGCCAAACCTGTGCCGGAGTGCCGGGCGCCGCCAAAACGATTCTTCTTCCGTCAGGCGACCAGCGCGAGCATCCGACCAGTTCTCCGCCGAAGAAGGTTAGCTGCGAAACATTCTTCCCCTCCGCATCCGCAGTCCAGATTTCACGTGAACCAGAGCGATTTGAGGAAAACGCAATCCTGGTTCCATCCGGCGAAAATTGAGGCGAGTCATCATTCAGTGATGAGATGAGCTTGGTACGGGATATGACCTGGCCTCCGGGCGCTGTGAGCAGGGCTCGCCATATCGATAGGCCTTCAAGTCCGCTGTCTTCGAGGTGAGCGACTCGGCGACCGTCGGGCGATAGCGAACCAAGATCGTGATACACGGACTCTGGCATGATTGCGCCACCTTCTGCGGAGACCGAAACCAGGCGATCTCCGAATTCTCCGGTACGTCCGGATTCGAAGATGATTCGGCTGGAATCGGGAGACCACATGAAGTCGCCAAACTGGATTTCGCCTTTGGTCAGACGGACAGGCTGGCCGCCGGTAGTAGGCACGACATAGTAGTCGCCCACATTTGGACTGGGAGCACGGACGAAAGCGACCTTGGTTCCGTCGGGCGAAACATGGAACAACATGTCGAAATTGCGAACAGGTGGAGTGGTAAGGCAATGCTTCCGTCCGGTGGCGAGGGAAAGGACGGCGATGGCGCTTGTCAGCGGCGCGGTGGTTCCGCAAACATCACCGACGATGAGCGACTTGCCGTCTGCGGTGTATTGTGGAGCACCGTTTCCCGCGCCAAGGCACGAAATGCTGGATAGCTTGATTTCCGGGCCACCCAAAGCCGGGACGGCGTAGACACCTCCAACCTTGTTGACGCAACTTGTGTAGACGATGGTCTGGCCGTCGCGCGACCAGGCGAGATGCTCGACATCGGGACCGAAGCGCGTGACCTGGTAGGGCTGGTCCCCGCCGATTGGAAGCGTGTAGATGTTGGGCTGCTTGTGATCAGGGCCATTCCATGTGAAGGCGATCTGTTTGCCATCTGGAGAAAAAACGGGATTGCCAAATCCACCGAAAAAAGGTGTGATCGGACGGGTTCGAGTAACGATGTTCGTGTCTCTTTGCTGGTGGTGGACGGAGCGAGTGTGAGCGCGCCAGGCAAGCAGGGCGAGAGCTGCGAGTACTAAAGCCGAGAGGACAGCGGTGACGCCTGCCCAGTTGAACCTGGGGATGACTGGAGCCGGAACAGAGGGCGAAACTTGCGTGCAAGGAGCCTCGGCTCTTACATCGTCGGCCTTGATGGTCGCGGTATCGGAGTGGTTCGGAGCCCTCGAAGTCTGGGATTCAACTAAATCGACGGATGGCAGGAAGCGGTAGCCGAGGCGGGGGACGGTTTCGATGAAGCGGGGTTTGTCGGCGTTGTCGCCGAGGGCGACGCGAACCTGGTTGATGGCGAAGTTGATGCTTCGGTCAAAATCGACGAAGGTGTTGGCGTCCCAGATGCACTCTCGGATCTCTTCGCGGGAGATAGTCTGACCGGCGCGCTCAGCCAACATTACCAGCAAGGCGAACTGTTTCGGCTGGAGTCGGACGCAGCGGCCCTGATTGCGGAGTTCGCGATTGGCAGCGTCGATCTCGAAATTGTCGAAACGAATGAGGCGCGCTGGAGGGTTGAAAGGGGGCATGGGCAATAGGCCTTTGCAAATACATGGTACGTCGGAATGCTCCGGGGAAGAGGCACCTTTGATACTGCTAACAAATTGCTAACAGCAAGCTAATACGGCGGCCATTGCCTCCTCGCTGGGTTCCGCCCTACCTTCTCGACATTCAACCTTCTGGTTGTGTGAAAAGGAGGTACCACGGTGCGATCCACGCTGAGAATTGTCGGTTTCGCGGTCCTGAAGTTATTCGGAGCGGTAGCCATTGCCACGGCCGGGCAGACAGATCAGAGGCTACTACAGCTGGTGCCTCCTGGCGCTGCCGTCGTCGCAGGAATGAATGCACCTGCACACGCTGGCCAGCCGGACACCTTTCTCCTGCTCACCCATAACAACTCTGTAGACTTGGCAGACTTCCTCGCACTGACTGGCACCGATGACGGTCGGCGGATCCACCAGGTTATCTACGTTTCCGGTGGCATTAGGCCCTCAGACCAGGGGGAGCATAGTCTGCTGGTGAGGGGACAGTTCGACGAGGCCGGGATCTTCAAGGCTGCGCTGGAAAACGGCGCATCAAGGAGTGAATGGAGGGGGCTGCCGGTATTGTTAGTGCCGCCATTCGCGAGGGAGAAGGGCATGATGCCCGAGTCGCGATGGCTGGTGGTGCTGAGGGCAACGATCGCCATTCTCGGAACAGAAACAAGTGTTCGCGAGGAACTGAACCAGGCCCTTACGGAAAGCGCGCCGGATGCCTCACTGATGCAAAGGCGTAGCCATCTTCGTCCCGACGACGACGCATGGTGCATTGTGAAGGCGTTGCCGGCCCAGGCCGAGATTCGGCGGTCGCTTTATGCGTTCGATCCGGCCCTGCCAGGGTTGCTGCATGATGGCGATGGATTTGAATTTGGGATCAGGTATGGGGCGCGGGTGGAGTTTGAGTACGAATTAACTACGACAGACAGCTCGACAGATTCGATTTCAAACACAGTTGTCCAGTCGCTGCTAGGAGAGGGAAAAGCGTCCCTGATCATGCCGCGCCAGACAGATGGCCGCACCCAAACGTTGAAGGTCTCAAGGGCTCGCTACGAAGCGTGGCTCACTGAAGTCGCGGCGCGCCGCCACGCACCTGATCTTGCAAGAAATTGAGGTTCGATACGCGGGAAAGATGCCGTAACTTACATGCCGAAACTTACCTTATTCTTGGTTTCTGCCTAAGGCTTTCTCACGAGCAGCTTGCTTTCTGCTGCCCAACTACCCGTGAGGTCACCCAAATGAAACTCCAAAGATCTATTGCCCCGGCGGTGCTGGAGTTGGGGATTCTCCCCCAGCCCCGTTTATGCTCGACCCTCTTCCAATCTTCAGGTGTGTGCTGACCTGTATCGATGCGGTCAAATCGGAGGGCCCGTTGGCCAATTTGCTGCCTATGCCGCCAGGTTTGAATAACCCGTGCTACCTCAATCTCAGGCCCGCCCACAACCCAGGACCTACTCGATTCGTGAGCGATGCGGTCACTCTGCAACACTGATTGATAGTCACACGTGATTCCCTAGGTGTGAAGTGTCAACAGGTTGTTCCTGTCCGAAGTGGCCCGGGAAACTGGAGTGTTGAAGTTGAGGCTGGCATGTGGGCGGTGGAAGTTGTAGTCATGCAGCCATAGAGATAGTTGAGTTTCTCGTTCCCGTGAGTTCTGGTAGGACCGCGCGTATGCCCATTCGTGGATGGCGGTTTTGATAAAGCGTTCGGCCTTTCCGTTGGTGCGCGGGGTGTAGGGCCTGGTGAAGCGGTGTTTAACGTTGTTCTGGCTGAGGATTTTGTTGAAGAGCATGTTTCGGTAGCACGGCCCGTTGTCGGTGAGCACGCGCTGAATGGAGATGCCGAAGCGGGCGAAGTGGGCCTGAGCCATATGGAAGAAGCGGATCGCGGACTGGTGTGTCTGATCGGGAAGTATGGCCGCGAAGCTAAGCCGTGAGTGGTCGTCGATGGCGATGTGCAGATACTCCCATCCGGCGCCGCGGGATCTTTTTTGCATCAGTCCGGTAACGCGGTAACCGGGCTGGCGGATGCAAGCCAGGCACTTGATGTCGAAGTGGATCATGTCGCCGGGATGGTCGCGCTCATAACGGATCACGGGAGGCGGCGGAGCAAGGGAGGGGAGCCGGTGAAGCCTGGCACGGCGCAGAACCCGGCTGACGGTGGCCCGACTGATTCCCACTTCGTGCGCGATGCGCCAGCCATTCCAGCGCAACCGGCGAAAAGCAAAAACCTTTTCCAATAAGGTGGAATGGGTTTGGCGAGGCGACCGATGTGGCTTTGAACTGAGATCGCCGAGCCCGGCCTGACCCAGTCGGCGATAGCGAACAACCATTTGGCCGCAGTTTTGGGACTGACGTTGAACGCCAGGGCGGCGGCCTTCAGGGTACAGCGTCGATCGACAACCATTCTTGCCATTTGCTCTCGACTGTGAACCGTGAGTCGGGCATTCTTGTGATAGTCCATTCGGTCTCCTCGGAAGTTCTGATTGCTCGTCACAACCAGCTTCTCTCGTTCAGATCGAATGGACAACCTATTGCAAC
>CAVQZQ010000061.1:0-13682 GCA_963718435.1 uncultured Acidobacteriota bacterium | reverse complement strand
TGCTTATCGCGGTGCTAGGGTCATCTATCAGACAGCCTGCTCACCCGAGTCTGAAGTTCGCATCATAAATGCGTTGTCATCCTGAGCCGCCAAAGATAAGACTGTCATTCTTCGACTCGTTCGCCGCGGCGGACGAGTCGAAAGCCTGCCCGCCGTGGCGGGACCTGCGGTTCGGGCTTCGACTTATGTTGCAAACCTCAGAGAGCTACGCTCGACCCGCTTTGCGCGTGGCGCACTTGGCGCGCATCACGTCCCCGACCGCGCCCCTTCCAGCCAACCTGCTCGTTCTTCTCCACCCGCAGCTTCCACGCCGTACGCAACGCCCCAATGAGCAGATCTTCATTCGCGGCGGCCAGCCGCACATGTGTTGCCCCGTTCTTCCCCACCCGCCCGCTATGGGAAGAAACACATCCGGCTCCTCGGCCACAAAGGCCGCCTGTTGCTCCGGCGTAGCATCAGATTCCCGTAACCCTCTTCTCCGCAGCCAGCGTGGCAAAAATCCGTCCACCCACGCGAAAATCAGCTTGCCCCATGTGCGAGCCTTCCTCCGCGCCTTCCAGGCTCAGCGCGATCCGGCGAAAATCGCCCGCGTTCATTTCGAACGCTCCCACCAGCTCGCCTTCAAACTCCTCATTCAGCCATTTCGTGAACGCCGCGAACTCCTCATCGCGTCCCAGGAAATCGCGCACCATCTCGCGTCCCGGCTTTGACCCACCCTGCTCCAGCACCAGCTTTCGTACCGTGCGCCCGCATCGCCGCCCAGCAGATCCGCAGGATCGAACTGCGCAAAAAAGTCCAGCGCAATCACCTTGTCGAACGCATAGGTGTAGTAGTTCGACGAGTAGCCCGTCAGGTGGCCGAAGCTCGCATACATCCGGTTCCCCTCGAGCCACGTCCACGGCATGCAGCGACGTGTACAGCCGCTTCGTGATCTCGTCGAGATCGATCCCCGCCGGATCCTGATCGTGCAGATCGAGCGACAGCGTCGTGTAGTAAAGCTGCGTCCGCACCCAGTCCGCGCGGCCGAACGCGCCCGCCGTCTTCATCTTGCGGATGATCTCCGCGGGCAGCACCTCGCCGGTCTCGTAGTGCTTCGCAAAAGCTCTGCAGCAGCTTTTCATCGCGGAAAAACTCCTCCAGCATCTGCGACGGCACTTCGATAAAGTCGCCCTCAGTCGCGAATCCCGAAACGCCCGCCCACTCCGTGTGGCCGCCCAGAATCGCGTGCATCAGATGCCCGAATTCGTGGAAGTAACGTCACCACGTCGTTGTACTGCAGCAGTCCCGGATCGCCGGGCTCGCCCCCGGGAAATTGCAGATCAGCGCCGCCTCGGGCAGGTAGCGCCCGCGCACCCCCGTCACCACCGGGGCGCGGAAAACCACTTGTCCTTGCCCTCGCGCGGATGCATGTCGAGATAGAACCGCCCCACCAGCTTGCCGCCTTCAAATACCTCGAAGACCCACACGGCCGGATCCCATGCCGGTGCCGTCGACGTGCCGGAACTCCACCTTGAACAGCCGCGCCGCCGTCTCCAGTACCCCGGCCTCCACCTTGCGCGTAGGGGAAATACGGCCGCACCGACTGCGAATCGAAATCAAACGCGCGCGCGCCGGAACTGCTCGTACCAGTAGCCGCGGCTCGTAATATCGATCGCCTTCAGCCCCGGCTGCGCTGGTCGCGCAAACTCCATCACCAGCTCATGCTCCCGGCGCGCGCCGTCCCGGCTCGCTTCGTCCAGCTTTGCCAGGAACGTCCGCACGTTCGCCGCCGAGCCCATCATCTGGTCCGCCGTCGCCAGGTCCGCCCAGCTGCGGAATCCCAAGCACGCGGCAATCTCCTGCCGCGTCGCCAGCAGGTCCAGCAAGATCTGCTTGTTGGCCGGATAAGCGCGCGTGTTGTAGGCCAGGAACATCCGCTCCCGCAGCGCCGCATTCGACGCAAACGTCATCACCGGCTGCATGTCCGGCTGATCCGTCGACAACGTGATCTGCCCTCCGCGTCCGGCTGATGCCGCTCAAGATAATCCGGCGGCAGCCCGTCCAGCTCCGTCCTGCGTCGCAACGATCGTCTTCGCCGCCCTCCTGAATATTGCGGCTGAACTCCAGCGAAAGCCGCGTCGCCTTCTCATGCAGCGTCTGCAAGTGATCGCGCGTCGCCTTGTCCTTGTCCACGCCCGCCAGCCGGTAGCTAAGCAGCGTGCGTTCCACGTAGTGCTTCGTCGCCGCGTTCAACGCCGTCGAGGCTCATCGCCGCCAGCGCCTCGTAAACCCCGCGATTCAAGCTCAGCGCGCTTCCCGCCATCGCCACGCGCTGCGCTTCCAGTCTGCGCCTGGTCGCGCACTGCCTTGTCGGCCGCGACCGAATTCAGGACTCCGGCCTGCGCGCCGGCCAGGCTCAGCTGCTCGATCGCCGCATCGTAGAGCCGCAGCGTGTTCTCCGGCGTCCGCGGTCCCATCGACGGCCAGCAGCGCGGCCAGAGCCGCCTCGTGAGCGCCAGCCGCGCGTCACCCAGGCGGCAAGCGCCTCGGCGGACTGCGCTCCCCCCGCCTCCCAGGCATGAAGATCTTTGGTTACAGTGAGCGGCGGCGACGGTTATCAGCAGGCAGATTAGCGGCCACGACCCTCCAGACTTCTAGCGTTAAGCCACAGCTGGCCGCGCCTGCGGGAGCCGAGCGCAACGAATGATGGGATTAAACGGCTTCCGTACTTGCATCCGGAGTCGATCCCATCTAAGATGCGTCAATATGAAGTGAATGCCGCAAACCGCCGCCATCGCGCCTCCGCTCCGCGGCTACTGCCAGGCCCCTCCGCTGCGGGGGGGGCAAGTTGTGCGTCGCGCTTCAGGGCTCGTCCGCTGCGGAGCTGATGGAGCGCGCCCGAGCAGCACTCCAGGATTCGAAATTCCTCGAATTCCGCCTTGATTCTCTGCCCAGACCGGCAGCTGTTCTTCCTAAACTTAAGGACTTTCTCGCCGAACACCGCGACGTGACCGCCATCGCAACCTGCCGCCGCAAAGACCATGGCGGGCACTTCGAGGCGCTCTTATCACTGAACTCACATCCTCGCCAAGGCCGCCCAGGCCGGCTGTCACATCGTCGATCTCGAGGTCGAGTCCGCCGAGGAGGCCAAGCCCGCTCAGTTGGCCCGGTTCCGCGCTCGCCGGTGCAGCGCTACTCATTAGTTTTCACGACTTTACACGCACCCGCAGCCTTGAACAGGCCGCCGACCGCATCGAGCCGCGTTCAAGCCCGACTTCGTCAAAGTGGTCTCCACCGCCCGAACCCTGTCCGACAATCTCGCCGTCCTCCGCCTCATTGAAGACCGCTCCATCGCGCCCATGTCATCGGCATCGCCATGGGTGAGGAAGGCCTGGTAAGCCGCGTCCTCGGCCCACGGGCCGGAGCAGCGTTTACCTTCGCCTGCATCGCCGATGGATCCGAAACCGCCCCCGGCCAGGTCTCCGCCCGCACCCTCCACGACCTTTACCGCGTCGAACGACTTGACCAGGCCACCCGCATCTTCGGCGCCGCCGGCAACCCCATCGCCCACTCGCTCTCCCCGCTGCATCCACAACACCGCCTTTCGCCGTGAAAACGTCAACGCTATCCTGCTTCCTCTCAAGGTCCGCGCCCTCGCCGATCTCCTTGCCATCGTGCAGGAGCTTCGCTCGCCGGCGTCGCCGTCACCATGCCCCTGAAACAGGAAGTCCTGCCCCATCTCGCCAATATGGACCCCCTCACCGCGCGCATCGGCGCCTGCAACACCCTGCGCACCGGCGCCGACGGCAAGCTCTACGGCTTCAATACCGATGTCGCTGGCGTCGTCCGGCCCCTCGAGCGCCGCCTGCGTCTTAAAGGCGCGCGCGTCGCAGTTCTCGGCGCGGGTGGCGCGGCACGGGCTGCCGTCTTTGGCCTGGCCCAACAGGGAGCGGAAGTCTTCGTCGTCAATCGCACCCATGAACAAGCTGTCGCGCTGGCCCGGCAGGCCAAGGTCAAATCGCTCAAGCATGAGGTCTTCGCCAAACAGCGTTTCGACGTGCTCATCAACTCCACCCCCTGCGGGATGAAAGGCACTAAGCAAGCTCTGCCCATCGCCGAGAATGAGCTGAATGCCGGCCTGGTCTTCGACTTGGTCTACAACCCGCTCATGACCCCGCTGCTTGCCTCGCGCGTTCCAAGGGAATTCCTGTCATCGGCGGCCTCGAAATGTTCGTCCAGCAAGGCGCCCGTCAATTCGAAATCTGGACCGGCAAGCCCGCTCCCGAAGCGGAGATGATGCGCGTCGCCGAACACGAGCTCCGCACCCGCGCATAAAATCAGCGGCCCATTCCTTCCCTGCATCCCATCCAGGGCAATCGCATGAATACAATTTCTTGACCAGCTTGGTTCCGATTTCTATCGCGCCGAAGGCGCAAAGGTCGTTAGCCCCGCGCTTCAGCGTGGGGAGGGAGGCCGCCAAAAGCCAGTTGCCCCGTAGGTCCCGATTTCTATCGCGCCGAAGGCGCAAAGGTCGTTAGCCCCGCGCTTCAGCGTGGGGAGGGAGGCCGCCAAAAGCCAGTTGCCCCGTAGGTCCCGATTTCTATCGCGCCGAAGGCGCAAAGGTCGTTAGCCCCGCGCTTCAGCGTGGGGAGGGAGGCCGCCAAAAGCCAGTTGCCCCGTAGGTCCCGATTTCTATCGCGCCGAAGGCGCAAAGGTCGTTAGCCCCGCGCTTCAGCGTGGGGAGGGAGGCCGCCAAAAGCCAGTTGCCCCGTAGGTCCCGATTTCTATCGCGCCGAAGGCGCAAAGGTCGTTAGCCCCGCGCTTCAGCGTGGGGAAGGAGGCCGCCAAAAGCCAGTTAGCCCCGTAGGGCGCCGCAAACGGCGAAATTGTCATCGAGTTATCGTTCATGCGATTGCCCCTGCATCCCATCCACTCGCCGCAAAAAGAGATGCCCCGTGCACCCTAATTTCAGATAAACCCGTCAAAACAAACGCAGGGCAAATCGGCACGCGCCCTCGCACGCTTCCCCATTCCCGCATGCCTCACCGGAATAGAGCGCCCCAATGAGTTCTTCCCCTGGAACCGTGCGGCTGTCACAGGCCCGGCTGTTTCAAGTGACACCATCAATCTGGATTCCACCGTCAGCCCGAGCCTTCGCTCTTCTCTGTCTCGCCACGCTGCTTCAAGGCTGCGGCTTCTGGCTCAACTCCGGCGCCACGTCCCCGCAAGATCCGCCGCCCAACGGTCCGCCGCCTGGTTCGGGTCAGTCTGGAGCCATCACCATCACGCCGCCGTACCTTGCCCTTGCGCCCGGCCAGAAGTTCAAGTTCACCGCAGGCAACACCGCGGGCGCCGCAATCGAATGGATGGTCAACGGCACCGTAGGAGGCAACTCCACCGCCGGCACCGTCGACTCGTCCGGAAACTACACCGCACCGGCGTCCATCTCCCAAAGCGAAAACATCACGGTGACCGTCGCGCTCACCGCATCTGCCCAGCAAAACTTCGCCACCGCTGCCGTCTCGATCATTCTGCCCGGGCAGGCAATCTGCCCCCAATTCACAGGCAACCCCCAGGTTGCGCAATACTCCATCTACTTGCCCGCTCCCGGAAAAGTGTCGGTTGAATTTGGCAAGACAACCGACTACGGCCTGAATACCTGGCAAGTCCCCACGCCGTCAGCCAACGGCGGCCAGGTGCAGCTTTACGTCGCCGGCATGCTGGGCAAAACCCTGTATCACATGCGCGGACAAATCGTGCTCAACAACGGCGCAACCTTCAACGATGCCGATCTCAAATGCACCACCGGCACGCCTCCGGCCACTGCTCCCGTGAAGATTTCCGGCTCTGGAACCCCGCAGCCCGGAATCGAGATGTGGAACACCCTCGTGCCTCAAAATGTGGCTCAGGCATTCGCCACCGATCTCAAGGGCAACGTGATCTGGACCTACACCTACAGCGCCACGTCCCTCGATGCGCTTCAGGGCATCCAACTGCTGCCCAACGGCGACATGCTCATGGTCATTTCCTACCTCTCCTCCATCACCGTGGGAGCGGTCCCCAATCTGGTCAACGAAATTCGCGAAGTCGATTTGGCCGGAAATACGGTTCGCAGTCTCACCATGACTGCGCTCAATCTCAAGCTGGCCACGGCCAACCTCCACGACGCAGATGGAAATCCCTACCAGCTCAAAAGCTTTCATCACAGCGTGCTGGTGTTGCCCAACGGTCATTGGCTCCTGCTGACCGACTACACCAAGACCTACTCCAATCTCACCGGTCTCCCCGGAAACACCACCGTCACCGGCGATGCCCTTGTCGATGTGGACCAGAACATGAATCCGGTCTGGGCGTGGAACACCTTCGACCATCTCGATATCAACCGCCACCCCATGAACTTCCCTGACTGGACGCACTCGAACGACATGCTCTATTCGAGCGACGATCACAACGTCCTGCTCTCCATGCGCCATCAAAACTGGCTCATCAAGATCGAATATCTCGATGGCCTCGGCTCAGGCAATGTGCTATGGCGCCTCGGCGAAGGCGGCGACTTCAAGTTGATCGGCGGCACCGATCCGACTGACTGGTTCTACGCCCAGCACGGCATGAGCTACCTCACGCCCAACACCACCGGCGTCTTTCGCATCGCTCTCATGGATAACGGCAACGACCGCATCTTCCCTACCGGCCAGGTCATGTGCAAACCCACCGCCACTCCGTCGGCGCAGTGTTACTCCACCGTGCCCGTGCTTACGCTGAACCAATCGAACATGACCGCGACCCTCGGTCCGCATATGTTCCCGCCACCCAGTTACTTCAGCTTTTTCGGAGGCAACGTAGACCAGTTGGCGAACGACGATATCCAGGTCAATTTCTGCGCCCCATTCACCGGCGCCATCGTGCAGGAACTGAATCCCCAGGCATCCCAGGTCTTGTGGCAAGGCACCACACCCAATGCCGACCAGTTCCGCGCAAGCCGCATGCCCAGCCTCTACCCCGGCGTCCAGTGGTAAATCCGCCGACACCGAGAGCGCAGGCCAGAAAAAGCGCGGCGAATCGTGCCCTGACGGCAAAACGAGGGGAGAACTTTAGTATCTGCGTGGGAACCTAATCTCTTTGCCGACTTGCTACCTTGATAAGCCACAAAGCGGCGCTGACTTGCTGGTTCTGTACGCAACCGGTTTTCGCCATGAGAATTTTTTGCATATTATTTCGCCGCTTGGCGCACACTGAGAACAGAACCGAAATCCGACCGAATCCGAGCATCGGAGAAGTCCTGGCACAACTTGAGAAGCTGCGAAAAAATCACGCTTTGTAAAGGGCGCAAGCTAACAGGCTGCGGAAAAACTCATCCCAGCCGAGATTGCCGAAGGTCTTGTAACAGGGCGCGACTTTACAGACTGGGGAAAACTCATCCCAGCCGAGATTGCCGAAGGTCTTGTAACAGGGCGCGACTTTACCGACTGCGGAAAAACTCAACTGGAGGGAGGCGGGGGTTTGTTCAACACCACCATAAGGCCCGCAGCATCAATGGGCTTTAGCCCCGGATGTATTCTCCAGGTTTTCCTTCGTCAAGTTTTCGCCATTAACACGCCGCGTGCCTCCAGTCCGGCGTTTGGGACTAGGGAAAGCAAGAACCCAAACATCTCCGCCGGAAATGCTGTACCGCGAATTTGTGCAAGTTTGTGTTCGTCAAGTTCGCCATTCACACTCCTAACTATAACCACTGGAATGGGATGAGACCTCGCAATGTGTTCTTGTTCTCTTCGCCTGGTTGAAATATCGCCGACCCGCTAACCCGCGTGCGGCGCAACGTTGCCGGATTTTGCCCAGCAAATGCGATCAAAGGCGCATAAAAGTCCACTAAAATGCAAGCAAATGCAAGCAAATCGAAGCAAATTTGCCTGTGCGAAAATGCTAACACCTTTCCGATGAGGGAGATGGAAGAATATTCTTTCGATCCATTAAAACAGGCTGTGAAGCTGTAAAACTGTGAAGCTGTGGCGGGACACCGCGCCGAATCACCGCTTCAGAAATCTTAGCTTCGAACTACTTGCGCTTTTTCGCCCCGTGTTCCTCTTTGCGCCCTGCCGCGCCTTCGCGGGTGATGGGAATCGGCGCTATGTCCGCCCCCACCCGGCGAACCTGCGTCTCCCTCAATGCGTACGAAATGGTTCGCAGCGCCGCCGGGCCGCGCAATCCCGGTGTCGGGATCGATCGCGATATTGGGCGAGCCGGAAATCTGAAAGCTGAAGACAGGTTCTGTACCGCCCGGCGCCGGCTCCGAGGTGATCCGCACGGCAGATACCCCTGAATGGGGTGCAGTCGATAAGCCGTCTCGTACCGGTGATGCTTCAGGCTCCATGTGAACGCGCGGATCTGGTCGAAGTCGAAGAGCAGGCCCGATTTCGGTGGGCTCAGCGCCGCAACATACTCCGGAACTTCATGGTTCGTTCCCGGTGCTTCGTCGTCGGCGACTTTGGCAATTACGTAAGCGCCCACGATGCGCTGGCCCTCGGCATATTGCGCAATATCGTCGGGCGCGTCCACATCCACGCGATTGCCCAGCACCCAACCGGTGCGGCCTTGGTTGTCGCGCACCAGCCACCAGTCTTCCATCACCTCCGGCGGCGTTTCAGGCTCGCTCGGAAGCACCTTGGTACCGTCTCTCGGGCCTCGGCGCGCACCGGCACCGCTCCCTTGACCCCACCGGCCGCCGGCGCTGGATGTTTTGCGGCCTGGGCAGCAGGCGGATTCTTGGGCATCGACGCGCGCACCAGCATTTGCGCCTTCAGGTTACAGGCCAGCAGATAAAAGCGATCCGTTTCGCGCCCCGGAGTGATGTGCAGATACATATCGTCGCGCAATGTGCCCGTGGCAACCACTGGGTCATCCTTGTGATGGCTGGCCAGTTGGGCAAAGAGTTCATAGGCCTTGCTGTCGATAACCGCGCGGTCAGGGATCCACCCAATCTCGTTTTTCTGGTTTTGACTCTCAGGAACCGGCGACCATGCTCAAGAACCTCAAGTGGTTGCCCATTCACCACCTCCGCCACACGGTTCGACGCGCCGCCACCCGATCCCGCAGGTCAATCTGCCGTGTCCACACATATACGGTTTCGTGCCGCGACGGGTGAATGCGCGCGCAGCCTGCCGCAAATATAGAAAAAAAAGGACAAGAAGGGAGGACACACAGGACCGGAGATACCCGGCTGCAGGAGAATCCTGGATCGAAAATCGCGTCAAGACAGCCACTGGCAATTAGCTTGAGGATAGCACTGAGCCTTCGCTGCCTTTGAGGTAGATGCCCCACGACGCGATAAGGGGAACCCCACAATTCACGGGGCGCGTTACGCAAATCCTTCAATTCCCAACCGCACTCTCAAGGCGCGCCTAACTCCTCAGTGCACCGTCGCTATCGCGGTCGCTTCGAACAGGATCGGTCCCGGTAGCAGAGGAGATCACGGCGTCAAGATATCCGGCAGTCTTCGTGTCGAATGTATAACCGTCCAGATCGGGACTGCCCCCAAAATTGGTCACCAGAACAAACGTATTGGTGTCGTCCTCCACCATGGACTGCGGGGTGATACCGGCCGCAAACGTGCTACCCAGCGCAGTGAGCGCGAAGACGCCATTCGTAGACGCAATCGAAAATCCCGCAATCACCCCGGCGGAGCTCCCGCTCACATGCTGGTTGGCCACATACACGTAATCGCCGCTGGAGATCGGCAGAATCGAGAAAGGCGCAAGACCCGCACTGGCATAAGGCGACCCGGACAGCTCTTTCAGGGTGCCGTACGCAAACACACGCAATCCTCCGGTGTTCGTGCCGGAGGTAGCGACAGTCTCGCCAATGTAGACCAGCCGCGGGCTGGATTGACCGGATACGATGGGGTCCACGGCCACTGAAAGAGCGACGCCGCCGGTGTTCTTCACCGGGATGTTGCCGACCGTTCCAAAGGGCTTTACATTCGAAGAATTAAAGGGCACTATCTCCGTGCCGCCCGCGCCCATCGCCACAAAGACAAAGGTGTTGTCCGGCGAAATGGCCACCTGTTGGATAGTCGCCACGGGCAGCGTGGCGAATTGTTCGGTGGAGGAAGCGGCCACGCCGGTCGACGGATTGAGCTGGATCGCATAGACATTCGGCGAGCCCGAAATCGCTTCCACCAGCCACGAATCTGACGAATCTACCTGGAGGCTCGAAGCCGGATCGTTTGAGATCGGTCCGCCCGAATTCGCCAACGTCAGCTGCCCGTTGGACGCAATGCTGTAGACGTAAATGCCCGCCGCCGTGCTGGCATAGAGGAAAGTATTGTCAGGCGCCACGGTGATCGCAATCGGCGCAGCCGGCGCCGCATATGGACTGCCGGGCAACGCCGTAACCACACCCGCGTTGACGTAGTACCCGACAATTTGGCTTCCCTTGATATTCGCGACGTAAAAGTTCCCGCTGGATGCGGTGGTGCTCCCGGTCCCGCCGGTGGAACCCGCAGGCGCGTCCCAAAAACCCTTGCACCCAGCTAGGAGGGGCGCCATTGCCAACGCCAGCCGTGCCCACTTCCCAATCGTCATTGCCGCTCCTCCAAATTGGTCTGCCGCAGCGGGTGGCCTGCAGCACAAGGGTAGCGCTTCGGACCGGATTTCGTCCCACAAAGATCCCGCCATACGACGCCGCATCCCGTCTGAACTCTGTCGCTAAAGACGCAGTGCCGCAAATTTTCGCTTGCGCAATATTGCGACTCTCATCCCATCGAGTCAGGATTGAAGGCTGGCAAGAAGAGCTACTTTATCAGTTGGGCCGGTTGCTCGAGTTGGAGCGGCGCCGAAAGCGTTCATCGACAGGCTGCCTGCCCTTGAAGCCGGCCTCGACCGTGTGCCAGTGCTCGATGGTCGTCTCACCCAGGCGCCAGCAGAGCAGAACAATCTCTTCATCAATGCGGCAAGGGAAATCCAGAAGCCCCGCCTCCAGGTCCTTTACCTGCACGCCGATTTCGTCAATTTCGGCAACGGTTTCCCGCACGCGCTGCAGATGGCCTTCCACCTCCGCGCGCTGTTTGCTCACTTTGCCAACGTCCACCCGCATGCCGCCCGCAACATAGATCCGCTGCGCCAGCGCGGAAAGATCCGCCTCCGCCGCTTTGGCCGCCTGCTTACCTTCAATGGCGCGCTTCAACAGCGATTCGAGCAGTGGCAACAACGATTGAGCTTCGTCGAGAGTGAAAGTTTTCATAACGGGATCCCTGTTATTAGGATACGACGGATTGGACGACCGAACCAGTGAACCGTACCCCTCCAGTGGATGCCGGACGTAACCAAATCAACTCGATGACATCAGATCCTTTAGTGACACGGGCATCCCGATGATTGCCGTTTCGCACGGTCAAACGAAATAGGGATGTCATGGAATTCGAACAACATAATCGAAACGGTTCGCCGTTCGCTGGACACACCATTCGATGGAATCCACATCCAACTTGCACGGGCGGCAGGGCGGTAAGTCACCCGTTTCATCTTCGGGGTGCACATGCAAACCAGACATATCCTGCAGTCCTGGGGCAAGGTTCTCCGGGGCCATACACCCTTGCTCTCGATCGAAATCACGCGCGAGTGTCCCTTGCACTGCCCGGGCTGCTACGCGTACGGATCAAATCACCTGGGCGGCGACGTCACGCTTCGCGACATGACCGACAAGCGTGGCGACGAACTGGTACGTGGCGTGCTCGCCCTCGTCGATCGCCACAAGCCGTTGCAAGTTTCGCTGGTAGGCGGCGAGCCGATGGTGCGCCATCGCGAATTGAGTAACATTCTGCCGGAACTATCCGCACGCGGCATCTTCTCCATGGTCGTTACCAGCGGCATCATACCTATCCCAGAGGAGTGGATGAAACTGCCGCATTTCACCGCGGTCTTGTCCATTGACGGCCTGCCCGAGCATCACAATGTGCGCCGCCACCCCGCCACGTATGAACATATCCTCGCCAACATCGCAGGCCGCCGCGTCAACGTCCACTGGACCATCACCGCCCCGATGCTTGAGCGCAATGACTACTTCGAAGAGTATGTGCGCTTCTGGAACGGACGCGACGAAGTGCACAACATCTGGGTCAGCCTTTACTCGCCCCAGCGCGGCGAGCAGAGCGCAGAATGCCTGAGCCCGATCCACCGTCAATGGGTGGCCCGCGAACTCCCACGACTCGCGGTTCTCTATCCCAAGTTGCTTGCGCCCGAGGGATACGGGAAGGCGCTGCTCAATCCGCCTTCTTCGCCTAAAGACTGCACCTTCTCGCGGCTCTCAAAAAATTACACCGCCGATTTAAAGACGCATGTCGATCCCTGTGTCTTTGGCGGCGATCCGGACTGCTCCCAATGCGGCTGCTCGGCCAGCGCAGGTGCGCATTGGGTCAGCCAGATTCGCGTGGCCGGACCGCTGAAGGCCGGGCATCTTCTCCGTGGATCAATGCACATCGGCAGCGCCGTCGCGCGTCTTCAGCACTTCGTGCTGCCCTCGTGGCGCGAGCGCGAACAAAACACCCCGCGACAAGACTCTGATCTTGTAAATATTTCAATTGACTGATCTCTTAATCGGCTCGGCAATTCCCTATTCCCTATTCCCTATTCCCTATTCCCTATTCCCTATTCCCTATTCCCTATTCCCTGTTCCTTGTTCCCTATTCCCTATTTGTGAAGTGTCAACAGGTTGTTCCTGTCCGAAGTGGCCCGGGAAACTGGAGTGTTGAAGTTGAGGCTGGCATGTGGGCGGTGGAAGTTGTAGTCATGCAGCCATAGAGATAGTTGAGTTTCTCGTTCCCGTGAGTTCTGGTAGGACCGCGCGTATGCCCATTCGTGGATGGCGGTTTTGATAAAGCGTTCGGCCTTTCCGTTGGTGCGCGGGGTGTAGGGCCTGGTGAAGCGGTGTTTAACGTTGTTCTGGCTGAGGATTTTGTTGAAGAGCATGTTTCGGTAGCACGGCCCGTTGTCGGTGAGCACGCGCTGAATGGAGATGCCGAAGCGGGCGAAGTGGGCCTGAGCCATATGGAAGAAGCGGATCGCGGACTGGTGTGTCTGATCGGGAAGTATGGCCGCGAAGCTAAGCCGTGAGTGGTCGTCGATGGCGATGTGCAGATACTCCCATCCGGCGCCGCGGGATCTTTTTTGCATCAGTCCGGTAACGCGGTAACCGGGCTGGCGGATGCAAGCCAGGCACTTGATGTCGAAGTGGATCATGTCGCCGGGATGGTCGCGCTCATAACGGATCACGGGAGGCGGCGGAGCAAGGGAGGGGAGCCGGTGAAGCCTGGCACGGCGCAGAACCCGGCTGACGGTGGCCCGACTGATTCCCACTTCGTGCGCGATGCGCCAGCCATTCCAGCGCAACCGGCGAAAAGCAAAAACCTTTTCCAATAAGGTGGAATGGGTTTGGCGAGGCGACCGATGTGGCTTTGAACTGAGATCGCCGAGCCCGGCCTGACCCAGTCGGCGATAGCGAAGCACCCATTTGGCCGCAGTTTTGGGACTGACGTTGAACGCCAGGGCGGCGGCCTTCAGGGTACAGCGTCGATCGACAACCATTCTTGCCATTTGCTCTCGACTGTGAACCGTGAGTCGGGCATTCTTGTGATAGTCCATTCGGTCTCCTCGGAAGTTCTGATTGCTCGTCACAACCAGCTTCTCTCGTTCAGATCGAATGGACAACCTATT
>CAVQZQ010000060.1:0-38925 GCA_963718435.1 uncultured Acidobacteriota bacterium | reverse complement strand
GGGCCGCCAAGGAGGGTCGCCTTGTTCCGTTCAAACCCGTTTGAACTTACCAGCCCAATTACCGATTTTGACGCTATCCGCATCATGCTGGCCTCGCCGGAAAAAATCCGCAGCTGGTCGCACGGTGAGGTAACCAAGCCGGAAACCATCAACTACCGCACCTTCAAGCCGGAGCGTGACGGGTTGTTCTGCGCCCGCATCTTTGGACCTGTGACCGACTGGGAGTGCTTGTGCGGCAAGTACAAGCGCATGAAGCACCGCGGAGTCATCTGCGACAAGTGCGGCGTTGAAGTGACGGTCAGCAAGGTGCGCCGCGAGCGCATGGGCCACATTGAGCTGGCTTCCCCTTGCTCGCATGTGTGGTTCTTCAAGGGACTGCCCTCGAGTATCGGCCACCTGCTGGATATCTCGCTGCGCGACCTGGAAAGCATTCTTTATTTCGAGTCGTATGTCGTTGTCGATCCGGGCGACGCGCCGGTGAATGAACGCGAGATCATCAAGGACGAAGGCAAGTTCCGCGAACTCGATCAGCAGTATCGTCCCTCGGGCTTCAAGGCCATGATGGGCGCCGAGGCCATCAAGGAACTGCTCAAGCGCGTGCAGATTGACGAGCTGGGGATCGAGCTGCGCGAGCGGATGAAGACCGAGACCTCCGCGCAGAAGAAGATCAAGTACGCCAAGCGGCTGAAGGTTGTCGAGGCGTTCCGCAAGTGTGCAACAAGCCGCAGTGGATGATTCTCGACGTGCTGCCGGTCATTCCTCCGGAGTTGCGCCCACTGGTGCCGCTGGATGGCGGCCGCTTTGCCACTTCGGATTTGAACGATCTCTATCGCCGCGTGATCAACCGCAACAACCGGTTGAAGAAGCTGATGGACCTGCACGCGCCTGAAGTGATTGTGCGCAACGAAAAGCGCATGCTGCAGGAAGCCGTGGACGCGCTGTTTGACAACGGCCGCCGTGGCCGCGTGCTGCGTGGCGCCAACAACCGCCCGCTGAAGTCGCTGAGTGACACGCTCAAGGGCAAGCAGGGCCGCTTCCGTCAGAACCTGCTCGGCAAGCGCGTCGACTACTCGGGCCGTTCGGTTATCGTGGTCGGCCCGGAGCTGAAGCTGCACCAGTGCGGCCTGCCCAAGAAGATGGCACTCGAACTGTTCAAGCCGTTCATCTATCACCGACTTGAGCAGACAGGCCACTGCACCACCATCAAGCAAGCCAAGGAAATGGTGGAGATGCAGGAGCCGGTGGTATGGGACATCCTTGAAGAAGTGATCAAGGACCATCCCGTGCTGCTGAACCGCGCCCCAACGCTTCATCGCCTGGGCATTCAGGCGTTTGAGCCGGTGCTGGTGGAAGGCAAGGCCATCAAGATTCACCCGCTGGTCTGCACCGCCTTCAACGCCGACTTTGACGGCGACCAGATGGCCGTGCACATTCCGCTGTCGCCTGAGGCGCAGATTGAAGCCAGCGTGCTGATGCTGGCCTCGCACAATATTCTGTCGCCGGCCTCCGGTCAGCCCATCACCGTGCCTACGCAGGACATGGTGCTCGGCCTCTATTACCTGACCAAGGCCAAGAACGGCGCCAAGGGCGAAGGCCGCGTGTTCTCAAACACGGAAGAGATTCTGATGGCTCTCGAAGCCAGCGAAGTCGAGACGCTGACGCCGATTCGTCTGCGCTACACAGGCAAAGTGCTCGACATGACCACGGCCTACGACGATCAGGATCTTACGCATACCGAGCCGGTGGACTTCAACAAGGAGTACATCTCCACCACCGTCGGCCGCGTGATCCTGAACGACGCGCTGCCAGCGGGCATGCCGTACATCAATGGCCTGCTGAAGAAGAAGGGCATCGGACAACTGGTGAACTATTGCAACCAGAACCTCGGTCTCGAAGTGACGGTGGGCATGCTCGACCGCATCAAGTCGCTGGGCTTCAACTACGCCACGAAATCGGGCCTCTCGGTTGGCTTGGACGACATGGTAATTCCGGCCAGCAAGTACACCACGGTGGACGAAGCCGACAAGAAGGTGATCGAAGTCCAGAAGCAGTACATGGACGGCGCCATTACCAACGGCGAACGTTCCAACAAGGTCATCCAGATGTGGTCTGCGGTGACCGATCAGGTTGCCGACGAGATGTTCGGCAACATGAAGAAGGCGGACGACGAAGGAGCCATGAACCCGATTTACATCATGGCCGACTCCGGCGCTCGCGGTTCGAAGCAGCAGATTCGCCAGCTCTCGGGCATGCGCGGATTGATGGCCAAGCCCTCGGGCGAAGTCATTGAGACGCCCATCACGGCCAACTTCCGCGAGGGGTTAACGGTGCTGAATACTTCATCTCGACGCACGGCGCACGCAAGGGCCTGGCCGATACGGCGCTCAAGACGGCCGATTCGGGTTACCTGACCCGCCGCCTGGTCGACGTGGCGCAGGACGTGATCGTCACCGAGTACGACTGCGGTACGTCTGAGGGAATCTACGTCGGGTCGATCGTTGAGTCCGGCGAGATCATCGAGCCGATGCGCGACCGCATCATCGGGCGCGTGTCGCTTGAAAGAATCAAGGATTACGACGGCAACGTGGTGATCGATGTGAACCAGCAGATCGATGAAGACATCGCTTCGGCCATTCAGGGTGCAGGCGTGGAGAAAGTCAAGATCCGCTCCGTGCTCACTTGCGAATCGCGTCGCGGCGTCTGCGCATTGTGCTACGGGCGTAACCTTGGCTCGGGCCGTATGGTCGAGTTGGGAGAAACCTGCGGCGTCATCGCAGCGCAGTCCATCGGTGAGCCTGGAACGCAGCTCACGATGCGTACCTTCCACGTGGGCGGCACAGCCAGCCGCGTGCAGGACAAGTCGCGCCTGGATGCCAAGAACAATGGCTTCGTGCGCTTTATCAACCTTAGCTACGTTGAGAGCAAAGACGGCACGCTGGTGGCCATGAACCGTTCCGGTTCCATCGCCATCGTGGACGAGCGCGGCCGTGAAAAAGAGCGGTACGTGGTGGTCTATGGCGCGCGTCTGCGGGCCAAGGATGGCGAACACGTAAAGCTGGGCCAGTTGCTTGCCGAGTGGGATCCGTATACGTACTCGATCCTGACTGAAATCGGCGGCACGGTGCAGTTCAAGGACCTGCAGGAAGGCATCACGCTGAACGAAGAAGTGGACGAGGTCACCGGCCTTTCGCGCTGGGTGGTTGCGGACGCTCCCGATGAAAAGCGGCAGCCAACCTTTGTGGTGAAGGGAGCCAAGGGCAGCAAGCGTTACCTGTTGCCTCGCGGCGCTCACCTCATGATTCAGGATGGCGATGAAGTGGGTCCGGGCGATGTGCTGGCCAAAATCCCCAAGGAGAGCACACGCACCAAGGACATCACCGGCGGTCTGCCTCGCGTGGTGGAACTGTTCGAAGCGCGCAAACCGCGTGAGACAGCCATCATCAGCGAAATCGACGGCGTGGTCCGGTTCGGAGAAGTCGCCAAGGGCCAGCGCAAGATCTACATTACCGCTGACAATGGTGACGAGAAGGAATACTCTGTGCCGCGCGGCATTCACGTGAACGTGCAGGAAGGCGAACGGCTCAGCGCGGGCGACCCGCTGATGGACGGCCCTCTGAACCCGCACGACATTCTCAATGTGTTGGGTGAGAAGGCGCTGCAGGCTTACCTGGTGAACGAAATCCAGGAAGTCTACCGTCTGCAGGGCGTGGCCATCAGCGACAAGCACATTGAAGTGATTGTGCGGCAGATGCTGCGTTGGGTGCGGATCGACGAAGTGGGCGACACCAACTTCCTGCTCGAGCAGCAGGTGGACCGCTTCCGCTTCCGCGAAGAAAACGAGCGGGTGCAGTCGCAAGTCGGCCGTCCGGCCCTGGGGCGTCCGCTACTGCTGGGCATCACCAAGGCCTCGCTCTCGACCGACAGCTTTATCTCCGCGGCCAGCTTCCAGGAGACCACGCGCGTGCTCACCGAAGCCAGCATCAACGGTGCGATCGACAACCTTCGCGGCTTGAAGGAGAACGTGATCGTCGGTCGACTCATTCCTGCCGGTACGGGTCTGAGTACTACCGCAACGTCCAGCTCTCACCGGAGCTCGAAGAAGCAGCGGCTCGGGTGCAGCAGGAGGTCTCGGCAGAGATCGAAGCGGCGGAGCGCGAACTGGAACTCATGCGCCAGGAAGGCGAAGCCGAAGAAATGGCAGCCGAGTAAGGGCTGGTTCCTTCGACTGCGCTCAGGACAGGCAGTCCAGGCAACGTTGCCGAACAACTCACGAAGAAGGCCCTGCTCAATGCCGGGCCTTTCTTTTGGGTATCAAGAGATGAATTCTCGGCAGAGGTGTCATCGCATGAGTAAGCAGAGCAATTCTTCAGTGAGGGCAAAGCAGTTTTGAAAGGCACGGCATTATAGGTTGCGGAAAAATGCAATATGCAAGAGAAGCAGGCGAAGGCATCCCTCAGGGGCTGAAGCCCGGGTTATTTTCAGCTATTCGCGGCACGACTGAAGTCGTGCCCTTTCAAGGCCGGAGCTTTCCGCAGCCTGTTTTGGCGCCGCCGTAAGAGGTGCATAGAATCCAGCGCACGAGCGGCTTCCCGGCCGTGTCAGCGCGAGCTCATTTTGCTATGCACGCTGCGGCTGTGTTTGGCCAGGTACATGACAGAATCAGCAGCACTCAAAAGGCTGTCAGAAGTTGTGCCGTCGGTTGGGTAGATCGCGATGCCCACGCTCGCCGAGCCGCGCAGCACATAGCCTTCCATGGCAAAAGGCGCGTCGAAACAGCGTTCCAGGCGCTGGGCAATTTCTTCTACGTCAGTACGGCCGCGCATTACCGAGACCAGGGCCGCAAATTCGTCGCCGCCCAGACGTCCCAGCACGTCACCGGTGCGGAGTTGACGCTTCATGCGCAGCGAGACCTCCTGCAGATACAGGTCGCCGACATGATGGCCATACAGATCATTGACCAGCTTGAAATCATCCAGATCCACGTAGATCAGGCCGAACTGCGACGCATTCGTGCGGGCAATTTCTATCTGCTTTTCAAGGCTGCGGTCCAATGAGGCACGATTGTACATATCCGTGAGCAGGTCAAACTCCGATCGATGCACGAGGTCGCTATAGAGCTTGCGGGTTTCAATGGCCAGCGTCGCCAGCCGGGTTCCGGCGGTGAGAGCTTCGAGTTCATCCTCCTCATTGCCCTCCGGCGTGTTGAGCGCCGCGAACAGGGAACCCAGCACAAGCCCGGAGCGGGCGTGGATCTCACGGCCGATGATGCGCAGGCCTTCCTTGCTGGCCGGAGGATGTCCAAGGCGCGGTCCATCGTTTACGTCGCACCAGCATGGCGCGCCATTCAGAATGAAGGACACCATCTCCGCGATGTGCTCCACGATGTCCGGCAGCGGCTCCGAGCCGTTGATGTCTTCAAGAATCCCGCTGCGCCTCTGTTCCAGTTGGATCACGCGACGCTCGTGTGTTGCGTCGGCTTCACTTTGCGCAGTGATGGCCGCAGTTTGTTTCCGAACTCTTCTTCGCAGTGCCCAGTTCCAGACGGTGATCGAGAGTAACACGAACAGCAGAAGGCCAATCAACCTGATCAGATTGGCCACAGTCAGCAATGGCGGCGGCGCCGTAACCGCAATGTCGTCCGGAGAGCGGAGCAGGATATTAAACGGCACCCGGGTATCGAACGGGTTGGAGGAGTTCATGAAGCAGATGCCGGTTGCACGAACCCTCGATCCCGGCTGCATATGTTTCATCGGCGGAGGCGGATCGGAAGTCGACGCGGCCGGGTGCTTATAGATGGCTGAAAAGAGGTTGCCGTCCGCTTCCAGGACGTACTCGTCCTGCGCGGCTCCCCGCACCTGTGCCACCACTTCTCCGTCAATCGACACCAGGTCAAACAGATACTTGCTCGTCGAGAGCTGGTCCCAGGTTGCATGTTCGGGAGCAATCGGCGCCTGCTGATTGCGGTCTTGAATCTCGGCGTCGGTCAACGCCAGAAAGCCGTCGTGCACATCCGGAAATCCGGTTGCGTCGGCAACATCCCCAATCTGCAGCGGTGCGATTGACGAGGTCATCAGCCAAAGGCTTCTCGAGCCGTCCTGCAACACCGCCGCGGCGCCAGGCTGATCGTACGTGATGATTCCATGAACACGAACCCTGCGGCTGAGATTGCTGACGTGGTAGGCGGAAAGAATTTCGCCCATGGGTGTGATGGGCAGGCCCCAGGGGTTGGAGGCCGCGCGTTTCATCACCTTTACGCCGTCGAGTGATGACACATGCAGCAGCACGCGGGTCTGTTGCATCTTGCCTTCGAATCGTATGGACGCCGCTCCCGTTACCAGCACCTGCGCGTCGAGCAGATCATTGAGCACGCCGGGATTGTCGACGTCGACTGCGGCATTGATCTCTCCGCCATCGGTATGCAATTGCAGGAAGGTGGATTGAACGTCGGAGTTCATCACGGTGTCGGCGTTCCGCACCGTGGCGTACACGGTCACGAGTCGGGAGTTGAGGTCTCCGTGGATGAGTTGTTCAAAGGTGGCGGGCACCGCAGCGGGCAGCACGCCATGGTGCATCACGGTGATGTTGTCGGCGACCACGATGGGCCGGAAGCCGTCCCGTGTAGCCCCCTTGATCACAACTCGATCGCCGGGAAAGAGGAGAACATTTGGCGGTGCCTCAACATAAATGGCTGCGTCGCCATCCTGCACGAAAAGTGCGTGCTCGTAGCCGCGAAAGTAAGTGACAGTCGCCTGAAATTCGACGGGAAGCGAGTGGCTCGCCTGTGTGTTGGTGAGGGCATCAAGGACGCGGAGCGAAGTCAGGGGGCCGGCTTCAGCCCCGGCCGCAGAACTGCATGCGGCGAAAATCGCCACGGCATACGCCGCTCTTCGCACGAGGAGTGCTCCAGCACCGCCCCAGCAGAGCAGCCTGGTTCCCCCAGCGTAACGCATTTCCTGTTCCTTCCAGGGCCGCTTTGGCTCAAATGCTTTTGCAAGGCCGTCTCCGCCAACAACATACGGTCGACAACTTACAAGTCTGCTGGCTCTCATCTTACGCTGAACCATTTTTCGTTTAATAGCTCTTTTGGGGCATCGGGCGAACTTGAGTCATACCCGAACGGCCGCGGGATCGCGCGTATCCTATACGAAGGGGCGCAGGCGTTGTCCTGAGAGATCAATGGTTTGCGCATGAAGAGGTCAATCGAATGCCGAATTCTGAAATGCCCTCTACATCACCAACGTACCCAGCCAGCGGAACCCAGGCGTTGCCCACCCGCCGTATTCGCGTGCTGGGCGTGCCGCTGGACCTGGGCGCCAGCCGACGCGGCGTGGACATGGGGCCTTCGGCGATGCGCGTGGCCGGGTTGGAGGCGCGGCTCGAGGCCTTGGGCCACCAGGTGACCGATGGTGGCAACATCCGCGTCGAAATCGCCGAGACCCAGGCCTTCGGAAGCCAGAATGCCCGCTATTTGAAACAGATTGCCGAAACCTGTACACGCACCGCCGAGGCCGTGGTGAAGACTCTCGAGGAAGGCATGACTCCGCTGGTGCTCGGCGGAGATCACTCGCTGGCTGTGGGGTCCATCTCCGGGGTGTCGGAGTTCTACCGCCGCCAGGGCCAGAAGATCGGTGTGCTGTGGATCGATGCCCACTCCGACATCAACACGCCCGATACTTCGCCCTCCGGAAACGTGCATGGCATGCCACTGGCATCTCTGCTGGGCCTTGGACCGGAGGCTTTGACGAGCATCTTCGGGTACATGCCCAAGATGGTGCCGGATAACACGGTGCTCATCGGGGTGCGCGACATTGATGCCGCAGAGCGCGCCAATATTCGCCGCGCCGGCCTCACGGAGGTTTACACCATGCGCGACATCGACGAGCGCGGCATGAGGGCGGTGATGGAAGAGGCGCTGCGCGCCGCCGGCCGCGGGACGGCAGGTTATCACGTGTCGCTGGATATGGACTGGATCGACCCGGAGGACGCCCCTGGGGTGGGCACGCCTGTCCGCGGCGGGGCAACCTATCGCGAAGCACACCTGGCCATGGAGATTGTGGCCGATCACGGTCGCATGGTCAGCTTCGAACTGGTTGAGGTCAACCCCGTGATCGACGAACACAACCGCACCGCGGACCTGGCCGTCGAGCTGGCTTGCTCGGCATTTGGGAAGAAGATCCTGTGAGGAGTTCTACACTGGGATTGTCCTTCTTTTTTCATATCCGGAGCGGTGATCTAATCAATGGCAAAGAAACTTCGCGTAGGTGTGTTGTTTGGCGGACGCAGCGGGGAGCATGAGGTCTCGCTTCTTTCGGCCGCGTCGATATTGAAGGCGATCGATCGCAAGAAGTTTGACGTGGCCCCCATTGGCATCACCAAAGAGGGCCGCTGGCTGGCGGCGGCCGATGCGCACGGCTTGCTCGAAGGCAATGACACTGCCCCAACACAGCATTTTCGCGCCGGTGATCCGGAGGCCACGCCCGGAGCGAAGCTGCTCCATGAGGGCATTCCCACGCTGCTGGCGCCGGAACCGGAGTCGAGCGCTGTCACCACTCCTCTTGAGAAGCGCCGCCTGGACGGCAAGTCCCTCGACGTCGTCTTTCCGGTACTTCATGGGACCTTCGGCGAGGACGGCACGATTCAGGGACTCTTCGAACTGGCCGGCATCGCCTATGTCGGTTCGGGTGTGCTGGGTTCGTCCGCGGGCATGGACAAGGACGTAATGAAGCGCCTGTTTGCACAGGCCAGGCTGCCCATCGTGAAACACGTGACGCTGCTGCGGGCTGACTGGGAAAAATCCCCGCGTAAGGGCATCGCCCAAATCGAAGCCGCGCTTCGATATCCGCTCTTCGTCAAGCCCGCAAATCTTGGATCGTCGGTGGGGATCAGCAAGGTTCACGACCGCAAGGAACTCGGCCCGGCACTCGACCTGGCCGCGCGATACGATCGCAAGCTGATCATCGAGCAGGGAGTGCGCGGCAAAAGCCACCGCGGCGTACCGGCCGCCAAGGCCCGCGAACTGGAGGTGGCCGTACTGGGTAACGACGACCCCAAGGCCAGCGTGGTGGGCGAAATCATTCCCGGCAAGGAGTTCTACGACTACGAAGCTAAGTACCTCTCCGAGGGCTCGGTGCCGGTGATCCCCGCCAAGCTCACCCGCGCGCAGACGAAGCAGATCCGCGAGATGGCGGTGGCAGCGTTCCGCGCCTGCGACCTCTCGGGCCTCGCACGAGTGGACTTCCTGATGGAGCCGGACGGACAGCGGCGCATCTTCCTGAACGAGGTGAACACCATGCCTGGCTTCACCCAGATCAGCATGTATCCCAAGCTCTGGGACGCAACCGGAATCAAATACCAGGATCTGATAACCCGCCTCATCGAACTGGCCCTCGAACGCCATCGAGAGAAGAGCCGCACGACGTACAGCAGGGAATAGGGAACAGGGAACAGGGAATAGGGACTAGGGAACGGGAATAGGGAATAGCCCATCGGGAACAGCAGATCATCTGCCGGTGTCTAACTCAGCAAGGGAATCGAGATGCGGACACGACCAACCCTGCTGATCGTCTTTGAGGTTCCACTACGATTGATTGCCAGTCCCTGATTTCTATCCCCTAGTCCCTAGTCCCTATCTCTTGTCATGCCGTATCCTAACCTGGAGGGATTTGCACGATGACCCTGCTTGATGCTCCTGCCTTTAACGAGGCCCGCTACCGCCGCAATCGTACGCTGCTCTACAGCGCCGTTGGGCTCTTTGTGGCACTCTTTATCGGCGGTTGGCTGGTGTCCGGTATGCCTGTGGACTGGCCATGGAACTGGTGGACACACTTTCGCGGCCGCATGACCATTAATCATTTCCTCGATGCCGTGGAGCACGACGATTTACAAAAGGCTTACGCGATCTGGACCCACGATCCCGATTGGCAGCAGCACGAGAAGCAACACATCAACTATCCGTTTTCGCGCTTCGAAGAGGACTGGAGTCCCAAGAGCCCGGCCAATGAATACGGCGTCATTCGATCGCACAAGATCGTGGCTGCGCGCCTCTCGGGCAATGTTCTGCTGATGGGGATCCGCATTAACGGGCTCAAGAGCAATGCTCAGTTTCTCAACTATGACCCCAAGGACCAGACCCTGGGATTTTCGCCGGTGCAACTCTACCTCGGGCCGTAAAGATCTCAGAGCGTCTGCAGCTCTGCGAGCGTTTTTTCCAGGCTGGCCACATCTTCGACGTTCGAGGATTTCTGCGCCGGATCGATCTGGCGCAGAAGGCCACTGAGCACCTTGCCCGGTCCCACTTCGGCGAACGCTTGAGCCCCAGCCGCGATCAGCGTCTGCATGCATTCCACCCAGCGCACTGTCCCGGTCACTTGCCGGATGAGCGCATCCCGCGCTGCATCGGCCGTCGTGACCAACTCGCCGGTCACATTAGCAGCCACGGGAATGCGCGGGTTCTTCAATTCAATTGACGCCAGCACGCGCGCAAGCTCTTCCTGCGCGGGCTGCATAAGCGCGCAATGGAAGGGGGCGCTTACCGGAAGCATCATGGCGCGCCGTGCGCCTTTGGCTTTGGCGATTCCAATGGCTTTTTCAACGGCGGCCAATGCGCCGGAGATCACTGTCTGTCCTGGCGAGTTCATATTGGCCGCGGCGACTGTTAAGCCTGTCTCAGCGGCGGCTTCAGCGCAAGCTTCCGCAACCTCGGCCGCGTCCAGTGCGAGCACTGCCGCCATTGCGCCATGTCCTGCTGGAACCGCCTGCTGCATCGCCCTGCCGCGAGCCTTCACGGCACGTACCGCGTCGGCAAAGTCGAGCGTCCCCGCAGCGACATGCGCGGACCACTCGCCGAGCGAATGCCCACCCGCAAGGTACGGCTCAACGCCGTGAGCAGCCAGCACGCGCCATGCTGCCACGCTCACCGTCAGAATTGCCGGCTGCGTATTTTCAGTCAGCTTCAGATCTTCATCCGGCCCTTCAAAACAAAGCCGCGAAAGCGCGAATCCGCAGGCCTCATCGGCCTCGGCAAATGTTTCGGAGGCGACGGGAAAACGCTCGGCGAGATCGCGGCCCATACCAACGGACTGCGAACCCTGCCCGGGAAAGAGGAAGGCGATTTGTGTGGTCATTCCAAAGAGGATTGTAGCGGATGGGAGGTGGCTTCCAGGGTTTGCTCAAGAATGCGTGCCTCAAATCAACTCATGCCACGCTTCCACCAACAAATCAATGCCATTTAACTTAATTCCAGCGGCTTTTGTCTTCGTGGTCTTCGTCGATTTGCCGTCCACTGCCGTCAAATTTTACGGTGCGGCCCTGCGAGCGCATATAGACTTCGAATTTGCGCGCGGCCCGACGGCGCTTCCAGCGATAGTATCGGTTGCGCAGACCGTAGAAGCGCTCGCTGAGGGTAAACGAGAATCCCCGCCGCGGCGCCATTCGGATGTAGAGCCAGCCGGCCAGCGCGCCACCCAACTCGGAAAACGCGTACATCCGTTGTTCGCCAAACAGCATGGCGATCGCGACCAGCCCGTAGATGATCGCCATGTAGCGGGCCTTGATTCCGATGGTAAAAAAGAGCAGGAACTCCATGTCGCCGTAGAGCACGCCGATGGCGATAAGAAGGCCGAAGATGCCGCCAAAGCAGCCGGTGAGTAGAAGCGGCGCTACGTTCATCCCAGCGAGATTTCCCCCCAGAAAGAGCAACACGGCAGCTAGTGCAGTTCCGACCACCGAAACGCCGTAGAGGCCCATGACCCAGGTGTCGCTATGGAAGCTCTCAAGGAAGCCGGCCAAAAACCACAGGGACAGCAACTCAAACAATGTCCCCATGAGACTGGGATGAATGAAGCTGTAGGTCAACGGCTGCCAGATCGCACCATGCAGGAAGGTGTATGGATCAAAGGCGAGGAACCTGAAGAGGTCCCCGGCCGTCTCCCGAAACGCCATCAACCCCAGCGCCAGCACAAAATAGGCGGCGAGATTCACAAGCACAAGCCGGCGGGTCGCGCCGTGGAAGTCGGGGAAGGAAAACGGGGTTGAGCCAATCCTGCGCATCGTAATCAAAGAGTAAATTGAAAGGCATCCAGGTGTCATCGGGCATTGGCGAATCTGCGGCGTCACAGAATTGCCGTCTTGCCATCAGGCCGTTCTGAAGATACACCCACGAGTGCCGCTGGCGCTAAAAACAATCCAGAGGTTTGATCGTCTGTTCTATGTGCGCGGTTGCATGGCTCCGCGCGTAGCGGATGGGTTGAATGGACGACGGGCGCATCGCGGAGGCATATGCAGCATTTAAGGGGTTTTGCGGCAGCATGAATTTGCATGGTATGGCGGTCCGCAGACCGGAAATCGTCTCTTCGCTTCGGCAACGCGTTGGGGGTTCAGCAGGCGGGGCCTGATGCCGCCTCTTGACCTATGGCCGGTTCCTCCCTAAAACTAGCGGAGTCGTCCTGCGAAGAACCGTCATCTTACAACACGAACTTGCCTTGGGAGAGGAGGCTGTCATGCCCAACTGTGCTGAATGCGAGAATGAACTAGACATCGAAGTGGACGAAGTGGAAGAAGGCGATGTGATCGTCTGCGACGAATGCGGGACCGAGTACGAGGTGGTCGGCGTCGAACCGCTGGAATTATCGCGGATGGATGAAGACTTGGACGGGGAAGAAGAACTCGCCGAGGAAGAGGAGGAAGAGTGAAAGTGATCCGCGGAAAGGTGGCGGTCTGGGCTGTTTTTGGGGCTCTTGCGACCGTAGTGGTTCCTGTATTGACACACGGAGGGTTGTTTGGGGCTCCCTTGGCGCAGGCCCAGAACATGGGACAGCGTACCGTATCCGGTGCCGTGGTTGACGGTGAATCCGCTCCTGTGGCCGAAGCCACGGTTTTCCTCAAGAACTTGAAAACGAAGGCAATCCGCAGTTATACGGCGGGCAAGAACGGCCGCTTTTACTTTGCTCAGGTCAACATGGCGGAGGATTATGACCTTTGGGCCGAAAAGAGCGGCAGGAAAAGCGGGACCAAGACCGTGAGTTCCTGGGACGCGCGCAAGGTGTTTGAGACTGAGCTAAAAATGAAGTAGAAGGCAGGTCTGCGGGGTGAATTCAGAACCCGCGGACGCCTCAACCATCCAGTTTCTTCGCCACCAGTTCGTTGAGCAGCGCCGGATTGGCCTGGCCCTTGGACGCCTTCATTACCTGGCCTACAAAGAATCCCGCCACCGTCTTCTTGCCGGCGCGATATTGCTCAACCTGTTTGGAGTTGGCGGCAATCACTTCATCGATCATCGCCTCGATCGCTGTAACGTCGGTAAGCTGCTGTGGCTTCTCCCGCTCGTAGACAGCGGGGAAGTCCTCACCCTTTTCGAACGACTCATCGAAAAGCTGCTTGAGCTGTTTTGAACTGATCTTGCCCTCATCGAGCAGATCGGCGGCCAGTACCACGCCGGCCATCGAAACCGGCGATTGTTCCTGTTCCAGTCCGAGCGTTTTGAGCCGTCCGCCCAACTCGCTCAGCAGAACATTTGCCACGCGGCGCGGATTCTTGGCGCTGCGGGCCGCGGCCTCAAAACGATCCGCAAACTCGCGCGATGTCGTCAGCGTATGTGCATCCTGCAAGTTCAGATCGTATTCCGCGATCATGCGCGCCCGCCGTGCTTCAGGAAGTTCGGGGAGCTTCGCTCTTTTGTTCTCTATAAATTCTCGGGAAAGAATCAGTGGCGGCAGGTCGGGTTCGGGAAAATAACGGTAATCGTGCGCCTGCTCCTTTGAGCGCATGGAGTAAGTGCGACCCTCGTTGGAGTTCCACAGCCGCGTCTCCTGGGTCACGTGCCCGCCGGCCTCAATGACTTCAATCTGACGCTCAATCTCGTACTCCAGCGCCGCGCGAATAAAGCGGAAGCTGTTCACGTTTTTTACTTCCGCCTTGGTCCCAAATTTAGGCGCGCCTCTGAGACGGAGGCTGACATTCGCATCACAGCGCAGCGATCCCTCCTCCATGTTGCAGTCGGAAACGGCGGTGTAGAGCAGGATTTCCTTCAGCCGGGTGAGATACTCAAATGCCTCGTGGGGCGTGCGAATGTCGGGCTCACTGACGATCTCAATCAGTGGTGTGCCGCAGCGGTTCAGATCCACATAGGTGCGCGTGGCAGAGTCGCTAAACCCGTCGTGCAGGCTCTTGCCCGCGTCCTCTTCCATGTGCAGCCGCGTAATTCCAATACGTTTCATAGTTCCGTCCGCGGTCGGCACATCGATCCACCCGTGCTCTGCAACGGGCCTGTCGAACTGCGAGATCTGGTAGCCCTTGGGCAGATCAGGGTAGAAATAATTCTTGCGTGCGAAGATGGAGCGCTCGCGCACTTCGCAGTGCAGTGCCAGCGCGGCCAGTGTGGCAAACTCCACTGCCTTGGCATTCAGGACCGGCAACGCTCCCGGCAAGCCCAGGCACACCGGACAAATGTTGGTGTTGGGGTCGGAGCCGAATCGATTGGCGCAACCGCAGAAGGCCTTGGTGTTGGTGAGCAATTGCACGTGAACTTCAAGCCCGATGACAGGCTCATACTTGGCCAGGATTTCAGGCGAAAGCGATGTGGGGGACATATGAGAATTCTAACGCGAAGCAACTGGCACCGCTCCAATCGGGCAACTGCGATCCCGGATAATCCGTGTCCGGCGTTCGAACCGGGGTTTCTCTTCTTGTTGAGCATCTACGGATCGACTTACAATTTCTCGATGTTCGCATGAGCTACCCGACCGCCGCCCGCTCAAGGCGGAAGGGTGGTCTCTCGGGTCTATTCGTTCCAGAAGGGAAGTGGTCCGTGACAATTCAAGAGGTGATGCAGCAAGAAATCGACGCTCTCTTGGGCGAATCGCTCATTCGTCACCCGATCCTCGGTTTCGGGCTGCTGCCTTTCGCCGCGGTGACGGAGCCGAATGTTCTAGTACGATCGCCGACGTTTCTTCGGTCGCTGCACCCAGTCAAGTTGGAAAACTTGCCCGGGAGAGAACGAAGTGCGGCATTCGTACAGGTTTGTCCCAGTCTGAAATATAAATTTCTATGGGTGCATGAGAGCAACGAGTGCTACCGTGACGACTATAAGACCTTTCTGGGAACCTTTCACGGGGTCACAGAAGAATTGCCTAGGGAAATCGTGGTTGATCACTTATATAACCGGGACCGCGCAGAAACTCTGGGTACACCGTTTATACGGACCGTCCTTGCACATTCCTCCATCAACAGTTCTCAAGGCGCAGGGTATGAGAAAGCGCGCTCCCGCAACGGCCTGGGTGCGTTTGGTCGAGACCACAAGATGGACTCGGTGATTTTGATGAAACTCTGCGGAATGCGTTCACCGAGAAAAAACCGCCCGCTCACTGCCGAGATGCAATCCCATATCCAACGGGTCGCGGCTATCTATGGACTGAGCGTCAAAGAGATGGAGGAAGAGATCGCCGATCTTATGAACGTGGCGGCCTTCACACCCTGCACATAGTAGCGCTCTGAGCATAAGCACCTACTCCGCCGAAGGGTCTGTCGCCGTAAAGGGTGAGCAGCACGGCTTTTCCGTGGCGTGGAAGTTCATCAACTCCGTGCGAATCCCATCAGGGTCGTAGAGGTTGAACTGGTATTTGCCGTCTTTGCCGATTTTGGGCGCTTCGTCATGGACCCCGCCCAGGCGGTTGCCGGCCGCGAGAACCTTGTAGGCATCGGGGACTGACACTTCGCCTATCGAAAGATGGTCCAGCACGCCGAGTTGGTGCTGCGACATGGTGGCTGGAATTCCCGAGCCCGAGGGCCCGCTCGTCAGCATGTATTCCAGCCACTCGTGGCCGTTGGGAACCTGCTGGCTCACCCAGTCGATTTTGCCTTCCTGCATTCCGCCGAACCAATAGGGCTTGAAGTTCAGCAAACCGCGGTAGAACGTGTCTTCCTTGGCCCGATCGCGTACCAGAATCCCGACGTGAATGATTTGATGGCCGATTGCTGTGGACTCATTGGGCGCCTTGGCATTTGCCGGCGGCTGCACGAACTCCACTTTGTTTCCTTCAGGATCGAGGATTGCGAACCAGCGGCCGCCATCAGAACCGTGCATCACTGTGTCCGGGGTCTTCCATCCCTTGGCGGCAAGGTATTTGCGCATGCCTTCGGCGCTGCTGGTGTTGTAGGCTGTGTGGTCCATGCGGTTGATGCCCGAGCTTGGCGGGAGCGGCAGAACCTCAACATACTGCGTAGCATTCACCATGTAGCGCACGCCCTGTGGATTCTCGGGGTCGGGCTCCTTGGCCAAACCAATGATTTCCCGATAGTAGTGGTCCATGGCCGAAGGGTTTGACGTGTAGACCGCGAGGTGCGAAATGCCTGTGATCTTCGGCATCGGCGGGGCAGTTTGTGCAGTGGCAGCTAGAGTGAAAGCGGCAAAGAAAGCAAAGGTGAATAGTCTGGAGAACATGATGCACCTCAAAATCGGTCGCGGGATCACGATAAATCGATTTGGTATCCGCTGTAAAATACCCCCCTGTAAGCAAAAACACGAATACAAGAATCAGCCAATCCGCCAGGAAGAGTGAATCTTTGTGCCGGGCCGAAGCATGGCAAGCACCGGGCAGAGTTGATCTTCGGCAAATCGAACTGCTCGGCCGGCCAATTCCGGATCCAGTCCCTCGCCCCCAATCTGGTAGACGAGTTCGATTTCAGAAAGCATTGTTGGATGTTCTGTTCTGCGCTCAGCCGTCGCAACCACCTCCAATGAGTGGACCGTGGCGCCCATCTTCTTGCAAAGAACGAGAGAAAGAGTATTTGCTGCGCAACCCGCAAGGCTGCCCAGAAGCAACTCGAGCGGAGTGGGCTGATTTCCCGGCGCGGCTGGATAGTTCATCGGCAGAACATGTTCACGGATATGCACATCGACGCGCATGGCGCCAAGGTGAACCGCGCGGACGGAAAGATCGCTGCGCATGGGACTCCTCTTTTTGGGGAAGCGTGATCATAGCAGAATTCGTCTCGATGTCCAGCTTCGATCCAAGGATCTCCTCTTGCTCCTGGCCGGCTTATGGTGCCTCGTGCGTCGCGTGACCCGCTGCTGTGCTCGTAGAATGCCCTCATGCGCCACAACTTGGTATTAGCCAGTCCAGCCGTCTTCGCCATCTTCCTTTTCTTGCCCGCGCCTGCACAGAGTCCACTGCCGACCGCCTCGCCTGCCGAACGCACAGAAGCACACGATATCTTCCAGCAGCTCATCGAGATCAACACAACAGACACGCCCCAAGGCAACGTAACGACCGCCATCGAGGCCATGCAGAAGCGCTTTCTTGATGCGGGATTTTCTGCAGACGACGTGCATCTGCTCGGGCCCGATCCGCGCAAGATGAATCTCGTCGTGCGCTACCGCGCGGCGGGCTCGCCAACTGAGAAGCCGGTCCTCTTTCTCTGCCACATCGACGTGGTGCAGGCTCTGCGCTCCGACTGGCATACCGATCCGTTTCAATTCGTTGAGAAGGACGGCTACTTCTATGGCCGCGGCACGCAGGACATGAAGAACTCCGATGCCGCGCTGGTGGCGACCTTCCTGCGCCTGCATCGCGAAGGCTACAAGCCTCGGCGCGATCTCATCCTGGCCCTGACCGCCGACGAGGAAGGAGGCAAGTTCAACGGCGCGAACTGGCTTGTGCAGCAGCACCGCGATCTGGTCGACGCAGGTTTCGTCATCAACCCGGACTCGGGCGGTGTGGAATTGGACCATGGTCGCGCCGTCGTAGCCGACGTTGAGGCCACCGAAAAGGTTTATTCCGACTTTCAGATCACTGCCGTCGATCGCGGCGGACACAGTTCACTGCCCCGGCCCGACAACGCTATCTACGAGCTCACCGCCGCCCTCAACAAGCTCGCCGTCTACTCATTTCCATTTGAGTTGAATGAAATAACGCGCACCTACTTCAAGAATCTCGCCGAGCGCGAAACCGGCCAGACTGCCCAGGACATGCGCGCCATTTTGCAAACTCCGCCGGATCTGCCTGCCGCCGCTCGCTTGGGCGCCGAACCCAGTTTCAACTCGAATTTCCGCACCACCTGCGTGGCCACGCGTTTGCTGGCCGGCCACGCCAACAATGCGCTTCCGCAGACCGCCCAGGCCAACGTGAACTGCCGCATCTTCCCCGGCCACTCGCCCGAGGAGATTCGACAGCAGTTGATCGCCCTCTTCGCCGACCCGAAGCTCATCGTCAAATATGTCTCCGACGCAGGGGAGGTGTCCGACATCGCACCAGAACGGAAAGCGATGACTCCGCCTGAGCCAATCAAGGCTGTCTTCGATCCGCTGACCCGGATCACCCAGCAAATCTGGCCGGGCACGCCGGTCACGCCAGTGATGGAAAACGGAGCGAGCGATTCCATCTATTTCGCCCAGGCTGGCATTCCCTGCTACGGCTACTCGGCCGTCGCCCTCGAGCGCAGTGATGAACGCGCCCACGGCCAGGACGAGCGTCTCCCCATCGACTCCTATTGGAAGTCATTGGATTTCTTCTATTCCTTCGCAAAGGCACTGGGCGGCGAATGAACGCGATGAACAAAAGGAAGGGAACACCCTTGGAAATGAACACCAATAAGCCAGTGGCCGTTATCACCGGTGGCGCGCAAGGTATCGGCCGCCATACGGCAGAGTTGCTTGCCGAGCGCGGCTACAGCGTTGCCATCATCGACCTGCACGAACCAGAAGCCACTGTAGCGGCCATTGAAACACACGGCGGCGAGGCATTTGGTTTCGCTGGTGACATTACGGACGAAACCACGGTAAGCGATTTTGCGCAGCGCGTTCTTGCCCGCTTCGGACGGATCGACGTGCTGGTGAACAACGCAGGAATCAGCCACATCGCGCCCGCGGAAGAGACTTCCGCCGGCGATTACCAGCGAGTCATCGAGGTAAACCTGGTGGCTCCGTTTCTGCTGGCCCGGATTTTCGGCAAGAAGATGCTTGACGCGGGCAGCGGATCCATTGTGAACGTTGCTTCTGTCGCCGGGCTGCTGGGTATCGCCGACCGGGCTGCATACAACGCCTCAAAACATGGGCTCATGGGCCTCACGCGCACTCTCGCTGCCGAGTGGGGCGGTCGCGGGGTTCGCGTGAACGCGGTCTGCCCTGGCTGGGTGAAAACCGAGATGGACGCGGCCGACCAGGCCGGTGGAAGCTACTCCGACGCCGACATCACAGGTCGCGTGCCGATGGGGCGTTTCGCCTCACCCGACGACATTGCAAGGGCCATCGCCTTCCTCGCTAATCCCATTGAAAGCGGCTTTATCAACGGCCATGCCCTCTCGGTCGATGGCGGCTGGGCCACCGATGGGTCCTGGGAATCCCTACGCCTGCGCAAGCGATAAATCATTAACACTCTTGCAATCTTGAACTCGTCCCTAAAAGCGTTCGCATTTCTTGTTCTTGCGCGGAGCGCAGTCCGCCCGACGCGCAGTCGCGCTGTTAAACTGGGAATGCATGATCCTCCCGTTCGTCCGCGAAATCTTCGCGGAGCTGGAGCACTCCTCCGCATTCGAGCGCGTACGCAGGCACCTCAGCCTGGGGACGGGGCGTCGGCGTGTGTCCGGGCTCACCGCCACGGCGCGTTCTCTCTACCTGCCGCTGATGGCGCGAGCCGCCAAGCATCCCGTCATCGTGATCGTGGCCGACAACAAGGCTGCCGAGGCTCTTGAGCCCACGCTGCGCGCCGGTTGCGAGTTGACCGGCGCTATTGATCCGCAACGCGTCGTCCGGTTACCCGCTCACGATGTGCTTCCTTTTGAAAACCTCTCGCCTCACCCGGACGTGCAGGAGCAGCGCGCCGCCGCACTATGGAAGCTCGCGACCGGTGGGGTGTCCATTCTGATCGCTCCTGCCGAAGCCGCTGCTCTCAAGCTCTTCGATCGCGGCTACTACGCCAGTCTCGCCGTCACCTTGCGCCGCAGCGAGGAGATCGACGTCGAGGTGCTCACCGCCCACCTCGCCAGTGTGGGCTACACGCAGATGGACCTGGTGGAGATGCCGGGCCAATTCACGCGCCGCGGCGGCATCCTCGATGTCTACTCGCCGGAATCCGACCGTCCCGTGCGTATCGAATTCTTTGGCGACGAGGTCGAAACCATTCGCAAGTTCGACCCTGAGACGCAGCGCTCGCAATCCGGACTCGATGAGACGCAGTTGTCGCCTCTCACCGAGACTCCGGTGACCGAGCATTTACTGGCTGCCGTGCATGCGCGCCTCAGCCGCCAGCGCGTTGCGGTTGAAGGTACAAATGAAGATGAAGAAATGGCGGCTGAAATGGCCGCTGCGGGTGGCGTCAGCGTCTTTCCCGGGTGGGAGTTTTTCAGCTCTGTCGCCGGCGCGGAGAGTCACCTGCTCAAACTCCTACCCCGCAGCGTGCTTTTTGTCGACGAGCCCGCCATGGTCCGCAACCAGATCGACCGCTGGTGGAACAAGGTCGAGCAGCGCCACGAGCGCAGTGGCATCGGCTCACTCATTCGGCCCGAAGATATTTATCTGCGTCCTGAAGTGCTGCAAGGGCTGCTCGAATCGCACACCGGCCTCGACCTCGATCAGCTCGGCGCCGTCGATGTGCTCGATGAAGACAATACGCTCGGTGAAATCGAGGTCAGTTCGCGGCCAACGCTGCGCTTCCACGGCTCGATCCCAGCGCTCACTGAGCAGTTGCGCAACCTCATCGCCGCCGAGCAGCGCATCGTTCTGGCTGCGCCCACGCAGGGCGACGTAGAGCGCATGGCCACCGTGCTGCGCGAGTACCAGATTCCCTACCGTCTCGGCAGCCGGCCTTCGCATCCTGCCGGTGAAACCATGTTCGACGAAGCCAGTTACCTGGCCGGCGATCTGCGCGTGCCGGTCATCGTGCGCACGCAACTGGCCACGGGAGTCAGCTTTCCCGAATCGAATCTTGTCGTCTTCGGTGCCAACGACCTCTCCGATGAAGCCGACATCATGGCGCGTCCCGAACCGAAGCGATCCAAAACTGCGGCATTCGTGTCGGACTTTCGCGACCTCACCATCGGCGATTATGTCGTCCACGTGGAGCACGGAATCGCGCAATACCAGGGGCTGAAAGAAATTGTGCAGGACGGTCTTTCCATCGAATTCATGATCCTTGAATTCGCCGAGCAGGCCCGGCTTTACGTTCCGCTCACCCGCCTTGACCTGATTCAGAAGTACCGCTCCACCGATACAGGTCCGGCACCGGTGCTCAACAAGCTGGGCTCGCAGCAATGGACCAAGACCAAGGCCCGCGTGCGCAAGGCCATGCAGGATATGGCCGGTGAGCTACTCAAGCTCTACGCCCAGCGACACACGGCAAAAGGAAATGCCTTCTCGCCCGACAACGAGTTCCAGCATGAATTTGAAGAATCATTCGACTATCGCGAGACCGACGATCAGCTCACTGCCATCGAAGCCATCAAACACGACATGGAAGCCACTACCCCCATGGACCGCCTGCTCTGCGGCGACGTTGGTTACGGCAAGACTGAGGTGGCCATGCGCGCGGCATTCAAGGCCGTGCAAGACGGCAAACAGGTGGCCGTGCTTACGCCCACCACCGTGCTCAGTTTTCAGCACTTTGAAACCTTCAAGCGCCGCTTCGCGCAGTTCCCCATCAACGTCGAAATGATTTCGCGATTCCGCACTGCGAAAGAGCAAAAGCTCATCGTCGAGCGCGTGGAAGCAGGCAAGGTGGATATTCTCATCGGCACTCACCGCTTGCTTTCAAAAGACATCAAGTTCCAGGACCTCGGGCTGCTGGTCGTCGATGAAGAGCAGCGCTTCGGCGTGCGCCACAAGGAGCGCCTCAAGCAGATGCGCAAGGAAATCGATGTGCTCGCGATGTCTGCGACGCCGATTCCACGCACACTGCACATGTCGCTCGTGGGCCTGCGCGATATGAGCGTGATTGAAACACCGCCCAAAGACCGCATGGCGATTCAAACTGTCGTCGCCAAGTTCGATGAGAAAATCGTGCGTTCTGCAGTCGAGGTTGAACTGGAGCGCGGCGGACAGGTCTACTTCGTGCACAATCGCGTCGAATCGATTTACGAAATCGCCGCGCGCATTCAGGAACTGGTACCTGCGGCCCGCGTTGCCGTGGGACACGGGCAGATGGGCGAGAACGATTTGGAGAAGGTGATGCTCGCCTTCATGCGCCACGAATTTGACGTGCTGGTGGCCACCACCATCATTGAGAACGGCCTCGACATCCCGCTCGCCAACACCATCCTCATCAACCGCGCCGATCGCCACGGCCTCAGCGAGCTTTACCAATTGCGCGGGCGCGTGGGCCGCTCCAATCGACGCGCTTATGCGTATCTACTCATCCCGCCCGAGCAGGAGCTCACTCCGATTGCACGCCGCCGATTGGCCGCACTCAAGGAGTTCAGCGACCTGGGCGCGGGTTTCAAAATCGCGGCGCTTGACCTCGAACTGCGCGGGGCGGGCAACATGCTGGGCGGCGAACAGAGCGGTCACATTGAAGCCGTGGGCTTCGAACTTTACACCTCCATGCTGGAGGCGGCGGTCAAGGAACTAAAGGGTGAGAGCAGTGAAGAAAGGCCTGCGACGCAACTCAACCTCGGCATCGCGCTTCGCATCGACGAGAGCTATGTGGCCGAAGAAAACCAGCGTCTTCGCCTCTACAAGAAGATTGCCGGAGCCGCGGACGAGAAAGCCATCGCCGACCTGCGCGCGGAGATGGAGGACCGCTACGGTCCATTGCCCGACGCTACCGTCTTCCTGCTTGAGGCTGCGGCGCTGCGCGTGGAGTGCGAGCACATGGGGATATCGCAAATTGATCGCAGGCGCGGAGAGTTGCAGATTCGCTTTACTGAAAATGCCCAGGTTGACCCGCAGCACCTGATGCGGCTGGTGGCCCGCAACGCCAAGCGCGGCGCGCAGTTCACGCCACAGGGTGTACTCAAGTATCCTTTGGCTGCCACGCGTCCAGACGATGTTCTGCTTGAAATTCGGGAATTACTTGCCAAGTTGGCGCCCGCGCCGGCCAACGCATAGAAATCCACCTCCAACGTTTGAGAGGAAATGTGAAACGACTTGCCGCACTGCTTCTGATCGGAGCCAGTATGTCTTCCGCGATAACTGTCCTTGCCGAAAAGGAAAACTGGAAGCAGCAATTCCAGAAGGCCTCCGACGAATACTTCGATCAGGTGTACTTTCCGTTTGCGCCCTCATCGGGTACCTCGGTCGGCTATCACCAGTACGATGCTCAGCTTGAGAATTACTCGCGCAAGAGCATCGATGCAGAGATATCCTCGCTGAAAAGCTTCGAGCGGCGCATCGAGGCGATTCATCCCGACACAACGCCGGCTGACTTCGTTCCGCGCAGCGACCGCGAGATCGTTCTCGGCAACATCCGCTCGCAGTTGCTCACCCTGGAGACAATTCGCCCGTGGGAGAAGAATGCCGATAACTATTCGAGCACCTGCGCAAATGGCGCCTTCACGCTCATGGAGCGCAGATTCGCTCCGTCAGACGACCGCCTGTATTCTCTCATCGCGCGTGAAAGGCTGATGCCAGCGCTGCTCGCGGCCGCACGTGTGAACCTCCGGAACCCGCCTCGCATTTACACGGAAATCGCCATCGAGCAATTGCCCGGCATTATCGGCTTTTTTCAACACGATGTGCCGCTGGCCTTTGCCGATGCGAGCGATCCTGCGCTTAAATCGGAGTTTGCGCAGACCAATGCCGAGGTAATCGCCGCACTCACGAGTTATCTTGACTGGCTCAAAACCGATCTGCTGCCCAGATCCAGTGGCGACTTCCGTATCGGCGCGGAGACCTTCTCCAAGAAACTCAGCTACGACGAAATGGTCGACATTCCGCTGGACAAATTGCTTGAGATCGGCTGGGCCGATCTGCGCAACAATCAGGCGCACTTCAACCAAGTCGCGAAAGAACTTGAGCCCAACAAAGACGCTCACGCCGTGGTGGAGGAACTGGGCGAGGATCATCCCGCACCCGACCAATTGCTCAATAGGTTCCGTGCCACTTTCAATGGACTGGCCGACTTTATTCGTTCGCATCACATCGTCACCATCCCGTCGGACGTGCGGCCCATCGTGGAAGAGACTCCACCCTTCATGCGCGCCACGACATTCGCTTCCATGGATACACCCGGTCCCTTCGAGACGCATTCTACTGATGCGTATTTCAACGTCACGCTCCCTGACCCATCGATGACCCCTGCCGAGGTCGAGGGATTCATGCACTCGTTCAATGTGGGTACCGTGATTTCGACAGCGGTGCATGAAGCGTATCCGGGTCATTACGTGCAATTCCTCTGGCTTCCGCAGGCGCCCAGCCGTGTGCGCAAGCTGTTAGGCGCCAATACTGATGTGGAGGGGTGGGCGCATTACACAGAGCAGATGATGCTCGACCAGGGTTATGGGCAGCCCGGTCAGGGCGCCAAGGACGAGCGCGAATCCAAGTTCCTGCGTCTCGGCCAGTTGCAAGACGCTCTGCTACGCAACGCACGCTTCATTGTCGGCATCGAAATGCATACAGGCAAGATGAGTTTCGATGAGGCTGTCGAGTTTTTTCAGAAGGAGGGCTACCAGGCGAAGGAGCCCGCTGTCGTTGAAGCCAAGCGCGGCACCTCCGATCCCACCTATCTTTATTACACTCTCGGCAAAATTGAAATTATGAAGTTGCGCGAAGACCTGAAAAAGAAGCAAGGCGCGGCCTTTTCGCTGGAAGAATTCCACAATAACTTTCTCCGCCAGGGTTTTCCGCCGGTCAAGATCGTGCGCGAGGCACTGCTGGGAGATGATTCGCCGACGCTCTGAAGAGCTTCTTCGGCGGTGTGCTGGGCGAAGGGTATATGCTCAATCGCGCAAATCGGGTTGAAGTAGTTAGTGTTTGAATCACCCCGCAAGGCGATAGTGAAGATCGAACAGTCTTGAATGAGAACGGGAGATAGAATGAGCAATCGCGTACGGAAAGCGGTCTTTCCCGCCGCCGGCCTGGGCACGCGCTTCTTGCCGGCCACCAAAGTCATCCCCAAGGAAATGCTGGCGTTGGTCGACAAGCCCATCATCCAATATGGCGTTGAAGAGGCGATCGCGTCAGGCATCGAGCACATCATCATCATCACCGGCCGAGGGAAAGGCGCGATGGAAGATCACTTCGACCACAGCTTCGAGTTGGACGCGACCCTCGAACGCCGCGGCAAGAGTGAACTGCTCGCTGTTTCGCGCGGAGTAGCTGCGTTGGCGCGCATCAGCTACGTCCGCCAAAAGGAACCGCTGGGACTTGGCCATGCCGTTCTCTGCGCCAAGGAACTGGTAGGAGACGAGCCCTTCGCCGTCATCCTTCCCGACGATGTGATCGATGCGGAGGTTCCGTGCCTGAAGCAAATGATCGACGTCTTCGAAGAGCGCGGCGGTTCGGTGCTGGCCACGCAGACCGTTGAAGGGCCAGCGATCTCGGCATATGGCGTGCTGGCCGGTTCGCAGGATCCGGCGAACCCCCGCATCTATATCTGCACGGGCATGGTCGAGAAACCGAAGTTAGAGGATGCGCCCTCGAAGCAGGCCATCATTGGCCGCTACGTGCTCACGCCGCGCGTGTTTGAGTTGCTCGAAGAAACCACTCCCGGTGCGGGCGGCGAGATACAACTGACCGACGGCATCAAGGCGCTGCTCAAGGAAGAGAAAGTTTTCGGCTATACGTTTGAGGGCAAACGCTTCGATGCGGGTGATAAGTTCGGCATGCTGCAGGCGACCGTCGAGTTCGCTCTCAAGCGGGATGACCTGGGACCAAGGTTCCGCGAGTATTTGAAGGGGTTGCCGCTCTGAGATAAGCGGAGTTAGCCGTTCGCTGCGCGAACGTGATCGGGGAGTTAGGGGAGTTGTCAAAGCTGGAATCGCAGAGCGCCCTAACTCCGCTAACTCGGTAACTCCGCTAGCACCGCTAGCTTTTCCACTTGATGTTGCAGCCAATTGACGGCCGCTGATCTTTCAGATGCGATTTCCCCCCAAGCGTCGCATCGATTGCACCGCGCAGATCCTCGCCAGTTACAGGAATTGCGTTGCTGGGGCGGCTCGAATCAAACTGGCCGCGATAGACGAGTTTCATGCCGGAGTCGAACAGGAAGAAATCCGGTGTGCATGCGGCGTTGTAGGCTCGTGCCACCGCCTGCGATTCGTCATACAGGTAAGGGAAGCGAAAACCCAATGTCTCCGCCTGATACTTGAGTCCCGCAGGGCTGTCCTCCGGATAAGTTTTGGCGTCGTTGCTGCCGATGGCGACAATGCTCACCGGTTCGCCATCGTAATCCATACCCAATGCGGCCAGGCCCTTCTCGACATGCTTCACAAACGGGCAGTGGGTGCAGATGAACATCACCAGCAAAGCCTTTTGCCCGCGAAAATCATCGCGCCGCACGGTCTTGCCTGTGACGACATCGGTCAGCGCAAAGTCCGGCGCCTCGGTGCCTAACTCCATTGTCATTGTTGATTCTGTAAGTGCCATGATCTGGCCTCCTGCCCTGTTAATTTCACGAACTACGCTAATTCCGCTGACTTGCAAACTCGCTTGCCGCGCAGCGGCGCTGACTCGCTAAACGTCAAAACAGCCCTGGCTGCCTGCCCGGAATTGCTAATCCGAAATGCTCATACGCCAGCCGTGTTGCGACTCGCCCGCGCGGCGTGCGGTCCAGGAATCCAATCTGGATGAGGAACGGCTCGTAGACCTCTTCGAGTGCGTCTTCCTCCTCGGCCAAGGTCGCAGCCAGGGTGCCCAACCCCACCGGCCCGCCATCATACTTCTGCATGATGGTCAGCATGAGGCGCCGGTCGATCTCGTCAAACCCGTGCGCATCCACTTCCAGCATGGTCAGCGCGGCGTTAGCCGTTGGTCGGTCAATGCTGCCCGTGCCGCGCACCTGCGCATAGTCGCGTACGCGGCGCAGCAGGCGGTTGGCAATGCGTGGCGTTCCTCGGGAACGCAGTGCAATTTCTGCCGCGCCATCGTGATCGATGGGAATCTGCATCACATCCGCCGAGCGTTCCACTATGAAGCGCAGCTCATCTTCGGTATAGAACTCCAGCCGCAGCAGAATCCCGAAACGCGACCGCAAAGGCGAGCTCAGCAAGCCGGGCCGCGTGGTTGCGCCAATAAAAGTGAACGGGCGCAGCTCCATCACGTGCGTGCGCGCTGCGGGGCCTTGCCCGATGATGATGTCCAGTTTGTAATCTTCGAGTGCAGTGTAGAGTTTTTCCTCGAGCACCGGCTGCATGCGGTGAATCTCGTCCAGAAACAGCACCTGCCGCTCGCGCAGGTTGGTCAGGATCGCGGTGAGGTCGCCCTGAATCTGCAGTGCCGGTCCGGAAGTCTGTTGAAAACCGACATCGAGTTCATTGGCGATGATGGTCGCGAGGGTGGTCTTGCCGAGCCCCGGCGGGCCGAAAAGCAGTACATGATCCAGCGCCTCGCCACGCGATTTGGCGGCTTCGAGCGCAATCGCCAACTGCTCCTTGGCCTTCGACTGGCCGATGAACTCCCGCAGCCAGCGTGGGCGCAGCTTCAGTTCGAAGCCCTGCTCCTCTTCGGCGCGCGAGGCGTTGACCAAACGTTCCGGAGAGTTGTTCCGTGCAATCGCCATGCTGGGAGAAGTGTAGCGGTTGTCGGCGGCTGCGGCAAAGGTCCGTCGCGCGCCAGGGCGACTCAGCGGCCAAGGCGAATCGCGTTCTTTCCTCCAGCGTTGATTTCGTGGGCCACCCTAACTCACTCCAAAGCTTTATGAGTCACTTAGCAGGGGTGACTTTGGAGTTCAATGACTCAAAGAAGCTATTGATTCAGCCGATTGACATACCGTATGATTGCGCCACCTCACAAGAGGCACAACTTGGGAATGAGCGGTTCGGCGGCGGCGTATGCGTGTGGTCCGCGGAACGCGTATCTAGCTGAATTCAGGCGCATTAACACTCGAGCTGGTGGCGCAGAATCTCAGTTCACGGGCTTGTAAATCAAGGGTTGCCGGTTGCGAACTTTACCGAGCGACCCTTCTCATTATCATGTCGCGGCTGGAAACGAATCGAACGGAGCCAGCCGTGCGGTAAACGCCAGGAGATTTTTTTATGCGTGATCGTTTGTTGTTGGGCGCCTTGTTTCTCGTCTGCCTTGTTATCCCGATTACCGGTTGCACCAACACTTCAGGGCTGGATTCTATCCAGGTTACGCCGACAACTCAGTCCCTTACAGTGGGTCAAACTGCCCAGTTTACCGCGACCGGAACCTACGGCAATGCGAAACATCTTTCGACTAAGACCATAACCAGTGGGGTGACTTGGACATCGAGCACTCCGACTGTGGCTTCAGTGGATAGTTCCGGCGTTGCCACGGCCGTCGGTGCGGGCACAACTTCGATCACGGCGAGCGCACTTGGATATGCGGGCCCTGTTTCCGCAGTCGCAACCGTCACGGTTGCAGCATCGGGCGGCGGGGTGGCCGGTGGAAGTATCGTTGCAATTTCGATCATTCCAGGTTCGCAATCGGTCTCAGGTCCTAATCAGACCAGTCAGTTCATTGCGATTGGAACCACATCCTCCGGGGCCACCGAGAATTTGACCAACCTGGTTAGCTGGAGTACTAGCAGCTCACAGATTGCCACCATCGGTGCTGCCACCGGGCTTGCCACGGCTGTGGGTCCGGGAACGGCCACAATTACCGCCCTTTACACAAGCGGTTCAAGCGGAACCACGGTGACTGGGACTGCCACCTTTACTGTGCAGGGTGGAGCAACCCAGCAGTTCACGGCAGTAACCATCACGCCAGGAACCCAGTCGCTCTCAGCGTCAGGCCAGACTGGGCAATTCATCGCGCTCGGAACCTCCGGAAGCACGGGTCTCCAAGAGGATGTAACCAGCTCACCGATGATCAAATGGAACTCGAGCAGTCCGTCGGTTGCCACCGTCAATGCGACCGGACTCGCTTCTGGGGTGAGCGTAGGCTCAACCGCCATCACAGCAGTGTTAACCAACAGCGACGGCTCCGTTGTTACCGGGAGCGCAAATGTCACTGTGTCGCTCACAACCCCGGCGGAGCCTCTGCTTTCGCTCACCATCATCCCGAACGCGATAAGCGTCGGCTATTTGCAGGAAACAGGGCAATTCCTGGCGATTGGAACGTTCTCAACACCGCCATACGTCAGGGATCTCACCAACTCGGTCACCTGGCTCTCTTCTGCTCCCGAGGTTTTCCCGATTAGCACGAACAACAGCACGGGACAGGGCCAGGAGAACGCTGGTGTTGCCGCGGCCTGGGGCAGTGGCGGCGCCACAGTCATTGCTGAGGCAACCGCTGCCGACGGCTCGGTCCAGACCGCCACGGCACAATTCAACTGCCCGCTAGTTCTGCCCGATCCACTTGGCCACCCGCCAACTCCTGGTTCCTGCTACGGTCCGATCGCTCAGGGACTTCTGTCAACTCTCACCGTTTATAACGAGGGCCTGAATACCACCGCGTGGCAGATCACAGCGGCGTCCGCCACGGGCACGGCCAACGTGCTCCATTGCGGACCCGGTTGGACGGGAAGCGGCGGATCAGTTTGCACGGCCGCCTATCCGGCAGGAACGCACGTCACTGTGACTGCGACAGGTGGAGCTTTTGGTGGATGGTCGTACAACTGCACGCCGACAGCGCCAATCACCGCCGCTGGACCCAACAGTTGCACGGTCATCATGGACGGCGACGATACAGTCGGCGGTATCTTTAACTAGCTTCAACCATCGTGAGAAACAAGGAAGCCGCTCTTCGGGGCGGCTTTCCTGCGTTTGCACTTCGAGAACACTCCGAGAGTTCCTCGAGTCTGCGTGTACTCAATATGACAGCTCATTCATCTTGGTCAACATCGGCAATTAGACTGGAAACGGCCCTTCAGATTGTGATGACTCACCGGTTCGCCCGCCTTCGCCGCTTTCGCTTCAACCTGCCCCAGCGCATCGCGGCGGCCCTGTTGCTGATCTTTCTGGCGCAAGGCCTGTGGCTGACCAGCCGCCAGACACTCTCAGACCGGGACTACCAGTACGCCCGTTGCGGGCGCGAAACATGGGAGCGGCCATCGCAGTTGGCTGGCTACTTCACCACCTGCGGCAACATCCGTGACGGCATTCTCGCCTACCGCCTGGCGGGTCTCCCCCTGACCCTGAATCTGCTCCTCGAGAGCGGCCTCGACCGACTCCGCAAGCCGGAGGACCGTGTGGTTCAATCGACCGCTGAGATCAGTACGTGGGAGCTGCGCCACCAGGTGACCCACGTCCTCCTGTTGTTGCGCCTCCCGTTTCTCCTGGCCGGTGGCATGCTGGGCGCCGGCGTCTGGTGGGTCACACGCCGCCTTTATGGCAATTTCGGTGGCTACACGGCCCTTGCTCTTTATTGCTTCTGTCCCAGTGTCCTTAGGGCCTGCGTTTCACCCAATCCTGAAGTACTCACGGCCCTCGGCATCTACGGCGCGGTGTATACGTGCATTGGTGTGGCACATGCCATGCAGGGGCCGCGACGCAAATGGCGGCCGCGCATCGTGCTGCTCACGGGGGCGCTAGGCATCGCAGCGGCCGCGCACATCGCGGCCCTTCCTGTCGCGGCCCTGTTGGGACTGGTGCTAATGCTATGGGTCGCCGAGGGCAGGCGAAGCCAGGTGCTGCCCATTGTTCTTCTGGCCTCGGCTGGAGCGCTGGTCATTGTCTTTGCCTGCTATGGCTTCTCTCCGGACGCTTTCAGCTACCTGTTCCGATCCGCCGCGGGATTCCTCTGGTTCTCGCTCGACCCGGCGCGGCGCCTCTTCTCGACCCTCGGCAACGCGGGCATCGCGGTGGCGTCTGCCTCCGCTGTTCTTCTATATCTGGGCCTGCGCCGCTCACGCTACTTTGGCAATACGGCCCCCTTGCTCTGCACGTTGGTCCTGTTCCCGCTGGTGACGACCGGCGTCCCCGGCAGCCCCTCGTTGTGGGCCCTTCCCTTCCTGCTCACATTTACCAGCGGCGTCCTCGCGGACGCCTACGAGAGTCCGCGGGGCCGCATTGCCGTGGCTGCCGCCGGGGCGATCGTCTTGCTCCAGGCGTTATTTTGCATTCTCAGCCTGCCCGGACTGTTGTAAGAAGGTCGAAACGATGTTCCCGAGACCAGGAATACCACCCTCGTGGTTTGCGCCGGTTTCATCCCAAAACGGACCCTATCGTCAACTAAATACGGGAGCCGGATTTTGCCGCACGACGTCGATCTTTGGGACCTCCGTTCGTGTACATTCGCTCCCGCGTTAAATAACTACATAATAAGGACTTATTCATCGCTAATCGCCTTGCTGAATCGATCCTCCAAGGCGTAAAATAGGAATTGTCGGCCCGCAGACTCCGGCCCATTTTTTTCGGACCTTTCCTGCCGCCTTCCTGCGAGCCAGAAAACACATCTATGGCAGACGATCAGAACCCCCAGCTCCCTCTCGACGGCGGCACTCCGCCCAATGGCGGCACAAACCTCATTCCCATCAACATTGAAGAGGAGATGCGCCGCTCGTATCTCGACTATTCGATGTCGGTCATTATCGGGCGCGCGTTGCCCGATGCCCGCGACGGGCTCAAGCCCGTACACCGCCGCGTCCTCTACACCCTCAACGAGATGGGCTTGCAGTACAACAAGAAATACACCAAGTGCGCCAAGGTCGTCGGCCAGGCCATGGGCGTCTATCATCCCCATGGCGATTCGGCTATCTATGACACGCTGGTGCGCATGGCGCAGCCATTTTCACTGCGCTATCCGCTGGTGGATGGCCAGGGCAACTTCGGCTCCGTCGACGGCGATCCGCCGGCGGCCATGCGCTACACCGAGTGCCGCATGATGCGCATGGCCGGTGAGCTCCTGGCTGACATTGATATGGAGACCGTGGACTTCACGCCGAATTACGACGAGTCCACCTTCGAGCCCACCGTGCTGCCGACGCGGGTTCCGAACCTGATTGTCAACGGCTCCAGCGGTATTGCAGTCGGCATGGCCACCAATATCCCGCCGCACAATCTTACTGAAGTAGTCAACGCGGCCATCGAGCTAGTCAATAATCCCAGCGCCGGTCTGGCGGAAGTGCTAAAGCACGTCCAGGGTCCCGACTTTCCCACTGGCGGATTCCTTTACGGCAAATCCGGCATCCCCCAGGCCTACAAGACCGGCCGCGGTCGCTTTATGATGCGCGCCCGGGTGGCCACCGAAAACCTGACCAAGGAAAAGCAAGCGATCATCGTCACTGAGATTCCTTATCAGGTCAATAAATCGAAGCTCATTGAACGCATTGCCGAGCTGGTGACCGACAAGATCGTCGACGATATCAGCGATGTGCGCGACGAGAGCGATCGCGACGGCATGCGCATCGTCATCGAACTCAAGCGCGGCGCCCAGCCAGAGATCGTGCTCAACCAGCTCTATAAGCACACCCAGATGCAGGAAAGCTTCTCCATGATCTTTCTGGCGGTGCTCAACGGTCAGCCGCGCGAACTGGGCATGGACGAAGCGATTCGCTGCTTCATCAACCACCGCATCGACGTGGTGCAGCGGCGCACTGTCTTCCTGCTGCGCAAAGCCCGGGAGCGCGAGCACATCTTGGAAGGCCTCAAGATCGCGCTCGACAACCTCGATACCGTCATCCGCATTATTCGGGCATCGGGATCGCGCGCCGAAGCGCGCGAGAACCTCTACGCCTGGGGCAAGGGCAATGAAATCGTCATCACTCTTGACCGCGAGCGTCTTCGGACCGAGGAACGCGGCCTTACCCTGCGTCAGGTCGACGCCATTCTCGAGTTGCAGCTCTACCGCCTCACACAGCTCTCCGTCGACGAACTGCTCAGCGAACTGAAAGAGATTCGCGCCAAGATCGCCGAATACGAGTCCATCCTGGCCAGCGACAAGAAACTGCGCGCGGTCATTGTCAAGGAGCTTGAAGACGTTCGCGACCGCTATGGCGATGCGCGCCGCACGCAGATCATCGACGAGTCGGCGGAGTTGCAGCTTGAAGACCTGATTGCCGACGAGCAGGTTGCGGTTACGGTCAGCCACCAGGGCTATCTGAAGCGTACGCCCATCTCCATCTATCGCCAGCAGCGCCGCGGCGGCACCGGCCGCACCGGCATGAAGACCCGCGAAGAGGACTTTGTCTCGCAGCTCATTGTCGACTCGAGCCACGCTTATCTGCTGTGCTTTACCAACACCGGCCGCGTCTACTGGCTCAAGGTCTATGAGATCCCCGATGTGGGCGCTGCCGGCAAAGGCAAGAGCATGCAGAGCCTGCTCAACCTGCAGCAGGGCGAAAATGTGCGGACCATCCTGGCCATTCGCGACCTCGAAGAAGAGGGCAAGTTCATCTTCTTCGCCACGCGCAACGGCATCGTCAAGAAGACTCCGCTCAAGGACTTCAGCAACGTGATGGCGCGCGGCATCATTGCCATCGCCATTGACAAGGACGACGACCTCATCGACGCGCGGATGACCGACGGCAAGCAGACCATCTTTCTCGCTACGCGCGAAGGAATGGCCATTCGGTTCGAAGAAGAATACGACCCGGAGCGCAACAGGTCCGGTCTCCGACCCATGGGCCGCAATGCCGCGGGTAACAAGGGCATTTCGCTCAAGAAAGGCGATCAGGTCATCGGCGTCGCCATCACGGATTCCGATGAGACGCGGGACCGCAATCGCGATGAGTGCGCCAAGGAGCTAAGCCTGATTCCTCGTCTGAAATCTCTCAGAGAGGCTTACACGAACGCGAAGGATGACTTGCAAAAGGCGCGTGAAGATCGAAGAAATGGTTCAGACAACGATGAGAAACTGAAGGTCGCGGAAAAGGCTGCGGAAAAGGCGGTCGATGATACTTACAAGGCCCTGAAAGCTTTGGACGAACGCCTTGGCGTCAGCAAATATCTCATCCTGACCGTCACTGAAAACGGCTTCGGCAAACGCACCGATATCGACGAATACCGCCTGACCGCACGCGCTGCGCAGGGCGTCAATAACCTGAAGGCGACCTCCAAGGTGGGCAAATCTATGTCCATCCTGCTGGTGGACGAGACCTCAGAAATGATGGTCATCAGTCAGTTTGGCAAGATCATCCGCATCGATACCAAGACGATTCGCGCGGCCGGTCGCTCTACACAGGGCGTGAAGCTGTTGAACCTCGAACCTGACGACAAGGTTGCCGCCGCCGTCATCATCCCGCCGGAAGAGCTGAACGGCAAAGACGAAGAGCAGGGCACGCTGCTGCAATAGAATCGGCAACCATGAGTATCGACAAAACAATCCGCAGAGTGGTTGACGTCGAGGAGCAACAGCGCGAGACCTATCGCTACTGGCAAAGCCAGCCCCTTGGCGTGCGGCTTTCGGCCGTTTGGGATGTCAGCGAAGCCGCATACTGCTTCGCTGCCTCCTTCAAAGGAGTCCCGGCTCATGATGCCCGAAAATCTGAAAGACTTATTGCGCGCGTTCAACGCCCAGGCCGTTAAGTATCTCCTTGTCGGTGGTTACGCGTTCGGCGCGTATTCGGAACCGCGCGCGACTAAGGATCTCGATATCTTCATCGGCTCTGACGAAGACAACAGCAATGCAGTGTATCGCGCGCTTGCCCAATATGGCGCGCTGCTTTCCGGCCTGACCCCGGCCGATTTTATGGACGGTTCGACGTTTCAGATCGGCCAGCCACCCGAGCGGATAGACATACTGCAGCATATCGACGGTGTCAGCTTCGATGAAGCCTGGGAAAAACGGGTCGAAGGCTCAATCGATGGCGACACTCCGACCAGCGTTATCTCAAGGGACGACCTCATCCGCAACAAACTCGCCAGCGGGAGGAAACAGGACATTCTCGATGTCAACCTGCTCCGCGCCGTTGACCGTGCAATGCGGGGCGACGCCGGCTGAACTTTAGACAACTGCACTTGCGGCCGCTGTCATCGTCCCGGCTTCAAACCAATGCGGGAGTTCGTCGATTTGTTTATTGCTCCGTGACCGCGAATTCCGGTTTCCACCTCCCACGTCTATCTCCATCCCCCATCCCGGAATCAATCCGAATCACCGACAATGTGGCTCCCGGCGCGGTAGCATGGTTCCGCTTTCAGAATCCCGAACGATTGAAAGAAGGTCAATCATGGATCGAAGAGCCATCTTGAAAACCCTGGCAGCCACAACTGCAGCCCTACCAATCTTCTGCGGCGCTTCCACCCCTAGCACAGGGAAATGTGACTCGCCGGCTTGCTCATCAGACGCCGGCGCTGTCCGCCAGTTCCTTTCGGATTTTCTCCGGAAAGAAGAGTCCAACCTCGACCGCAAGACGTTGGTGAAGCTGATGCAGGAGCGGGGTCGCGCCTGCTGTCGTGCGTTAACGTTCCGGCAGGACTTGATCACGAACAGCAAAGGCGATGTGGACAAACTGGTGGAGTTGATGGGGAAAATTGTGGGTCCGGCAAACTGCACCCGCGCTGCGAACACGATCACCCTCATTTACCCGGTGGAAAAATGCGTCTGCGGGTGGAGTCCGCAGAGGCCGCCCTTTCCCGACGATCCCTATTGCGAATGTTCTGCGGCCAACAACCAATCGCTCTTTGCATCGGTAAGCGGCAAGACCGTCACCGTCAAAGTGCTGGAATCGCCACGCCGCGGTGGTTCGCACTGCAGGTTTCAGATCCAGCTCACATAGCGATGAGTCCTCAAAGCAAACGTGAAGAGTGAATGTTTGCCCCAAGATGGGTGCATGATTCATGGAGAGTAAGCACTCACGTCCGAGAACCTGAAGCGCGTTATCGGACAAACCGGAACCCTTTCAGGCACTCAAAACGGCTGCTGCTGCGTCATATACTAGTGATGCTCTCGATTCTCCGCACGCTCCCCATGGTGCGTTTTGCAACTTTCGCGCTCTTGTTCGCCGCACTGGTGGCGGTCCCGGCTGGTGCTACGCCGACCCGCACACTGAGGGCGCACAGGGCTGTTCCCGTTCGAGTTTATCGTCAGAGGCCGCGGCACACGTCGTCCCGCTCTGCACCGCATGCTTCGCGGCACACCGCCGGCCGCGGCGCGCGCCACGTGGCGCGCTATCCTGCACCCAGAAGGCGCCACCGATACCACCGCCGAACCATCACGTACCATCCGGCGCAGGCCCGCCTCATTTCTGTCGCAGGAGCTCGTCGGCACGAGATGGCTGACGCTGACACACGGCCCCCCGAACCGCAGGCCTTCAAAGCTCCCTCTCCAGCTGCGGAACGCACCATCGTGCCTGTTCCCATTGCACCCACGCCAATTCCATTGCAAAAGACGACGAGAATCGTAGCCGTGGCGCCTTTGCGCGGCTCTCTCCAATCACTCGAGCGGCAAAACGAAAAGACCGTGGCCGATGGCCTCGAACGCATCCTCGATGACAACGATCTCAATGATCGCATCGCCCGCGGCATGCTGATCCCCCTTCCCGTCTCGGCAGGACTCATCGTCAATCCCGAACTCCCTGCGAATCGCCGCTACTGCCGCCCCTGGACAGCTGCTTTCCTCGCTGACCTGGCGCACGCGCACGAAGCCCGCTTTCACACCTCGCTCGACGTCAGCTCGGCGGTTCGTACCGTCGAATATCAGAAGCGCCTGATGGAGATCAACGGCAACGCCGCGCAAGCCGAAGGCGATGTCGCCAGTCCCCATTTGACGGGCGCCACCATCGACATTGCGAAGCAGGGTCTCGGCCGGCAAGAGATCTACTGGATGCGCGACCGGCTGAACAGTCTGCAGGCCGCAGGCAAGATCGATGTGGAAGAGGAATTTCACCAGTCCTGTTTCCACATCACGGTTTACAAGAGCTACATTGGCGCCGGACCTTTACACAAACCGCGTCAGCGTGTCGCAGCCCCTGTGTCCCCCGGCTCGAGCGAGCCTCCCACTCCCACTGCCATCGCCTCGGGCGGACTTTAAATCAATCCTCGCCCGGCGAGGTTTCCAAAATTGATTACGCCCCCAGACCATTCAGGATACAATCGCGTGCGAACGCGATTTCCTTGCGTGATCGTTAACCGTTTCTTTTGAGAGGCGAATTATGAACGATTCAATGGTTCAACCCGCGGTCGTGGAGTCGTCGCCAAGGCTCTCCCAGTGGCAGCGCGTTGTCAACATCTTCACTGCGCCATCCAAAACGTTCGAAGACATCAAGCGCGGCAACAGAAGCTGGTGGCTTCCGTTCATCATCCTGATGGTGGTCGGTTACATCTTCTTTGCCGCCGTTGATCTCAAAATCGGCATGCGGCAGGTGGTTGAGAACCAGATTCAGCTCAATCCAAAACAGGCACAGCAGATGGCCGATGCGCCGCCCGCGCAACGTGAGACGGGGATGAAAATTTCGCTCTACATCACCGAAGGCATATTCATTGCGAATCCGCTGGTCTTGCTGGCTATCGTTGCGCTGGGTTCACTCGGCCTGTGGGGCACCATCAACTTCGGCTTCGGCGGCAAGGCCACCTACGGAAGCATCTTTTCCGTATGGATGTTTGCCAGTCTGCCGGGCCTCATCAAACCACTGCTGGGGACCATTGTCATCTTTGCGGGAGTCGCGCCGGAGTCGTTCAACATCAAAAACTTCTCCCCCACCAATCTCGGCGCATTTCTGAGTCCAACGGATACGAATGCGGCACTCTATTCGCTGGCCACGTCTCTCGATGCGATCACCATCTGGACCCTCGTGCTGGCAGGAATCGGCACAGCCATCGTGGCGGGAGTCAAACGCACTTCGGGCTACATCGCTGTCTTTGGATGGTGGGCGCTCTTCGTGCTCATCGGCGTCGGATGGGCCGCTGCCATGGGCTAAAGCAGCTTCGAAAACAAACGGCGCGCATCGCAAGATGCGCGCCGTTTGTCGGATCCCTATTTGTGATGTTGCAATAGGTTGTCCATTCGATCTGAACGAGAGAAGCTGGTTGTGACGAGCAATCAGAACTTCCGAGGAGACCGAATGGACTATCACAAGAATGCCCGACTCACGGTTCACAGTCGAGAGCAAATGGCAAGAATGGTTGTCGATCGACGCTGTACCCTGAAGGCCGCCGCCCTGGCGTTCAACGTCAGTCCCAAAACTGCGGCCAAATGGTTGTTCGCTATCGCCGACTGGGTCAGGCCGGGCTCGGCGATCTCAGTTCAAAGCCACATCGGTCGCCTTGCCAAACCCATTCCACCTTATTGGAAAAGGTTTTTGCTTTTCGCCGGTTGCGCTGGAATGGCTGGCGCATCGCGCACGAAGTGGGAATCAGTCGGGCCACCGTCAGCCGGGTTCTGCGCCGTGCCAGGCTTCACCGGCTCCCCTCCCTTGCTCCGCCGCCTCCCGTGATCCGTTATGAGCGCGACCATCCGGCGACATGATCCACTTCGACATCAAGTGCCTGGCTTGCATCCGCCAGCCCGGTTACCGCGTTACCGGACTGATGCAAAAAGATCCCGCGGCGCCGGATGGGAGTATCTGCACATCGCCATCGACGACCACTCACGGCTTAGCTTCGCGGCCATACTTCCCGATCAGACACACCAGTCCGCGATCCGCTTCTTCCATATGGCTCAGGCCCACTTCGCCCGCTTCGGCATCTCCATTCAGCGCGTGCTCACCGACAACGGGCCGTGCTACCGAAACATGCTCTTCAACAAAATCCTCAGCCAGAACAACGTTAAACACCGCTTCACCAGGCCCTACACCCCGCGCACCAACGGAAAGGCCGAACGCTTTATCAAAACCGCCATCCACGAATGGGCATACGCGCGGTCCTACCAGAACTCACGGGAACGAGAAACTCAACTATCTCTATGGCTGCATGACTACAACTTCCACCGCCCACATGCCAGCCTCAACTTCAACACTCCAGTTTCCCGGGCCACTTCGGACAGGAACAACCTGTTGACACTTC
>CAVQZQ010000059.1:0-275859 GCA_963718435.1 uncultured Acidobacteriota bacterium | reverse complement strand
TCCGGGAGTTGGCGAAGAAACAGCCCGTATTACCGATCCCATGTTCGCCAGTTTCAGGTAAAAATCAACCGTCGGTGAATGTTCAAGCCGATCGACCATTGGCGTGCTCCGGCCCGCACATCTTCATTGAGTGCACTGACCGGAATCACAACAGCAGTGCACAGAGTGAGGGCGATGTTAAAGGGAGAAAGTGGGTCAAATTGACAAAGCCTGATGGCAATGTGCGGCCGAATCGCGACTTCGGAACCGCGCGCGAGATTGACGGCTCGCGATGGGCTCGTTTCACCATCGTGGCTGTCTTGATTGTGACAACCTTTGGCGGGGTTTGCCTGGGACAGGCAGCGCGATCCAAGCAAGTAAAAAAGAGCAATTTGATCGTCGGGGGTTTACATGGCTGGGGAGTCAGACAGAGTACGCATCACCCAGGCCAGGCGAGGACCCGGCTCAATTTGGCCCAGTCAGCACATGGTTCTCGACGAGCGGTCCCCAGATCCACGGGGATACATTTCCGATGACGTGGGCGGATGACGACGAAATCTACGCGACCGCCGGCGACCCGAATTGGGGAGGAAAGGATGACGGCCTCGACATCGAGAAGTTCGCAGGTATACCACCGGATTACACCATCAGCCGCGTCAATCCAATGTCCGACTACAAGGGCTCCGGAGGGGAAGGTAAGAAGCCTTCAGGGATGATCTCTGTCAATGGCGTACTTTACCTTGCGTTCCAAAACCTGTTGGGACCGAAACCGCCAGCGCAAGGTCCTCAAGATAACGGGAAGCAAGGCGAAGAGGGAAAGTCAGCCAGCACGGCAGTGATGCGATGATCGTCAGTTCTCGAGATCACGGCAAGACGTGGAGTCCGGCGATCAAGGACATTAAGACACCTATGTTTCCCGGCAACAAGTTCGGTGGTCCGGCATTTGTGAATAACGGACGCGATAATGCGAACGCCGGACGGCTACGTGTATGCAGTTTCAACGGACCAGTGGGATAACGGAAGTTCGTTGCGCGTAGGCAGGGTCCCTGCTGATCGCATTGACGACCGGAGCGCATGGGAATGGGTTTCGGAACTAAGGATTCAAACCACCCGACTTGGAGCAATGATCTGCAGAACGCAACCTCGGTCTTCACCGACGATGGTCACGTCAGCCTCCCGGACATGGTGTACGTCGCGCAGATTAAACGCTACATCCTGCTTACGTGGAGCCTCAAGAAGCCCTTTTCACCACTCGATGGGACGGAACTGACGATTTACGATGCTCCTCATCCGTGGGGCCCGTTCACGCTGGTTCATCGCGAGGACATTTGGGAATCTGTCGACATGAATCCATATTGTCCCCGGCTTCCCTTGAAGTGGATACAGGTGAAGGACAACCAACTTGTGGGTTGGATTCAGTTCTCAGGAAGTTGGCGAAAGAATAGCCCGCATTATAGGTCCCATGTTCGTGAATTCAAGATGACGCTTCGCAAGCCATCCTGAGAACAGGCCGAAGCCGACATACAACGAGAGCCTCGCACCCTCCAGGATCGATTGCAGTGAAATCGGAAGAAAGGATAAAACACGATGTCTCATCCGGATCAAGGGATCAAAGAAGTAGTCCTCGTGACGAGTGGCGATCTCCGCCAGTCTGCCAACGAAATGTGCTGGCCAGCGCAGGAGAAAATGGAGCGTCAGCTAACCGAAGCGTTTGAACGGGAGGGAGTGCGCGTGCGTCGTGCCTTCCCGGTCGACCCTCATACTGGTCACGGGTTTATCTCGAGCCAGCGAATGGGTATGGACGTGTTTCGGAAAATCGATCCTGAGACAAACGTCGTATTTGCGACGGCCGCGTGGCAATATACGCACCATGTTCTCCCGGGTTTGCGTTCGCATCGTGGTCCGATTCTCACAGTCGCAAACTGGTCTGGGCAGTGGCCAGGCTTGGTGGGCCTCCTGAATTTGAATGGTTCACTTGTAAAGGCTGGGGTGAACTTTAGCACTCTGTGGAGCGAGAATTTTGATGATGAGTGGTTTCTGAATGGGCTAAGAACGTGGATTCGTGAAAAGCACGTGAGGCACGACACCAGTCATGTACGTGATCTGGATGCGTCCGAACTCCCCGGAGAATCTACTCGTCTCGGAGAGCAGCTTGCATCCCGGCTTCGCGAACGGAAAGCGATTCTTGGCGTCTTCGATGAAGGCTGCATGGGAATGTACAACGCAATCATCGACGATGAGTTATTGAATCCACTCGGAATCTACAAAGAACGGCTTAGCCAGTCGGCGCTCGTTGCGCGTATGCGAACCGTCTCTGATGAGGAAGGATCCGCCATCCGAATGTGGTTGGACGGAAAGGGGCTTCACTTTGTTACGGGTAACAACCCTGCAACGGAACTGACCGACGAGCAGATCCACGAACAGTGCAAGATGTACATTGCGGCCGTGCGCATGGCGCATGAGTTCGGATGTGATGCGATCGGTATCCAGTACCAACAGGGTTTGAAAGATATGGCGCCAGCTTCGGACCTGGTTGAAGGACTGCTTAACAATGCCGAGCGTCCTCCTGTCTATTCAGAATCTGGAGAAGAGTTATACGTAGGTCGGCCGTTGCCACATTTCAACGAAGTCGACGAAGGTGCCGGGGTAGATGCGCTGGTGACGAATCTCTGCTGGACCGAGCTTGGAATCGATCCGACTACAACGCTTCACGATGTGCGCTGGGGTGAAGAGTTCCGCTGTAACGGTGTCGACGAATTCGTCTGGGTTCTTCAGATTTCCGGCGCTGCACCCGCCTCGCACTTACGAAATGGATACCGGGGAGCAACCAGCGAACGGCAGCCGCCAATGTATTTCCCGAAGGGCGGAGGAACGTTGAAGGGAGTGGGTCGCGCCGGGGAGATCATCTGGAGTCGCATTTTCGTTGAGGGGAATGGGTTGCATGCGGATCTCGGTCTTGGCGCAGTCGTGGAACTGCCCGACGAAGAGACGAAGCGACGGTGGCAACAAACCACCCCGCAGTGGCCAATGGTGAACGCCATCTTCCACGGTGTCACGCGTGACGCATTCATGGCGCGGCATCGCGCAAACCACGTCAGTATTGCGTATGCACCGGATCGGCTCACCGCGCTCGATGCTCTGGCCGTGAAAGCAGCGATGCTCGATAAACTCGGCGTCCATGTGCATCTCTGTGGCAATGTGAAATTCTCTTCAGCACATCACACCGCTGCTTTGATCGAAGTCAAAGCATAGACGAGGAATATGCGGGATGTCCAAGGCAGCACAGAATCCGACAGTCATAGCGGGAGCAAGCCGGCCGCGGCTCATTCCGGCTAACCTGGCGTTACAGTTCTTCCTTGTAACGGCGCTCTTTTTTCTCTGGGGAATTCCGCATAACCTGAACGATGTCTTGATTCGCCAGTTTATGAAGGCCTTTACGATCTCCCGGTTCCGCGCCGGCCTGGTTCAATCGGCCTTCTACATGGGCTACTTTGTCCTTGCCATGCCGGCGGCGCTTTTGATGCGGCGGTATGGATACAAATTTGGCTTCATTGCGGGCCTGTTGTTGTTTGGAACAGGAGCAATTCTCTTCTGGCCGGCGGCGATCGTAGGGCAGTACGGTTTCTTCCTTGCTGCCCTGTTTGTGATTGCCAGCGGCTTGTCAATTCTTGAAACCGCATCGAACCCGTTCATCGTCCAAATCGGCGCCCCAGAGACAGCGGCCCAGCGGCTGAATCTTGCGCAATCCTTTAATCCGCTCGGAGATATCACCGGTGCTTTGGCGGGGACGATCTTCATCTTTTCGGGTATCGAACTTTCCCCCGCTCAAACCCAGGCGATGCAGGCTGCCCACACCTACACTTCGTATCTTCATCATGAGACTCTGCGCGTGATCGTTCCTTACATCGTGCTCGGCTCCGTCACTTTGATTTGGGCTTTCCTGATCGGTATCACCAAGTTTCCCACCATCAAAAGCGAGCATGAGGGACGAGGAGAGGATCATGGGCACTTCTCGGAACTACTACGGCACCCAAGTTTCCTCTTCGCAGTTTTTGCCCAGTTCATGTATGTAGGGACGCAAGTCGGTAGTTGGAGCTACTTTATCCAATACATACAGGAATCGACCCACGAGCATGAAAAATTCGCCGGTTATCTGCTTACAGGAACTTTGGCGGCATTCGCCGCAGGAAGGTTCGTCTCTTCCGCGATCATGACGTACGTGCGACCCCACAGGCTGATGGCGACCTATGCCCTCATCAATGTTGTTCTGGTGGCGGTCGGAATTTTGTTTCCTGGATGGATCGGACTCTGGGCAATATTTCTAACCAGTTTTTTCATGTCCGTCATGTTTCCCACGATCTTTGCGCTCGGGCTTGAGGGGCTAGGCCGGAACACTAAAATTGGCGGTTCATGGCTGGTGATGGCGGTCTCTGGTGGAGCCGTGATGACACCTCTGATGGGTCTTATGTCGCAGTCGCGAAGCCGGCATATTCCAGGAATCGCTCTCGCCTATCTGCTACCTCTGCTTGGCTATTTAGTCGTGGCACTCTATTCAATTCTCTGGCCGAGGCTGTCGACTCATGGTGGGCTTGAACAAAATTACGACGGACGTTGGTCCAGAGGCGAGCGCTTCTTGTTGCGAGTGTGGTTTGACCTGGAGCACTAGTACAGCGATTGGCGACCGGAGGCTTAGCAGTGAGTACCTTCTTGAATGCACGACCACGCAAGGAATCATTTAGCTCGGTTCTTCAGGGAGTCGGCTCCGTCCATGAAGTCATCGTGCTGGCCAGCCCCGACAAGCAGGCCATGGTGGCCGTATGTCCGGCCCTGCAAGGAAGAGTGTTAACGAGCAGTTCCGATGGTCGGAATGGGGAAAGCTTCGGCTGGGTTAATAAGTCTCTCATCCAGTCGCGACAGATTCAACCACATTTCAACGCGTATGGCGGCGAAGACCGGGTTTGGATCGGCCCCGAGGGAGGACAGTATTCGATCTTCTTCGCGCCCGGTGCTCCGTTCGCACTGACTGACTGGCACACTCCGGCTCCCATTGACACTGAGCCATTCGAGCTTGTCCATCGATCCGACACTTCGGTCACGGTTCGGAAGCGGTTCGATCTTCTCAACTATTCAGGAACTCATTTCAACGTGCAGATTGACCGGGAAGTGGCACTGCTGTCCAGCGAAGAAATATGGGCGGCGTTGCATACGACGCCGCAAGCCCGCCTAAAGGTGGTTGGTTTTGAATCTCGGAACCGTTTGATGAATACGGGCAGTGCGCCCTGGACCAAACGTTCTGGACTTCTATCAATATGGATTCTCGGACAATTTGAGGCCTCGCCCGAAGCCACAATTGTCATTCCAATTCAGTCTGGAGACGACGAACTGCTTGGGAAAGCGTTGACATCTGATTACTTTGGGCAGGTTCCTGAAGACCGTCTGGCGGTGCGCCAGGGCGCCATCTTTTTGAAAGCGGATGCGGGCTTCCGCGCCAAGCTCGGAATCAACCCGATGCGCACCAAAGGAGTTCTAGGGAGTTATGACGCAGGCGGCAGCAAGGTGGTGACTATCGTGCAGTTTACGACACACGCCGCCGCGGAATACGTCAACGCTCTTTGGGAAGTACAAGAGCAGCCATTCCAAGGCGATGTAGCCAACGTGTACAACGATGGTCCGCTGGGAAACGGGAAACCCGGTCTTGGTCACTTTTATGAGCTGGAGTCTTCTTCCCCCGCGGCCACCCTTGCTCCTGGCGAATCCATTCAGCACGTGCAAAGAACCATACATTTTTCGGGAGAGGAAACGGAATTGGATCGCGTGGCGCGGTCAGTTCTTGGTGTGAGCCTGGAGGAAATCGAAAATAGCCTTCCGAGATACTGCTCACACCAAAGCGGTGGAAAGGCCTAATGCAAGCCTTCAGAAGAAGAAAGAGTCCGATGAATCGGTTTCTGATCGACGAAATTAAAAACTTACCCAAATCGCAACGTTTCGCTTGACAGGTATATTTCGAGGGAGCTATAAACCTTTCGCAAGAGGAATCTGATCATCGCCGCGCCGAAACGTTACGATGGAGGCTTCCTGAGAAACGCTTGGACAATGCTCCAAGCTCCGCCAATAACGAATTCAATTTCAGGAGGACATTTTCGTGAAGCAAACCAGCAAAAGTTGGCCTCAATCGTCACCTCAATCGGCACGCCGACGGTCTTTAGAGGGCTTTGCCCTGGCTGCCCTTCTCTATCTGTTCGCGTTTTGTCCCTCTGCGCTAGCCCAATATTCGAGCGGTGCGGACGGAACAGCCTTGGACTCCTCCGGAGCGGTGGTGGCGGGTGCAAATGTTGTGCTCACAAACGTCAACCTTGGAGTCATCAAGACTACCAAAACTAATGAAGTTGGATACTTCAGGATCGACAGCATTGCCGCTGGAACCTATCGTCTCGAAATATCCGCGCCGTCATTCAAGACGTGGGTTCAGACGAACCTCGTTCTTGCAGTGGGCGAGATCCGCACTGTAGCTCCTAAGCTGGAACCAGGGGCCGTTGACACGACCGTTACGGTGTCCGCGACACAAGTCGCGCTTGACCTGACAACCTCCGACACCAGCGCGGTGATCGGGGCGGAAACAGTGCAAGAAGCTCCCCTGGTGGGGCAGAACGTGTATGGATTGGCCGCTCTTGCGCCAGGAGTCACGGGACCGGGACTCACTTCCGGAGATAACTTCAATAATCAGTATGGAATCCAGATCAATGCCGCCGGGCAACGACAAGAGTCAAATTCCTTCATCATTGACGGAGCGTTTGTCGACACCCCATCCCTGGGTGGTGAAGCATCCATTTCGCCAAATCCCGAGCTCGTTCAATCCATCCAGGTAAATACGAACCAATTCGATGCGCAGAAGGGACGCACCAGTGGCGCGAACGTGCAGATCTACACCAATTCCGGCTCCAACGACTTCCACGGATCAGGGGATTACTTCTTCCTGAATGACGGCCTGACCTCGAAAACCGAGTTCGAATCGAAGGTGCCGGTGTACACTCGCCAGGAAGGCGGCGCAAGTCTAGGCGGCCCAATCATCAAGAACAAGCTGTTTTTCTACGGCGGAATCGATATCCTCAGGTCCAGCCAGGCAATAAGCGGTAACACCGTTGCGGAGACAAAAGACTTTCTCTCATGGGCCGAAAGCAACCTCCCTGATGCCATCGGGACCGCCTACCTCAAGACCGCTACTCCGGTTGCGTACCCGACGGGGAACTTCTTGACCGTTGCGCAGCTTGAGCAGCAGAACCCGGGCTATTTCGCACCGCCTGCCGGCATTCCTGCTAATCTCAACGCTCTCGGAACCGTGAACTACTCGTTCAGCATTCCCCGCAACGGATATCAGTGGGATGGGCGCGTCGACGACTACATGGGCCAGCACGATCGCATTTACTTCACTACCATGCGCACGGTGGTCAACAGTATCAACAACAACGGGCCAAGGCCGGAGTTGAACAACACCTTCAATCAGGACGCGACGTTCCTCAATCTGGGATGGACGCATACCTTCTCTCCCCACCTGTTAAACGAAATGGGCGCCTCGTACGTCAGGCCAAGTTCGCTTTACCAGAAGGTTGGAAATGTAGGAAATACGGCGTTCCCGGAGCTCTATGTCACCGGCTTCACCGGCCTCTATCCCTACTACGGACCGTGGGCTCAGAATACCCTCGGCTGGCGCGAGGCACTGACTGATACCATCAAATCCCACGAGATCAAGATCGGTGCCTACCTCGAAAACATTCGCGAGAACAACACGATTCCTTCGCTTGAGTTCTACAGCTTCAACAACTTGCTTGATTTCATACAAGACGAGCCCACGTCTGAATCCGCGTATCCTGTTGACCTGGCCACCAAGCAACCGGTAACGGCGAAGCAGAATTACCGGCAATCATACGTGGGGATTTTTGCACAAGATGACTGGAAAGCCACGCGCAAGCTCACGTTGAACTTTGGGCTTCGGTTCGACTCGCAGGGCCACCTCACACAAATTCTGAACCCACCGTTCAGCATCTTCAAGCTGGGGTCCGAAGGTACACGGGACCAGCAGGTAGCGAACGGATCAGTTGCTAATCCGCCCAACGGTTCTCACGATGCCATCGACCACGATGTCTGGGCATTCAGCCCGAGGGTCGGCTTCTCGTGGGATCTATTCGGGAACGGCAAGACGGCGCTGCGAGGCGGCTTCGGCCTTTTCTCCGATCGCCTGCCCTACAGAGGCTTCACTGGTACTGTGACCGGCAATCTGCCCAATACCTTTACTCCATCCTTAAGCGTGTATTCCGGGCAGAATCCGCAAATGAACACATGTACTTTTCAAGGTTACTCGTTGCAATGTCCGCTTATCATACCAACAGACATCACATTCGATTCGCATGGCGGGATAGTCGGGCAGCGCGCCAATCTGGGTGGATTTACGAATGATACGAAGATGGGACAGGTCGAAAATTGGACTTTGAGTATTCAGCATCAGCTTTCCGGAAACCTGATACTCGAAGCCAATTACTCAGGCATGGCGTCCCACCACTTGCCCATCTACACCGATGTGAATCGGTTCGCGGGCGACCTGATCGTAAATAAGGGAAAACTCACGCGCCTCAACCAGAGTTTTGGAAGCATCAACTACCAGACTACCGACGCGAACGCAGCTGGCCATTACGGCTCCTTTATGGTCACACGCCAAGCTTCTCACAGATTCATGGTGAGAGGAATTTACACTTTTGGCAAGGCGCTCGATGAATTCAGCACGGCCGGCACACTGCAGGGCGCGTGTGCGTGCGAAACTTCCGGCGTCATCCAGGCAGACAACTTCAAAGCGCAGCGCGGCAGGGCCGACTTTGACATCCGCCAGCAGGTTTCAGCAGACGGCGTATGGACGCTCCCGAACCCATGGTCCTCGGGCTGGAAAAAAGACGCGCTCGGCGGTTGGGCACTCTCTGGTGTTGCGATCTTCCAAACCGGTTTGCCGTTCACGGTCTATACCGGCCAGTCTTTCCAGCCGGTTTTCGACGCAAGCGGAAATGTGGTGGGAAACACCGGCGGCGACTATAACGCCGATGGATCCAACTACGATGTGCCCAATGTACCGAACTTCGGGCGTCACCTGTCAGGGCAGTCACGGGATAAATTCCTCAACGGCCTGTTCCCTGCGTCCGCTTTCCCTGCTCCCGGGTTAGCGGCGGAGGGAAATCTGGGAAGGAACACGTACGACCAGCCAGGCTACTCCAATGTCGATTTCAATGTGGAGAAGGTGTTTTACGCGCCCTGGTTCGGCGGCGAAAAGATGAATATCGAACTCCGCGCCGAGATGATCAACACCTTCAACCGGGTGAATCTGACCAATGTAGACGGCAACATGGTCGACGGGAACTTTGCGCGCGCCACCGGCCAGCTGCCTCCGCGCGAGGTACAATTCCATGCGCGGGTCCAGTTCTCAGCCAAACCTGCAATGGCTGCCGGCCCAGGAGAAACCCCTTGGCCGGCAGTTCAGTCCACATCAGTTTTTCGGGTCAACTGTTCCGGTGTGAATAAGTGCCACTCATGCTACATCTGAATACAATGACTTGGTATGCCTCGTATTCTTTGGCCCCAAATTGATCATTTTCAACAGCGCGCTTTCAATCGACGCGAGTTCCTCGGGACAGCAGCAGCAGCACTCGCTTCCGGTGCCGCCTTTGGGCAACAGGGCATGTCTTCCAGAGGACTGCGCCCCCAACCTCGGGGCAAGCCATCCGGACTCCCGTTCAAAGCTCACTTTGCCGATGTGGCCGCTGAAGCCGGACTTATTCATCCGGTTATCTACGGCGGAATTCAACGCAAAACCTACATCTTCGAAACATCAGGTTGCGGCGTCGCGTTCCTGGACTACGACAACGATGGATGGCTTGACATCTTCGTCCTTTGCGGAATCAGGGTCGGGGAAACGATTCCGGGAGCGACCAATCGTCTTTACAAAAACAATCGCAATGGAACGTTCACTGATGTTACGGAGAGCGCAGGCCTCGTCCGGACAGGGTGGGCCTCGGGAATGACGATCGGTGACTATAACAATGACGGGTTCGAAGACATCTTCATCACGTACTACGGGCAGAACGTACTGTATCGGAATAACGGGGACGGGACGTTTGCCGATGTCACAGAGCATGCAGGCCTGCGGAGTCCAAGTGCAACTTTCATGGGCTCCGGGTGTACGTTTATCGACTACGATCGCGACGGTAATCTTGATCTTTTCGTTGCCAATTACGTGAACATCGATCTCGCTCACTTGCCAAAGCCCGGAGAGACCCCGGCCTGCATCTATCGTGAAGTACCTGTGAATTGCGGACCTCGCGGACTACCCTTCGCCCGCAATTACCTATACAAGAACGAAGGCGATGGGACATTTCGTGATGTCACGCAGGGCCTAGGCATCAACGGTGCCGAGCCAGCGTACTCGATGACCTCAGTCGCTGCTGACTTCGATGGCGACGGATGGACGGATCTTTTCGTCGCTTCGGATTCAACATCGAGCCTCCTTTTCATGAACCAACATGGCACCGGGTTCAAGGAAGAAGGCATTTTGCGCGGAGTTTCGCTCAGTGACGACGGACAAGTCCAAGCCGGCATGGGCGTCACGGTCGGCGACTACAATCTCGATGGCCATCTTGATCTGTTTAAGACCCACTTTCAGGAAGACACAAACGGGTTGTATCAGAACGACGGGACCGGAGTGTTTACTGACGTAACGAGGACGGCGGGGCTAGCGGTTGAAACTCGCTTCATCTGCTGGGGTGCCGGATTTGCCGATCTTGACAATAACGGATGGCCCGATCTCGTAGTTGTAACCGGCTCAATCTATCCAGAGGTAGAGGCGAAGTGGCCACAATATCCGCTACGCACGCCACGGCTGGTATTTCGAAATCTCGGGAATGGGAAGTTCGAGGAGCTTATTGAGGAGGCTGGGCCGGGCTTTGCCGCTGCTCACTGCAGTCGCGGGTGCGCGTTCGGCGATTTTGACAATGATGGTGACGTGGACATCGTTGTCATCAACCTGAACGAGCCGCCGTCACTCCTTCGCAATGACCTGGAAGGTGGCGGAAACTGGCTGAAGGTCAAGCTGGTTGGAACGAAATCCAATCGAAGCGCAATTGGCTCCAGGGTGCTTGCCCATTATGCCGGAAAGATTCAGGCCCAGGCTGTGCTAGCACAATCCAGTTTCTACTCCGTAAACGATCGTCGGCTGCATTTCGGTCTCGGCATTGCCGCGAAAGCCGACCTCGAGATCCACTGGACAAGTGGAGCAACGGAAAGATTCTCCGCGATAAGTTCGAATCAACTTGTCGTAATTCGGGAAGGACACGGGATAGAGCATGCGGGTCCCCTGCCGGGTCGCTACACGTAGGCCGAATCAATAATCGATTGAACTCCAAGAGGAAAGCATGTCTCGCATGATCCTGGAACGCATGGAGCGAGGTTGAATGACGGTGCCGAGATGCAAAGAACCGTTTACAAGGAGACACTGATGGAAAACAATCACTCCGCAGCTCGCCGCCGCTTTTTGACGAGCGCTGCAGGTAGCGCTCTCTGGCTCTCTATGCAGCGTTACGCAGTCGCCAACGCGGCAGAGCTTTCTTCAGCGGTGCAGGGATACCCCCTGCGCTCAATCCGCGTGGGGTCGCCCACTAGAATACCCGGTAATCTTGGCGACACCTGGGCCGCGGCGTGGGGCGACGATGACAACCTCTACAGTCCCGTCAATGACGGGACGGGCTTCACTGATTTCGGCGACGCGCTAAGTCTCTTTAATGCCGATCAGCGGCATCTGATCGAGAATGACCCGAAAGCCAGCGAGAAAATCGAATCAAAAAATCGTAGGGCGGAGGCCATGAGAGCCTTCTCCATCACTCCTCATCAGTTCGAACAAATGGCGGCGCTAGAAAAAACCGCAGAAGAGTGGAAGCGGAAGAATCTTGGTGAAGCGGACCCTCATATTGGCTTTAATCGGATCACCGGAACTGACCCTTTGAAACTTGTGGGCGCCAATATCAATGCCCTGCGTGAGTTCAATGCACAGGATCGCGGAAAGCAGATCCCGTTTGCTCCTGGTCCATTCGAGGTTGGAATGGACGGTCGAACCTGGAAATCCGGCGGGTGCTCATTTATCGACGGCGCGCTTTATCTGGTGATCTCGCGTCACGATTATGGTGATCCATTTGGCAAGCGCCTGCGTCAGGACGCAACAAATGCCAGCATCATCAAATCGACGGATTACGGCAAAACCTGGACACGTTCTCCCAAGGCGAATCTCAATGAGCCGATGTTTCCGGGCCGGAAGTTTGCTACGCCATACTTCATCGACTATGGCAGAAGCCGCCCAACCGTGGACGCTGCGGAACACTACGTTTACGCCATATCGAACAACGGCTTTTGGGATAACGGCGATACCTTAATACTCGGCCGAGTGCCGCGCGCAAAGCTGGGCAGTCTGAACGGCACCGATTGGGAATTTTTCGGGGGCGGAGATGGGCTAAGTAATGGAAGCTGGACGCCCGACGCGTCTAACGCCAAGCCGATTCTCGACGCCCCCCTGAAATTGGGAGAGACGGGTGCGGTTTATCTGCGTGAGCGGCAACGATACATGATGATCACTTGGTACTACCCGGACGGCACCGGCCACGCGGATGGGGCAGCGCACAGGACCATATGGAATTTCCATGAGTCGCCCCACCCGTGGGGACCATGGACTTCTATCGGTTCGCACACTTGGGCCCCTCAAGGCTACTACTGCCCCGGCGTTTGCCCTAAGTTTCAGTCGGCAGAGAGAGTTTATGTTGTTACGGCGGGTGACTTTACTAACGATCTGCCCTACTACCATCTGACGGTGGTACCGATTGACCTCAGCTAGATGGCTTTCGCCGCACTTGGTATCAAGACGGCTTCAAGTCACCTCTTACTTTTGAAACGACGCTCAGGTCGCTGCCGATAGTGCGCAAGCAGATCCGCTTCCTAACTCTCTGAATCTCAGCGATGCGGCCATCGACGAAGGGGTTGATTCGATGCCCCAAACTGTGCTTTGCGGCCGGTGGCGGAGATGCCGTTGAATGGCGCAATGCGTGGCAGCGAAAGTCCAGTTGGTTACGGCCCGGTCGGCTTAGCCGATGCAGGACTGGTTGGTGATGTGCGCGTCGGGGAATTCCCTACTGTTTATCTGCCGCTCTTTCACTCCTCCCGCAGCAGAATGACCGGATCGACCATCAACGCCTTGCGCGCAGGAATCCACGCCGCCACAAGCCCCAGCGCCAACATCGTCAGTACCATGCTGCCCAACACCCGCGGGTCTTTCGGTCCTGCTTGGTACACGATGTTCGACAGCACCTTCGTCGCGAGCAGACCAAGCGCCAACCCCACAGTCGAGCCCACAGAAAGCAACACGAAAGCCCGTCCAAGTGCCGCCCGCAGAACCCCCTTCCGCTTCGCGCCGAGCGCCACGCGAATCCCGATCTCGCGCAACCGCTTGCTCACAGTATAGGAGGCCATGCCGAAGATTCCCGTGACCGCCAGCATGACGCCAAGCAAGCCGAGCACTCCCAGAGCCATGGTCGCCACACGCGGCGCTCCTGCCCCTCTTGAGCAGAGGGCAGTCAATAGAGTCATCTGTCGGCGGCTCTCAGGCGGCAGTTCAAAGCTATCGCTATGACGATAAATACCGTCTTGGGATTGGGGACCAGGAATTGGGCTCGAGCCTGACCGTTTACCAACCGAGGACGAACATTCTGGTTGGTGTAGGAAGGCGGACTTCTCCACACCAACCCAACCGACAAAAAATGGTACACAGGAGTCGTGCAAGTTCCCAATGCTATTGGTTTTCACTGCCCTTTGTTGCATCTTTCACAGCATCGGCAAATGACTTGGCATTTTTGGTGCGGTGAATTCTACCCTTTAGTACATCGTCCCAGGTGATGTAGGGGTAAAGATGATGAGCTTGGGCCTGCTCTTCGAACTCAGCTTTTAATTCAGCAAGCTTCTCTGGGTACTTTTTGGCTAAGTCAATTCTCTCTGTGTAGTCCTCGTTCAGGTTGTAGAGTTCCCATGCGTTTTCATCGAAAGCGTGTGTGCTTTGGGCATTTCCAGTGATAAAGCTGCTTGGGTAGGCCAACTCAGCTTTCCACCCGTCGTGAAAGATCGATCTGGAGCCAAAGATGTAGTAATGCAGCGTGTGGCGAGAAGGCGCTGCGGCATTGTTGATTGAGTATGCCAGCGACGTACCCTCGATGGCATCCTGCTTGATTCCCTTGATCTGCTCAGGGGCCTTGATGCCCACGAGATCGAGTGTCGTCGGAAGGATGTCAATGACATGGCTGTACTGGGTACGAATTCCACCTTTGTCCTTAATGCCTTTCGGCCAGAAGACAATGAGCGGATTGTGTGTGCCGCCTTCACTGTTTGCATCCTGCTTCCAGTACTTGAAAGGCGTGTTTGCGGCTTGGGCCCAGCCGAGCGGATAGTTCCCCTGGGTGGCGGCGGAGGTACCGATCTCACCGATCTTACCCAGGTTGTAATTGATGTTCTCTTGTTCGGTTAAAGTCTTGCCAAACAAAGGGCGATCGATATCTCCGTTCAGGGTGCCTTCTTTGCCTGCGCCATTGTCGCCGATCGAAATGAATATAAGCGTATTGTCCAGTTGGTTGATCTCTTTTAAGTGATTGATCAAACGGCCAACTTCAAAATCCGTGTACGTCAAGTAACCTGCATACACCTCCATGAAGCGGGCATAGAGTTTCTGCTCTTCCGGAGATAGTTGTCCCAGGCCTTGATGTCCGGGTTGCGATCGGGAAGTTTGGCGTCGGCGGGAATAACGCCAAGTTTCTTCTGGCGTTCAAATACCTCTTCGCGGTAAGCGTCCCAGCCCTTGTCGAATTTGCCCTTGTATTGATCGCTCCAGTATTTGTCTACCTGGTGGGGAGCATGAGTGGCGCCTGGCGCGTAATACAGAAAGAATGGCTTGTCCGGCGCTGCCTTCTTTTGGCGATCGATATAGCTGATCGCTTTATCGGTGATCTGATCATTCAGGTGACGGCCATCGGGACGGACGTGACGCCTGATCTTCCACCAGGTCCGGCTTGTATTGGTCAGTCTGTGAACCAAGGAATCCGAAGAAGTGGTCAAAGCCTTTTCCGGTTGGCCAACGCTCAAATGGACCTGCATCGGTTGCATCTTCATCAGGGGTCACACCGTATTTGCCGACCGCGAATGTGTTGTAGCCATTCTCACGAAGAATTTCTGCGATGGTTCCGTCCGCAGAAGGAATCCTGCCGTCCCAACCGGGGAATCCGGCGGACATGATCGTGTGTGAAAATCAAGAAACGTGCACGGATGCGCTGTTTCGGCCGGTCAACAGCGCTGCTCGAGTTGGGGCGCAGATCGCGCAGGTATGGAAGTTTGTATAGCGCAAACCGCTGTTGGCTAGACTGTCGAACGTGGGAGTCTGGATGAGCCCACCGAATGTGCCGGCAGCGCCAAAGCCCACATCATCCAATAGGATCCATACTACGTTTGGGGCACCGGCAGGTGCTTTCGCAGGTTCCGGCCACCATTCTTTTGACTCGGCCAGCGTTCTTCCAACGACTCCCTGATACGGCTGTGCCTCTTGAGCATGCAGTGAGAGCCTCGCACCCACCGCAAGTATTAACGTCGATGTCAATGCCTTCAATACGCTTTTCTCTTTCATGGGGCTCCTGTTGGTTCAAGTCATGCAGAGATGACTCGGGTAAAAAGTTCCAGTACTTATGTGTCCTCGCGACACAGGCACACATCTTCCGGAAACAGCAAAGGAGAAATTCATCAACAAGGCGAGCTAGGCAGTTGAGAATGCATTCGCATTTGTCCTCGTCAAGTTGGGCGAAGGCTGAGGATTGAACAGCCGCGCCCATTCCATGACGCGAGCCGGAGCGCGGTCATACTTCAGTTCGTTCGCCATGAACCTCATGTACGGATCGATGTGGCGGAAAAAGTGCTTGTAACCCGCGCACAGGTAGTTCAATCCGTCCTCGCCTTTGGTGGTGACGTGAAGCGGTGCTTGGGGCACTCGCCGTTGCAGGCAAAGCGCACATCGCATTGGCGGCAATCGGAAGGCAGGCCGATTTCTTTTGCATTCCCGAATCGCGCCTGCTGCGGCGATGCAACGAGCCGGGAGATCGGTCTTTCGAGAATGTTTCCGAGCCGATTCTCCGGGTAGACGAAGTGATCGCAGGAGTACAAATCGCCATTGTGCTCGACCGCCAGTGCCTGCCCGCACTTCGGCGCAAAGACGCACAGGCTTTGCGGAACATTGGCCCACGATTCCAATGCCACATCGAAGATCTGCACGAAGACGCGGCCTACATCCTGCCGGACCCACTCGTCGAAGATCGTGGTGAGGAATTTCCCAAACTGGTGCGGCTCGACAGACCACTCGGAGACCGATGCCTGCTGGCGCGAATAAGGCTTGATGAGAACCAGGCCGTTGGAATCGGGATGCTCGGCTACCTGTTCCACCACCGGGATAAACTGCAGATACTTACTGCCGATTTGTTTGAGAAATCGGTACACTTCCAGCGCCCGATGGGAATTTTCCCGGTTGATAACCGTGAGCGTGTTGAACTCGACTCCGTGTTTCTTCAGGACATTGAGCCCGCGCATGACGCGCGCAAACGTTGGTTGACCACCCTTATCGACGCGATAGACATCGTGGATCTCCTGCGGACCATCGATCGATAGGCCAATAAGGAATCGGTTGCGCGCCAGGAACTGGCCCAGGCATCGTCCAGCAACGTTCCGTTGGTCTGGAATGCGTTGTCGACGGTTCTACCGTTCGCGTATTTGTTCTGAAACTCCAGGACGCGCTCGAAGAACGGAATACCAAGCAGCGTGGGCTCGCCACCCTGCCAGGCGAAGCTCACGTGCTCGCCTGGCTGCGCTTGGATGTACTGGCGAATGTAGGCTTCGAGCACCTCATCGCGCATGCGATAGTCACGCCCGCTCTTCCCATAGAGATTCTCTTTTTCGAGGTAGTAGCAATACGTGCAGTCGAGATTGCAGATTGGCCCATGCGGCTTGGCCATGATATGAAAGGGCTTCATGTGAACCGACCCCTGATTCGCGGCGAAGGGGCCGAGCCCCAAAAACAAAACCCACGGGTTCGACTCGTGGGTACGCTTTTCTCAGGATCGAGTCCAGATTGACGTCCGAAACCGTCAGCGTAATTCCGCAGAGTCGCTCAACTGTCTAAGAGGGAGACAGGGCGACAACAGCTGCGGAATTGGAGTTTCTGCATCATGGTGACTTACTCTCGGATGCGAATTGAGTTTGCCAATTCTGCGACAGCGGAGCGGCGCTCGAAGAACCTGAGCTATCAGTTCTCCTACACCTACAGCCACGCACTCGATGAAAATTCAACTAATCCCGGTACCATTGTGAATTCGTATGACGAGCAGGCCGATTACGGAAACTCCGACCAGGATATCCCGAATCGATTTGTCCGGTAGCGTGAACTATTCTCTGCCCTTCGGCGGTTCGGGAGTGTTTCGGCCGCTGATGCAGGGGCTGGCAGGTGAATGCAATAGCAAGCTACTCCGATGGAATTCCATTCTCAGTGCTCTCCGGCTCCAACTCACTGGGCGTTGCTGATGGCATCGTGCCACGCGCGCAGTTCATTGGAACTGGTGGAGACGGGTCGCTGTCTTCTGGTCAGCGGACGCTGAAAAAGTGGTTCGACACCGAGGCGTTCACCAATCCGGGCGCGCAGCAGTGGGGCAACTCGGGCCGCAACATTCTGCAGGGGCCGGGTACGAAAAATGTGGATTTCTCTGTGTTCAAGACCCTCCCGCTTCGCGAAGGGGCAAGCCTCCAATTGCGATCGGAGTTCTTTAACCTCTTCAATACCCCACAATTCAACAACCCCAATGCGACTGTGGGTCCAGGCTTCGGCACAATTTCATCGGCGGGGTCTCCAACCACACTGCAAAGGGTTTCGCGTGAAATTCAGCTCGCTGCAAAGGTCGTCTTCTGATCGGGAGTGGGACCAGGCAAATTTGAAATCCGGACGGTGGGCGAGCGCGATAGATTGCGCTGAGCCCGTCGTTCGACTCGGCTGGAATTCGCCTCGTCATTCGACAAGGAAACGGGCTCGCGAGTTCGCTGCAAGTCGATGGAGGTCATAAGGGACCAGTGCTGCAGACAGTCGATGACTTGTACATCCATCTGGTGAACGTTTTCGTCACACAAAATAGGCTGGGATAGGCCGCGGACTTAACCCGTCACGGCTGCGATCCCTTCGCATTGCTCACCTCCCGCGCCTCTTGACGCGTGGACGCGAGGGTGTGAACTGCAACCAGCGTTACGCCAACAACGTCGTAGCCCTTCTCGAGTTGCACCTTCAACAAAGCCTGAAAAACGGGCAATGGCCGATTGTCGCCGGTGTATCCCTGGAATTGGATCGCCCTGGTTAATTCATCGACCCCCGATCTTGAGGTGGCATAGAAAATCGCGCCTTCTGAGCCGGTCGTGTCGAGACCGCCAAAATCTGCGATGTACCGTCCGGGCACTATCCCGGGCTGAATCGTAATCAAACTGTAATCCGCCTTCAAAACCTGCGTGTTCGGATCGCGCTCCGTATGGTAGGTCGAGGCTTCGTTGGGGTGAGGATGGCCATTTACGATGACCCCTCTCCATTGCTCCAGGCGCGTGTCGAAGTCCTTGAAGCTGAAGTCGCCCAGGCTGCTGAAGTGGGCGACCGCGATGTTTTGTGAGGATGAGCCAAGCATGATCACGTTATGCTGGGTTAGATCGTCGACGGTAAGTTCACGGCTGGGCTTGACAATCGGCTTGTATCCCATCCGACCAAAAACGTTCGACAACATGCCGACTGCCTTGAGTTCGCCAAAGCCCAGGTACGAATTCTCGTAATAAAGATGGCCAGCTCGTGCGACGAGAGCCGGATTTGATGCGAATTGCTCGGCCAGGTGTGAATCGACAGGAGCTCCGCGGTAATCGGTCGGACCTCGCTTGAAGCGGAACAAATCGTTGTAATTGTCGAGAAGAAACTCCGCATCTGGGTAAGCAATGACGGGAGTTGGATCGTTGCCGATGTACTTTGCCCAAAAGGCTATTACCGGATCGGAAGATTTCGCAAAATCAGATTTCGGGCTGGTTGCGCTCATCTTAGTCGCGCCGAGTGGGACCCATTTGTCTCCGATCCATAAACCCGCTGTGAATGCGGCGATTACGACGGCCACCGCAATCAGCACGGCTCGCCAAACAGGCTTGTTCGAGCGGCGCACTTCCGGATCGACTGGGTGCACCGCGCTTTGAACGAGCGGATCATTCGATAAGGCAGGGTTGCCCGCTGAGACGGACTTCTCGCCGGCCAGTGCTTCCATGCGGCCGGTCCATTCAAAAATAGGCAGGTATTGGCCCTTCGGAATCTCAATGACGAGGCGGTCGTGAAGTCCGTCTGCGTCGTAGTACTCTTTCAGCTTCTGCCGAAGGCGATGAATCTGGACGCGGACGATGGGGTCCGCCTTCGGATCGAAATCCAGGGACCGGCTCATCGCCTCTACGCCGATGGTGTATTCCTTCAACGTCTCGGCGCCAGGATCGAATGCCTTTTGTGCGAGGTACCGCAGCAGGAGCTGCAGCATCGAGGCGTTGTGAAAACCAGAAGATTGCAGGACTCTCTGGACTTGATGCTGACATTCATCCCAAGAAGGAGCTGCCACCGGGTTGTCAGCATGCGCATTCACTTGTCCACGCCTCCCGGTGACATAATGCCTCTGACCTGACTCCGTTTGAGCCCGGAGTCAGGTCACCTACCCTGTCTTTCAACTGATCATTTCTGCGCCCCGGCCGGCATATCGCCATGATTTTACGACAGATATGCGTCAATGACCAGCACCCCTCAGCCGCGTGTCAAGTGCAGCCGGAGATAGCTTTCTATGCAATGCAAGCCGTTCTTCTGCCGGCCGGGGGCAGGTCATCGTTGGACTGTCCCAGCCTATTGTTCGGCCTTCACGCGCACCTCCCAACGCACATAGCCGGCCTTATCCGACAGGCGGCTGTCGTTAGGCAACGCCAGCTCAATCGATTTATAGTCGCCGCGATCTTCAATTGACTTGACACCTTCAGTGGCCGCTAATCTGAGCGGAGTATACGCTCGAACTTCGTAGTCCTGCCCGGGCCTTCCTTCAACTGTCATTTCGATCTGTCTATCTGTGTAGCTCGTCCGAAGAATTCTTAGATTCCGGCTGAAATCGCCCTCCAGCAACGGCAGCCTCTCTACCTCCAACGCGACTCCCGGCTGGTATCGGACTTCAATCTGCGTCGCTGCGGAAAAACTGGTGTCGACTATCACGTGCGCTTCACTTTCGCGATCTTCCACCTGATAGTGCATTGGCTTGCCGTCCTGGGTCACGGAGAGCACCGCGGAACCCATGGGCAGCGCGGGCGAAAACAGCAGCCTGACGGCTTGCGAACCGGTGGATCGAATGCTCGCCGTCAGTAATCTCGAGTTCTGTCGCAGCTCGAAATCCATCCTCTCCTGCCCGTAAGGGAACCGATGCAATGAAGCACTCGGCCAGCTTAGAGGCAGATTTGGAATCCACTTCAGCGAATGGTTTGGCACATCGAGATCGAGGCCCAGAATGCCGTCGACCAAGCCGGGAATCGCCGTAATTTCTGAAAACATCTGATGCGGAACCGCATCATCGAGCAGTCGGAAGTAATTGCCGGCCAGGACCTCCGGCATGTCTCCGGGCGCGTCGAAATCCCTTAGTGCGAGCATAGCTCGCCACGTAAGAAACGGCTGCAGGACATTGCCATACTTGAACTGCGCCAGCATGGGGCCGGCGGTTGCAAACGGCCATGCTGAACCGATGTGGTAGGAACCCTCCACGTAGCGAGGGTCGGCGAGCGACATGTTCCGCTGACCCCAGTCAGCCAGGAATACTGAGGTCGAGAGCTTCTCCAGAACCAATTGAGCATGGTTTCGAGGCAGGCTTCCAAGCCAAGCGCTCCACCCGATCGCGGGATTCAGATAGGTAACAGATTCGCCCGACGTGAAGAGACCGAAATCGTAATACTCGAGTTGCGGGTCCCAGAACTCGCGCTCCAGGGATGCAGCAGCCTTCTCTTCTCTTTGGTCGCATTCATCGGATAGCGCCAAATTGCCAGTCATCCGGGCTAGATCGCGCACGGCGTGAAGTGCTGCGATCCATTCTCCGGCCATTGCCGCATCCTTACTGAATCCCGTGAGTTCTATGGAACCCCAGGCGTCCTTGGGAATCACTAGCAGTCCGTCGGCCGGATCCATGATGGAGAGACAATACTGATAGGCCTTGAGAATATGAGGCCAACTCTTTCTCACGAATTCCTCATCCCCTGTGAAATGGTAAGAGTGCCCCATCGCAATCAGGTACCAAAGACTGGAATCTGGATGGATGTAAGGGTATGGATACTTGTCGAACCAGTCGATGAGCGTGGCGCTTTGCGAGATCTCGTGAGGCATGGCGCCGTCCTTTCTCTGGTACTTTTCAAGAAAACGAAAAGCCTCTTTCAGACTTGCTGCGCTCCCGGCATCCAGAAAGGCCCAGGAGGTAACCGTTGGCTCGTCAAAGTACCACGCATACATCGGGCGCGTTCCGGTTCCGGACGATCCGTAACCTGAAACAAAACTGCACCCGACGTAGGGATTGCAGATCTTCAACTGATCCAGCGCCACGCGAGACCAACGAAGCGATTCGTCGATCTTGAGGTCCGAAGTAACAAATTGCGTTCCCTGCCGGTCAAGCTCCTCGTAATGCCGCAGGCTCTGCGCGTAGAGCAGCGGTAATTGATTCAAAAGCTCGTAATAAGTCGCGTGAGAATCATAGATTCCCTTTATTCCCGCCGCCCCAACAATCGGAATGTAGTTTTGACCTGCCTCCTCAGGCGAGACATGTAACTCCAACTCCTCGAAAGGGTTCTCGTTGCTGAGATAGGCGTGATAACCGACGGCGGTTGATGCTTCGGCGAATGGCGATCCGATGAGAGCCGAGAACTGACTCGTAGGCTCCGCCAGCTCGACCCACCTGTTCTTCTCGTCCCAGATATATGTCTGGCCACCTAATCCGCCGGGCCACATCAGGTTCAAGTCAGGCTTGAAGCGCACAGAAATGCGCATGGCGCGTGACGCATTCACATCCAGCAGAATGGCGAAGCCGGGTGTGCTCCGTGGTGCAAACAGAATCTCGTTTACCGTAAACATCTCGGCGGAGTATTGCAGTTGCACCATCTGCGGAAAGACGCGTACGCTGGTGAGGATTTCACGCCCGGAATAGATCCGTGGCAACCCTTCCAGCTGAAAATCCAGCTGGAAATCGTGAAAGATCTTGAGCGGATAGACCCATCCTTCCAACTGCCCGTCTTCAAACCCCCATAGCCCGCTCTTTTCTCCCACTGCGTTGATGAATCTCCTCGGGCTCGCTCTTTCGCTCATCTCCAAGGGGCCAGGAGCGAGCTCGAACTTCGGGATACCTACCGGTGTTGTCGCGGCAACGGCCGTCTCGCCTAACCCGACGAAAATCACAGCAACACTTATGAGGTAGCGTAGAAACCTTCCCATCGCAGCTGCCATGGCGAGCCTCCTTTGTTCTATAGAAACCAGAGAGACCCGGGACATCTAAAACAACGCCTAATACTATCGTTTTCCCCCCACTGGAATAACCGGATTGTTCTGCGGCACGATCCCACAAGGGCGTTAGCTCACGCCGGGGATTGGGCGAGATTGCAAGGGGTTCCCTGCAATCTGCGAGACCATCGGATCCGGATCGTGAGCCGGACGATTCGACGTTACAGGCTCTTTAACACCCAAGTAACGTTGTGTCCTGCCAATGATCGAACTCCTTGAAAACAATGATTTCTGCACTTTGAACTCAACTTTGTACCCCCCCGTAACCCCACCGTTACTAGTCAATGAGCGCGGTCCCGCTTCAGCATGAGCGGGGCAACGGTGCTCGGGGAGCATTCCGCCACGTATACAACACTGCGGCTGTGTAGCAAGGGAATCGATGCATGATGGTCCCTTGGAAACGTTGATATTGGCATGCGCTGAGTCCAGCGCTCAGACCACACACGGAACGCTTTGGAGGCAATATGCAAACGCGATTGACAGTTGGATTTACAGCAGCGTGCTTGCTGATTCTGCTTTCGCTAAGCGCGAAGTTCGCGCCGGCGCAGGCGGTGACAGGAACCTTGCTCGGTACGGTCCAGGATTCCTCCGGAGCCGTCATCCCGGGCGCGAACGTAACCCTCACCAATGAGGACACAAACGTCACGAACAAAACCACCTCGAGCCAACAGGGCTTCTATACATTTCCGAACCTCAACCCAGGTCGATTCAGCGTCACCGTGGAAGCCAAGGGCTTCAAGAAGCTAGTTTCGACAGACAACACCGTCCAGGTGGAACAAACAACCCGTGTCGACATGACGCTGACGCCTGGAGCGGTGACCGCTGAAGTGACGGTGACGGGTATGACGCCATTGGTTGAGACCACGACCTCCGACCTCGGGGAGACGATCGACCAGGCACAGATCAGCAACCTACCCGTCAACGGTAGACTCGCAGCCTTGGTCATGCAGCTTGCTCCCGGAACCACACCTGCAGCATGGGGTGCCGGGAATCCCGAAGATGCGTCCGGGGCTGCATCGACGGCGCCAGGCGGCGGCGGCGGGGGCGACTATACATCCGCGAACGGATTTGGTTTCCAGGGAAATCTCTACCTGGTGGATGGCGTGAGCGACGTGGAATTGATGAACGCATATATGGGGCTCCAGATTCCATTCGCCATGATTTCCGAAATGAAGCTGGAAACCAGCGATCCCACGGCGGAATACGGCACCTTCGGCGGCATGGTGTCCAACATCACAACCAAGAGCGGAACCAACAGGTTTCACGGCCAAGTCTTTGAATACAACCGCAATACCGTATTCAATTCGCCGGACCATTTCAGCAAAATCAATCCTCCCTTCCATTCCAACCAGTTTGGCGGAGAAGTCGACGGACCGATCATCAAGAACAAGCTGTTCTTCGCAGCGGATTTGCAGTGGCTCAAAATCGCTGAGGGATCCTCCGGCATCGCGAGTGTGCCCACTGCCGCGGCCCGTGGCGGCGATCTGTCGGGCTTCGACGTGAACGGCGCCGGTCCTATTACCAACCCCCTAGCGTGTTACTACAGCGCTCTGTCCAATGGACTTCCGAACCCGGCGCCGTGCACGGCCGGTTCGGCGGTTACGGTTCCCGGGACCTACGACACAGTTCCGACTGCGGATATCGAGCCGATAGCCGGATCGACATCGGGCTATCTCCAGTCGTCGGTATGGCCGTTGCCCAACCTTTCCGGGGAAGTCAACAATGCCACTTATGTGCAATTGAGCAATGCATCTTTCCCGCAAGAAGACGCCCGCGTCGATTGGGCGTTCTCAAGTCATGACCGCTTCTTTGCTCGCATGTCGTATGGCAACCGCAACCTCACACAGCCGTTGCGGCTCGGGAGCAGCACGTCGCCCGCCATCTTCATGAATAACGGGAACGCCAATGCAACCAACCAAACCACGAACGACGTGGTCGGTTGGGACCACACGTTCTCCGCCAACATGATGAATCAGTTCCGCGTCGGCTACAGCCGCTTCGCCAGCTCTGAGTTCTCCACCGCTAACGGGATTTCGGAGAACAATAAATTGGGAGTCCCGAACGGCAATATCAGCGCTTTTCCGGATACCAGCGGCATCGCCAATGTGAATATCAGCGGGTTCCTGAGCACTGGAGACCCGGGCTGGGTGCCCCAGGGTCTGGGCAGGCTCTCCAACATTTACCAATTCAATGACGCATTCACGCTGGTTAAAGGCAGGAACAACTTGAAGTTGGGTGTTTCGATAGAGCCCGTCCAGGCACGCGTCTACAATCCGCAGAACGATCCTCGCGGTCAGTTCTATGCCACCGGCAACTATACCGGCACGGGCTCCAACGGCGCAGCTATTGCAGACTGGCTGGTGGGCGCTCTTAACGGTTCCCATCGCGATCAATTCTTCGACGTGCCCAACACGCGGGTAAAGTTCGTGGGCGTCTTCGCCCAGGACGACCTGCGTCTGACCAGCAAGCTCACCTTGAACCTCGGCGTCCGCTGGGACGTCTACACGCCTCCCGTGGATACGAAGAACTTGCAGAGCAACTTCGTCATATCGGGGCCTAATGCTGGTTTGAATCAAATCGCGTCATCGAGCAACCGCGGTCCGAACGTGAATACGTATTGGGGAAACATCTCGCCGCGCGTGGGCTTTGCCTATACCCCTGACAACGGAAAGACAGCACTGCGGGCAGCCGTTGGGTTCAGCTACTTCCCGGACAACTTTGGCGCCGACGGCGGTACGCTGGAGAGGAACTATCCACTCGACGAACAGGAAAACAACAGCGCGACCCTGGGGAACTGCTTGACCCCCTATACCGGCGCACCAGGGAATGTCAATCCCAACCCGGCGGAGTACTCAGCCTGCGGTTCGCTGATCCTGGCCAATGGCCTGCCGGGCAACGTGACCACCGGATCGCCGGTGTACCAGCCGCTGGTGGAGCCGCCGATAACGCCGGGCGGGTTCATCGCACCGCCGCCTAGCTTCGGCGTCTACGAGGTGGCCAGCAACTTCCGCCAGGACCAGGCTGTCAACTGGAACGTCAGCATCGAGCGCCAGCTCGGCGCGAAGATGTCGATCCACGCCGCCTACGTCGGCACGGCGGGCGACTATTTGTATCACGATTGGCAGCTCAACCAATGCAACCCGTCGTCGTTTACCGCTGGCCCGACATATGACCAGCTTCAAGCCCTGTACGGCACCGCAGTGTATCCGAACTTTCCGCAATGTATGCCGTACTACGGCATCGCTCCCAACGTCTCGACCATCGACTTCCGCAACAGCGGAGGCAAGTCGCACTACAACGGCGGCCAGTTCGAGTTCCAGCGGCGCGCCGGAGCGAACCTGACCTTCACAGGGGCGTACACCTGGTCGAAGATGATGGATAACATCAACAACCCACTCGATTCCTACTGGACGAAGGAAGAACTGGACACGGCGGGCTGGCAGCATAACAACTTCCCGCATGTCGTCACCCTCACCTATGTCTACACGCTGCCATTCGGACGCGGGCAAAGGTTCGCCAACTCGGTCTCTCCCGTGGAAGACGCCATCGTGGGCGGGTGGTCGTTCAGCGGTATCACCCAATTCCGCTCAGGCGCAGCTCTGCTGATGGGTGCGAGCTCGGAATACCTGCTGCCCCAGAATGGCGGGCAGCGCGCCAATTACAACTGCGCGTCTCCTGTGAATCCTCATACCGCCAGCGAATGGTTCCAGACGACCTGCTTCACGCAGCCGGTCGGATATGTCTTCGGCAACGCCGGCGTTGGGGCAGGCAATATCAAGGGGCCGCGCTATCAGGACTGGGACATGACGTTTGGCAAGGCGGTCCATCTGGCTGAGGGCATGCAAGTACAATTCCAAGCCAGCTTCTTCAACATCTTCAACCACGTGAACTATCAGAGCCCGGATACGAACGTGCAGGATGGCAGCTTTGGAGTGATCTCCAACGACTTTCTGCCGCGCATGGGGCAGCTCGGAATGACTTTCTCGTTCTGAGCACTGCATGTTTTGTCGGGCCGCAACCTAACTAGCGGGAGCTTATTCGGATTGATAGTCCGCATCGGCCCCCGCCATTTCGGCGCGCGTCTTAGAGTCAGCAATCTTCACGCACGGGAGTTGGTTTTTTGCCTTCAATGCAGGTTCACTACAGGGATTGTTTCCCTGCCACGAAGCATCGATACCCGCGATGATGTTCGGAGTACTTAAATGACAAAGGCGTGCTCCCTTATCGTCTTGCTGTTTCTTCTTTTCTTCGTTCCAGGAATTCTCGCCGCCAACGCGCCCGGCTTCGATCTGACCGCGACTGAGGAGAATTTCAGTCTTTACTTCCCTACCTATCTTGCGAATGGCTTCTTCACGACGAGCAGTTCGTTGCGCGGCACCGACCCTACGTTGAGTTACATGGTGGGAGTGGTCGACTATACGCAGGGCGACGTGCCACGTCCCGCGGCGCTGCCGAGCTGGGCGGAGATGGATTATTTCGACGGTTCTGCGTGGCTAAATGCCACTCCGGTCACCGCTGGCAGCTTTCGAGATTATCGCCAGACTCTGCAAATGTACGATGGAGTCCTCAGCACGCAGTATGTTTTTGCAAGGAGTGGCCATGCGACCCGTGTCGTGGTGACCACCTTCGTGAGCGAAGACGCAACACACGTGGGAGTGACCAGCCTGAGCCTGACGCCAGACTTTACCGGGACTGTGAGTCTGCGCTTCACCTTGCGGCCGCACCCTGCGGCCGCCCATCGCTTTCCCTTGGTAGCGGTTCCGTCCTCAGAACTGAGGAAATCCGAAGCTGAGGCTGAAGCCCAAATTCGAGCGTCCAATCCCATGGCACCCGAGCGCGGATCAGAATGGTACCCCGGCTACCTCAATATCCAATCCTTTGGCGCAAGCGAGGCTCAGCGGATCATTTGGATTATGGGTCGTGCCGTTGACGGCCCGCAGATTGCGCAGGCGGCTACCATCGAGCTGCCTACCGGCGTCGCCATTTCCGAGTCCAAGCGGCGGGAATCTCCGCAGCTTGTATCCATTGAAGTCGCCTTACGGGTCGAGGGTGGACGGACATATACATTCACGAAGTATGTCGCCGCCTCGCAAGAAAATTGGGGAGACTTGAAAAGCTCGGCAGGGGACTTGAAAAGCTCGGTAATCGACTTGGCGAAAGAGGCGCGCGGCGAAGGCTTTGACGCGCTGCTTGCGAAACATCAGTCGATATGGCACGGGCTTTGGAAGTCCGACATCGTCGTGCAAGGCGATCCGGAGACTCAGCAGATCATTCACTCCGACCTCTTTTACCTGTACGAGAATTCCACGGTGAATACTACTTGGGCGATGGAGGGTTGCGGTCTGAGTCCCAACTACTGGGGTCACGTCTTCTGGGACAGCGACTCGTGGGATATGCCTGCTCTCGTCTTGCTTCATCCGGAACGGGCAAAGTCGCTGGTCATGTTCCGATACCGCACTCTGCCTGCTGCCGAAGAACGCGCCAAGGCATATGGTTTCCGAGGAGCAATGTATCCCTGGGAGTCTGACCCGCAGAAGGGCACCGAGTCGACGGACCACGACTTTGTTCCGATTGGCGCTCGCGAGATACACCTCGACGGCGATATTGCCATCAGCCAGTGGCAGTATTATCTGGCAACCGGCGATATGGCCTGGTTGCGCGATTACGGGTATAAGGTTATTCGTGAGACCGCGGAGTTCCTGACCAGCCGCGTCACTTACAACCGTGAAAGGAGCCGCTATGAAGTTTTGCACGTCTGTTCGGGCGACGAGATTTATAACGACGTCTCGAACGATTCCTTCACAAATGCCGTGATTCAAAAGGCGCTGCGTGCCGCTGGAGCGGCTGCGGGCGTGGTGGGGCAACAGCCCGATGCCCAGTGGGCGGAGATCGCGCAGAAGATGTATATCCCGTTTTCTGTGCGAGAGCAGCGTCACCTGGATTTCGATGAGACGGCCCTCCACAATCGGAAATCCTGGATGGGCAGCTCGATTTCCTGGCTGTCTTATCCGCCGCTCGATCTTGCCATGAGCAGTGAAGTGCGGCGGAATGACTATAACTTCGCCGTCAAATCCCTATCCGATCTTACCCCGAATATAGAAGGCATCAACGATATGGTTCCCGTCGTCCTCAGTATCGATGCGGCGGCAGTTGGGGACGCGGAAGAGACGTACAAAAGACTGAAATTCAGTAATGGGCCATTTCTGAAACCTCCCTTCAACGTGAGGAGCGAGACCCCAGGGAACAACCATCTATACATTCTCTGTGTCAGCGGCGGGTTTTTGACAAACTTCCTCTACGGCTTTACCGGTTTGCGCCTTACAGATCAGGGCCTGACGGCGGTTTATCCGCCAATTCTGCCATCAGCGTGGAAGGGCGTAACGATCAAGGGCGTCCGGCTGCGCGGCCAGTCGTATGACTACGTAATCAATCGTGATGAGGCCGGTAAAGTTCAGTTGGAAAGACGGCCTGCGGCTCTATGAAGACTCTCGCGATTTCACAACCCCACAAGTCCGGTGAGAAGCGCGTGAAAGGCCCATACCGGCATTGCGGATATGGGCCATGGGTTTCACGGAGCAGGTTTTCACGCGCAGTTCTCTTGTCAATTTAAGTCATGATTGGATGCCCATTCGATATGATCCGAAGCGAGACCACCAACAGAAGGCAATTCCTGAGCGCGGCCGCAGCAACGGTCGTCATGATGCCCACCAGCCTCAGTAAAGGCTCCGCTGTGTTTGGCGATTCCCGTTTCCTCGCCGACTCTCCGGCTGCACGGCGCGCAACCACCTCGGTAGTGCCGGAAGGCACAATCGAGTTTGAGTCCTCCGACGAAAAACTGGCCAATGGCTTTCGATGGGCCAAGGCGCAGGCCCTAGCTTACGCCAGAAATGACGGTTCAATCGGGCCGTGGTACGAAGCGTCACTTCCGGGAAGAGATGCGTTCTGCATGCGCGATGTTTCCCATCAGAGCACCGGAGCGCAGTTTCTCGGTCTTGGCTCGAGAACCTTGAACATGCTGCGCCGTTTCGCCGCGAACATCTCCGCCTCAAAGAAGTGGTGCACTTGGTGGGAGATTACGCGCGACAACCTGCCTGCTCCGGTCGACTACAACAACGACCACGACTTCTGGTACGACCTTCCCGCGAACTTCGATGTTTTGGATGCCTGCTATCGGCAATGGCTGTGGTCGCGTGACAGCAACTATCTCGACGAAGTGTTTCTGAATTACTACCGACGTACTGTGACGGATTACGTTCAGGCGTGGGATCGCGATCACGACGGCTTGCTTGAACATCTACCTAACTCCGGCCACATGGGAATTGCTACCTACGACGAGGACCTCCAGGACGAGGTCCTAGTTGGCGCGGATTTGATCGCCGCCCAGTATGCAGCCTTCCACGATTACGCGGCCATCGAGCGTGCAAGAAATGAATTGAAAGCTGCTGCCGAATTCGAGCAGAAGGCCGATCATCTAAAGTCGCTATACAACGGCAAATGGTGGGATGGGGCGCGCGACTGCTATTTCGGAGCGATCGGTCAAGACGGCAAGCTTCATGCCGACCTTAAAGAAGGTGGCGGCAGATGCACGGTCGAACTCCCTCTCTATTACGGTTTGACCGCGGCCGGGCCGAAGACGAACGCCAGTCTGGACATTCTGGAGCTGCGGTTGCAGTCGGATCTGAACTCATCCCACGGAGTGATTGGCGGCGTAGAAGGACGATCCTACATGCCGGACATCTTCTACATGTACGGCCGGTCGCGGGCAGGTTATCGCGCGTTGACCGCAATGATGGACCCCGGATTAAAGCGCCGCGAATACCCCGAAGTGTCCTATACGGTCATTGGCAACCTAGGGGCCGGCTTGATGGGTCTTCGTCCACTCGCCACCGAGCAAGCGGTTGAATCTTTCCCGCAGCTTACCGATGAAACCGGCTGGGCATCTCTCCATCACGCACCGATCGGCAGAAATGTCATCTCGGTTAAGCACATCAACAACGGCGACACGTCCCTGAGCAACGAAAATGGCCCTGCACTGGCATGGCGCGCAGCCTTTCCGGGCAAGTTCCGTACCTTGTTCAGCAGTAAGAAGGAGATTCTCGCGACGAATGCCATTCGCAGTTCAGGAGCCGCCGAGACCTACAGCATCGTTCACGTCGAACCCGGCGAAACGAGAGTTGTGCGGGTTGCATCCGGATGATCCACGCCGATTGCTCTCAAGAGCGAATGCCATTTATTGAAAGACGCTGAGGAGACGGAATGAGGGCCAAATATTCCCGCAGGAAAGTGCTCAAAGCCGCTGGGGCCACAGTCGCTTTAATGGGGATGCCGAATGTCCTTGAATCGCAGGCGCCCGGTGAAGGCACCACGCTATATAACTACGCTCCGAAATCCCGTAATGTGCCGCTGGGTACGGCGCGCGGTGTTCATCCCGGCCGCGTCGTTTGGGCGTACGATCCAAAAGCAGCGCATTGGAGCGGCAATCGCCATTCCGTGTCCGATCAATGGTGGATGGATTCGAGCACGGAGCAGGCGCGTGTCGACGAAATGCTTTCGCAGACTCTCTGCAAATTGACTGGATCAGCCACTGACAAAGAAGCATGGAACGTCATCTTCACCTACTACAACCGGCGGGCGGGGGGATTGAAGAGCAGGACGCACCGGAAGGGAGGAACTGTCGCCGTCAAGGTGAATCTGAACAACAGCAAGCCGGTCGTGCCTACCAATCTTGTGAATGTCTCCCCACAGGTGACCCTGGCCATGGTTCGTCAACTGGTGGAACGCGCGCATGTATCGGTGGAGGACATCCTGGTTTACGATGCACAGCGCAATATCTACCCGGGTTTGCTCGACAAAATCTGGGGACAATACAAGGAAATCCGGTTTGTACAACGGGACGCGCCCGATCCCGTCAACCAGAAGCACCCTGCTTACGGCGCTATACACAACCTCGAGGCGGCGCAATGGGTTGAAGGGACGAGTTACTCAGCCAACCATTATGATTCTGCACGATTCGTCCCGCGGCAGGTAATGGATGCGACTTACATCGTCAATCTCGCCTTGGTCAAAGCCCATTCCTATCCGTTCGCGGCGGCGGAGGGCGGCGATGAGGGACAAACAGGCGTCACCTTGACCGGGAAAAATCACTTCGGTTCGATCAAAGGATCCAAAGAGCTGCACTCAATCATCAACACGAATCAAGGAGCCACGCCTCACGCCTATTCGCCGATCGTGGATCTGGCGGCTTCACCGAACCTCGGCGCCAAGACCATTCTTTATGCTTTGGACGGCTTGTACTGCGCCCGGCGGCATATGTCCTGTCCGCTGCATTTTCCCAATGCACCTTTCCACAATCCTACTGAGCCATATGAAAACTCCAACTGGCCCTCCAGTATTCTGGCCTCCCTCGATGGGGTCGCGCTCGACTGCGTGGGTCTGGACATTCTGAATTCTCAGACCAAGAATAATCTCGACGAAAACGGTCATCCGAGGATCATGATTCGTGAGAATGCAGATGACTACCTGATGGAAGAAGCGCTCGCCGATCACCCTCCTTCAGGAACGCAATATCGGCAGAACGGCAAACCCGTCGCCAGCATCGGGGTCTTCGAGCACTGGAATAATGAAACCGACAGGCAATACTCACGGAACCTGGACCCCGCGAACGGCAGAGGGATTGAGCTGATCTACCTTCCGATAAGTTGACGCGCCCGTGTGCGACCTCACATCCGTTTGCAGTCCTCGCCCCATCGCTCCTAGAATCCGCGCCTCACGCCGGTTTCCTGGATTATTCGGGTTCATGCGGAGGGTTTTGCATTGCAATGTCCGAAGTCAGGCGAGTTCACCGTGCCACTGAATTTGCGACAGATTGTGAGAGTTTGCATGTTCGCGGCGACCTCTCTGCTCCCGTGCAGTCCCGCTGCGGCGCAGTCCGGCGCTGCTGCGTCCCCTTTCCCGGCTTATCTCGGCGATGATTTTGACTATTCCAACTTCGCGCGTTTCGACGCATCAGCTCCGCCGAAGAGCCTCATCTATCAATCGAACGGCTTCATGGCTCTGCAGGAATCCGGCTTCGGAGGGCAGCGTGTGATCATTCCCGTTGCCGGTGTGGCCGCGCCCACCAACAGCAGCGACAGGCTGTCCACCCTGGCGATCGAGGCGCCTGTGATCACGGACGGCTCCGGCCATACCTGGAGGCTGTCCGACGGCTCCGCCAAACGGAGCCTGACGTACTTCGCCGATCGCACCATATATCGGGCTGCGTTCAATGGGGGCCCCGAAGTCTCACTCACAGCGTACCCGGTCTACGGAAAGCCTGCGGCGGTGATTCGGCTACGAATCGTTCGCACCCCAGACCCGGTTCAGATCTCGATGGCCGTGCACGCAGACGGTCTGCAACTCATTCCAGGCAGCAATGAGCAGAGTTCCACCTACGGTTCGCACCGCTGGCCATATCGGCTCATTCTCGCCGGGCGGCCTGCAGCAACGATTCACCACAACACATTCGAGTGGAATCTACGGGCCGGCGGTGAAGTCGCCCTCATGATGACGCTCGGCGGCACAGAACAGGAAGCCGAGGCAGCCCTCACCCAATTGCAGGGTTCCTCCGACCTTCTCGGCGAGGAAACTCATCGCCTTTGGAATGCCTATCTCGCTTCGACGCCGCTCGTAGCACCGGCCACACCGGTCACCTTCACGATTGGCACCACAGGCGAACGAAGGAGCATCAGTCCAGAAGACCTTGTGCGCAGCGAGCTGTGGTTCTGGCGAGGTCTCCGCAACACCACCTGCCAAGTGCCTTACCTGCCCGCAACTCCGTTGATGATCGCCGACTGGAATGTCTTCGTGGGCATGTGGAGCAACGACGGCATTGCAGAGGCGATTGCCCTGGCCGCAACCAACGAGAGAAATGTTGCTCGCGCCGCCATCCTGAACTGGTTTCGTTACTCGGTTAATGCTCAGGGAGATGGAACTTCGGCCTGGACGATCTTTCCTTCCGGCCGCAACACATTCCAGGCGACGGGATCCGAGCGAAACACACAGGGTGTTCCCGTGCAGGCTTCGCTCGTCGGGGAATATGTCCGGCTTACAGGCGATACCGGCATCCTTGGTGAGAAGCTCGGCGGACTCGCAGGAGATCGCACGTTATGGCAGGCACTCGTGGCCTACCAGAAGAACCTGCTGCACGTGCGCGACGTCAATCACGATCAACTGATCGACTGGCTGCACACCTACGAGACGGGATGGGACGACAAGGATTCCCCTTTCATCGATCTCCGTAGTGATCCGACCAGCGCCATCAACGAGCAAGTCTTCCAGCTTTGGAGCCTTCAGGAGATGGCGTGGCTCGCGCGACTTCTGGGCGAAGATCCGTCGCCATGGCAACGGGAGTTCGATGTAACCCAGCAGGCCGTGCGCGACAAGTTATGGGACCCAGCGACGCAACGTTATTGGGACCTCGACGTGAAGACCGGAAAGCTCTGGACGCAGGGGGAAAATCTCGATGCGTATGACTTCCTCTATTTTGAGAAGGATCCCCAACGCATTGCGGCGATGATGCGGCGCCTCGACGACCCCGCCAAATTCAACGGGCCGCTTCTGCCGACCCTGGCGTTTGACACCCCTCACTGGGGCGGCTATTGGCGAGGTCCGGCATGGCCCAGAATCTTTTCTTACGTTGGAATGGCCCTCGCGCGCTCGGGTCACACACAGGAAGGCTTCGATTGGCTCGCCAGGGCGATCAACTCGAATCTCGGTCCCCTCCTTCCTGAGAACGTCGACCCGAAAGCGTATCCACCCAGCGAACATGCCATCGGTTCCGTGCGCATCATGGGATACGACGCACTGGACACGTTGGTGCTCCCAGATGTGGCTGGGTTACGCACATGGGGAGGCGAAGATTTGACCGTCGCGCCGGATGATTCCCTCGGAACGGTGTACATCCACGGTCAAAGTTGGCGCGGGGATCGGTACGATGCCATTTTCTCCCCGGGTCAGGCCTCCAGAATCTGGCGCAACGGTCGCGAACTGCCGCCGCTTTTCATAGGGCACATCTGGCACGCCCAGAAAAAGGGCCAGACGATACATTTCTACGCAGATGACCAGCATGCGGGAACACTCAAGGAGTGAAGTTCGTCGATGGGATAATATACATGCCCCTCCCAAACGCACACAGGAAGATCCCCGCCGGGGAATCCCGAGTTCTCGCGCGGGCCTGGAGCAGGCGCAAGATCCCTTGACCGGCGGATGGTTCTTCGTCGTCGACAAACCCGACCGCAAGGATAACTGGATCGACACTTCAGGCAGCGCCATGTTTACGTTTGCTCTCGAGCGCGGCATCGAATTGGGCTTGTTGGATCGTAAGGAATATTCATCTGTTGTGACCGCTGGTTACCGCGCGATTACGCGTAACGCCAGGGTCAATAGCGACGGCCTCGTCGACATTCTGAGCTCTTGCGACGGCGTATGTGTGCAAGCCAGCTACTCCGACTATGTAGGCTGCAAGCGGACAGTCAACGCCAAAGAGGCGGTCGGCGGATTCCTGTGGGCGACTACGGTTGTCGAAAAGCCCAGCCCTGCGAATTTGAAGGATCCGACAGATCGATTGCAAGAAAAGGTACGCAATAGCGGAAAGGGAAACATGGATGAGGAACGGGAAACGAGGCAGGTACACGCTGGAGTTCAAATCTCATTTTCTCGTTGTGCAATGAAGTTTTGACGAGACACCAGGCTACCGCGATCTGGCGCGTTGTCAGCGAGTTGTTTGAAATCAAATTTCCAGATTTTGGAGTGCCGAATTGGCAAGGAACAGTAAAACTTTCTTCAATTCGAGAACGCAGGGCAGCAGGCCCTTGGCTGGGCGAAATGGCAACCACTCACCTTCGCGCGGCAAGTAGCTCAATTTCAGTTCGAACGCGGAGCGTCCTCGGATCTCGGGGGGCGTTCTTGAGATCTCGGTAGTATCTTATGTAGTTTTTGGAGAAGTGCGAAAGGGCTCAAATTGGAAAAGACGGCACAAGTTTCTAAAGCATCTCGACAGACACACCGTTGATTGAAGACCGGTTAAAGCAGACCCCAGGATCGGCCGCAAGGGTCCGGAATTCGAATTCATTTTACGAGAAGAGACAAATCCATCTCGTCTTCGTTAATGCCGAGGCCGTATTGTGCGTTCCAATACTGAACGGTCTGTTTGATAAATGCCTTCCGAGCCGTATTCTTGTCACCGCTGCGAAGTCCTTCGAGTATTCCCAAGTGCTCCTGGACCGCAGCCAAGCGTTCACTCATCGCTTTCGGATTGCCTGGCCATCGATCGACAATGGAAAAGACGAAAAGACGAAATGCGATCGTTTCCAGTGTGGTTCGCAGATATTGATTCCCAGCCAATTCCCAAATCTTGCGATGAAAAGACACATCGCTTTCATGAAAGGTCTTAACGTCAATCTCGGACACTCCGGCGCCAGCCATGGCTTCAACGATCGTGGTGAACTCTCGATCTGCAGCGGGCGTAAAGTTTTCCGCGGCTTTTCCCACCGCGATCGCTTCGAGAGGAATCCGCACTTCCTGAATCTGGCGAAAATCTTCGGGGCTCAGTTGAGCCACATATGTGCCGCGCTGTGGCGTCTTGCGGAGAAGGCCTTGATGCTCAAGTTCGTGCAAAGCCTCGCGGAGAGTGGGTTGTCCAATGCCGAGGCGCTCTGCCCATTTCTGCTCGATGATTCGATCGCCGCCGCGCAGTTCGCCGGAAATGATCGATTCGCGGAGAGCCTGGGCAGCCGCTTGAGGTGCGGTTTGAATAACGATTCGTCGGCTTTTTGCTTTCGTGTCAATCATTTACCGTCACCAAGCTTGTATTTTTATTATTTTTATTTAAACTAAATTCGATATCTTCTTAGCGTTGGTCCAATAGCTCTCATCCGGCTTTGGAATATTTGGATGACCGCAAAATTCCGCGCGCGTTCATAACCGGAACCCCATTGGGCTCCCGATATTCTTCCAGATCTGTATAGAGCCCGTCTTGCGGAAAAGATAATCTATAATTGTGGGCATGCCGAGTTCGAGCTATGACGGAGGTTGTGAGGATAAATCGTGGGCCGAGCAGGCCTACTTGTTCAATAGGAACAATCCATATGATCGCAATGCCCCGATCGTGCATGTGGTTCCTAAAATAATGGAAAGCAAGCCATTTATGAAGAGTATTCGAGAATTTCGGCTTCCGCCGAATACGCTTGCAATCTGGTACCTCGGGCAAAACGGTTTCATTCTTAAGTTCGACGAGGGCCCGCTTATCGGCATTGATTTATACCTCACGAACAGCCGTACTTCGAAATTTGCCCATCCTCTTTATCGGTTGGACAGGCAACTTCCGGTCTTCATAGAGCCGGAGGATCTTGATATCGACATCTTCATCACTACTCATTCCCATCAGGACCACGCGGACCCCGAAACAATCGCGAGGATGTCTGCCTCGCCGGAGTAGGAGGTCAAGTCGAGATGAATCGAGTTGCCGAAGGACCAAGTAGAGTGACGAGTTCTTGCACATACGCCAGTGCGATTTGCAAGAGGCGGACGACATTGGACAGCGGAAAGCACAACGCAGCGGGAAATCCAAGTGGAGTCGGATCAACTACAAGGAGAAGGAGCGAGCATGGAGCGAAGACAGTTTCTCAAGAATTCGGCTCTAGCTGGCACGGTGCTGACTCTTTCCGGCTTGAAGACGTGGGGAAAATCAGCGGAAGCGCGTATCGAGGTCTTTAGCGACAATCTCGGTAGCGTGATTTCACCGAATCTCTTTGGGCAGTTCACCGAGCAAATCGGTGGGGTGATTTACGACGGCATCTGGGTTGGGGAAGACTCAAAGACACCAAATCGCTTTGGAATTCGATCTCAGTTGATCGATGCGCTAAGCAAGATAAAGGTTCCGGTGATTCGATGGCCCGGAGGTTGTTTTGCCGACACCTACGACTGGATGGACGGAATTGGCCCGGCAAAGGAGCGCCCTACGCGTACTAATTTTTGGGAGGTCGACCACGACGCGGCGCGGCTGCATGAGCGTGGGAGGCAGATATTCGAACCGAATCAATTCGGGACGAACGAGTTTATACGTTTATGCAAATTGACTGGAGCTCAACCCTACTTCGCTGCCAACGTGAGGAGTCTGCCAGCTCTAAGCTTCGACAGGTGGGTGGAATACTGTAACGCGCCGATAGGCAGCACGACCCTTGCGCGGATGAGAGAAGCTGCCGGGTTCTCTGAACCGTTCAATGTGCGGTATTGGGGCGTTGGCAATGAAAGTTGGGGCTGTGGGGGAAACTTCACACCGGAAGAATACGCATCTGAATTTCGGCGCTACACAAGTTGGCTTCCACGGTACGGGCTGGACCTGCAACTTATTGGTTCAGGCCCGAACAATGATGATCTGGATTGGACTCATCGATTCTTCGAACAGATTTGCTCGGACCACTCCTACCGGAATCCGAGTTTCACCGGATGGTCGGTGCACTGCTACGCGTCGGACTTGAGCCGAGGTAAAACAAAAGATTGGAATCTGGCGAAGGGCGATGCGCTCGACTTCGAACCGGTGGACTGGTATGAAGTGATGCGACAATGCGATCGAATCGACCAAATCATCAAAGATCAATGGACGGTGATGGAGCAGTATGATGCCGAGCACCGAGTGAAGATAGTCGTGGACGAATATGGGCCGTGGTATCGGGAGGGCACGGAAGTGGACCCTACGCACATATTTGGTCAACAGGTTACAATTCGCGATGCGCTCGCAACTGCATTGACTCTAGACACTTTCATGCGACATGCGGAGAAGGTGAGCTTGGCTACTAACGCTCAGTTGATTAACAACATCAATGCTCTGTTTCTCGCGCATGAAGATCGATTTGTGGCAACGCCGAACTATTATGTCTTCGGAATGTATTCTGCCCACCAGGGAGGACAGCGTATTCGCACCGAATTCTCGGCGCCGGAGATTCATTACGACCGGGATGGAAAACCAGCGCACTTCTGGGGTATTAACGGTTCAGCCTCAATAAAGGGCAATATCGTTACGCTGACAGTAGTGCACCCAGAATTGACGAAGCCTATGGACACTCAAGTTGCACTCAACGGTGCTAGAATCTCTCGCGTCTCAGCCACTGCCCTGGCTGCCACCGACATGCATGCGCATAACTCATTCGATTTGCCGAATGTGGTGAAACCTGAGTCGCTCGCCGTGGAAATTGTAGACGGCCTCATTGCGGTGAGCCTTCCCCCCGCGTCTGTGGTCAAGTTGGAGATCTTGATCAACTAGGACGGTCAACGTCTTGCGCTAGTGGCAAGGTTGGAGTTTCAGATGTTCAACATTGGAAGGAAAGGTTGTTCCCAGGTGTTTAAGATCGTGCCGACGGTTCGAAGGTTGGCTCAACGTTTCATTCTTTTGGCAACGATCCTCAATGCGCCGCTCGGCTACGCCACTGGGCAACAAACTGAAGCTGCATCAAAGGATGGACCCTTCCACCAGGTTGTAGCCAGCATTCAGCAGGGAGATTTTGCGCGCGCACTTACATTGACCGCAACAGCACTCCGTCAGAGTCCCAATGACTACCGAATCTGGACATTGCGCGGTATGGCCTACTCTGGTCTTCAGAAGCAAGCATCGGCTCAGATAGCGTTCGAAAATGCGTTGAGGATCGCTCCTTACTATTTGCCCGCTCTCGAAGGAGAGGCTCAGCTGAAATACCGGCAAGGGAACGACAGTGCACGGCCACTCCTTATTCGGATCCTGACCCTCCTGCCAAAGGATCAAACCAGTCATGCAATGCTCGCAGTGCTCGAATACAGGAAGAAAGATTGCGCGGGCGCAATATCTCATTTCGAGCAAGCAAGTGGGTCGATTTCTTCACAGTCAGATCTTCTGTCAATGTACGGGAAATGCCTTGCCACTCTATCACGACGCGAGGAAGCAATTCCTGTCTTTGAGAAGGCGCTGGCACTCGACTCGACGAATCACGGTGTCCGCTATGACCTGGCACTTTGTCAATGGACTGCGGGCCGAAGTGCCGACGCCCTTGCGACCTTGCAGCCGCTCGTAGCGACGGATCAAAGCGATGGAATAATTTTAGAACTCGCCGCTGGCATATACGAATCAACAGGCGAAACGCAAAATGCTATTGACCTGTTGCGAAGGGCAATACTTGCGAACCCGAAGGATCCAAATCCCTATCTTCAATTCGCCGAACTTACGAATGAACATGGTTCGCCGAAAGTAGGGATCGATTTTTTGAATGCCGGCTTGACCCAGTTGCCTAAGGAAGCTCGTCTTTATCTCGTTCGAGGAGTTCTCCTCTGCCAATTAGGAGAATTCGCAAAAGCATTTGATGATTTTCAGACGGCTAACCGGCTAGATCCGGGATTATCTTATGTTGACGTTGCGAAGGGAATCGTTGAGTCCCAGGTTCATAAGCCGGAGGAGGCGTTGGCGGAATTTCGCGTCGCCGCAAAAGAGCATCCTGACGAGGCGCTCACCCAGTACCTTCTCGCGGAAGCACTTTCGCAGCAAGAGAAACCGGACGTTGCAGAGGAGATCAGAGCAGCAGGTCGCGCCGTTCAACTGGACCCAAAACTGGTCGCCGCCCAAGACTTGATGGCCGGAATTTACCTCCAGGAGGGAGCAAAGCAACAGGCAATCGCGCACTCGGAAGCTGCATTGGCGGTGGATCCGAAAGATCAGCAAGCGCTTTACCACCTGATCCTGGCATTGCGTGAAACAGAGAGGAAGGGAGAAATCCCCGCCTTGATGAAGAAAATGAGCGAGCTAAGGCAGGCCGCCGAAGCGGAGAACGGACCCCAAAAGAGGCTGCATCAACTGTTTGAGGCACCAGACGCCAAGTAACCCCGGCGGACCGGCGCGCAGGGAGATTCTGGGAAAAAATCTGGCGCTATTATCGTCACGCTCAGGACACGACGGGTGTTGCAAATGGCGAGCCGAGGGATGGACTCTACTTTCCGGATTCCGGCCTTGCCAATCGCTCTTCATCGATCACAGCAATTCCTTACTATCGCATCCCCACAACGATGAATGGTCGGTTGTCGCAAACTCAGGCTTCGACCGGGACCCAACCCCCCCCATGTCAACCGGCCCGCGATTCGCGTTGGCAGGGGACGGGAAGAATAGGAACGCAGGGTGGGGCGTCCCGCTGGTTCTGTCAACTTGATCTGGCCCCTTTTGATGGTCTGATTTGGCCCCACCTCTTATCTGTTGTTTAGGGAAGAATCCATTCAACCCCGTAGTCGTAGTGGCGGTGGAAATGTGGCAATCGTCGCAACGATTTCCAAGGTCTGTGGGAACAGTGGGAAAACAGCTTCATCGTTTTTGCACTGTTCCCATAGGCCGTCATTTCCACGGCCTCGCGGTTGAGAAGGCTGAAGCGTGTTGTTCACTGCTTGGCGCCTTTCTTAGCCAGTGTTCTGCGGAAGCGGTACGATTCGTCCCCCGTTTCGATGATGTGTGCCTGGTCGGTGAGGCGGTCCAGCATCGCCTTGCAGAGGCGAGCGTTGGGGATCTTGGTCGTCCACTCTGAGAAGGGGAGATTCGTAGTCACGATCACCGCCGCCTGCTCGGCGCGGCCGGCGATCACCTGGAAGAGCAGCTCCGCCGCGGCATCCGGCATGACCACGTAACCTAGTTCATCGATCACGATTAAGTCGTAGCGCATCCAGCGATTGCGCACGCGACTCAACTGCATCTGACTCTGGGCTTCGATCAGCTCCGTCACCATCTCTGCAGCCGTGGTGAAGCGAACCCGCTTGCGTTGCCGGCATGCGGCTACTGCCAGCCCGGTGGCCAGATGCGTCTTGCCGGTGCCTGTCTCGCCGAGTAGGCAGACTGGTTCCCTGCGAGCCAGGTAGCCGCCTTCGCTTAGGTTCCTCAGCAGCGCTGCGGAGATGTGCGGGGCGCTTTTGAAATCGAACTCTTCCAACGTCTTGACCGACGGGAAGTGGGCTTCCTTGATGCGCCGCGCCACTGCCTTGCGATTCCGTTCCTCGATCTCGGCTTCCAATAACACTTCGAGATAACTCAGGTGCGACTGCTTCTTCTTGATCGCTTCTTCGGCCAACCGGGCGCACTGCTCGCCCAGTGTCGGAAGATACAGTTGCTTGGCATACTGCAGGATGGTGGCCTCTTGCATCGGCACTGTGCTCACTGGATCACCTCCGTCGCCAGCCAGCTGGGCCGCAGTTGTTCGTATGCCTCTAAGCTAGGCTGCGGGCGGTCGTAGCGGTTCAGCGCCCCTACCGCGGCAGGAGATGCCGAAGGTGCCTGATCGCGGAGATCGACGCGCAGGAAGTAGCGGATCGCGCCGAGGTTCGCGCAGCCCATCTCTAATGCTGCTTCCAGCGCCTGCCGCACCCGCTCCGTGCCATGTTCGCGACAAAGCAGGAGAGCGTCGATCATGGCCCGCGTTCCGGCCTGCCGACCTTCCCGTTCGCCAACCGCCTTCCAGAAGCGGTCGTAGCTGGCGGGCCAGCGTCCTTGTGCGCGACACTGCTCCAGGGCTGTCGATCCGGACAGCGCTCCCGGCTTCTTCAGCAGCGCGTCCAGGTAGTGGTCCAGTTCGAGCACCTTCTGATGCCGCCCATAGCAACGCTCGTGCCGGGCCATGCGACGGCCCTGATACCAGATCTCCACGTAGGACGAGTAGACCTTCGCCTCGACCGAGCAGCCCACAGGCAAAGGGGCCGAGTAGAAGTTCGTCAGCACCTTTACGCAGCCGCTGGCGTTGATCTGGGGAAAGTGCAACGAGGCCAGGTCGAATCCTTCATCGACCAGCGGCAGAAGATGTTCCCGCTCGACGATCATCGCAGCGCCGATCGACAGACTGCGGCCCGCAATGACGCGGCTCTGCTCTTCCACAGATCCGGCAACGATCAACTGGTTCAACTGTTCCAGGTCGCGCACCTTCGGAACAGGCGTCAAATAGTTGCGCCGATACTGACCTCCTTCACCCTCCACGCCGCCCTTTTCGTGGCCTTCGCCCGGTGTGCAGAACTCCGACGTGAAGCCCCAGTGCGAACGAAATCCGATGAACCGGGAGGTCTCTTCCCGTTGATGTCCACGCAGGATCTTCTTCACTGCACTGGCCAGGTTATCGAAGCGCAGCACGCGAAAGACCCCGCCAAACCACGCGAAGGCTAACTCATGGGCTTCAAGAAACGCCTGCTGCGTGGCGTGCGGATAGGCCCGGTGAAAGGCCGCTCCCGAGGCCATCGAGCGCATGCAGAAGATGAACATCTTGCGACGCTCACCGTCAAAATCCACCCAGCCTTCGTACCAATCCACCTGCGCCTCACCGCCGAACTGATAGGACTGCGGTACGAAAACCTCATGCCCGGCAAGGCCCATGGCTATCTTGCGCTCCCGGACATAGCCGCGCACCGTCGACTCCGCGACATCGACCAACGGCAACTCCCGGCGCAGACGCAACCAGATCCGATGGGAAGTGTGGCGCTGCTTGCGCGGAGCCCTTCGGTCAGCTTCCAGAATCTCCTCAATGAACGGGATGGCTCCGGAGAGCTTCGGTCGCTCGCGCTCCGGCACCTTACGTTCGGCCGGAACCGCGGACTCCAACGCCAGGCGCACTTCCCGGCGGTGAACTCCCAACTTCCGCGACACACCGCGGACCGTACCGGCGCCATGCTCAAACTCCTGCCGGATCTGTTCGTATAGCTCCACCTTCGTCCTCCTGTTCGACAATCCGCTCGTCCCTCCGGGTCAAACAACACCCGGAACAAGATGAACAGAGTCGGCTACAGGTGGGGCCAAATCAAGCCATCAAAAGGGGCCAAATCAGAGTAGCGAACTCACCCGCTCCATAATCCGGCGCTGAGGTGCCTGGCTTGACGACCGAGTAACGGCCCTTCCAGGCTATTGTGCTTGGGTGCGCACCACGGACCAATCAGCCGAGGACGGTTCATGGTTCGATGGGGCGCTAGATCTTATTGGGCGCTTATCGCGCCTTGGCGTTCTTAAATCTATAATCTATTATTTCTCGTCGCTTCACTCAGCCGTTTCGGAACCTCCAACTGGCGAGCTTGACGCGTCCGGGAGAACCGCCAGTGGCTCAAATAAAGGAATTCAGTGGCGGCACAAGACAAACCAGACCCTGAATGGGCTCTTGATCAAAAGCACAATCGTCGCTGCGTTGGGCGGGTTGCTCTTTGGCTTTGATACGGCAGTTATTGCCGGAGCTACAGGTGCGTTGGTTAATCTTTATCTCCTGATGCCTGCATCTCTGGGGCTCACCGGATTGGAAATTTGTCAACTTCAAGAAATTTCACCCGCAGGCAAGTGATGCACGCCATCAGTTCTATGGGGATCAGCCTGTGCTGCGCAGGCCTCTTTAGAAGCGCAGCGCATGCAGAGAAGGCAAGCACTGAGACGATCGGTCCGGTCGTCAAGGACAGGCAGCCGCTTGTGCCTTCGACATTCTTTCAGTCGCCGCTAGGCTCAATACGCCCGGGAGGCTGCTTGTTGGAGCAGCTTCGTATCCAAGCGAACGGGTTGAATGGCATTTGGGAGAGGTGTGGTCCGATGTTGGCACGAACAGCGGATGGCTTGGCAGTTCAGGCGAATCCTGGGAGCGAGGGCGGTACTATTTAGACGGCCTGCTGCTGTTGGCATACTTGCTTGACGATCCGCGTCTCAAAGCGATTGCACAAAGATTCGCGGACTGGACACTGGAGCACGGGTCGGCCGATGGGATGATGGGTCCCGCAAGCAATAACGACTGGTGGCCCCGCATTGTGATGCTGAAAGCGCTCACGCAATATCAGGAGCTTACCGGCGACTCCCGCATCATTCCCATCATGGATAAATATTTTCGATACCAGCTTGCCGAGCTGCCAAAGCGTCCCTTGCGCGACTGGGCTAAATTCAGGTGGCAAGACGAGGTGCTGAGCATCATCTGGCTGTCTAACCGCAGCGGTTACGCTTTTCTTCTCGACTTGGCACAAATGCTGCACAGGCAGGGTTTTGACTGGGTAGGGAATTTCAGAGATTTTCAATACAAGCAGAAAGTGACAGCAGAGTACCTGAAGCTTGAGCAAGGGCAAGGGCTAGCCGACCTGGCGCCAGCGACGCACGGCGTGAACAACGGTCAGGCGGTGAAATGTGGCCCTGTCTGGTGGCAGGTATCGCGCTCTTCCCAGGACCGTAGCGCAGTTCTTCAGATGATCGAGGAATTGAATCGCTATCACGGTTTGCCGAATGGGATGTTTTCTTGCGATGAGCACCTGGCTGGCCGCGACCCATCACAAGGCTCCGAATTGTGCACGGTTGTTGAATACATGTTCTCGCTCGAGCGCTCGCTGGCAATTACTGGCGATGTCTCACTTGCTGACCGATTGGAAAAGCTCGCCTACAATGCTTTGCCCGGTACGTTAACTCACGATATGTGGGCACACCAATACAACCAGGAGCCCAACCAGGTCGAATCCAGTCTCCACCACAAACCGTGGGTCACTAACGGGCCAGAATCGAACCTGTTCGGTCTTGAACCGAATTTCGGATGTTGTACGGCGAACTACCACCAAGGATGGCCCAAATTTACGAACAGTCTGTGGATGTTCTCGGGCGCTCAGGATCACGATCGGGAAGACGGGCTTGTAGCCGTGGCGTATGCCCCTTGTGAGGTCCATACCCGAGTGCGAAACACTGCACTTCGTGTGGTTGAGGAGACCGATTATCCGTTCAGCGGGCGCGTGGCAATTACGATCTTTCCTGGCGCACCGGTTGCCTTTCGTCTGCAGCGGCGCATCCCCAGCTGGGCGCACGGCACGCAGGTTCGCGTGAATGGTGAGCAACTGGGCGGGTTCGATCCCGGGACATACGCACGCGTTGAGCGCACCTGGAGGACAGGGGATCGCATTGAAATTGATTTTCCCATGCATCTTCGCGCCTCGCGTTGGTTCAACGATTCAATCGCCATCGAGCGCGGGCCGCTGGTTTTCTCCTATGGGGTTGGCGAGGACTGGGTGAAATTGCGCGACAATGGGCTCGAATCTGCTGACGGGCAAGTATTTCCAACCACGCCATGGAACTACGCTCTGAAAGTTGATATCGAATCACCCGAAGCGGAAATCTCGGTGACGGAAATGCCTGTTCGACAGCATCCATTTACTTGCAAACACGCACCGGTGATCCTGCGCGTCAAGGGGCGGCAAATCCCGTCTTGACGCGCCACGACGGAGCAGCCGACACCTTGCCGCAGAGCCCAGTTTCAAGTGAACGGCAAGAAGAGATTCTAGAGCTGATCCCGTATGCGGCGGCAAAGCTTCGTGTAACCGCAGTTCCACAATTGAAATCGCAATAGGGTAGGTGCCAGCGCAACCCGTATTGGTCGAGCGGTGCCTGAGGGTACAAACCACTCTGAAGCGTTGATACCCGTATGGGAAGTTCTTCTCCTTGACTACGATGGAGTCCTTGTTGACTCTGGGCCTTTACGGCTGATACGGCACTTGTTCCGCCGGGAATCTTTGCCGAGATGACGTCGAGACCTTGGGCATCGACCAGGAGATCGCCTGGTTCTCGCGCATGTTGTTTAATCAGCACGCCCGGGTTCTTCGACTACGCAAGACCGGACAGCCAGTCGGGTATAACGCAGCTACGTATTGCCTTCCTACTACTCACCATGCAGTCGGCATCCCGATCAAGCCGCTTTGACAGACTCCTAGTTTTCGATTTTTCTCTGGAGCCGCGGTCAACCGCGCAGTACGAGACTCCAAGGGCCGCGGCGATCTCCGGCCCCGCCCGCGAGCCCGGTTTCGAAGCAAGTGTGGCCAAACTCTCTTGTGTTGTGGTTTGACGTGCCGGAACAGAAACCCGGAACGTGCGAGGTCATTTTCGCGTAGATACTGTCGGGCCGATTAATATTCATCGTTTTGAGGCGTCATCACTATGAAGAGCCTGGAAGGTGGACCGGTGGGCACCGCTATCGCAGCGATACCGTTAGGAGAAACCAGTGAGGGTGTCTCCCAGTTATTTAGGGAGCATCACCGGCGCGTCCTTCTCGCTGCCTACCGGATCACGGGAAATATGGCCGATGCTGAGGATGTAGCCCAGACTGTCTTTCTACGCCTGGCAACTGGCAACATTTTGCCGCTTGTTAATGTTGGAAGCTATCTCTACCGCGCAGCCCTCAACGGAGCGCTCGATCTGCTGCGAAGGCGGAAAGCTGCGGCGCTTGAACCCTTGGAGTTGACTGTTGTCGAAGCGACAGCGCATCCGGGGAACTCTCCGGATACCGACTTGCGGGTCAATGAACTCCGGGCATGGCTCAGGCTAGCCATCAGCGAATTGGCTCCGCGTGCGGCTGAGATGTTCACGCTGCGCTATCTCGACGACTTGAACAATCGAGAGATCGCGGCGTGCATGGGCACATCGCAAGCGGTAGTCGCCGTGACACTCCATCAGGCACGAGCCAAATTGAAGAAGCGTCTCACTGAACTGGAACGGGGGAAGAAATGAGACAGAGGGAAGAATCGCTCTTAAGGAACGCAATTGAGTCGTTGCAGGCAGATGAGCCCGGCGAAGAGATGTTGTCTGCCTCTGCCATGCGGGTAGCGGGGCGTCTCGGAATCGACGGCGCCAACGACATTTCGATCGAAGCCATCAACAGTTGCGATGACGTGCAGAGGATGCTGGGCGCCTATCGGGCGAGAACGCTCTCCGAATCCCAATTGCTCATGGTTAAAGCGCACCTGCGCGAATGCCTTGTCTGCCTCCACAAGTCCCATAGCAAATCCAGAGCTCCCATACTCGATTGGTCCATACCAAAGACTGCGCGCTTTGTCGCTTGGAGTCCCAAGGCGATTGGTTGGGCGCTCGCCGCTTGTCTCCTTCTCTCAGCCGGCGGACTCTTCGTCTACAGAGCATACTGGCAGATTCCCCAGGGAGTTCAGGCAAGGGTGCAATCGATCGACGGCGAGGCCTATCGCATCTCGGGGACCGAAGACCGTCAGTTCAACCCGGGAGATGGGTTGAAAGCGGGAGACCACCTGCAGACCGCCGGAGGCTCGCATGCAGTAGTGGTTCTTGCAGACGGGTCAACCGTCGAGGTCAATGAGCGCAGTGCTTTTGCGGTTGGCGCGCGCGGACATGACATGACCGTGGAGTTGGACAAAGGAGCGGTCATCGTTCACGCCGCAAAGCGCACCTCGGGCCACTTGTACGTGAGGACTCCGGATTGCCGCGTCGCTGTTACCGGCACCTTGTTTTCAGTCGATGCGGGGATCAAGGGTTCACGCGTCGCGGTATTGCAGGGCGCCGTGCATGTTGCGTACGCGGGGCGCGATTCGCTGCTGCAAGCTGGCGACCAGATCGCGACAAGCGAAAACCTGAGCCCCGAGCCGCTCGATCAGCAGATCAGTTGGAGCCACAATCGCGAACAGTATCTGCCCCTCCTCGCTCAGTTTGCTACGCTTCGCGAACGCATTGGCAACATACCTTTTCCTGAGCCCAGGTTTAACAGCGATTTGCTGCCCCGAGTTCCAGCCGGCACTGAGTTATACATCAGCGTTCCGAATCTCGGCAACTTCATCACCGAGGCAAATACAATCTTCAAAGATCAACTTCAGCGGAGTCCTGAACTCCAGCAGTGGTGGGCACGCGGAGGCGATCGCAAAACCGCCGAAATGGATGAGCTCGTCGGGAAGCTTCACGACGTCAGCCAGTATCTTGGCGATGAAATCGTGATCGTGGGTGTCAGGCAATCCAACGATACTGGCTTTGCCGTCATCGCCGATATCCAAAATAACGGCCTCGGCGACTTGCTGAAGCAGCAGTTTGCATCTTCGGCCCCGTCCGGAACGCTTACCGTGTTGGATGAGCAGGCATTGAACGCCGCGCCCAGCGCGCGGGGGAAACACTCCGGCGCTTACGCCCTGATTCGTCCCCATGAGGCGGTCTTCTCGACCAGCATCGCCACTTTGAAACTGTTGAATGCTCAGCTTGAAGCCGGCGCGAGCGGATTCACTTCTGGAGATTTCGGGAAACAGATCGCAGGTGCGTATGGGCGAGGCGCAGGGATTATTTTGGCCGCTGATCTTCATCAGATGGTCATTGATAGGGCCAACGCGGCGCATGCCCGGGGAAATGCCAAAGACGTAGCTGGACACAGTGGACTGGAAGACGTTCAATACCTGATCGCCGAACATCGCGAGTCGAACGGGGTGCCTGCGAACCACTTGAATCTGCAGTTCGGCGGGCCAAGGCAACGCATTGCTTCATGGCTCGCTGCTCCCGCGCCCATTGGGTCGCTCGATTTTGTCTCTCCCAATGCTGCGCTTGCAGTTGCCGCGCTTTCGAAAGATCCCAAGGAGATTGCCAACGATTTGATGGCTATGACCGAACAAAGCAGCAGTGAACAGCAAAAGGGCTGGGACGACGCGGAAGCCAAGCTTCATATCAGCATTCGCGACGATCTTGCCGCAAATCTCGGCGGAGACTTCCTGGTATCGCTCGACGGACCGGTGCTGCCCACTCCCTCATGGAAGGTAGTCATTGAGGTTCGTGACTCTCAGCGGCTGCAGCAAACACTGGAGAAGTTGGCCCAATCCATCCGCAGCGGAGCTCATGGCAGGAACGCATCAGACATTGTCATCGAGACAAGTCAGGTGGGATCGCAGCGCTTCTACTCTCTTCACGATCTCAAGTCTGGCCGGATTGCAGCGCAATATACTTTCGCGAACGGCTACATGGTATTGGCCCCCACGCGCGCTTTAGTGCTCGAAGCATTGCAGACGCGCACAACTGGCAATTCCCTTTCCCGTGCGCAAGCGTTCAGAGCTTTGCTGCCAAAGGACGCAAACGAGAATTATTCCGCGGTTGTCTATCAGAACCTTGGCCCGGTTCTTGCACCACTGCTCTCTCAGTTCAGCGGAAAATCCGCAGACGCGATCCGCGAAATGGCAGCCGACTCAAGACCGACTGCGATTTGTGCGTGGGGCACGGATACCGGCATTGAAGCGGCCAGCAATAGCCGTCTTTTCGGCTTCGATTTTCTTACCCTTGGAGCTCTGATGAATTCCGGGAACAAGATGCCAGCCCAGAACGTAAGAGAATGACATGGGCGTCATCGATCTTGAAGGGTTAGAGGTTCGGCTTGGCAACCGGATCGTGCTCAATGGGATCACGGGCACGCTGCAGGGCCATGCAATAGGCCTCCTTGGCCCGAACGGCGCCGGAAAATCGACACTGATCAATACGCTGCTTGGCTTTCATCACGCCTCGAAGGGGACTGCGCGCGTCTTCGGTTTCGATGCACGTCGCGACCGGTCGCAAATCCGGCAACAGATTGGGTACATGCCGGAAAACGATTCGTTCATCGGCAACATGAGCGGCGTGCGCTTTGTCTGCTACATGGCGGAGTTGGCCGGCCTTCCTCGAGCAGAAGCTCTCGAACGCTCTCATGAAGCTCTCTTCTATGTCGGGCTGGGCGAGGTGCGATACCGCGAAGTCAGAACCTACTCGCTGGGGATGAAGCAACTTATCAAGCTTGCGCAGGCACTCGCGCACGGTCCCCGCCTGCTGATCCTCGACGAGCCCACAAATGGCCTTGATCCGATGGCGCGGCAACGCATGATTCAGGTGATCAAAGAAATTCGCAAAGAGGGTAGCATCCGGTTACTCATTTCCTCTCACCTGCTGCATGATATTGATGAGACCTGTGACGAAGTGCTGATCCTCAAAGATGGGCGCATCGCAGCACTTCGCAACATCGAGGAAGAACGCAATTTGCATCGTAACTTCATCGAGCTTGAAACAGCCGGTGCGACCGAAGAGTTTTCAGCCCGCATTCGCGCGCTTGGCTGCGAGTGTGCGGCCTTTGCAGGCGGCCGTATCAAGCTCGTGATGCCGGACCACATCGAAACCAGAGATCTGTACCTCATCGCATCAGACCAGGGCGTGCAAATCCGCCGCATGAACCGGCGGCGCGATTCTCTCGAAGACATCTTCCTCAGGGCAATGGATAACCAAGTGGGACGGACAGAACATGTCGGTTTATAAACACAGCTATCGCGCGTATAGCGGGAAACTCACACCGTTGTGGACACGTGTACTCGTTCTCACGCGATACGCGTTTGCAGAGGCCTGGTCTTCGAAAATCACCGTGGCGCTCTTCACGCTCTCCCTGCTGCCTACTGCCGTTTTCCTGGTCATTATCTACGTTGCCAATAACCCCATCGCACGGGCCTTGATCATGAGGGGCGGCTCCCGCGAGTTTGCGATCGACGCTCGATACTTCTTCCAGATTCTTCAGACCCAGTCCTGGATCGCGCTGGCCATCACGTCGTGGATCGCGCCTCGTCTCATAAGCTATGATCTCTCGGATAATGCTCTTCCCATTCTACTAAGTCGCCCGATCTCGCGCTTCGGTTACGTCTTCGGCAAATTCATCGCTCTCTTTGCGTCTCTCTCAGCGGTGACGTGGGTTCCCTGTCTGCTGCTCTTTGCGTACCAGGGATATTCCTCACCGCAGCCATGGGTGGGCGAAAACCTCCGCATCGCCGGCGGTCTCCTGATGGGCGCGGCTATCTGGATCACATTCCTTTCCATTCTTGGTCTGGCTCTTTCTTCCTGGGTCAGATGGCGCATCGTGGCCACGGGCATCATCTTCGCCGCGATTTTCGTTCCTGCCGGAGTGGGCGGCGTCATGAGCGCAATCCTGCGGACCCGGTGGGGCTTCCTGCTCAATATCCCTTACATGATGTCAGTTCTCTGGAGGCGGCTGCTCGGAGCGCCTGATTTTGCGCGCTTCGGAGTGTCGCTGCCCACGACGGCGATTGCTGCGATGCTCGCCCTGGTATGCGTGGCGAGCGTTGCCATGCTCAATGCGCGAATTCGCGCTCGAGAGGTGGTCCGCGGATGAGCGACCGGATCATTTTCGATAACGTATCGAAGTTCTACGGCGAAATTCTAGGCGTCAATCGCGTCTCGCTTGACATCCCGCCGGGGATCACTACTCTCGTTGGCCCCAACGGTTCAGGCAAGACAACGCTCATGAACCTGATGACTGGACTCGTTCAGCCATCGAGCGGGTCTATCTCGGTTCTGGGTGTCTCGCCGGGCAATGCCACGGAGTTCTTCCGCAACGTCGGGTACTGCACCCAATTTGATTCATTCCCGCGTGGAGTTCTTGGCTGGCAGTTTGTCCTGGACGGCTTGCTGCTTCATGGGATGCCGAAGCCCGAAGCTTACAAGTTGACTATGGAGGCTCTCGAGCGCGCTCGTCTCGGCGATGCAGCTGGACGAAAGATTGCAGGCTACAGCAAAGGCATGCGCCAAAAGATCCGGCTTGCCCAGGCCATTGCCCACCACCCGAAGGTCCTCGTGCTCGATGAGCCTCTCAATGGGCTAGACCCTGTGGCACGCGCTGAATCTCTCGCCCTCTTTCAGGAACTGGGTCGCCAGGGTATGCATCTGATCATCTCCAGCCACATTCTCGATGAGGTCGACAGGATCTCCGACCGTGTCGTTCTCATCACCGGAGGCTACCTGATTGCGGAAGGCAATATCCATCAGGTCCGGCAGGAAGTGCGCGACAAGCCAATGCAGGTCCTCATCCGGTGCGACCGTCCCGAGATCCTCGCGTCGCAGATGTTCGCCATCAATCACTGCGTCGAAGCAAGATTGCATGCGGACGGTAAGGGTGTATTCCTTCGCACTGGCGATATCGATCAGTTCTATTTCATACTGAACGGAATCGCCGCTGAGGGACTCGTGAAGATCGAGGGCGTAACTCCTGCCGACGACGATGCCAATGCGATCTACCAGTATCTGATTGGAACGGACGGAGGCACCTCATGACGCCGAGGAACACAGCAGATGCTGCGGCTCTGCTCAAGCAGCAGCCATGGGGCCTATGGTGGATTCAGGGGCGTCGGCTGACTCTCATCGAACTCCGCAGGAACCTCCTCTCCTGGAGGGCGAGTTGGATTTACTTCCTCGCCTTCGCACCCACGATCATCATCTTCCTTCACCTGTTGATCGGCGGGCACTCCCCATCTGGTATGGGGGAGGACACCGGTATCCTCGCCGGCATCGTCCAGTTCTACTACATCCGTCTTGGGATTTTCTTCGGTTGCCTCGGAATCTTCTCCCGGCTGATTCGCGGAGAAATGGTCGAGCGCAGCCTTCACTTCTACCTTCTATCGCCAGTGCGGCGCGAAATCCTGCTGCTCGCCAAATTTGCTGCGGGCGCAATCACAGCGCTGTCCTTGTTTGTCACCGCGATCGTCGCCGATTTTACGCTCATGTATGCCGGATACGGATCTGCGGGACGCGATTATGTCTTCAACGGCCCCGGTCTTGGTCAGTTAGGCGCCTATGCGCTGATCACGGTGCTCGGCTGTCTGGGTTATGGCGCGGTCTTTCTTCTGTTGAGCATGGTTTTTCGCAATCCTACTCCGGCGGCAATGATCGTCCTGGGCTGGGAGGCAATTAACCCAGTCGTGCCGTCCCTTTTGCAGAAACTGAGCGTGGCTTCCTATCTTCGTCATCTGATGCCAATCAGCGTACCGGGTGAGGGGATATTCGCCCTGCTTACCATCGAAACGGAACCGGTTTCCGGCTGGGCTGCATCTGTCGGATTGCTCCTGCTCATTGCACTTGTGCTAAGTTACGCCTGCTATCGAATCCGCAGCCTTGAAATCAGGTACACGACCGACTGACGCACCTGCATCTGGCTCGCGGTTGCCCGAGGAAGGCATCGCTCAATTTGAAGGGGACCGGGATTATTCGACACTCGAGGGACCGATCGCTTGTTCCGGTGTGTCGTGGCGCATCCGGAGGTGGGCAACCCTTCAATAACCTTTTTGACAACCCTGAACCGCTGTTGTTGTTCCGCGAGTGACTTCAGGGTTGGCCGCGATCCACCCAGAACTATGTCCTGGGCCCTCAAAGACGAGTGCACAGGCGATATCGCGTTGAGTGCAGCGCTTGATATTGACTTGCCGTAATCTGCGATTACTCGTTGCGCAGCGCCAGCATCGGCTCGACTCCGGCAGCGCGACGCACCGGCACTATCGACGCGACCAGTGCCGCCAGCGCGAGCAGTACCGTGGCCCCCACGAGCATGACCGGGTCCCATGGTTTTACGTCAAACAACTGATCCTTCATCAGCTTTCCGGCGAGAACGGCCAACGGAATCCCGATGCCCAGGCCAATGCCGACCTGCCACAACGCTCCGCGAAGCACCATCGCGACCACGTGTTTGCGGTCTGCGCCGAGCGCCATCCGCAGACCGATCTCGTTGGTGCTCTGCTCGACGGTGTAGGCCATCACGCCGTATAGTCCAACGGCAGCCAGTACCAATCCAAGCAAACCGAAGAGCGTAGTCAACGTCGCAATCATATTCTGCTGCTGAAAGTCAGCGCTGACGACTTTGCTGTAGGGGTCAACGCTGTTGAGCACGAGACTTGCATCGACGCTCGCCATCGCTTTGCGCACTCGCGTTTCCATGCCTGGAGGATCGCCGGGAGCCCAAATGACGATGTTGTAGAGGAAGTGCGAATACTTCTCGCCGTCTGAAAAGACCGGATCGTCGTAGCGCACATTTTGCTTCTCCGACACCCAGAACATTGGCCCCACGGGGTCTTTGTAATCCCATGTCATGTAGCGCATGTCTTTTACGACGCCTACGATTTCGTAGGTGGAGGCATACCTGATGCGATCGATTCCGAAATGCTGCCCGATCGGGTTCTGGTTTTTGAAGAACCGCTTGACGAAGGCCTCGTTGACTACAGTGACATTGATTGTGTTCGCGGTGTCGCTGTCGATAATGGACCGACCCAGCAGCATCTTGGCGCCGAGGGTTTCGAAGAATCCCGGCATCACCCGCGCCCAGCCTGCGCCCGTGTCTTCTTTGGGTGGGGGTTCCGCCCGGCCCTGGATGCGAATTCCCTCGTTCCAGCTGTCGCCGGTCATGGGGGCGTAAAGCGCGGGCGCCACCATCTTGATTCCAGGAGTCTGCTCGAGGCGGTCGTCGATTTCGCGGAACAGTTGCTCCATCTGCTCCGGCTTGTAGTTGCTGAGGGCGGGATTGATAGACGCAATATAACGGTCCTGCATCTCAAATCCGAAATCCTGATGCTCTAGATTGCGCAGACTCTGCGCCAGCAATGCGGCTGCCGAGAGCAGCACCAGCGACATCGCCGCCTGCGCAATGACCAGTGACTTCTGAGCCCATGAGCGGCCTCCACCGACGGAACGGTTTGCTCCGCGCAGGGCTTCGACCGGGTCGGCATGCGAGGTGATCCACGCTGGAGCCGTGCCGAAGAGGATTCCCGTCAGAATCGAAATGCCCATGGTAAAGAGCAGCACCGGTAAAGATGGCGCAGGACTCACGGGAACATAGTTGTTCGGCCCTCCCATCTCGAAGGCGAGATACAGGATAAGCCGCGTTCCGGCATAGGCCACGGCGATTCCAACAGCGCCTCCAATCACGGCGAGCATTACGCTTTCGACCAGCGCCCTGCGCACCAGCCGAAAGCGGGAAGCCCCTAGCGCGACGCGGACGGAGATCTGCGCCCGGTTCTTCAATCCGCGCGCGAGCATCAGGTTCGCCAGGTTGCCGCAAGCCACAAGCAGGACGCATCCCGCGGCGATCAACAGCAGCTTGAGCCCTTCCTGATACTCGTCGCGCATTGCCGCCACGCCCGCTCCGCCGGGGATCAGGTGCAGCGTTTGCTGCTGCCAGAGCTGTTTTTCGTTCGGCTCCATGTCCGGCACATGGCTTGCCAGCCAGTCGTGAAATTCCACTCGCAGTTTGGCCTCGAGCGTCTGTGGAACGACACCCGGGCGGACTCTGCCGAGCAGGTCCAGGTAGTTTTCATTGGACCGCTTGAGCCGCGACACAGGTCCGGCAAGAATCTGCTCGGCGGTGATCGGCAGCCAGAAGTCGGGCATGCCCCAGCCGGCGAGCTTTGCTCCATAAAACCCTGGTGGAGTGACCCCGATGACAGTAAACGCATGCCCATTGATCTGGAAACTCGCTCCGACGACCGAAGGGTCGGAACCAAATTTGTTTCGCCAGATGCGATAGCTCATCACTGCGACCGGGGGCGCGCCGAGTTGGTCGTCGGCGTCCGTTATCGGCCGGCCCATCCACGGCTGCACACCTAAGGTGCGGAAGAAATTTCCAGAGACTTCTTGCCCGTTGAATGTGTCGACCTGGGCCCGCGATCCTGCGCGCCGGACGCCAAGCGGAGCATTGCCCGCCTGCAGGGCTGCGAGATCAACGAACTCTGGCGTATGCTCGCGGAAGTTCTTGTAAGCCTCCCAGGAGAAAAGGGAAAAATCGCCGTCGTCACCCTGTGTGTATCCACCCCAGTTGCAACAGCGAATCTTGTCACCGATCCTCCACAGTTCCTCAGGTTTCGCAACCGGTAACGACTTGAGCATCACCTGGTGCACCAGCGTGAAGATGGCCGTCGTGGCTCCGATTCCCAGGGCTAAGGTGATCACTACGGTTGCCGCAAATCCGGGCGAACGACGCAGCTGTCGCAATGAGTGCTTCAAATCGCCGACTATCAATTCTGACCTCCGCCGCCTTATCGTGAAAGGCTCGAACGATTTTCCCAGCACGCGAACGCCACAAAAATGGGCTCTTTTCGAGAGAGATTGGCGCAAGGCGCTCAATGCGAGATTCGTCCGCAATTGAGATTCTCTGTGCGGAACCGAACAGAGGCAGTACTCTTCCGACAACCGCAGGTTCGAGCTCTACTTGCTATCAATCCAAAGGATTCGATGGACGCGAACGTCACCTGAGCCGGTTTGCACCCGAACTACCGGGCCGCCTCCGTTCAGATTGCCTGAGATGTGTTGGTGATTGAGCGAGCCTTTTACCAGCATTTCGTGATCAGTCGTCACCGAACCCGATCCGGTGGAAGCATCGAGAGTCATCGGCGCGTTGCCGGCCCAGATTTCGACGTTGCCCGAGCCTGTTTCGAGCGCCCAGGGCGCAGAGGGTGTGCCCGTCGCCTTGATATCGCCTGAACCCGTTTCGCCGCGGAAGCTGCCGTGGATGTCCTTGATCTCGATATTGCCCGAGCCAGTTTCGGCTTTCACATCTCCCGGACCGGTCTGGTCCGCAGTGATGTTTCCCGACCCCGTTTTTACTTCGAATGGACCCTGGAGCCCGGTCGCACGGATATCGCCCGAACCTGTCTCAAGCTTGGCGTTTTGACCAACGCCCTCGTCGACAATGTCGCCTGAACCGGAGGTAGCTGCGAGGAGGGTTCCGGCGGGCGCTTCGATCTGGTAGTCGATGCTGATTCCGCGCCAATGTTCCTCGTGTTGCTGTCCGACTCGAATCACATTAGCGGTCTGTTCGATCGGAGGATTCGCGGCGATCTGGCGAGCCTGTTCTTCGCTGCCGCCATGGCTCACATGGATCTGGCCATGAATGTGGACCCCGTTGCCGGAGCCCCGTGTGAGATGGATATTGCCTGAACCCGTCGAAACGATTAGTTGCGCATCACCGCTTACGGAGAGTGCGCGATCAAACGACATGGAGCTGCCTGACTCTGATTGAGCAGCGATCACACGCGCAAAAGCCGGGACGGGGAACAAGTTCGGGGCTGCCTGAGCAGCAGCAATTTCGGGTGTCGTGATTGCCGACATTTCCGTTTCAGGTGAAATCGCAATGCTTACTTGGACATCGGGCCCTTCCGCAAGCACGAGGCTGTCCGGCGCAGTACCTTCCGAAACGAACTGCTCCGGGGGATAGGCAGTTTCGGGCTCTAACGCTGCTTCAGGAGCGGGCGACGCGGCTGACGCAATCCGAGCAACATGCGCGGGATGCGTAGCAGCCTGTACCCGTACCATGGCTGTCGCAGCAAACAGCGTCACGGGCACCAACACAACTGCGAAGAGCGCGCAGCGACCGCCGGCAAAAGACTGGCGAAATGTGTGGTCATTGAGCAAGCGTTCGATGCGGCGGGCAAGACTGCTGGAACGTGCCATGGCGACTCCTAATGCGGTTGGGCGCGGTGTAGCCGCGAATTCGAGGAGGATTTGCGCGTAAGAGGTGCGGCTTCGGGCTTGCTCGATTCCCGCGCGATCGCTGATGGCTTCGGCCAGGTCAGCGAGTTCTTTCTTGAGCCACCAGCCCAATGGGCTGAACCACACAAGAGCGGTGTAGAGACCGGCAAGGAGCTGCAGATAAAAGTCGCCTTGACGAACATGCGAACGCTCGTGAGCGAGCACAATGCGAAACTTCTCTTTGTCCCAGGTGTCGTAATCGGCGGGCAGCAGGACGGCAGAACCGATGGTCAAAGGCGAGGAGACTCTGGTGCTGGCGCGGAGAGGGAACCCTGTGGGAATTTCAGATACTTCGCGCGCGGAAATCGGCGCGGCGGTGAACCACAGGCGAAGCGTAACTGCCAGTCCAAGGGCAAGTCTCAGGAGAAACAATACGGCTACCCCGAGATAAATCGAGAGAGCGAGCGATGCTGGCGAGAATGCCACACGGCTGTGCAGGGGTAGCGGCGCGATTTCTTCGACTGTCCGGACCGTGCCGACGCCTGCCCCTTTCTTCAAAGAAGCAGCTTGGGGGCTGGATGGTCCGGGCTCTTTGGCGCGTGGAACGGACGCTGAATCCAGCGTTGGCGCGGACGCCTTCCCAGATGAATGAGGGGCTGGAATTGGCGGGACGACAGGCTTGGGCAGGGCACCGGAACCGCTCTTTGCCTGGAGTCGCGCCTGCAGTTCCTCGAGGAGGGTCATGGGATGTGCGGGAAGCACAATGCTTGCGTTCGCGGGCAGAAGTTGCAAACGACCCGCGATCGGCATCAGCAATGGCATTGCCAGTGCACCGACGAGCACCAGGCCCCAAGCCACTTTTTGCGCAAAGACATTGCGGATTCGGAAAGCCCGCAAGCCAACCGCGACGATCAGGCCGACGAATAACGAGCGCATAGCGGCATCGATAAGGATGTGAATCATTGATCCTCCTTCTTTGCGTTTGGAGCGTTCTTCTGTGCCCTGGCGATGTGTTCGGCGAGCCGTTGTAGCTCGGCGCGATCGAGCACCTTCGAATCAACAATGCCCACGAGCAGCGCCTCGACGGACCCATCGCAAAACCAGTCCACAATACGTTTCGCGGCGCGGCCGGCTACACGCTGCCGTGATTGAGCCGGTCGATAAACAAACGCGCGATCATCGACGCTATGGGCCAGATAGCCTTTTTCTTCAAGGCGTCGCAAAACTGTACGAACCGTAGAGTCCTTCAACGGCCGGTCCAGCTCCTCCCGAACCTGGTCGGCGGTGACAGAACCTAAACGCCAAACAATGAGCAGGACGTTCCGTTCCAGTTCGCCTAACTCGCCGGGGTCGTGGTTTGTCTTGGTGCTACCGTTCATAGTGTTACCGAATGTAACACATCGGTCTACCCAAAAAGCAAGTGAAATTTTGAAGCAAATTCAGGGGGCCGACCAAATTGCTTTTGTTGCGGCGTTTAGCGTTCGAGGACCTGCTCGAAATACGGTCGCGCTTGTTTCAATGCATCAACCCAGTTCAGGGCAGTGCCTGGACATTAAAGAAGATGGAGCAGATGCCGCTCAGTCCAGGATGCATACTCGAGCGCATTGCGACGTGTAAGCGACGGATAGTCGAGGGGTACTGAGGGTTGATGAATGCCTTTCCACTTTGAGGGTCTCGACTGATGAATCCTGATACTGTTCGCAACATGCCAGGCAGGGACGTCCTGAAACAGGCTGGCGCGGCCGGCGTGTGCGGGCTGCCGTCCAAGGGGTTTTACCTACGGATTGTTCGAGGCTGGCGGAACGGGCGCAGTTCGGTGAAGACCCGGTGGCGGCTCTTGCAGTTGACGCAGATGGTGGAAGAGAAGCCCGCGAACGACGTGCGCTGCCTGGGCCGCTATCTTTGCGGCGAGTTGGAAGACAAGCCCTGGAACTACCACAAGGCGTTCTGGGGCGGGTATCTGGATAGGCTGGTGGCGAGCCGCTTTAACCGCTTTGCACTCGGGTATGAGCTGGAGTACCGTCCTCGCTTAATCCAAGCCTTCTGGAAGAAGGCATCGCTGTGGACAGAATGACTCTCTATTGTGCGAGACTCAATAAGCTTTCCACCGGCCCGGGCTCCGGTTTTAGATCCATACCTTTGAGTCAACCGGTAAATCGGGGCGACGCCAACGCTCTGGATCACGGTCGCTGGGATAATCGGGCGGAGTGCCAACGCGATTCATGCGTGCGAAGTTGGGAATCGCAACCATTGGGGACCCATCCTGCCATTGCCCCGTGATCACCATGACTCCACTTAGCAAGTCCGGCCGCCACTCTACCTTGAGCGGGGCATCTCCCAGCTTGCGACCGATGTTCCGGTTGTCAGCATTTTCGACGTTGTAGACCAGCGGCCCATATTGCAGAGCCACCAAATCGACGTCTGCCTTGACGCGATCATCGGCGAGCACGCGCTGTGGCTCCATGGGGAATTCCACTTCGATACGGTCGCCGTGCTTCCATTCGCGGGTCACCACGGCGTATCCTTTCTCGATATTCGTCGTCTGCTCCTGCCCGTTGACAGCGAAGCGCTTCACGCCATGGATCGCGGGGTTCTGCTTGTAAAGCTTGCTCGTCGTCCGATCTGGCACGCGAACGTAGATCGAGAAAGTCCTTGTCTCTTCAGGGTTCACAATGATTAGAACGGACCCATGCCACGGGTACTCTGTCTTCTGGATCACCTCGAGATTGGTGCCGGCTACCTGGCCAACGTTAATTCGACTGCCAACAAACATGTTGACGTATAGCGCGTCCTTACTCTTCACGTAGGTCCAGGTTGGAATCATGAGAAGCGTACGGGACACATTGCCCACGCAGCACGGACACACGTGCCACTTGGCGCGTTCCGTATTCAAGAGCGGATTCGTGTAGCAGAAGCTTTGACCGTCGAGAGCCACTCCGCCAAGCAGGGCGTTGTACATCGTCTGTTCGTAGAGGTCGGCGTACTTCGCGTCGTGATAGGCGAGGTTGAGCTTGTACTGGAAGAAGACTACGCCGCAGCTTGAGCATGTTTCGCAATAAGCTTCGTTGCGAAGCGAGAAATTTGGCCCGAAGCCTTCTGAGGTTTCGCCACTGCCAATTCCACCAGTCAGGTAGTACTTCTTGTTCACCATGTTGTCCCAGAGCGAGATGACCGCACTCTGGTAGTCGCGATCTCGAGTCTCGGCCGCAATATCAGCCATGCCGGAGTAGAAGTACATCGCGCGCACCGCGTGCCCCACGGCCTCATACTGTTGCCCCGGGGGAAGGTGGCTTTGGTCGTACTCCGATCCGCCGCGGCGCGAATCGAGGAGGAACTTCGCGAGCGAGATATAAGCATCTCCGCGATGGTTGCCTTCCTGATCGTTAACGAATCGTCCGAATCGAACCAAAGCCTGCTCCATTTCCTGGTGCCCGTCGAACCAGTCCTTCTTACCTGGGCCGATATTGGCAACCCAACAATCCGCGAGCTTCTTGGCAGCGTTGTATAGGCGCAGGTCTTTCCCGTCCGTAAGCGTGTAGTGATTAATGGCCGATTCGATAAAATAGCCAGAAACATAGCCCTCGTGGTTGCCACGGTGATCGGGCGACCAGCGCTCTGGCCAGTCCTTCCGATCGGCCAGAATGTAAGCAGTCTGTAGATAGCCATCGGGCATCTGCGCCGCAAGGATGATCGGGATCCAGCGCGCCAGAGTAGCGCGCATCAACTCCTGCGACTTGATGATCTCGGGATCGCCTTGAGGATCAACCATCGAGGCAATGCACATGGATTCGACGGTCTGATGTACCCACGCATTTGAAAATACATAGCCCTTGTGGCGGCCATGGGGTTCGCCACGATTAGCCTTTCCAGCCTCGATAAAGTTGTCGATGCCGCCGTCCCCGCGCATGGGCGCAATGTCAGTGCGCTCGCACATTGCGATGCAGTGAGGGATCCAATCGACAATCAGCGTCTTAGCTCGTTGTCGCCAAAGTTGGCCATCGATCGAGTAGTGGCGAGTGTAGACAACGTTCAGACGATCTGCAGGCGGGGCAGGCTCAACGTGCACGTTAATTGAAGGAGGCGCGCCTCTCGCATCCGACGCCTGGAGCGTAAGAACATAGTCACCCGGCTCGGAAAACGCGGCCGTCGTCGCGAGCGAATTTGCGGCCGCAAAGGCAACCGTCCCGGGCCCGTGAGTCTTCACCCAGCGAGCGCTGTTTTCAGGAGAGTCCTTCAGCCAGGTTGCCTTCCCGGAGAGATAAGTGCTCCCATCGCTCACGACTGACCGATCAACGCCAGCATCTACTATTGGAGGAAGCGCCGGAACGGGGCCGTAATTGAAAACCCGCCACTCGAGAATTCCAGCGAGCCGATTCGATTGAGTAACAACCTCCAGCCGCAGTTTGCTGGTCAGCACAGCATCGAAGACCGTGGAGTTGTAGGTGTCCTGAGCGATCCCCAGACCTTGCGGCCGCTCGACCGGAACGAAGTCGCCACCATTCCAATAAAGGATCCGATAGCTCTCGGGAGTTTGAATCTGTGCGCGTCCGCTGCCGGGAATCGCTGCGGGCCGCGGGCGATCGACCGCCCAATAAACCTCCACTTTATTAATATTTACTGATTCTCCCCACTCGTACTGCACCCAGTTGGCTTGATCCCCGGTCTCGGGCGATGTCCATAACGCGTAGAGCGCGTGCGAACGATCAAACGAGTTTTGGGGTAGGAAGCCATCGTTCAAAGCGGAGATCTTGTTCTCGCTTTGCATGGTTCGGGCAGTCGGAATTGCTACTCGAGCGATATTGAGTGGGCCCTCGGTTGTCTCGGCAGACACACCTCTTCCCGCCAGTGCTGTCAGCACGGCGGCGCTTCCTAGTGCGCTTATGAATTCCCGCCGGCTCGGACCAATTGACGACTGATGATCTACCGGGTCTCCAGGTGCACCCGTCGCGTGAGAATCACGATCCATTGGCATTCCACTCCTAAGGTTCACAACCCCATCACTTGCTTAGACACTGCACACTGGGCACCATTTGCTCAAGAAAACGATACATTAACGCGAAGAGTCATCTCAGTTGTCTGCTAGCGGGGCTTCAGATTATCGCCCCGATTATAGTCTGGGTACATATACGGTACGTCTTCCCGATAGAATCGCGCAATGGTGCAGCTGTACCATCAAGTGGCTGATTCGAATCGGATTCGGCGGCCTACTGCGCTTGCCTTGGGGACTTAGATCGAGACGAGACCTCCGCGTACCACATTACCTAGTCCGGTGCCGAGTACTCGCAGGTGTCTGACCGTCATCGAGCAAGATGAAATCGCAGTCCATTTTGAAGCAGCGCGTCGGCACTGTCGATCAGATCCTCCCCAGCGGCCGCAGTATCGAGCCGACCCTCGGGACGGCCAAACTTGAACTGCCGACCAAAAGACTCGCCATAGTGTGCGCATGAACTATTTGACAAACGGCTTCCATGACGACGAAATCCGAGTTGTTAATGTCCTGCCCTCGACTTCGGAATCGATCAGCGAGGCCGCAAGATCCCAAACCCGTGGGTCATTCTCAATTTCGTGATGCGGCCTGTTAAACACCCGAGCATACCAGGGATAGTTGTCACAATTAATTCGGTGGCCCTCATAGGTCATTTGGAGATTTCCGATGATCGTCGTTTGTGTCGGGTCGGTTGCGACTATCTCTGTGCGTCCATGAAGCGGCCCCCGCGACTGATAGAAATTAATGGCATTTGCCACGTTTGAGGGGATCCTCGAATCGTCACGGCCCGCCAGCAAAACAGCGCAGACGGGAACCAACAGTGCGCTAGCCCAGACGATCCTCGGGCGCCGTTTCTTCTTCTGATTGACATCAGGGTGTGCGATATCATTCGAGCGGCGAGCAAATTGACATGGGCGATCTGAATCCTGTATGCATGGGCTCGTTTCGAATTCGTCTTCCGTCCAGTTCAAACGAGGTCAATGTGACAACTCATCTCCCCCCGCCAATCTCTGCTGCTCGGGCGTCGGCGAGACCACGCTACTCGACGCTGCCTGGCTGCAGGCTGCGTCTTGCGCTGCTGGTTGCGGCGATCGGGCTGGTTGCGCTGCGATCAAATATCCAGGGGTTAGCGGAGCAGGCACCCCGGCCGTGGGGTCAGGAGGCCAATGGCATGCATATCTACATCTGGGCAGGACTCAAATCACACTTTGCCGGGCAGCACGATTATCCGCAGTTTCTTGCGGACTGGAGCAAGATTCTCACCGACCATGGCGCCGTGGTCGACGGCGCGCTTCATCCGCCTTCTGCGGCCGACCTGGAGCAAGCCGACGTGGTGGTCATCTACAAAGGCGACGCCGGTTACCTCGGCGACACGGAGAAGACGGCTCTTGAAGCCTACGTGAAACGGGGTGGCGGCTTGGTGAGCCTGCACGACTCACTCTGCGGCCCCGATCCCTCATATTTTGCTACGCTGGTCGGCGGCGCCAAAAAGCACGGCGAGATTAACTACACGCTTGGGGCGCCGATCTCCTACACGGTGGTGGACTCCGCCGACCCGATCATGAAAGGTATGTCGAGCTTCACGATCTTCGATGAAGCTTTTTACAAGATGACCTGGGCCCAGGAACCTGGCATCCGCGTTCTGGCCACCACGGTCATACCCGGCACGCCGAGCGCAGGGTCGCACAAGGGCGAAGTAGTTCCGCAGATCTGGACCTATGAGCACACGCTGCCGGGTGGGCGGCCGGCACGCGCCTTTGCGTGGATGCAGGGGCACGAGTATGCCAATTTCGCGAACTACCAGATCGAGCAGATGCTGCTGCGCGGCATTGCATGGACCGCCCACCGGCCGGTCGATACGCTGGTCGACTATGTACCACCGCCATCGACGCATCCCCAGCCTGCCGCGGCGCCTCAGTAGCGTACCTAGGCGGCGCTGGGCCATTGTGCTCGCGGGTCGCGTGCCGAGAGCTACCTCGCTGTCCAGCCACCGTCGATCAGGATATCGGTTCCGGTAATAAATCCGGCTGCATCGGAACAGAGGTAGCAGGCAAGCGCGCCGATTTCCTCCACCTTGCCCCATCGCCCTACGGGAAGATTCGCGAGGAATTGCGCGGTCACTTCGGGATTGTTCATCAGCGCCAGGTTCATGTCGGTTGCGATGGGTCCCGGACTGATGCCATTCACCGTGATTCCGTCAGCCGCCAATTCGAGCGCCAAGGCTTTCGTTAGCCCGAGTAGAGCCGCCTTCGCCGAGCTGTACGCCGCGCGGCCGGCAAGCGAAACATGGCTCATAATCGAGCTCATATTCAGGATGCGGCCGTACCCTGTCCCCTTCATGCCGGGCACAAAGGCTCGGCACATCAGGAAGGTCGAGATCAGGCTGGCGTCGAGCACGCTCCGAAACTCTTCAAGCGTGAAGTCCACCAGGTTCTTTCGCAGATTGATTCCGGCGCTGTTGATCAGAATTTGCGGGCTGCCGAAGCGTTCCTTCACCAGTTCACCCAGCCGGGCGACCTGATCCTCACGCGTCACATCGGCCGTAAACATCTCTGCCGCCCCGCCCCGCGACACGATTTCGTCGCGCACGCGCTCCAATCTCGTACGGTCGCGTGCCACCAGTGCAATTTGCGCACCCGCCTCGGCGAGCGCCTTTGCCATGGCCTCGCCGAGGCCTCGGCTGCCGCCGGTAATCACCGCGGTCCGGTCCTTCAAATCGATTTCCATCGCCTGCCTCTGCGCTCCTTCTCGCTGTTTGCCACCGGCGATCTCATGGCACAATCGGATCCGAGCTGATCGCTGCCATCGCCTTCCGTTTCCGCTCGTGATGTGTCGATGCCAGATCGAGATAGAGCCAGCATGCAGCTGAGACCGCCGCTGCGACCACCATGGTATCGATAAGCAGATTCCAGCCGGCGGTTCCAGTGCCGACGCGTTGCAAGATGATCCCGCCGACGACGGGCGCAAGAAACCCTCCCAGGTTTCCCAGCATGTTCATGGTGGCGGCTACGGTCGCGGTATACGGTCCGCCAATCTCAACGCACGCGTCCCATGACACCGGCATGCTCAGGTCGCATGCAAAGCTTGCCAGTCCCATCACCACCATGGCCGGCACCACCGGCCGAATGTGCATGAATACAATGAGCAGCACCACGGTTGCAACAAACCCGCCGCAGGCAATTGCTCGACGCGGCAGGCGCCGAGGCGAAAGTCCCGAAGCCAGGGATCCGAACCCGCCGAAAAGTAGTGGCAACACCGCCAGCGCGGCCGCGCGCTCCGGCGATTGGCCTCGGCCCTCACGCAAGTAGGTCGGCAGCCACGTGATGTAGAAGTACCAGACGTATGAGAAGCAGAAATACTGCAGCACGAGTGCCGCCACTTGCCTTGTGAACAGCAGCGACAGCCAGCTTGGTCCCGCGCGATGCATCATGAGAACCCGCGAAGCCTCGAGCATCTCCCGCTCCGCTGCGTTCACTGCCCCATGCTTTGCCGGGTCGTCGCGAAACCACACCAGGAACACTATGCACCAAACCACTCCCAGCGCCGCGAAGATCACAAATGCCCGTCGCCACCCAAACCACGTAATGCACAGCAATGTCAGGGGCGGGGTTGCCGCGCCACCCCAGCGCGCAAAGGCCCACATAAGGGCCTGCGCCGTGACGCGCTCGCGCGCAGGCAGCCAGGCGCTCAACATGCGCGTGAGGTTGGGAAAGCAGCCTGCCTCGCCGGCTCCAAACAGGAAACGGATCGTCACCAGCGAGGTCAAGCTCCATGCCGCACCGGTAAGCGCGGTGAACACCGACCATGCCAGCACCACCTGCGTCAACACCCGCCGCACGCCGAGCCGGTCGCCCAGCAGACCCATGGGAACCTCAAACAGCGCATAAGCCAGCCCGAAGGCCCCGAAGACGAAGCCCATCTGCTCCTTCGAAAGATGGAGATCATGCGAGATCGGCGCGGCAGCGCCAGAGATCGCCACCCGCTGCACATACGAAAGCACGGCAAGCCCGATCGCCAGCACGACGACGCCATAGCGCGTGCGGCTCGGCTTCATTTACGCAGACTCCATGCGTACAGGCTGTCCCCGGCTCCGAAAACGATGTACTGCTTACCGTCGAGCAGATACGTGATGATGCCGCCCGATTCGTCCGCATTCAGCTCGTGATGCCACAGGATATGGCCTTTATCGGCGCTGAAAATGATCAGGTTCTTCTGGTCATCGCCTGAGATGAGCAGATTGCTCGCGGTCGCAAGGATGCTGGGGCCCACGGTGGTCGGCGCATTGTTCAGATTAGGATACGAGTGGGCCCACGCCGTGTTGCCCGTGAGGGGATCAATCGCCTGCAGCACTCTCACTGCGCGCCCAATCCCGACACCCGTCCCGCCGTAGCCGGAGGGCTTGTCGCTGTCGTCGGTGAGGTAATAGATCGCCTTGCCTTCCACCGAGTTCACATACACGAGACCGGTCCTGGGACTGTACGCCGGGGCGGGCCAGTTTGACGCGTTCACAATGTTGATGGAGCCACCCACGGAAGGATCTTTGTCAGGTATCGGAATTGGTTCGCCTTCCGAGAGCCCCGAGGAGTAATCAAGCGGGACGTACGGCTTGACCACCAGGTACTTGCCCGTCACACGGTCGAGCGTGACAAAGAATCCGTTGCGCGCCGCCTGGGCCAGGAGTTTCTCCGGCTTTCCATTCACGGCGCGGTCGAAGAGAATGGGCGCGGTTGTGTTGTCGAAATCGTGTGTGTCGTGCGGGGACACCTGGAAATACCATTTCAGCGTGCCCGTGTCCGCATCGAGCGCGACGATCGATTCGGTCCAGAGGTTCGCGCCGAGTCTTCCCTGTCCAGCAAAGACCGGATTCGTGTTCCCCGTGGGCCAATAGAGCAGATTGAGCGCCGGGTCGTAGGTCCCCGGCATCCACGTCATCCCGCCGCCGTGGTCCGACGCGGTCTCGTTCGGCCACGTCTTGAGCGCCGGGTCGTCTTTGCGTGGCGTCGACCACCACGTCCACTGCAGATCGCCTGTCCCCGGGTCGAAGGAATCCAGGAATCCAGGCATGTCCATCGCATCGCCGCCGACACCCACGATCACGTGGTTCCGCACGACCAGCGGCGCCGAGGTGGAGAAGTACTGCTTGCGCGCGTCGGCGTAATTCTTCTTCCACAGCTCCTTGCCGGTGGCGGCATCGAGCGCGATGAGCCAGTTGTCGGGGGTAAGGAAGAATATGGTGGTCTTCCATATTCCCACGCCGCGTTGGCCGATGAGGTGCCCGCCATGGTCGAGCCAGTCGTAGTGCCATCGTTCCTTGCCGGTCCGAGCGTCGAGGGCCCACAGGTGATCGGGAATGGTCACGTAGAGCACGCCATCTGCGAGTAGCGGCGTGCACTTGATGATGGGGGCCGGCGTGCCGCGCTGTGCTCCGACATCCGTGATCCGGTACGCCCATTGCGGCTCGAGCCGGTTCAATCTGGCTTGATTGATCTGGGTGAGCGTGCTGTAGCGCTGGCCGCTGTAGTCGCCGTTGAAGGTGGGCCAGTTTGTGACGGGCGTTCTTCCGATCGTGTTCGGATCAATCGACACGATCGGAGCGTGCGGCGGGGTTCCGGCCAGGGCCGCCGTCACAATCGCCGCGCAAAATCCCAGCTTCATTTCAGCGTCTCGAGGAAAGCGGTCACGTTGTGCATATCATCGTTTGCCAAAGTCAACACGATCTTCTCATGCGCCGCGAGGGGGTTGCCGATCTGGACGTCCACACCCGGTCCGCGATCGATCGCGTGCGTCTGGCCTGCGCTGTCGACGAGGGTTACGCGAAAATCGCTCATCTGCGTAATCCGGCCCGAGACGGTTCCGGCTGAGGTTTTCACATTCGCCGTGATGTTTTCGTCGCGCGCCGGCCAAATCCAGTTACGCTGCAGTTGCTCGGGCGAGCGGTATTTGCTGGCGATGTGTGCGAACGATTCGGCGGTATGGCACGACATGCAATGGCTTTCCACGTAGATTTGGCCTTTCGCCGCATCGCCAACCAGGATGTTGAGCACCTGGTAGGTGCCGCGATTCGCGACTTCTTCCACCTGGAGGTGCAGGAATTCTGCGATGTCGGTCAGTTGCTGGTCCGACATGGTTGCAAACGCCGGCATGCCTTTCCCCGGGCTGCCTTTCTTGAGGAAAGGCGCAAGGTGCTCCCCACGGTCGTCTGCCAGGACCAGGTCCGACGTTATCAGGCTTGGCCCAGTTGCGCCGCGAGCACTTTGGCCGTGGCAGAAGGCGCAGCTGTGAACGAAGAGCGGCGCTCCCCGGTCCGCGGCGACTTTGTTGGGTATGGCCCCGAGCCCCAGAAATGCACGCGTGGCGGCCGCACGTTGCGCCGGCTTCATATTTTGATAGCTCTGCTGTTGCATACCCTCCTGCCCGCCCGTTTGCGCCTCCTGGCTGGTCGCCACAAGGGCAACGCAGGTTACGCTCCCGGCAAGCAATGCGGCGCAAATCAAGTAGCGCACCATCTTGGCTTCCTTTCCATAATCATTGCTGCCGGCACACCGAAGGCAGGATCCGCTCTGAAGCGGTGTTTCCGCCTTCGTTGAGGAGCAAGTTGTGCGTGCCGGTGTCTGAATGCGCTGGCGGGTGCAATGCAGTGCCGACCGCAGTATACAAATCCAGTGCGCCGCAGGCGACTGAGGTTTGCGCCGCTCTCCTAACCCTTCAGGCTCTACTTGTATTGGAAGAGAGACTGATTCGTCATTGATTTCATTTCCGTGCTAGCATATTGCCACAGCGCGAGCCGGCTTTGCGCCAGTTCCCCGTTCGAGCGCCTCGCTTTCTCAAAAGTTCGCCACAACTCACAAAGGAGGCGGACATGACTTCGATCTCCACGCCCGTCGCAACAACCTGCTTCACAGTCTTGTTGTTTGCCGCTACGCTTCCCGCACAGACCCCTGACGGGGCCGAATCGTCCAACGAAGTTTCAAAAGTGCGCATCGTTCGGCTGAGCGAAGTAAAAGGCGACGTCCAGATGGATCGCGACACCGGACGCGGATTTGAACGCGCCATGGCGAACCTGCCCATCGTAGAAAAGAGTCGATTACAGACGGGCACGGGGGTCGCCGAGGTCGAGTTCGAAGATAACAGCACCTTGCGCCTCGCTCCCGATTCGTTGGTGGAGTTTACGCAGCTGGAACGTCTTCAAGCAGGCACAACGGCATCTTCAGTGCATCTGGTGAAGGGGATGGCCTATGTGAGCCTGGTAAAGACAAAAGGCAATGAGTTCAACCTTCTATTCGGCCAGCAAAAGCTCCAACTTCCACCCTCCAGCCACGTACGGTTGCAGATTGACGGGACAGAGGCCAAACTCGCGGTGCTCGACGGCACGGTGCGCATCGACGAAGCTTCGGGGCCGATGGATGTTTCACGGAAAAAGACGGTTACATTCAACCTGGCCGATCAGGCTCAACCGGCGGTGGCCAAGGACGTCGCGCCCGTTCAGTTCGACTCATGGGACCAGAACGCCGCAGGATACCACGCACACACCGCGGCTTTCAGTGGTTCGAGCAGTTCGCCCTATGCGTATGGCCTGAGCGATATGGGTTACTACGGAAGCTTCATGAATGCCGGAGGCTGCGGCTCGATGTGGCGTCCTTACTTCGCAAGCGCGGCCTGGGACCCGTATTCGAACGGCGCATGGGCCTGGTATCAGGGCGCGGGCTATTCATGGGTATCTCCGTACCCCTGGGGATGGACCCCCTATCACTATGGCAATTGGTCATACTGCCAGGGCACAGGCTGGGGATGGCAGCCCGGGGGCACATGGAACGGGTTGAATAATGCCATGGCTGTTGCGTCCACCGGCGGATCTGGACACGTTCCGCTTCGACCGGTTGGCTCGCCCCGCACGGGTGAATCCACGCTGACGGTGGTGAACCAGAAGCCTCTCGTCCGCTCCGAAGTAGCTTCGCCAGAGTCTTTTGTCTTCCGGAGGGATTCAGCAGGAATGGGTATTCCACGAGACGGAATGGGCAAACTGGACAGGCTTTCGCAGCACGCCGTGGACCGAGGTACGGCAACCACGCCCATTTACGTGAATGTTCAGCCATCTGCCGGCGCCAATGGCCGGCCCGAGAGCTCGGCTATCGCGGCCACCTCAGTCCGCCGGGGGTCTGCACCGCCCGCTACATCGCAAACGCCTTCGCAGATGGGCTCATCGAACAACGGCGGCGGGCGTCCAAGTAGCTCAGGCCAGGCACCAGCGTCAGGTCGTCCGCATTAGAGAAAGGCCTATTGTCTCCCAATGAATCGCACCCCCTCGCGAACACTGGACGTGCGCCCAAGTACCGGCACAAAAGCGAGAAGCAGAGCTACCAATTGGTAATCGATCCATCGGGTCGAAAGTAAGTTTGTGCGCGCGCTGTCACCGGTTCGGTGATCTCCGCAATTCGCGTAAGGGGCTTGGGATCGAGTTCCACACCCAGACCGGGCCGCTCATTGGGATATAGCTTTCCGTTGCGAAAGTCGAGACAAACCGGCAGATAGTCAAATGTTCTGCCTTGAAAGTTGTACTCCATCAGAAGCGGGCCGGGGAAAGTGCTAAGGCAGTTGACCAGCGCCGCGGTAGCGATGGGCCCCGTAAAGTGCGGGACAATGCCGACGAAGTGCGTTTCGCACAAGGCGGCGATCTTCATCATCTCCGTAATACCCCCGACATTGGGAAGGGTCGCGCGCACGAAATCGATCGAATGCTCTTCCACGAGCCGGTTGAAATCCCATCGGTTGCCCCACTCCTCACCTGCGGCCAAAGGCACATTGACTTTCTGGCGAAGGATCGGCAGGTCCTGCTGAAAGGCCTCGGTGCGGACCGGGTCTTCGACAAAAAAAGGCGCCAGGCTTTCGATTTCGTCGCAGCCGCGAATGGCATCCGGCAGATCGAATCGCTGATGAAAGTCGACCACCCAGTTACCATCGACTCCAACTCCTTCCCTTGCCTCGGCGCACTGTTCGCGCAAATGAGTAATCTGCTTTCTCGTGGCGTAGGTCGTGTTGGGCGGTGCGTCCATGGCGCCGAAGCGAAAGACCCGATAGCCCGCTCCCATCGTCAGCCTGGCCCGCTCCCTGGTACCCATCTCCGGAGTGATTCCGGGAATGATGCCCGCGGTGTTGTAGAGTTCGCAGTAATTGCGAACGGCGGCGCCAAGCAGTTCATGTACTGGGCAGCCCAACGCCTTGCCTCGAATATCCCAGAGAGCTAGATCGAGTGCACCGATCGCGTCTGTCCTCTCACGCCCTGCGGGGTAGAAGAACGCGCGATTCATATCCTGCCACAGGGCTTCGATGTGTTGAGGATCCCTGCCGATCAGGCGTCCCGCCGACTGCGAGAGCGTATCTTTTGTGCCGCCCTCGCCGACCCCGGTGATGCCCGCGTCGGTTTCCACCGTAACGACAACATCGCTCTGATTGAAGAGTGGGTTGGGATTGGGAGGAAGATAGGCTCTCACGCGCGTGATCTTCATCTTCGGGATCGCCGCAAATGCGTGCCGTAGGGTTGCCGGTGTCACAACTGCAGCCGCTCCCAGGCCGCGCAGAAACGATCGTCGATTCATGGTGTTTACGCTCCACTCCTAAGGCTGCAGCCGTGTACGATGGCGCCACGCCGATCAGGCTGTCGAAGCTACTTGCGAGACGAGATTCAAGAGCTTCGGGTCCATTTCAAGGCCGGAAACAGGATAGCGTCCCAATGCCTGCGTGTATTGGTGCGTTTGTTTTTCTCCGGATGGTGAATTTTCCCAGTTGTCGCCAAATCATCTCCAACCACCCTACTCTTGACTTGCCTGCGAAAGGGCAAAAAGCGCGTTAGAGACGGTTGGGCGGTAGTCGTGCGAAACTGTTTATCCGATCATGGCAGGCCTCTCGGAACCGGCTTGCAGGAGCAGATTCCAAGCCACCTTTTGCGGCTGTGGTCAGGAGCCATGCCGTGAGCGTGGAAGGAAAAGGCCCGGCAAGGACCGGGTATCAGGCAAGAAGAGGACCAGAAGGAAACCACCGTTGAAGTGCCGAAACCCATGAGACGATGTCAAAACTGCGGCGTGATTCCTACCGCGGGACAAAGGTCGGACGGAACCTGCTTACGGGCGGAGCGGCATCGGGCATGAGAGGCGGCCTGAGCTCGCCGAGGAGGCGGATAGGCAATTTTGCGGTTCATATTTCAGGCGACAAACGCCGCATGGTGGCAGAGCGGCTGGTTCTTCTGGCGACAGCGAGGGCTCGTTGCGCGTTGCTCAGACGCGGTGTGGACAATGAATCGCGGCCGAGCCATTCCAACATGATGCGATTCGACACCTCAGGGTTCTCCTCGAATGCAGAGTGGCCGCAATCCGGTAGCACGACAAGTTTGGAGGCGTGCAGTTTACGCTTCAGCTGGATAGCGGAGCTCAAACTGACAGTTAAATCGCGATCGCCCCACACTAACAGTATTGGGATCCTCTTCACTCGGCGGATCGCCGCTTTCAGCTTGACCATCTCGGCGTACCAGCAGCGAATAATGCAGAGGACATGGCGCAAAGTATCGGGGTTCCGCAGGCCAACGACAATCTCCTGCAAACATCTATCGACGACGCGGTCGGGGCCTCCATACATCGCTCCGAGAGCGACGCGCTGAATCGGTGCCGGAAGATAGGGCAGCATCCTTGCGAGAAGGCCGCCCCATCGAGTGCTGTAAATACGCACCATGACATCGCTTGATTGGCTGTAGGGGTTGGCAGGCGCGAAAAGAATAAGCTTGCGCACGCGCTGGGGACGCAATGCCGCAAGCATCAGCGCGACGGCTCCCCCATGCGAATGGGCGACTATGTCGGCCTCGGCGAGATTGAGCGCGTCCATGACCGCGATGATGCGGTTGGCGCTTGCGGAAAGCCCAGCGTCCAGCCCTCTGACCCGTTGTGATTTACCCATGTTCACCAGGTCGATCGCATAGACGCTGGCGTGTTGAGCGAGGGCGCCGATGTTACTCCGCCAGTTTGCGCTTGAACCGACCAGCCCATGAATGAGCAGCATCGGCTTGCCGCTTCCTGCGTGAAGATAATGTACGCGAGCGCCGACCACATCGACGAACGCCTCTTCGTATCGTGGCTCCGGAGTCTCCTCGGTCATGGCAAGAAATCCTCTCGCAATTCCTTCCAATCGGCTTGCGAACTCTGCATCAGCGAAATATTGGATGTCTCCAGAGCCTAAAGCGTAACCTGAGTTTTTAAAGAAATCGGCCACAGATGCAGGTACGTGGATTCCTTAACGAAATAATTAAGAGGATGGCGTTGCAGTTTCCGTGCGAAGCAACACTTCCGACAGGAATTTCTAGCGGTTCTGGGGGAATCTTTGGCTTTGGAAAACACCATTGAAGTCAGGCACTTGCCCGGGGGGAATCACCAACGGATTCTGCGAATTGGCCATCGCGGAGCCGCGGGGCACGCTCCGGAAAACACAATCGCCGCGATTCGAAGCGGTATCTCGCTGGGCGTCGATTTTGTCGAACTGGATGTTCAGCGCACCCGTGACGGACGCCTGGTGCTGATGCACGATAAGCTCGTGGACCGTACAACGGACGGCACTGGCCTGGTGTCTGAGATGACCTGGGATGAACTGCAATTGCTCGACGCCGGCAACGGGGAAGGGGTCCCTTGTGTGGAAGAGGCACTGGCAGCGGCAAACGGGCATGCCGGGGCGATTCTCGAAGCCAAAACACCAGGGATCGGGCCAGCCATTCACCGGGTAGTGCGAGCGTCGGCTTTCTCGGGCCAGGTGATCTATGCGTCTTTTCTGCACGGGGAGATTCTTGAAATTCGAAAGACAGACCCACTTGCGAGAACGATGGTACTAATGGAGTGCGTTCCCATTTCGGGTGCTGCATTGGTACGCGATGCGAACGCAACGTTGGTTGGCCTATCTCTTGATTGCGCGACCGCCGAGTTCATCGCGGTGCTTCACGATGCCGGCCTTGAGGTATTCCTTTATACCGTCAATGATCCCAGGCTGATCCAATGCGCCATCGAATTCGGCGCCGATGGGGTCATATCCGATTATCCTGAGCGTATTCCAAAAATCTGGCCGAATTGAGATTCGTCTAATTCGCAGATGAAGCCGGTGAATTCGAAGAGTTATGCGGAGCCTCGCCCAATCGCGGTAACGCAATCACAACTTCAGATGGCGCAGATAAATGTCTGGCAACCGAATTTTTGATCTTGAGGGAATCCGGTAAGTGATACGCTTGGATACTGCACGCGAGATCTAGGCAAGGCAAGAAACCCGCCGCAACCGAGGAGGGAAGGTTAATGAGTGCAACCCCAATCCCCGTTGTCAATCCAAAGGTCAAGACGATTACTGGATTCGTGCAAATCAATACGCAAATCTACCAGACGCAAATCTCGGAAGCGCTCACCGTACTGCGCAAGGCGAAGGCAGAGTTCGAGGCGGCCGGCTACGAAGTGGAAACTCTGCGTGTTACGACTGAGCCGTTTGTCGATTTCGTCGCCGGGATGTCTGAAGACGAGGCACTGTCATTTCTAAAGCAGATTGACGATCTCTCGGTCCAGGAAGATTTCACTCCCAACGTTGGGCCGGCGATGCTACATGACAGCGACGATCCTGCGCCGATGAACCTGCTGAAGCAAGCGCTGTCCACTTTGCCGAATATCGAGGCAAGCGCCATCATCGCCGACGCTGATGGCATCCACTGGAAAACCATCGCTCTTGCTGCCGACCTGGTGAAGTATGTCAGCGAGAACAGTCCTAATGGCCAAGGCAATCTCAACTTCGCGGTCTCTGCGATGCAGGACGCATACTCTCCCTTATTCCCGGGCTCGTACTTCAATGATGAGGGCGAGCAGTTTGCGATTGGATTTGACTGCTCGAATACAGTGAATGAAATTTTGTCGAAAGATAAGGGAAACTACATTGCTGCGCTCCCAGACCTGACGGCCGCGCTCACCCAGCAAATTTCCATTGCCAATGCCGTTAGTGCGAAGGTCGCGCAAGAAACGTCGTGGAATGGAGGAACTTACCTGACCACGTCAGCACTCGGCGATGTCTCGATCGGAGCTGCGATTGAAGTTTACACGGGGGAGAAGTTTGGCTCGGGTGGCACCCTCACGGCCCTACGCCTCATCGCGGAAGCGGTACAAGCCGTCGAACAAATCGATAATTCGGGTCTGATGCTGCCAGTAATGGGAGACAAACTTCTGGCACAACGCTGGGCCGAGGCTGCATACGACATCGATTCGCTGATGGCTTACTCGGCAGTCGGTGCCATGGGCCTTGATACTGTTCCACTCCCGGGAGACGTGAGCATCGGGCAGTTGAAACGCATCCTCGGCGATGTGGCCATTCTTGCAACGAAATGCGCCACGCCGCTTTCAGCTCGGCTCATTCCTGTTTTAGGCAAGAAAGCAGGTGAAATGACAGACTTCAATATTCCAAATCTCTTCAACACGACAGTGCACTCACTATCTTGAAGGGTTCTAGTCAGAGGTCCATTGGAACCAGCCGCCCGCTGGATACTCAACCCAGGAACCATTGTGGACCCGGAATTCGGATATGCACTTATGCTCAGAGTCTGGAACCTCCAGACGGAAGAAGCTTGCTTTCCAAAGCTGCCCAAGTTCGCTAAGCGGAGTCGAAGGAATGAAAATCGGGGCAAATAGCTTTGTGTGGACAGACTCATTCGGCGTGGAGAACTTTGACATTCTCCATAGAATCGCGGCCGCCGGACTTGACGGTATTGAGATCGGACTGTTGAGCCCAAATGAGTTCCCGGCGAGCAAGGTTCGGGCGGAATTGGAACGTCTCGGCTTATCATGCACCACATGCAGTGTGTTGCCACCCGGTGCAAGTCTGATCGCAGCAGATGAGGGCAATCGTAGGAAGGGTGCGGAACATATCGTCAAATGCCTGGAGGTCACGGCGGAGGCGGGCGGCGAAATCACCTGCGGGCCGTTGTACGCGCCGGTGGGAGCGTTTTCGGGGGTGCGACGCAGCGAGGACGAGTGGAAAAGGGCAATCGAATGTTGGCACGTACTTGCACAGAAAGCAGAAGAATTAAATGTTGAAGTTGCAATCGAACCCTTGAATCGCTTCGAGACATACTTTCTCAACACGGTGGCCGATGCGGTGAGACTGTGCGATGAGATAAATCATCCGTCAGTGGGGATACTAGTCGACACTTTCCATGCCAACATCGAGGAAAAGAATATAGGCGTCGCACTCGAGGCCGCGGGTCATCATTTGAAACACATTCATGCATCTGAAAACGATAGAGGTATCCCTGGAACAGGCACAGTTCATTGGGATGAGTTCTTCAGATCCGTGCGAGATATGAAGTATGACCGATGGCTGGTGATCGAAAGCTTTGGGTTCAGTATGGGTAGGCTTTCCGCGGCCGCATCGATTTGGCGAGATCTCGCGCCAAGTCCGGAAGACATTCCGTTCCAGGGTGCAGAGTTTTTGCGAAGACAGCTTAAAGATTGACAGTATGCCCTTTGGCAATATCTTAACGAGCAAAATGACCGTGGTGCCGGCAACTTAGAACGCCCGAGGAATCTTGTCGCGGACCGAGATTGCGCGTGTGCCAGGGAAATCCGCGGGCACCGAATACTTGACTGGCCGATGCGCCAGCCATTCCAACGCACGCGGAATGATTGTCTGTACTGCCGCATCCCGCAAACCGGGTGGCTGAACATCCCCCGGCCAGACGTGCCCGTAGGTCGAAATATAGACGTGCCCTTTGCCATAGGTCGTCATCCACTCCACTGGCCATAGCATCCCCAGGTTCGGGTCGGAATCCCGCGCGTAGGCCAGCACTCGCAGGTGTTCCGCCGGGCCGCGCGCGTAAAAATACACTTCCATGTCGGGCGACAGCCATGCCCGCGGCATTCCTGCGTGAATTGGATCATCGCCCCGACGAGTCACCAGGACATCGGAACGCTTCCCATGGCCTGTTCCGCGGCCCACACCCGCCGGAATCCGCTCAATCTCACCTCTATCGCTCAAGCGGATCGCAGTGCCATAGTCCGCCCCGCGCCAGCTCAGGCCGACCATCTGCTCATATTCCTTCCAGCCCACAAAGGCGTTTTCCGCCGCGTGATAGATATAAACTCCGCCGCCTTTGCGGACATAATCGGCAAAGGCCTTCTTCACTGCCTCGGGCCACGCGGGTTTTTGCTCCAGGCCTTGGAGGAGGCCATTCCCGCCATTGTCGTTGCAGGTTTGAATTACCACGTCGTAGTCAGGAAAACGCGGTCGCCACACATTCCACGCGGCGCCGCCGGGCTCCTGCGGCGCGGTGCTCACCTGCACTGTGAATTCACCTGCGGACTCAAGAATGCCGCGAAGCAGGAGCGTGGTCTGCCGCCAGTCGTGGTTGCTGAATCCGTCAAGGATGAGGACGCGTATCTTGCCCTGATGGCTTTTGGCGAAACCCGCAGACGTGCCGGCGAACAGGACCGCAAGCAGGCATAACGAAGACCGATATTTCATCGTGTATTCGCCTTTCCTTGCCGCATTGAAAGTCCTGCCTTGTAGCAGATCTGAAAGATTACGCCGTATAGCCCTGGGTACATCGCTGGCGGAATTGTAATGAGTTGCTCCCCCTCGAGCTGACCCAATTTAACACGCTCGTTGTTCGCCCAGCCGTACTCCTTCACTTCACCAGCGATAGACAGTCATTTCATCGAGGTAGACATTCCCCCATGTGGTTCCACTGCCGTTTCCGTCAATCTGGAAATTGGTTCCGACTGCCGGACCCCATCCGAGCGCGTATCCAGAGAAGACGGTAAAGTTGAGGTCTTGCTCAGCCCCGTCTAGCCACACCGAGTGGTAAGTGACCCAACCGGCGTCGTTGTGCGAGAAGTAAATCTGAACGTGGTGCCATTGGTTGACTCCCCAGCTCTTCACGTTGCATGGAGCATAGGAATGAAGCCATGTGTCGTTCGAACTCGTGGGAGAGCCCCCGTTGACAGCGTAGTCCCATCGTTGAATCCAGCTGTCGCACTGGAAACCCATGATGACGGTTTGGCCGTTAGGCATTGTCTGGTCCAGATCGAACTCGAGATTTGAGATGCCACTTGAGGAACCGGCGATGTAGACCCATACGTCGTAAAAGAAATTCTGGGAAGTTGTGTTGTCATCGAACTGAACGAAGTAGCGTTCTCCCCCGAAATTGTTGAACTGGTTTGCGAACAGCCTTGACGTTCCGGTCAGCGAAGGGGAGCTTGTGAGACTCATCGTCCCGCTTGAAGAACCGGTGGTTCCGCCGTCATGAACGGCGGTCCAGTTTCCCAGCGACTGGATGCCGCTGACCTTGACTGCGTTCGACGGGACAACCGAGCCGGACGAACCGGACGAACTGACTGCGGGAGTAGCATCGACATCGATCGAGACATCGGTTACGCAAACTCCACCCCCACCATTCCAGACCTTTACGTGGAGCGTGTGCCATCCGCTCGGTGCGGCTACCGGGCCGTCGATATATTGCGCATGCCAGCTCGATGTATTGCCGCTGTTATCGAGGGAGTAGCCGACCGCACTGACTGGTTGCGAGGAGCAAGTACTGGCCGTCATGTTGAGAGTGAAAGGAGAAGACACTTGTTCGCCATTGGCCGGGCTGGTGATGACCGTTTGTGCAAGGGCGGGGACCATCGCCGTCGCGAGCACCATGCAAACGCGGGAGAGATTCCGTTTCAGCTTCATCGAAAAAATTCCTTCATAAAAGATTTGTGCTGCCTGAAGTGGTCCACGCAAGCTCACCGACACCAGCAGATCGCCGGCGCGAACGAGTGTCGCTGACCCATCAGAACTGGGCTCACAGACAGTCGCTCCCCGAACTCTTGGACTAGAGCGACGAATCTCGCGAAATTTTTGGTGGGCTGTTTTGAGCCTGAGACGTTCAGGAACGTCTACTGCGCGCTGCTCGCCAGACCTCTCTATTGAAGGGCTTCAAGCGAAATCATAGATCGGACCGTTCCACTTCGCATAAGGCCTGAGCGTCCTTCAAACCAAGGCTTAGCCGGACGTGCTCCGAAAGCGCACACGAAACACAATCCTTGCAGAGTGGCGAGCTGACCGATAGGAATCAGTCACGAAGGTTGCTTTCGGAATTCTTACACGCCAGAGCGCCGGGAACATGAGGCGTTGCCCGACCTGAATCAGGTCGTATTGATGTCACTAAATTCACTTTTGGTGAGGAGGCAGCTGGTCTTCGCGCCCTTCCTTTGTCGCATACTCCACCAACTTCATGTTGTCAGCGCAACGGAAGCCATCATTTTCGGGATTGATGACGCATTCGTGACGCGCGAGCCGGGCTCGTTTGCTATTGTTTTTCAATGCGAATTGGGGCTCTGTTTACCGTTGTCGGCGTCTTCCTTTCTTGTGGATTAAGGATTCTCTCAGCCCAGACCATCGACCTGCCCACCAGCAAGCAGTTGCTCGAGCCGGTTCCCGGCCATCCGCAGCGGCTCAACAGCCTCCCCGTATCGATGGCCATTTCGCCCGGCGGGCGCTATGTGGTCACCGTGAACATAGGATTAGGGACCTTCGAGTCGGATTACAAGCAGTCGCTTTCTGTCCTCGACACTCAAAGCGGCACGGTGTCAGATTTTCCGGATGCTCGCACGATGATTCGCGCCAGACAGACACTCTACTCGGGACTAGCCTTCAGCCGCGACGGCAGCCACCTCTATGTCAGCATGGGCTCGATCTCCGATCCTTTGGGGGCGGACCCGCCGAGCCACGGCCTTGAAGACACTGGCAGCGGCGTCGTTGTCTACCGCTTCGCCGATGGCAAGATCGAGCCCGAGCGCATGATTCATTTGCCGCTGCAACAGCTGGCGCCTGGCCGAAGGACCAAGCTTATCGGCCACACCGACGGCGACAAGGGGGTGCCGTTCCCCGCCGCCCTGGCACGGGTCGGTCTTGCGGGCTCTGAAAAACTACTGGTTGCCGACAATTTGTCTGACGACGTTCTGCTATTGGACCCAATCACCGGCGCCATTGAACATCGCTTTGATCTCGCGGAAAGCGATGCGGTACCGTCCGCGTATCCCATCGCGATAGAGATTTCGAAAGACGGACGCCGTGCGTTTGTCGCGCTGTGGAATGCGTCGGAGATCGTTGAACTCGATCTGGCCAAAAATACCGTTGGCCGCGAACTGGCCCTGCTCAAGCCATCGAGCCCAATCGCTCCGGGAACGCATCCGTGCGCCTTCGCGCTGACCGAGGACGGCAATACACTGTATGTCGCGCTTGCCAATCGGGACGCGGTGGCAGCGGTCAACGTAGGTGCGGGCCAGTTCTCGGTGAAGGGCTATTTCGACACGCGCCTGCCAAGGCAAAGCTATTTTGGCGCGGAGCCGGTTGCCTTAGCCTTGAACGCCAGAGGCAGCCGCCTGTATGTGGCCAACGCCGCTAGCGATGCCATCGCCGTCATGGACACACGCAAGCTGACGGCGAAAGTCTCACGCACTGGCATGGTGGAGCCCATCGGGTTTGTCCCCACTGAGTGGATGCCGATGTCGATGGCCTTTCTGCCTACAGCCTCCGGCGGAACGCTCTACGTCGCCACTGCGAAAGGGAAGGGAACCGGGCCGAACAAGATGATTCAGCGCGCGGAGACAGAGTCTGCGAAATCAGTTTGGACGTTGAAGAACCATACGACCTATATTGCAACCCTGCTGTATGGTTCGCTGGCATCACTCGACGCGGCCGGAATCGAAAAAGATCTTTCGCAATCGACGTCCGCAGTGCTTGAGTCGAATCGCATGAAAGCAGCTGCCGAGAAAATCACCTTCGCGAATGGCGCCTCTAATCGAATCAAGCACGTTATCTACATCATCAAGGAAAACCGGACCTACGACCAGGTTTTCGGCGATCTTCAGCGTGACGGCAAGCCCGTTGGCAACGGCGACTCAAGCCTGACCATGTACGGCGCCAACATCACGCCCAACCTGCACAAGCTCGCTCTGCAATTCGGCGTGCTCGACAACTTCTACGACTCAGGCGAAGTGTCGGGCGATGGGCATGTATGGTCGAACGCAGCAATCGGCACCGACTATCTTGAGAAGACCTGGCAGCAGGCCTATCGCGGCGGCCAACGCAGCTACGATTTCGAAGGCGTCGTCGCAGAAGGATATCCGCTGCTGCAGAAGATACCGGATGTGAACGAGCCGGCGAGTGGCTATCTATGGGGCAATCTGGCCGCGCACGGCAGGACGTACTATCACTTCGGTGAGTTCATTTCCACTGTATTTTGCGAAGAGAAAAAGACAAGCAATCCACAGCAGGGCACGGTTCTTCCCGGCCGGGCTTGCGCGCGCAAGGCGATTGCCCCAGGCGAACCGCTGCCCACAGAGTGGGGTGGAGGGGTAAACAAATGGCCCTGGCCCATTCCGCTCATTGCTTCAAACGTAGCCACCAAGCCGGAACTCGTGGGACACTTCGCAGCCGAGGCACCGGACTTCAATCTCGCCGTTCCCGATCAGATACGTGTCGAAGTTTTCCTGCGCCATCTCAAGGAATGGGAGGCAGACAAGAAGCAGGGCAAAGACAGCATGCCGAACTTCGTGTTGTTGCGCCTCCCAGACGATCACACTGCGGGCACCACGCCAGGCAAGCCAACACCGAAATCGTCTGTTGCGGATAACGACCTGGCGGTAGGCCGCGCCGTCGATGCAATATCTCACTCGCCTTTCTGGGACGACACGGCGTTCTTCATTCTCGAAGACGATGCCCAGGACGGCGGCGACCACGTGGATGCGCATCGCAGCCTGGCGCTGGTCGTCAGCAAATACTCTCCGCAGGGTGCAGGCGGTATGCCATTTGTCGACAGCCGCTTCTATTCCACCGTGAGCGTCGTTCGCACCATGGAGTCTCTGCTGGGGCTGCCGCCGATGAACAACAACGATGCATTCAGCTCGCTCATTTCCACGTTGTTCACCGGAGCGGGAGATCAGCCGGCCTATACCGCCGATTTTGCAAACCGCGACAACGGCCTCATCTACACAGCCAACACCAAGAGGGCGCCGGGCGCGGAAGAGAGCATGCAGATGGACTTTCGCCACGCCGACCGCGCGGACACCCAAAAGCTCAACGTGATTCTGTGGAAAGACGCGATGGGCAACGCGCCGGTTCCGGCGATGCTGACACAGCACAGGGCCAAGGCCCGCAAAGACGACGATTAGGCTGTCGAGTTTGAGCGGCGCTAAATCGCAATCATGCCGGAGAAGTCGAGCCGGCGCCGTCCGTGTATTGTATGCGGCAGAAATGTTGTGGTGTTGGGGGACGCTCACTCGATGACGAAAGCGCCGACGACTGAGTCTTGTAACCGAATGGCGGATTCAGGCGTTCAATTTCCAACGGTCGCCCCTATCTTGGCTCGACTTACCAACTCTGAGGCCTTTACCTTGATTTGCTGGAATCCGCGATCACTGGATTGCCCAAGTACCTGCTCGGCCTCCTGGAGAGCTGCGCTTGATCGGCCCGCGCGCAGATCTGCCTCTGCCTGATCAAGTGTTGCTTCAAACACATAGCCCAGTAGTCCCAAGCCGTGGGCTGTCTGGAGAACCCTGGTCAGATTCTCCTTCTGACCGCCGGGATTTCCAGATCGTTCTTCGATTCTGGCTAGAGTCAGACCGGCCGCAACTCCGACGCGGCAGTCCTTGGGCCTGATCGCGGCGATACCGGTAACCGCATTCCTGGCCGGATTCAACAGACCCTTCCTTCCTTCCGCGAGAAGCGCGTTCGCCAGAACCACTCGGGCCCAGGCTTCGTCGTCGGGGTCGTTTTCGGCCTTTGCGTTTGTGAGCGCGCTCTGCGCGAGCCGCTCTGCCTCAGAGGTGTTCTTTTCCACGATCTGCAACGCAGCATAGTCAACGATGGCGTCGGTCAGGGGTTCTGACTTGCGGACGGTGGAAGGCTGCTTGTTGTCGTAACACGGCCCTTCCTTGTAGCACTGTTCCGCCAATAAAAGCTTTCCTTCGTCAGCGTAAACCTCGCCGAGTGTTATGAGCCAATTATCCCGGTCGACATTGAGTCTTTGCTCGTCGGCCATCGACAGGGCGGCTTTCATCTCCGTCTCAGCATCGGGCAGGTCGCCGAGGAAAAATTCCATGCTTCCCTGATTCGCGAGGGCAATTGCCTCATCTGCGCTGCCGATGTCATGCCAGTTTTGCCGAGCTCGTTTTGCGCTGTTCAGCGCATCCTGGTACCGGCATAGATCGATGAGCCGAACCGCCTGGTCATTGCTGACTCCGGCCATCCCCGCTTTGTCGCCAAGACTGTTGAACATCTCTTCACTCTTCTCGTATTCAGTCCGTGCAGATTCCGGGTCGGGAGGCGCCTGCTCCATTAAAATGTTCGCCAAATTCTGACGGCCTCCAGCTTCATCGCGTATGGCGCTTCTCTCATGCGCGATCTCGATCGCTCGCTTTTGCAAGTCCATGCCCTTCGAGAAATCGGGCGCCTTGTTGTCCTTATCGGAGACGATCAGCGCCTCTCGCGTAAGTGTCCGCGCCTGTCCCAACGCATCTTCTCTGTCGTTGAAGATGTTCTCAGCCTGCTGACAATCATCCAGCGCGATCTTGAGGGGATCATTGAGGTCCCGGCTGTTGTAGTCGGCCCAGCATTTTTCTGCCAGGGCGGTCGCTCTGACAAGATCTTTGTCGGGGTGTTCGCGGATGATAGGCCCCAGGGTCTTGATCTCGTCGCCAAATTTCCCCAGAAATCTTTGCGCTGTCGCCTTCTCAAAAATGACTCGTGGATCATCTGAGCCGGGTGCAGGGATCTGGCCAATTGTCTCGAGCGCCTTTTCGGGAAGACCGCCAAGGGTCTGCACATGTGCGAGACGAATTGCAGTCTCAAGGTCGTGATTGCGCTGCCATAGCCTTGAATAAAGTTCCTTGGCTCTCGTCCAGTTTGCGGTCACCTCGGAAAAGATGGCTTCCACCCATTGGTGTTCATCGTTCGCGAGAGAGGAGGCGGAATCAAACGCTCGTTTCGCTATTGCGCGCGCTTCCCCTTCATTGCCGCGTTCATTCAGGCTGAGCGCATAGCCGGCCAGAATTTTGGGGTCGCCCGGTTCAGCTGCAGCGGCCTGAGAAAACAGGCTCTCCGCTTTCCTGAGATCGAGAGCCTTCCAACTCGACACTGCGTCATTGAAATATTGATCAGCGGCCGTACGCTGCCGCTTATCCTTCTGGTAGACGCTGTAACCGCCGACACAGGTTGCGCCGAGAACCAGCACCAACGTCAAAACGATCACTCGCGGATGAGCTTGGATCCATTGCAGTCGGCGCTCAGTCTCTGATGTTGTTGCAGGTTGCGCGTTCGGACCCGCGATCTGCAGGAAATGAGGTCCCGAGGAAGGCAGCGGAGATGCAACCGCAATCTGCGCGGCTCGCAAGGCAAGCGACTGTTTCAGCCGCTCATAGCCATCCGCCTCATAAAGGTTGGCCGCCTGGTACTCCCTGAAACGGCGCGGTAGTTCGACCGGCTCCAGACGTGTCGGCACGATGTAGACGGTGTCATCTGGTTTCTCATCCGCGACCTGGAGAGCGAATTTGATTTCTCTTTGAAGGAATCCTTCCTTGCTCACGGATCCAGCTGACAAGCAGACGAGCACAACATCAGAAAGGCGCACGGCATCTTCGATCACGTCAGCCCATCGCTGTGCCGGAAGGAGTTTCTTTTCATCCAGCCACGGTTCGAATCCGTCCCGTTCGAGCCATTCACACAGTTTGCGAACCGAAGTCTTGTCAGCGGACGAATGGCACAGAAACACTCGTAAGCGTCGCGTCGACCCGTCTTGCGCCAGCATTCCCGTCAGGTCCTCGTTCATGGAGAAGAAAAACGCACCGATTATAGCATCGAGCTTGACCACCGGCGTTTACCCACCGAGATTTGACACGAAGGGAACCCGGGAGTAACATCCGTTCACTTCCCGTAGGGGGCCCCCCACGCCATGTTTCTACGCAAGAGGCTTGCCCTATCGTTTCTCACGTTGAGCGTTTCGGCTTTGCTGTGCGGTGTACCTTCCTACGCGCACAGAAGCGTCGGCACACGGGCAAGCTCAAATTACGGACAAGCTGGCGGCCAATCGCTGTGGGATTGGACCCCCCAGGCGCAGAGCACCGTGAATGGCATCTCCGTGAGTACGGAAACTGTTTGCTCGGGAGGCACAGTCCAGGGCGCCACTCCGCGAGCATGCAACTCCACGTTTGTATTTCTTTATCAGATACCTTCAGGGCCCAATAATCTGGTTGTGACTTTCACAGGCTTGTCGAGGTTTGCATTTAATACTTCATTCGGGATCCTCTATTGTGACCCGAGTCCCGCAATGAACATGCTCTGTACGGATCTGGGCAGCCAGCAACCGCCTTCCTTGGATAGTCTAAATATTGGATGGGACGCAATTGGAGGCGACCTGATTCTGACAGTCCCTTCCGTTCCGACCGGAGCGACACTGACCTTTTACATCGAGGAAACCCCCAATCAACTCGACCCGAGTGCACTTGTCCCTCCGACCATGAACCTGGGAGGGGCGGTCATTGTGCCATCGGGGTTGACTTTTGGCAGCCAGGAATCCAATACGGCTAGTGCGCCTCAAACCGTCACAGTCGAGAACTCGGGGGATTTTTCGACCGGACTCAAGGTCACGAATATTTCGAATCCAACGAATTTCGTTTCTTCCGGGGGCTGTGCCGCGCTTGATCCTGGCGCGGAATGTGCGTTGTCTCTCTCGTTCAGCCCAACGACTACCGGGAACCTCTCTGGAGTTCTTGGGTTGACCGATGATTCCCCTTTCACCAACGAGGCAATCAATCTGAATGGCATCGGGACAAATGACGGAGTTACGCTTTCTTCTTCCAACTTAGTGTTCGGCAATCAGACGGTCGGGACGAAGAGCGATCCCCTCTCCGTGACCATTACCGATGCCCAATCGAATACGCAATCCTTGCAGATTGGTTCGATCCTCGCTTCAACCAACCCGGAAACCGGATTGCCGGATTTCGCGCAGACGAATGACTGCAGTACAGCGGTCGCCCCGGGCTCGAATTGTACGGTGCAGATCACGTTCTCCCCAACGATCTCCGGATCGATTGGGGCGTCAATGACGATCTCGGACAGTTCATCAACGGGATCCCACACAATCGATCTCAGCGGAAACGGAACTGAGGTGAACACTGCGACGGCTTCACCTTCATCGCTGGATTTCGGCACACAAAACAGCGGAGGAACAAGCGCCGCACAAGCGGTTACGGTCACGAATGTCGGCTCGTCCGCCCTTACCGTGGTCGCGGTGAACCCTACTGTCGGCTTTGCAATAACCGCAGACAAGTGTTCCAGTGCCGGTGCATTGAACGGGGGATCGAACTGTACCGTATCTCTTGCTTTCGCACCCACTTTGGCTGGTCCTTACACCGGTACACTTACGGTTGCCGACGATGCCAACGGGGGAACCCTGGTCATACCATTAACAGGAACCGGTCTTGCCGTGCCCGCGGCAACGCCGACGTTTTCCCCTGGCGCCGGTACTTACAGTTCGATTCAGACGGTAACGATCTCGGATTCGACGCCAGGAGCATCCATTTACTTCACCACTGACGGAACCACACCTACCCCAGGTTCAACTCTCTACGCGAGCCCCATCACCGTTTCAAAGACCGAAACGATCAATGCCATTGCCGGCGGTTCCGGTTTCACAGTGAGTGCAGTCGCCTCCGCACTTTACAGCCTCAATCTCCCACCTCCCAGCTTCTCGATCAGTGGAACGGCAGCCACAATTGCAGTCGGCGCAACCACGGGAAACACTTCGACTGTCACCGTGACACCGGCCGGAGGCTTTACCGGCTCGTGGCGCTCAAGGCCGCAATTACCTCCAGTCCAACCGGTGCCGTCGATCTGCCGTCCTTGAGCTTTGGCTCAACGAGCCCCGTGAGTATAACCGAGGCGAAGACGGCAACGGCGACCCTCATGATTACGACCACCCCCGCGACCCAATCGGCCCTGCACGATCCGAGAGGCAATGGTTGGCTCGCCGCAGGTAGTGTTTCTCTGGCCTTAGTCGCGTTCTTCGGCATCCCGATGCGCAACAGAAGATTTCGTACGATGCTCGGCCTGCTCTTTCTCTTCACGGCAGTAACGAATGGCGTGGTCGCTTGCGGCGGTGGTGGCGGAGGCGGAGGAGGAGGAGGGGGCACGAATCAGGGCAGCCCGGGTACAACTCCGGGATCGTACACTATCTCCATTACCGGAGTATCAGGATCTCTGACCGAAACAGGAACCGTTGCACTCACAGTGGACTAGCATCTATGCGAGCAACACCCCGTGACGGGTTCCTACCTCATAATGTCGGTCTGACCCCAGGCATTTCGGAGCCGATCTAGAACCGAGATCCGGCTGTGACAAAAGGTGTGCCTCGGTTACCCACAGGGCGCCAGGAGAACATCATTTCATGGCAGCTTCTGGCCTATGGGCGTTCAGGTCATTGAATCGTTTCCGTCAATTAACCGAGCCTGCAGAACTATCAAAGCAGGTTGAAAATCGCTTGTGCACCAGACGAGAATTCCTATCGACATTTCAAATGAGTAGCGTCGGTCATCAATTCGGGCGCGATCTCGATCAGAGTAGCAGTGGGAGTTGCGGTTATGGCAATGTTGGCCTGCTATATTCCTGCCCGGCGTGCCATGCGAGTGGATCCCGCGGTGGCTCTCAGATACGGATAAATGCTCGAAGGCTGAGGAATTAGGGAAAAGGGGACGAAGAGGTACAGGTTTCCGGAGGCCCATTACGGCCTTGCGATTTGCCTGTGGTCATCCGCTCCCAAAGGAACAGCGTTAAGTGCGGGACGCGAGCTTTGCGCCCAGTGACCGCTGTCACTGTCTCCAAAATCATCCGAAAGTACACTCGCTATGTGGTTATCGATATAATTTTATCGAATGTGTTGCCTGCGCGGCCTGCCAGTCCGGAGCCGCCATCGATTCCTCAGCCGAGTCTGAGGCGTCTGCCCCAGTATCATCATTATTTGGCCAATCTTGCGGCCAAAGGGATAAGCCAGGTTTCCTGCAGTGTGATTGGCCGGGACTTGAACCTCGTCCCGGTCCAGGTGCGCAAGGATCTGCAATATACGGGAATCGTCGGCAGGCCGAAGACCGGCTATTCTGTCTCCGAGCTCGTCCAGGCCATCGAAACCTTCCTCGGATGGAACAACGTCAACGAGGCATTTCTTGTTGGGGTGGGCAATCTGGGCACCGCTCTGCTCGGCCACGAACGGTTCTCAAAGTTCGGCTTGCGAATCGTAGCCGCCTTCGATACCGACCCGGCCAAGATTGGCCAATGGATCCACGAGAAGGCTGTCTTGCCGTTGGACAAACTAGGCGATCTGGCTCCTCGAATGAGCATTCACCTCGGCATCATTACGACTCCTGCCGAAGTGGCGCAGGAGATCGCCGATGCGATGGTGAAAGGGGGCATCCAGGCCATTTGGAACTTCGCTCCTGTGAAGCTCAAAGTCCCTGAGTGCATCATCGTGCACAACGAAGATCTTTACTCCACGCTGGCGTCGCTTTCCTGGAAGCTGGCGCAGCGATTCAAAGTGCCAATTCAAGAGAGGGAGGCAGTCTAGATGGCTCGAACTGCCCTCGGTCGCTTGGGCCCCGCAATGAGAAGTTCGAGAAGGTATGCGAAATTCGGGGACGTCGCGCACGCCGCCCATCAGGAACGACGGCTTTGATCCAGTACTTGTAGAGACAAAAAATAAAGCAATAGCGAGGAGAACATGACAAGATTCGATGCAAACATGGCAGCAAATCAAGAGCAAGGCAGCCGGGTAACGACTACGGAAGAACTGGATGCTCTTGTCGTGCGCGTCAAGGCGGCTCAACAGAAGTTTGCCAGCTTCTCGCAAAAGCAGGTTGATCATATCTTCAGAGGCGCTGCACTGGCCGCCGCCAATGCCCGCATTCCTCTCGCTGAGTTAGCAGTGGAGGAGACAGGCATGGGCGTAATTGAAGATAAGGTCATTAAAAATCACTTCGCGTCCGACTATATCTACAACAAATATAAGGATGAGGCGACTTGTGGCATCTTGAGCCGAGATGACGAAGCCGGCACCATCACCATTGCAGAGCCGATGGGCCTGATCTGCGGCATCATTCCAACCACGAACCCAACTTCGACCGCCATCTTCAAAGCGCTGATCTGCCTCAAGACGCGCAACGGCATCATCAGTCCGCATCCGCGCGCTCGTCGCTGTACTTGCATCGCGGCGCGACTGGTGCTCGAGGCCGCGGTGGCCGCAGGCGCTCCTGAAGATATCATCGGGTGGATCGACGAGCCTACAGTTGAGCTTTCCAATCAGCTCATGCGGCATCCGGCGGTGAAGATGATCCTGGCCACCGGAGGACCCGGCATGGTGCACGCGGCTTATTCGTCCGGCACACCCGCAATCGGGGTAGGCGCCGGTAACACGCCGGTAGTGATTGACGAAACGGCCGATCAAAAGCGTGCTATCGCTTCCATCCTGATGTCGAAGACCTTTGATAACGGTGTGGTCTGCGCATTGAGCAGGCGGTCATCGCTGTCGACGCGATTTACGATTCCATTCGCAGCCGCTTTGCACGTCACGGCGGTTACATCCTCAATGACAAGGAGCTAGACGCGGTGCGCAGCATCATCCTCGTCAACGGCTCAGTAAATGCAAAGATCGTCGGCCAAGCTGCACCAAACATTGCCGCGTTGGCCGGCATCATCGTTCCGCCTACAACGCAGGTTCTCATCGGCAAGGTCACCGATGTGACGGCTGCTGAGCCGTTCGCACATGAAAAGCTCTCTACGATCCTCGCCCTGTATCGAGCCAAGGATTTTAAGGATGCTGTTGTCATTGCAAGCAAACTGGTGGCCCTCGGCGGAATTGGACATACGTCGGTTCTCTACACTGACCAGGATCAGCAGAGCGACCGTGTGAATTACTTCGGCGAGCAAATGAAAACCGCTCGCGTCCTCATCAACACGCCGTCTTCTCATGGCGGAATTGGCGACCTGTATAACTTCAGTCTGTCGCCCAGTCTTACCCTCGGTTGCGGCAGCTGGGGCGGAAACTCCATTTCAGATAACGTAGGGCCGAAACACTTGCTCAATAAGAAGATAGTGGCCAAGCGAGCAGAAAACATGCTGTGGCACAAGCTGCCGGGTTCCATCTATTTCCGTCGGGGATGTGTGTCTGAGGCGCTGAAGGAAATGGCCGGCAAGAAGCGTGCGCTGATCGTCACCGATAATTTTCTTTTCAGGAACGGATATGCCGATGACTTGATCGACGTACTCAAGAAGCTGGGTTTGGAAGTGGAGAGTTTCTACCAGGTGCAGGCGGACCCGACCCTGGCTACTGTTCGGAAGTGCGTGGCTGTCGCAAATGCCTTTCAGCCCGACGTGATTGTTGCACTGGGCGGAGGTTCGCCGATGGACGCCGCCAAGATTGCCTGGGTGATGTATGAGCATCCAGAGGTCGACTTCGAAGATCTGGCATTGCGGTTCATGGATATTCGCAAACGCATCTACACTTTTCCAAAAATGGGCGTCAAGGCCAAGCTGATTGCAATCCCTACCACGTCCGGGACTGGCTCTGAGGTAACGCCATTTGCGGTGGTCACCGATGACGCGACGGGCAAGAAGTATCCGATCGCCGACTATGAGTTGACGCCGAACATAGCCATCATTGATCCGAACCTGGTGATGAATCTGCCCAAGTCGCTGACCGCCTTCGGCGGTATCGACGCAGTAGTGCATGCGCTTGAGGCATATGTCTCCATTATGGCGAATGAGTTCTCTGACGGGCAGGCCCTGCAGGCTCTCCGGCTGTTGAAGAAATATCTGCCTTCCGCATACAAGAATGGAGCAAAGGATCCAGTGGCCCGCGAAAAAGTGCATTATGCTGCGACGCTGGCCGGTGTCGCATTTGCCAACGCATTCCTGGGGGCTTGTCACTCCATGGCCCATAAGCTTGGCGCGGCATTTCATCTGCCTCACGGACTGGCCAACGCGCTGCTCATCACTAACGTGATTCGCTACAACGCCAACGACAATCCCACCAAGCAGGCAGCATTCTCCCAGTACGACCGGCCCAAGGCCAAGTGCCGTTATGCCGAGATCGCCGACGTTCTTGGTCTGGGCGGCTCAACCAATGACGAGAAGGTCGAGAACCTGATCCGCTGGGTTGAAAGCGTGAAGCGGGAGTTAGAGATGCCCGCCAGCATCAAGGATGCCGGAGTCGACGAGGCCGAATTTGTGGACAGGCTCGATGCGGTAGCTGTGGATGCGTTTGACGATCAATGCACGGGCGCCAATCCAAGGTATCCGCTGATCAGCGAATTCCGGGCCATTCTGCTCGACAGCTTTTATGGCAGACCATTTGTGGAATTGGCGAATCGGGCTGAGGCGGAAAATAACGCGGGAGTCGTGAAGGTGAATCCTGCCCAGAAAACAAAGCCAGCAAGAACCAAAGCTGACGCTCAAGTGGAGGCCGAGATCGAGTCGGAGGCCGTCGCTTCGATTTAAATGCGGGCGCTGGGGGTGAAGCTTTACCAAAAATAGGTAGCTTCCACCTTCGGAGAGCCGGGTTCGCCATCAATGATCTGGGTGCTCAGTACGACCTCGACGTTCTTCTTATCCCCTGCTGCTTCAGCCGCGCGCTTTAATTGGGCGAGATCGGCGATGTCGGTTAGGAACTCTCCAGCGACGATCGTCCCGCCGCGGCCGATTCCAGCCACGACGACTTCTACCTTTCCTGTATTTCCATCAGTAAACCGAGCAACGATCGCATAGTCCCGATAGTTATTCGTCGCCATCTGCACTGATCTGTCGATTACCCACCGAGTCTGTGAAGGTGCCGTGCTATCGACAATACTCAGCCTCGTCATTGCAGCGTCGTTCGCAAAGTGATAACGCAAGGAGTTGGTCAAGCGAAGCGTCCACGCGTTATCGAATGCTCCGACAAAAATCGTAGGGCCATTGCGCAGGTCTTCGAGATTGGTTGCGCCCTCAGGTTTCACCCTGTACTGCTTACCGCTGGACTGAAGGATTCCGGCAACTTTGACGGTCGCGGTCACATCATCGCTGACCATCGCGGTGAGATTATCTTTCAAAACGGTCAGATGAGATGGCTGTGCCGCGTCGCGCAATGCGATGCTCGAGTACTCAAGTTGGTCGGCGACGCAGAGCAACACCGGATCTGGCGTGGTCGTTATCGGCGCCCAGAAGAAGTCCGGCGCGGGGCGATGCATTGCTTGCCACAAAAGGACTGAACCCACTGAAAGGAGTCCTGTCACGATGCAGGCGATCGCCAATAGAGATGAAGAATAGCGGTGAGGCTGCACTGGATTGGAATCAGGGTGCACCACGGATACCGGGACGTCGTCGGCGCCTGCCTGAACCAATTCTTTCAAAACGGGATCGTCAGCTCCGTTGGGCCAGTGAAAGCGCGGAATATAGGAGCCGGAAGGCAACGCGATGTGCAATTCGCCCACGTGGGCAGGATCCTGGTAATACTGGGCGACGCGTTTTCGGATTTCCGCCGCTGTGACGCGGACGATGGGATCCGAGGAAGTATCGTAATCCGCATCTCTGCCAAAAATCTCAATCCCGAGGGTTCGCTCTTTGATGCTATCGACTTCTCCAGCCAGTGTCTGTTCGACCACAAAGCGCAGAAAAGTGGGGAATCGCTTGCTGTGGCTAAAGAAGGGATTGTCCAGAAGCCGGCTCAACTGCTCGCGTACTTCGTCCTGCTCCGATTTGCTCAGAGTCGCGTGGTTGCTGCCTGTTGAGTTTGCTGCCATAGAGAAAAAGGCCCGTCTTTTTTAAGATTCAAGCGATTATACCCCGATAAGAATCGGTGTGCCGTGTTGCCGAGAACCAACGGATAAGCGCTTTATAAACAGATAGTTAAATTAGGTATTTACCTGATAAGTATCCTGCCACTTAGCTGTAAGGACCTTCACAGCCTCTCATCAAGACGCCTAAAAGGGGTCTGGCTTTTAAGCACCGATCTCTGAGGACCGCTACAGGGACAAACCACAGGCCCTGAAGCTCGGAACGCTGGGGGACCAAGAATGACTGGAGGCTGCACATTGAGTTCAAGAGGCAGTTGGAGACCAAGGTCTCTTTGGTACTGGGGTGGATTCGCGATCCTGCTTGCGATGTTGGCAGGCAGCACTCCATGGGTTAACGCGCAAATTGCAACTACGACGGCCACACTTTCCGGTGTGGTCACGGATCCCACGGGAGCGGTGGTGCCGGCAGCCTACGTGATGTTGACGAGCCGGGACAAGGGCATCAACCGGATCTTCAACACCGATCCGGGAGGCAGATACCTGTTCGGTCAACTTCCGCCGTCCACTTACAGCCTGACGATCAAGGCCAAGGGCTTTGAGACGTATCAGCAAAACGGGATTGTCTTGAACGCGGGCCAATCTGCCTCGCAGAGCGTGGCACTGACGCTGGGAGCCGAGACACAGTCGGTAACCGTCACCGCCGATGCTGCACAACTCAATACCGACAACTCCAACGTGGCCGCGGACCTGGAAGCGAAGGAAATCGTGGAGCTTCCACTCAACGTGCGCAACGTTTACGGACTTACCACTCTTAATTCTTCCGTAAGCAATACGTCAGAGGGCCAGATGCTTCTGGGCGGCGGCAGCAACAGCACCGACAATGCCGACCAGGACGTCTCCTTCCTCAACTTCGCCGGCGGCTTTTTTGGCACGACCGGTTTCATGCTCGACGGCTCCTGGGATACTGACCCTGAATGGGGCGCGGTCATCTTCGTACCCTCGGTGGATGCAGTTCAGGAGTTCAAAATCCAGAACAATTCGTTCACTGCCCAATACGGCTGGAGCACTGGCAATGTGGTGAACGTCGTAACAAAGGCGGGAACCCGTAATTTTCACGGTTCAGCTTATGAGTTTTATGCGGACGACAAGCTCAACGCATTAAATTATTTTTCGACCTCGAAAACGACGCTCAGCCGCAACCAGTTCGGCGGATCGGCGGGCGGCCCTCTCTACATTCCCGGGCTTTACAGACAGCGGGACAAGACATTCGTCTTCGGACTGTTCGAGCACTTTGCAGTATCAACCCCGTCGGTCACAACCTATACGGTGCCTGATGCCAACTTCCTGAGCGGCGACTTCTCAGAAATCCTGGGCGGCGCGACAGGGAAAACCGACGGACTTGGTCGGCCCATTCTGGCTGGTCAGATTTACGATCCACACAGCGGGCGCGCAATTACCGCCGGCTCGGTGGACCCTAGAACCGGCCTCACCGCCACGCAGACGGGCTACATCCGCGACCCCATTCCGGGCAACGTTCTTAGCAACCTTGCCGGCTATAGCCCAGACACAGTCGGTGCGAAGCTGCTGAGTTTCTATCCGAAGGCGACGGGAAATGGACTTACAAACAACCTGGTCGTGTCCGGCTCCGCGCCCGCACACTCCAACGAATACAACATTCGCGTCGACCACAATATCTCCGACAAATCGAATGCCTATTTCCGCTACGCCTACAAGGAAGAATTCAAGACCGGCGCAGCGAACGATTGGGGATCCGACCCGGCAGGCCCCGGAAATGCCAGACCAAACAATCGCTGGGGCATGTGGGCTGGGCTTACGCAGATCTTCAGCCCAACCTTCACTATGAATGTAACGTCGGGCGTTCAACTTTGGCATGAAACGTCGGACAATCAATCCTTCGGGTTTGACCCTTCAAGCACGCTGGGACTCCCGTCTTATGTCTCATCCAACAGCCCGTTGTTCCCAATCGTCGTTGTCGGGAGCGTATCCTCATTAGGCCCTGGCACCAACAACCAACAGGCGGTCACCAATCACGGACCGATCGGTACTGTGTCGACGGACTTCATCAAGGTTCTTGGCAATAACACCTTGAACTTCGGTTTCATGGGCGTCGAGCAGGTAGACAGCCAACATAGCTACTTCCAGACAACGCTGACGTTCACGGGAGGTTTCACGTCCGGTCCGGATCCGGTCAACGCATCGGGATTCGCCAGCGGCAACGGTGTCGCGCAGATGCTGCTCGGTGTCGTGGACAACGGAACCAGCGGAACCAAAGTCGGGACGGTCTACAATCCACTCGTTTCAAACCATCTGTTGGGCGGGTATGTACAGGATGACTGGAAGGCGACCCACAACCTCACATTGAATCTGGGCTTCCGGTATGAAATTCAAACTCCCTACACCTACCGCCATGACGTGGCGTCAATCTTCAATCCGAACGCAATCAACCCTATCAGCTACTCGGTGGGTAAGCCCTATCTCGGCGCGCTGGAGTTTCTTGGACCCGGAAATCGCGATGTCTACAACCTGAACTACGATAACCTCGCGCCCCGCTTCGGCTTCTCGTATGAGCCGAATGCTAAGTCGGTGATCCACGGCGGATATGGAATCTTCTTCCCGCAATCGGTCACCTGCTGTTTCGCCGGGGATGCGGATGGTTTTTCAGCCCAAACGTTTTCGAACCCCACTTTGAATGGTGGAATCAATCCAAACCCGGACATCAGTACGAGCAATCCCTGGGGCGGTAACTACGCACAAATCACCGGAAACAAAAACGGAGGATACCAACAGGACGGCAACGGAGTCGGCAGCGTTTTCAGAAGCCGCCCCTCCCCTTACGTACAGCAATGGCTGTTGGGCGTTCAGTATGCCATGGGCCGAAGCGATGAACTCGAAGTGGACTACATCGGGAACCGCGGTGTCCGCATGGTTGGCAGCCACAATTACAATCAGTTGGATCCAAAGTACCTTGCGCAGGGGGCACCTTTCCTCAATGCGCAGGCGCCGAATCCGCTCGGCGCGGCTCTTACGTCGCTGTCCGCCGCCGGCGGCATTGCCCCAAGTTCCTGCGGGCTCAACAACGCAACCGTGACCAACGCTCAATTGCTCTCTCCCTACCCACAGTATTGCAATGGCGCTGTGAGCCAGACCGACGCACCTGTCGGCCAGTCGCTTTACAATGCATTGCAGGTCAGCTACAACCACCGAGTCAGCAAGGGGCTCACCGCGTTGGTTTCCTACACCTACTCCAAGTTTCTTGACAACGTCGCAGGCAATAACGCCTGGTCGTACAACGGACCCACAAACTGGGGCGTCACCCCGGCGAACAACTACAATCTGGCTGCCGACAAGAGCGTCGATGGTGGCGATATCCCGCAATCACTAGTGGCGAGCTACACCTATCAGCTTCCGATCGGCCGTGGTAAGACGTGGGGATCTGGAATGAACCGCCTCGCGGACGCGGTACTTGGCGGCTGGGAAGTTTCCGGTATCGCGACCTTCAAACAAGGAATTCCGCTTGGCATTTTCGGCAACGATATTGCCTCCTATGGCGGCAATCCAAGGCCGGACGTAATCGCTAGTCCCAAACTCTCTCATCCCACAATCCACGAGTGGTTCAACACTGCGGCATTCAAATATGCAGACTTCGGCACATTTGGCACGGCTCCTCGTTATTTCTCGAATGTGCGCGGTCCCCGTTACCAGGACTGGGACACGGTTCTCGAAAAGAACTGGACATTCAGGGAGTCTATGAGAGCCCAGTTCCGCCTGGAGACTTTCAACACCTTCAACCATCCAAACTTCTATGCGCCAGGGGCAGGGTCGACGAGCTACTCCGGGTGCGATCCGAACGCGAGCTCAAGTTGCAGCAGTAGCTTTGGGCGAATCACGAACAGCTTCCCGGGCAGAATTGTCCAGTGGGCTGGAAAGTTCTACTGGTAGACAGAACTTGAACAACAGCTTCAAATCTCTGCTGGTGGTCCTGCTGGTCAGTCCCGTTCCTGGGGCGGGCCAGCAGGGACCGGCATCCCGGCTCGAATCCTTCGTGGCCACGGCTCAACAGGCCCAGGCGGCGCATGATTACACTGCAGCTGAAAACGCATACAGACAAGCTGTAAGAATTGAGCCACAGATGCCGGAGCTATGGGCCAACCTCGGATTGATGGAGCAGCAAACCGGCGACACTCCAGCAGCAGTCAAGAGCTTTCTTTACGCCAATCACCTCAACCCGTCCTTATATGTTCCCAACCTTTTTCTTGGTGTCGACAATTTGCGTATTCACAAAGCGCAAGAGGCGATTCCATTTCTGACCAAAGCGGAAAACATCAACAAGTCCGACCCGCAGGCACCGCTGGCGCTGGGTCGCGCCTATTTCGCAACTGGCAAGTTCACAATGGCCGCGCGAGAATTTGAGCGCGCGACCACACTTGACCCTAAGCTCGGTGATGCGTGGTTCGCGCTGGGGATTGCCCGCCTGAACCAAGTTGAATCCGACGCGCGCAAAATGTCAACGGAAGCCAAGGACTCTCCCTTCGCGGGGGCGCTCTATGCTGAATCGCTGGAAAAGCAGGCGAGATTCGGCGAGGCGGCAACCCTTTATAGGAGCTTACTTGCTTCCCATCCTCAACCCCCATGTATGCATTCGGAACTGGGCTTTGCGCTGCTCAGGCATCGTGACACGGAGGGTGCCGCCATGGAGTTCGCCACCGAGCGTAAGGTGCATCCCGAATGCGGTCTCGCAATTCTGGGCCAGGCGCGCATGGCTATTGACCGTGGGGACAAGGAACAGGCGGTCAAACGGCTCCAAGAGTTGTGGGCGCGCGATCACGGCTTTGTCGTCTCCAACGTTGCCGTCCTTCTTGAAGGCCTGTCCGGCGATGCAGAAGCAGAAGCAGCCGCCTATTTCTCACAGCAAAGCACAGCCATGCCACCGGATTTGCGCAACGTTCTGCTGGCCGCCTTCAATGGAAGCGACCAAACCTTAGCAGACAATTCGAATCCGCGTGAATCGGGCGCATCACCCTCGACAGAAATGCTCTCATCGGTTCGCAAACCCGCGGAAGTATATTACGCGGCGGGAGAGTTCTCGCGGTGCGCGGTGAAATTCGATTCCGTGCTCACTGCTCAACGCGCAGACAAGCTACCACTACTCGCTGCCTGCTCGCTCTTTGCTGGAGACAATGAGCGTGCCTTCAGCGCGGCGACCGCTCTGGAAGCATTGCAGCCGCATTCGCCCGAAGCTCTTTATTGGTCGATTCAAGCCAACCAGCGGCTCGCGCTTAAATCTCTTGCGCGCTTCCAACAACTGGAATCGGACTCGGCCAGAAGCCACGTTCTGCTCGGCGACATCTACGATCAATTGGAAAGGTTCGACGACGCACAGTCCGAATACAGCAAGGCCCTCAGCACTGCTCCGGGTGATCCCGCGGCTTTGCTTGGTCTGGCTTCAGCCTTTCTGAGTAATAACAACATCGATAAGGCCATGGAGACCGCGCGGCTGGCCCTGGAACGCAGCCCGCAGGACGCGGAACTGAATTTGATCATGGCAGAGACTCTGGTGGCCAAAGAGCAATTTGCGCAGGCTGAGCCGTACCTGATGAGGAGCCTGACCGTGAAGCCGCAGATGGTGGGTCACGTACATGCCTTGATCGGTAAGGTCTATGCGGAGACAGGCAGAGCCCGGGACGCCATCAACCAACTGAACATGGGCCTGTCGAGCGACGAAAATGGTTCGATCCACTATCTACTCGCACGACTCTACCGGCAGATCGGCGATAGCCGGGACGCGTCGGCCGCGATCGAAAAGGTCAAGACAATCAAGCAGCAGGGTCGTGACCGCGGCGTGAAGCTGGTCGAAGATCCCGATCTTTCCGGACTGGAATCCCCGCCCGGCCCAGCGTCCACGCCTTAGCGGGGCCACGCCTCCTACCCCACTCATCACGAACAAAGCACAGGCATCAACTCAGCCAGGAGCCATCATGCGCTTGTACTGCAAGTTTCATTGGATATTTTTCGCCTTTTTCTCTATCGCCATGTTGTGCGCAGGATCCAGTCTGGCCTGGGCTCAATTCAAATCTGCTTCGCCAAAGTTGCGCCCGACGGTACGTCCAACGACCGCGACCAAGTTGCCTAATGGGATCGACCTGCAGAGTGGCGACGTGCGCTTCAAGATCGTTGCTTTGCGGGAGGATGTCCTGCGTGTAACTCTTGCGCACGGCAGTTCGTTGCCTGAAGATGCATCCTGGGCTGTGCTTCCCGGTTCACGTCATAGTTCGGTTCCGGTTGAGATCGTGACAAACAGCAAGCATTTCGGGTTCCGCACGCATGCGTTGATCGTTGAATTGGACAAGAAGTCTCTCGAACTCACAATTCGTGACTCGGCCGGGAATGTTCTCCAACAGGATGCATGCGCGGTTCATTTCGAGGGCGACGCATTTCGCATTTCGAAAGTGATGCCGCTCGATGAGCACTATTTCGGACTTGGCGACAAGACCGGCCCCCTTGACCGCCGCAACGAAGCATTTATGCTATGGAACACTGACGCCTATCGATTCCAGGAATCCACCGACCCGCTGTACAAGAGCATTCCATACTTCATGACCTATCGCGCCGGTCGGGCCATGGGCGTCCTCCTGGACAATACGTGGCGCACAAGTTTTGATTTCGGCAAGGAATCAGGTAACGCGTATTCCTTCGGCGCAGTTGCAGGACCAGTGGATTACTACCTGTTTTATGGGCCAACGCCCAAGCAGGTTGTTGAAACATATGCATGGCTTACGGGAACGCCGCCGCTTCCACCGCTCTGGGCATTGGGCTTCCAGCAGTCGCGCTATAGCTACATGTCGCAGGATCGCGTCCTGGAAGTTGCCAATCGTCTTCGTGCCGATCGCATTCCCACCGATGCGATCTATCTCGACATCGACTATCAGGACAAGAACCGACCATTTACGGTCAATCAATCGGCGTTTCCAGATTTTTCCGGGATGATGGCGAAGCTTCACGCAGAGAATCTCCACGTGATTGCCATTACGGACTTGCATATCGCCAATCTGCCAGCGCAAGACTACCACCCTTACGACAGTGGCATCGCGGGCAACCACTTTGTCAAAAATGCCGATGGCTCTGTTTACACTGGCGGGGTCTGGCCCGGCCCAAGCGTCTTTCCGGATTTCACGCGTCAGCAGACCCGCGCATGGTGGGGAACGCTCTATCGCGATTTCTTGCATAACGGCGTGGATGGATTCTGGAACGACATGAATGAGCCGTCGATTTTCGATTCGGCCACGCACACCATGCCCGAAAATGTACTGCATCGCATCGATGAACCGGGCTTTGCGCCGCGCATCGCAACTCACGCCGAAATTCACGACGTGTATGGTATGGAAAACTCGAAGGCGACCTTTGACGGTCTTCGAAATCTTGATCCCAATACCCGGCCCTTTGTTCTGACCAGGGCGACGTATGCCGGAGGGCAGCGGTATGCCGCTACATGGACAGGAGACAACAGCAGTACGTGGAATCATCTTCGCCTGACAACGCCGATGCTTGAGAATCTCGGTCTGAGCGGTTTTGCGTTTAGCGGTGCCGATGTGGGCGGGTATTCGGGAACTCCGACCGCCGAATTATTGACGAAGTGGTTTGAAGTGGCTGCCTTTCAACCGATCGACCGCGATCACGCTGAAAAAGGCTCCGGCGATCAGGAACCCTGGGTAGGAGGCCCCGAGCAGGAAGCGATACGACGCCATTTCATCGAAGCGCGCTACCAGCTTTTGCCCTACCTTTACACGCTGGCTGACGAAGCATCGCGAACCGGACTTCCCTTGGTGCGGCCCCTATTCCTAGAATTTCCCGATGCCACTCCGGATCATCATCCAATCGACACCGACACCGCTGCAGCCAGCGAGTTCATGCTCGGCGCTGATCTGCTGGTCGCGCCCGCACCCTATCCCGAAGCACTCGATAGCTACGTAGTCGAGTTTCCTTCTTCCGAGTGGTACGACTATTGGACAGGCGAGAAAATCTCCTCGCCCGCTCCCACAGCCACAGGCACACCCGATCCGGCTTCACTGCACGACGCGCACCCGCCGCTTTCAATCAGCTTGACCTCACAGCTGACACAGCTCCCGGTTTTTGTCCGCGCCGGTTCGATCCTGCCCATCGCACCCGTTGTTCAAAGCACCAATCTAACTCCCCAAGGGCCGCTTACTCTTCGCGTGTATGCGGGAGATGCCTGTTCCGGCGAACTGTATCAAGACGATGGAAAGACCTATGCCTACCAGCAAGGAGTCTTCTTGCGCATGAAATTTAGCTGCCAAAAAACCCGAGAGGGCATGCGCCTGAACATCGGCCCGCACGAAGGAACCTACACAGCCTGGTGGAAAGAGATGAATGTGGAGATCTTTGGCTGGACCCCGCAAAAAGGCGACATCTACGTTAACTCGAAACAGCTTCCGTCCCATTTGGTGCAGAAACCCGGGTGCTTCGCTTTCATTTCTGAAGATAACGGGAAAGGAATGGTAGTCGATCTGAAATAGGAACTGAGCCGATCCTCACAGCTGCAGGAGCACTGGGTTGGCGTAGGCCGCACTTGACTGTTGCAAGGCTGCGCCCACTGTTTCGCTGGTATTTTCTTGCGCGCCGAGCCTGCATTTCCCTTTTTAAATCAGAGCTTTAATTCCGCGCGTACCTTACATCGATGCAAGAATGCCCCTACACAGCCGCACAGTTCCCAAAATCCAATTAAGAAATTACTTGCTTATTGACATTTAGAGATGTTATGTACATTACGCCTCACTTCGTGCAGCGCATGCATATACGAAAATCTGTCGATGTTTGTCCACTTCTGCTCTGAAAGCACTTGCAGGTCTCCAAGCGTTGTGCCACCAAATTCCCGTTGAGCGTTTTCCTGATGAGCCGAGCCGGAACGAACCAAAGGGGAGTGCCGAATGAAGTTGATCATCGGAATCTCGGTGGGGATGATCTGCGTTTCTTTCTCATCGCCCTCTTTGTGCGGACAGCAACCCCCAACGCAAGATCCCATAACCCAGAGGTTCATCGCTACCGCGATGGGTTCGATTTCTCCCACACCGAAGGTTATGCCTCTCTATGACGGCGCCATACCGAACTCCAAGCCAGGCCCAGAGCAGGAGCAAGCTGCGGCAACATTTCCGGGGATGGTGCAGAAAGTATCAAACCCCACAATCAAAGTCTTCCTGCCTGCGAAGCTGAAGGGAAATGGATCTTCGATCGTCATTTTCCCCGGCGGCGGCTATGTCTCCCTTTCTCTTTTGATGGAAGGCGACGAAGTTGCAAAGAACTTTCAAGATCATGGATTCGCTGCTTTCGTCATTAAGTATCGCCTGCCGAGCGATCAGATTATGGACGACAAGTCGATTGGCCCGTTGCAGGATGCGCAGCAAGCCATCCGGGTGGTGAGGGAGCACGCCAAAGAATGGAGTCTCAACCCTGCCAGGATCGGAGTGATCGGATTTTCAGCCGGCGGGCATCTCGCCTCAACGCTGGGCACGCACTTTGAAAACTCATATATCCCCAATCCAGACCAGACGAACCTGCGGCCGGACTTCATGATTCTGGTGTATCCAGTGATCAGCATGGATCCCAAGATCGGGAACATGGGTTCGAGAGTTGCGCTGCTTGGAGATCATCCGACAGAAGACGCGGTGAAGTTGTTTTCGAACGAGACCCAGGTAACAGAGAAGACCCCACCCACGCTGATTATCCAAGCTGCTGACGATCATCTGGTAGACGTGGATAACAGCATCGTGTTTTTTGAAGCTCTACGCCACCATGATGTTCCCGTCGACATGACGATTCTGCAAAAGGGAGATCATGGATTATTTCTCCTGGCCCGCGATGATTGGCAGTCAATCATCTTCAGTTGGCTTGACAAAAACAATTGGTCGAAACCGCAATGATGGGATCAGCAATTTTGACTGAAGTTACCCGCGCGCGAGAGTACTAACCATGCCAGCAACAACGAATTTGTTCAGGAGATAGGAACACGATGAGATTCACGAAGATCGCCACTGCAAGTCTAACGATGGTGTTGACCCTCGGCATGGCCGCCGCGCAGAAACAAGCTGATCCACTCAAGAGCGGCTTCGAAAATCCGCCCGCGAGCGCGCGACCTCGCGTCTGGTGGCACTGGATGAACGGCAACATCACCAAGGAAGGAATCAAGCTCGACGAGGAGTGGATGCATCGGGCCGGCCTGGGCGGGTTCCAGAACTTCGATGCAGCACTTTTCACGCCCCAGGTTGTGGACAAGCGACTGGCGTACATGACGCCGGAGTGGAAGGACGCGTTCAAGTACGCCACCACGCTGGCGGACCAACTGGGGTTGGAGGAAGCCATCGCCGGTTCGCCGGGTTGGAGCGAAACCGGGGGCCCCTGGGTGCCCGCACCAGAGGCGATGAAGAAATATGTGTGGAGCGAAACAAGCGTGGAAGGCGGCCAGCCGTTCACGCGCACCCTGGATCATCCGCCTTCGAATACAGGCGCGTTCCAGAATCTGCCGATTGAAGATATTGGAGGCGCCCTGGGAACGCCGTTCAAGGCGCCCGAGTTCTACGCGGACAGTGCGGTCGTCGCCTTCAAGGTCCCGGCGAGCGAAGTCGCAGCCGACCAGGTGCAGCCGAAGATTACCTCGAGCGGCGGAACGATCGATCCCGCGCTGTTGATCGATGGCGATCTCGTGAAGACAGTTTCGCTGCCCATCGCAAAGGAGATCGGCGATAAGGCGTGGATACAGTTCGAGTACCCGCAGCCACAGACGATTCGCGCCATCACGATTGTTATTGGCGGCAAAAACCCGTTCGATGCATTCATGCCACCCGGAGGAGAGAGCGGTAGGGCGCTTGAGGCCAGCGACGATGGGCAGAGCTATCACGTGGTAGTGGAAATCCCAAAGAGCGGATCAACGGAACATACAATCGCATTTGCTCCCGTTATGGCGAAGTTCTTCAGGGTGACGCTCAAGACACAGCCTGTGCCTCCGAATCCGTTTGCCGGTATGGGCTTTCCGACTCCACCACCACCAACAAATCATGAAATTGCGGAATTGGTGTTGCATCCCGGCGCGCGCGTGAATCGCTTTGAAGAAAAGGCGGCCTTTAACCAAATGCCGGATCTGTACCAATTTGCGACGCCCGCAGTGGTGCCGGCAGATGCGATTCAGAAGGGCGACGTGGTGGATTTGACGGGCAAGATGCATGCGGATGGCACTTTGGACTGGACGCCGCCGGCTGGCAAGTGGGTAGTGTTGCGGTTCGGCTATTCGCTGCTGGGCATCACCAACCACCCTGCAACGGCAGAAGCCACGGGGCTTGAAGTCGACAAACTGAACTCGGGATTTGTGAAGCACTACATGGACGGCTACCTGAACAGCTACAAAGACACTGTGGGCGCGGACATGATGGGCAAGGGTGGCATCAAGTACGTGATCACCGATAGCTGGGAGGCCGGGGCGCAGAACTGGACTGACAATATGATCGTCCAATTCAAGCAGCGCCGCGGCTACGATCCTACCCCCTGGCTGCCGGTCTTGCCGGACGTGTGGTCCGGAGCGCACAAGCCAGCGACCAGTTCTTGTGGGATCTTCGTAAAACAATTGCCGACCTCACGGCCGATGAGCACTATGGACAGGTACAAGCCTCTCTGAAAGAGCGCGGCATGGGCCATTATGGAGAGTCCCACGAAGAGGGGCGCGCCTTCATTGCGGACGGTATGGAAGTGAAGAAACTGGATGACATCCCGATGAGCGCAATGTGGGTTCAGAAGCCCGGCGTCAACAAGGTTCAGTATGGCTACAATGCGGATGACCGGGAATCCGCATCGGTGGTGCACATCTATGGACAGAACTTGGCCGCCGCCGAGTCGATGACTTCATGCGACCCGTCCACGGCCTGGGCGTGGTCACCTGCAACACTCAAGCCCACGGCGGACATGGAATTCCTGAATGGCATCAATCGGATCGTGATTCACGAGTCGGCGCACCAGCCGCTCATAGGCAAAGTGCCCGGGCTGACTTTAGGACCTTGCGGGCAGTGGTTCAATCGCAATGAGACCTGGGCCGAAGACGCACATGTGTGGATCGATTACCTCGCTCGCAATTCCTTTCTGTTACAGCAGGGCCATTTCGTCGCGGACGTCATCTACTTCTACGGAGAAGATTCGAACATCACCGCTGTGTTTGCTGATAAATCGCCGGACGTGCCCGCGGGATACAACTTCGACTACATCAATGCCGATGGGCTGATGAATGAGCTAGGCGCGGAAGACGGCTACGTCACAACCAAAAGCGGGATGAAGTATCGAGTGCTTGCCCTTGATGCTTACAGCAAACACATGTCGCTTCCTGCGCTGCGTGGAATTCACAAGTTAGTCGAGGAGGGCGCGGTGGTGGCTGGCCAGAAACCAACCGATACGCCAAGCCTCTCCGACGATCAAGCCGAATTCAAAAAACTCAGCGATGAATTATTTGGCGATGGAACCGGTGTGCATACGATTGGGAAGGGCACAGTCTACGCGGGGGTGAACTCTGAAGCTGCGCTCAAAGCATTAAAAGTTGCCCCGGACTTCGAATACGGCAACCCGGATAACGGACAACAGATTCCCTTCGTACATCGTCACACGGCCGACGCCGACATTTACTTCGTGGACAATCGCGGTGATCAAAACACCGCCGTCGATGCCAGCTTCCGCATCACGGGCAAAGCTCCTGAGCTCTGGCACTCCGAGACGGGCAAGATTGAACCAGCTTCGTACAAGATAGCGGATGGTCGCACAACGGTGCCGCTCCAGTTCGAACCGTGGGGCACGCTCTTCGTCGTGTTCCGCAATGAGGCGAAACAGAGTTCGCATACGTTGCCCAAGCCAGCAGAGAAAGAATTGACTACAGTGGAAGGACCATGGAACGTAAGCTTCCAGGCTGATCGCGGGGCGCCCACCTCTACCACGCTTGAGAAGCTGATTGCATGGAACGACAGCGCTGATAGCGGCATCAAGTACTTCTCTGGCGCGGGCACTTATACGAAGACCGTCCAGGCTTCAGATGACTGGTTCAAAAATGGCGCCAGGGTATGGATTGACCTGGGCGACGTCAAGAACCTTGCAGATATAACGGTCAATGGGAAAAGCCTCGGAGTCGTCTGGCATGCGCCGTATCGAGTCGATGTGACCGGCGCGCTGAAACCCGGTGCGAACGAGGTGACCATCAAAGTTACAAATGCATGGGTCAACAGGCTGATCGGCGACGAACAACCCGGCACAACAACGAAGTATACTTTCACGCCCATGAAACCTTACAAGGCCAATTCTCCGTTGGTGCCTTCAGGACTCCTGGGACCGGTAAAACTCTATGCAGTCGCTAAGACAAAGGGGACGGAGTAAGTCACGGCCATCGGGAGCATGCTCATAGAAGGTGCGGAATCTATTTGCCGCCCTTCTTTGACTTCGCTCCCGTCCTTTTTGGTGTTGAAAGCTCTGCATTTGCGCGTTGGGGCGAGTCATATTAGAGCGGACTCAGATCGCTCGGCTCCAATAGGCAAGAATCAACACTTCAATCCCGACGAACGCCGCGAGGATAATGCTGTGTTTCAATGTGAACCGCAGCAGTTTCGATTGCTGTTGCACGGTGATTCCCGTTGCCGCCGCGGCCACCGCGATAGATTGCACGCTGATCATCTTGCCCATGACCCCGCCGGAAGAGTTCGCGGCTGCAATCAAAACTCGGCTGAAGCCGAGCCGCTCCGCGGTGATGACTTGCAGGCTCCCGAAGAGGGCATTCGATGAGGTATCGGATCCTGTGAGGAAAACGCCCAGCCAGCCGAGCAAGGGGCTGAAAAAAGGGAACGCAGCGCCGGTAGTAGAAAATGCAAGGCCGAGGGTTCCCGTAGCGCCGCAGTAATTCATCACAAAAGCCATCGACAGCACCGCTGAAATCGTCAGGATAGGAAGAGCTAATTGCCGAGCTGACGCGAGGATCACTTTCAAAAAGCCACCGATCGACATCCGCAGGAAAATGGCCGATAGTATGCTCGCGCACATGCAAGACGTCCCGCCTGCCGAAATCAAATTCAAATTGAATACGGCCGGATAAAGTGACGCCTTTGCAAGAACGGGTGGAGTACGCAGAATCAGATTGTGAAGCGCCGGCCAGGGAACTGCGAAGGTGGCAACATTCAGAATGGATTGAAGAGGCTTGAACCCCCATAAAAGAACGAAGATAACCAAAAAGATATAAGGCATCCATCCAGAAAGGACCTGTCCAATCGTATGTTTAGGCGGCACGATCTCCTGTGCTGAAAAGGCTGTCACAGCCTCGAACGGTCCCGGCTCAGAGACCCTGCCGCCTTCTTTCCGATGTTGCAATGTGTGCGATCGAGGGCGCCATACCTTCAAGAGAGCGATAACGGCAGCCATGGACGAAATCGAGCTGATGATCACTGTAAGTTGAGCGCTGATGTAATTGGAAACAAACCACTCAGCCCCACCAAACGTCAGCCCAGCGACCAGGAGAGCGGGCCACACTTCCAGAGCAGATTCCACTCCTCCCATGGCCACGATCATGTAAGCGGGCAAGATGATCGCGATTGGGGAGCAAAGGGTTCCAACCGCGCCACTCAGCTTATCAAGCGGGAGACCTGTGACCCCGGCCAATGTGATGACGGGTACGCCAATTCCACCGAAAGCGACAGGTGCTGTATTAGCCAGCAGACAAAGAGCGGCAGCGTAAAAGGGAGAAAACCCCAAACCGACCATCATGGCTCCGGCAACGGCGACGGGTGTTCCAAAGCCGGCTGCGCCCTCGATGAATGCACCGAAGCCGAAAGCAATGATGATGGCCTGAATGCGCATATCTGGAGTTACGGACGCGATGGAGTCCTTGACAATTGCGAACCTCCCCGTCGCAAGCGTCACGTTGTAGAGCACGATCGCCCAGAAGACGATCCAGGAGATGGGGAAGAGGCCGAACGCCGCGCCATAGGCTGTCGAACTGATGAGAAGCGGCACCGGCATGCGATACCCCACGAGGGCCACCGCCAAGGTTGCACCGAGGCCCCAAAGCGCTGCAACCCATGCCGGCTTGCGTTTAACACCAAGGAGGAAAAGCAGCACGGCCGTCGGGATCGCGGAGATAATGGCGGAAACCGCCAGACCTTGTCTCCAGATGTAATAGCCTTGTTCCCAGACCGGCTTCATTTCGAGTTCGCCTCTTGCTTTCGAGATAAACCAAGGAATTCTGAATTGGATGTATGTGAGCGGCAGACGCCTTCGAGAATATAGGCCCGGGCCGCTGACCGGCCCGTATGCGCGTCTCATGGATCCTTCTGCGCGGCTCCGTGATTCATTCTGTGGCCACGCTGAGTGTCGCGCGCATCGTGTGCTCTTCGCCTGGAGCCAGCGAAATGGCCGCGTCGAGGATGTTGCTGGCTTCCACACAGGCCATCCCTCGCCATTCATCCTTTCCAAGATCGGTCAGAGTGGCTGCACCTTGCTGCCATGGATTCCATACGACTGTGGTTGCCGAATTCTCCTTTTCTGTGCGAAGTGTTCTGCGCAGGATAGAATCGATCAACTCCAGAGCGTCGGGAGTATTGAGGTAGGCGTTGTCGATCGGAGCGGCGAAGGCCACGTCTCCGGACTGAATTTTCCTGCGATTGCCATCAGTGTTGTCGAGATAAGTAACGCGATCGAGTCCGCGTACGGAAGCGCCTTCCACTCGACCGACGCGAAAATAGGTATGGAGTGCCTCTTCGAAGCGCAGAGTTGTGGACCCGACGTTTGTCGCAATTAACTCCAGCCGAAGCGTTTTGCCTATTGTCACCCGATGAACCAAACGAAATTCGTAGGGCCACCAACGGCGCGTGGAGGCATCGCTTTCCGTGGAGAAAGTTACGATCACAGATCCACCGACCTCCGCGGTGATGGCGTCGAGCCGCCATTCCCTCGTTCGGGCAACGCCATGAGCCGGCGCGTGGGTATCGTCCGCCTTCGCTCGAAACCAGGGAAAACAAACCGGAATACCTCCGCGAATTGCGCGCCCATTTTCCCAATACGAATGTTTGCTGAGAAAAATCACTTCTTCAGCATCGGCTGGCCGCCATGAGATCACGTGCGCGCCATGCAGATAGATTTCGGCCGAAGCGGAGCTCGTGGTGACGCGCACCTTCGGCAACCCGCCGTTTCCAGGAACCACCTGGGCAATCCCTGCGATTCCGAATCGGTCGTCGAGCGCATCAATTTGCCAGGGCGCATCCGTCACAGGCAGGATTCTATCTGAAAGCGATGGGGAGGTTGCAGACAATTTACCGGGCAAACTTCTCCAAATAGAATCCTGGTCAGGTCAACTGAAGATGAACGGGGCGACTCGCGGTATCCGTTGACTATCTGAAGGCCTCTTAGCCTTTCGTCAAATCGCGACGAAGAAAAACGTCGCGAGTGGAAAGGTGCGGAGCGTATATTGGTCGATTATCGGAAGAGAAGCGCAAGTTTCCGACTGAACTCCAGGGCAAGCCTGACCTGAAGCGAGTGCTACAGATTTCCCGGTTGCAAACTTATTTCGATGTTGGAGAGAATGGATGGCGCAACTGAACCCGCCTAGGAAGATTTTTGACGTCTGTATCATTGGATCCGGCGCAGGAGGCGGGACCGCAGCAAAGGTGCTCACCGAGGGTGGATTAAGCGTGGTAATGCTTGAGGCCGGACCGCGACTCGACCCTGACAAGGATTTCAAAGAGCATGTGTGGCCCTACCAACTGGCCCATCGCGGCGTGGGTATTGGCGGAAAACAGCGGGGAATCGGCAGCGAATTCATGGCACCCAACGGATTTTGGGAGATTGAAGGGGAGCCCTATACTACGGCGCCCGGCTCGTCATTTCGCTGGTTCCGATCGCGGATTGAGGGTGGCCGAACGAATCATTGGGGGCGCATCGCGCTGCGCTTCGGGCCGGCCGATTTCCAGGCGCGCTCAACCGACGGAGTGGGAGACGATTGGCCGATCACTTACGAGGAACTTTCTCCCTACTATGACAAGGTCGAAGCGTTCATCGGTGTGTTCGGGTCGAAGGAGAATATTCCGAATTCCCCAGACGGCGTGTTCCTGCCGCCGCCCAAACCGCGCTGTACTGAGACCCTGATCAAGAAGGCCTGCGACCAGTTGAACATCACCTGCATCCCATCGCGGCTTGCCATTCTGACCAAGCCCTTGAATGACCGCGATGCGTGTCACTACTGCGCGCAATGCGGACGGGGCTGCAGGTCCGCTTCCAACTTCAGTTCAAGCCAGGTAATGATTCCGCCGGCGACGGCCACTGGCCGTTTCACGATGATTCCCAATGCAATGGCCCGCGAAATTGTGCTGGGCCAAAGCGGCAAAGCGGAAGCAGTTTCCTATATTGACAAGACGACGAAGAGTGAGCAGCGGGTATATGCCAGGGCTGTCGTGGTGGCGGCGAGTGCCTGCGAGTCCGCGCGGCTGTTGTTGAATTCACGCTCGCCCAGTTTTCCCAACGGGCTCGCGAATTCATCGGGAGTGGTGGGGCGCTATCTCACCGATTCGGTCGGCAGCGACCTTGCCGGTTACTTTCCGCAACTTGAAAAGATGCCCGCGCATAACCACGACGGTGTGGGCGGCATGCATCTGTATATGCCATGGTGGCGGTTCGGCAAGAAGAACGACTTCCTTCGCGGATATCACATCGAGTTTGGCGGAGGACGCGATATGCCGGGCGTAGGCGGCTTTGATGGAGTATGCGAAGAGCATGAGGGATATGGCATCAGCCTGAAGCAAAAATGCCGCAGCTCTTACGGCACATTCATCGGGTTCAGCGGGCGTGGCGAGATGATCCCCAACGAAAACTGTTACTGCGAGCTCGATCCCACCGTGAAAGATCAGTGGGGCATTCCAGTGCTGCGCTTCCATTGGCAAGCAGGCGACAACGAATTGAAGATGGCGGCGGATATGCAGGCCACTTTCCGAGCGATTGTCGAAGCCGCAGGCGGCACCGTGATCGCCGGCACGCGACGACACCCTCTGCCAAAGAGGGATGCACCGGGGCCAGATGGCATTGCGCAGGGCGGAGAGATTATCCATGAGCTGGGAACGGTGCGCATGGGTAAAGACGCAAAGACGTCGGCATTGAACAGCAATTGCCAGGCACATGACGTCAAGAATTTGTTCGTTGCCGACGCTGCTCCATTTGTAACCAATCCCGACAAGAATCCAACTTTGACCATCATGGCGCTTTCGTGGAGAACCTCAGAGTATCTGCTCGACCAGGCAAAGAAAGGAGAGCTCTAAGCGAGATATGAAACGAGACTCCGTAACACGACGCACCGTATTAAGGTCATTGACCATGGGAGCGGTCGCGGGCTCAGTGCTGCGAGTCATTCCGCTTGAGGCTGCGGAATATGCCCATAGCCTGATCGAGGCAGAAAGAGAAGATACCAAGTCAGGTGGCTATGTTCCAAAGTTCTTCGCTGCCAATCAATACAAGATGCTGCAGGCGCTATGCGAAACCATCCTGCCTGGTGACCCCGATTCCGGCGGAGCGATCGAGGCGGGTTCTCCGGAGTTTATCGATCTGCTGACCAGCGAGAATACGGAGTATCAATCCAAATTGGGAGCCGGGTTCACGTGGCTCGATTCAACGTGTACGAGTCGGTTTGGCAACGCCTATCTGGATTGCGCGCCGCAACAGCAAACGGAGATTCTCGATCTCATCGCATACAGCAAGAATGCGGACCCAGGATGACAGTTTGCGCGATGCCGTGGATTTCTTTTCGCTGTTGAGGAACATGACCGGCGGACGGGTTTTTCACCAGCAAAATCGGCATCAAGTATCTGGGCTATAAAGGCAACACCTTCTTAACCGAGTTCCCAGGATGTCCACCCGTGCCTGGCGTGTGAATCAATTGCGGAATCGAAGCCGCCTGAATGGAGACTAAGCTGCGACCGCGGATGGGAGTGTTCGCCTGAATTGCTCACCTTAAGGCTCGATTTGGTCTCGCACGATTTCTAGCGGGATCTACCAGACGAAGAAGAGGCGAAAGTTGGCCGCATCGTCGATAGCTTCGACCCGGCCGGAACTCTCGTTCTAAGTCAACGCGGTCAGATCCCCATGTGGAATAGGCGAATTCCCCCCGAAGTGGCAGATGAGCGCAAAGGCGAATACAAGCCATCAATGCAGTGCGAAACAAACAATTCAATACAATTTTCTTCAAAAAGCACCCGCAAATGCGGTAAACTCCTGATTCTATGCTCGCCGCGCTCCCACGCGGCACAACGACGCTAACGGGGGTAACTTGTGGCACGTCCTTATTGGTCAGGGAATATTCAAATTTCGCTTGTTTCCTTCGGTGTGAGTCTCTATGTGGCAACCGAGAGCAAAAGCCAAATCAGTTTTCACCAGATCAGCCGTAAAACTGGAGAGCGCATTCGCCACCAGAAAGTATTGGAGAGCGCGGCCGAGAGCCGCGAGGCAACCGCCGCCGTAGAAAATGACGAAATCGTAAAAGGTTATGAGTACAGCAAGGGCCAGTACGTCATTATCGAGCCCAGCGAACTGGATAACCTGCGCGTGCCCTCCAAGCACACCATCGCAGTCTCTCAGTTCATCGATGTCTCTGACCTGAATCCCGAATACATCGAGAAACCCTACTTTGTCACCCCCGAAAATGACCTGCAAGCTGAAGCCTTTAACGTCGTGCGCCAGGCGCTCGTGAATAGCCACAAGGCAGCGATCGGCAAGGTGGCATTCTCTGGCCGCGAAAACATCATCGCCGTGGTGCCGGCTAACGACGATCGCGGTATGATGGCCTACACGTTGCGCTACGGCAATGAACTGCGTGATCAGAGCGAATACTTTCGCAATATCAAGCAGCCGCCCATTGACGCCGACTCGCTGGAACTGGCCGAGACCCTCATCTCAAAAATGTCGGCAAAGCTGGACATCAGCAAGTTTGAAGATAGATATGAAGTCGCCGTCAAGGCTCTTGTCGAGGCCAAAATCAAGCACATGGATCTTCCCATAGAGGAGGCGCCGAGGCAGAGACCCAGTAACGTCATCGATCTCATGGAGGCTCTGCGCAAGAGCATCGGCACCGATGCGCGCACCGCGAAGAAGCCGCCAAAGAGCGTCAGAGAGGCGCCCGCAGCCAAAGGCATCGGACTGGTTAAAGGGCAGACCAAGCTAGGAACAAAACGCAAATCGGCTTGAGAACGAAATGGAAGCGGGATTGGGTGTGGTTCTAGTACAGCAGGAGATGCAATCGCCTCTTGGCTGACAAGCATCTAATACCGCGCGCATCCTGCAATGCGTAGCAATTAGCAGCCGGATACCATACCTCAATATCTGCTGCTGGGGAAGTACCGCCTGCCCTATTGCAAAATCTCGGCCAAGTATCCATCAGATGGGCATTGCTTCCAACAGCCCAAGATCCTGTTTTGTACCCTCATCCACCATCTGTCTCTCAATCCACCGATAGGTCTTCTCAAGCCCATCGCGAAGGCGGATGGAGGGCTGCCATCCAAGACGATCAAGGATCATTGAATTGTCACTATTGCGTCCGTTCACGCCCTTTGGAGCGTTCAGATTGTAAGTTCGTTTGAGCCGAATACCGGCGATATCTTCTGCGATGTCGACGAGTTGGTTGATTGTGACAAGTTCACTGGAGCCGAGATTGATGGGTGTGTTGATATCGCTACTCATGATTTTCTCGGTGCCCGTTATGCAGTCATCAACGAACATGAAACTTCGTGTCTGTTTTCCGTCTCCCCAAATATCGATTTCTTGAACGCCCGACTTTTTCGCCGCGCACACCTTCCTGCAAATCGCAGCGGGGGCCTTTTCCCGTCCCCCGGTCCACGTTCCGTGCGGTCCATAGACATTGTGATAACGGGCAACACGGCAGATGAAGCCGAATTCTTCTTCGAAGTGATGACACATCCGTTCACTGAACAGTTTCTCCCAGCCATAGCCGTCTTCGGGCAGCGCCGGATAGGCATCGGACTCTTTAAGCGCAATTACATTTGGGCTGGTCTGTTTCTCCGAATTGTAGACACAGGCCGAAGATGCGTAAAAAAATCGCTTTGATCCCGCCTTCTGAGCCGCCACCAGCATATTCGTGCTCGTCAGGACGTTGAGCATACAGAGAGCTTTGTTGTTCTCAATAAATCCCATGCCGCCCATGTCCGCGGCAAGTTGATATACATGCTCTGCGTCCCTCGTGGCGATCAGGCAGTTTTGACTCTCCTTCAGATCGAGCGAAATATTTTCGACGCCGTCTGCGATCTGGAACCAATCTCCAAGCGGTTTTATATCAACCGCCCGGATCACACGAACGCCACGTGCCAGCAGATGCTTTACGAGATGTCCGCCGATAAAACCACCCGCTCCGCAAACAACCGCCCGTGGTCCACTTTGAGTCATCTTGAACTCCGCCTTCCTCTCGGATCAGTGCGTTTTCGAGAGCCTGGCACCCGCCATGTCAAGGATTCGCACCCTTTCTCTTATCAACTAATGGAAAGGTAGTAGCGCACTCATCCGGAGTTGTCAGGAGACTGTCATCGGATCGTCACAAGATCTCCAGTTCGCAGAGCGTGTTCACGAAGCCTGTTTCGCTCTGGACGTCGGCGGCGGTAATCAAGACGTTGTCTTCGCGAGGTAACGAGTGGAATATCGTAAAGAATGAACTGTGTCAAACCAGCTCTTGGTGAGGATGAGAGGAAACTCTATGCCGGGGTCACGACTATCGCTTGTCGACCGAGAATCTCTGGCTGCCGCCTGGTTTGCGGCATTCGGCTTCCTGGCGGCTGCCTTATTTTTTCTTCGACGGCCGATATTTTGGCATACGACATTTTTGTATGTGCTGTTGCCATGTTTGTCCGCCGGCGCAGCGGGATACTTCTGGGGTGGGCCCATCCTGGATCCGAATACGAATTGGGCAAGATCGGTTTGGAGAAGTATTGGCGTTACAGCGGGAGCGTACCTGATATTCGCCCCGCTGTTTGCTTGCGGCCTTCCCATGCTTGAGCGGGGATGGTCGATGAATCAAAGTGGTGGTCTCTTTTTGATGACTCTCACGTTAGGGCTGCTCATGGTTGGGCAGATCGCGCTTCTCCTTGGTATCACAGCGGGCCTTATCTTACACAAGCTTGGGTGCACCATTTTTAGCGTAGCGGAGAAGGGACAAAGCGGCCCGTCATGAGACAGGATTGAACTCCGTGTCTGCGCCACCGCTGAAGAAAAGGCCGTCACGGCGCAGAAATATACCTTGATTCCCCGCACACCTCAGAATTGGACACAATAAGTTATGAAGGAAGGCCTCTACTCACGGCCGGCTGCCCAGTGCAGTGTTGTTACGTACTGAATTGCCAGCCGATTGTCGACTTCTTGATCGCCGCTGCCGTATAGCTTGGCCTCGTATTCCACCTTGATGAGCTGGAGCCTGTTTGGGCGAAAGCCAGCCGCCGCTTCCGTTGTCTCTGTCTTGCCGGCTGCATTCGAACTTGAATACCCGCCGCGGAAGGCAAGATACCAGCGTGGACTCAGGACTTGCTTGAGCTCGCCATATCCAGCCGTTTCGCGAAAAGTCGGAATTACCGTGTAAGGCATAACGAACTTTTGCAGCTCTCCCTGCACAGTTGTGTGGCCATGCGTCCAATTTCCATCAAGGCCAACGGCGGTGGCCGACAATTTGTTTGGATTGACCTCGCCTGGGAAATAGTATTGATACTTGCGATCGAGATACGGCCCGCGATATGCGGATACATCCAGGCGGAGGCCCTGGCGAACCGTGTAACCGGCGCCACCTGCCCAGTTGCCGTATTGGTCGCGAGCGAAAAGGCTTCGTGGATTGGCCGGGGAGGAGTTAGCGAATTGCACCCTGGCATCCCACTTGCCCTCCGTCGCGTCGATCTGGCGCCGGCCACCCCCAGCATCGAAACGGGTGAATAGTAATAGCCGTATTCAAGCGGCAGATCAACCAGAATATTATCGGCGTCGTCGTAACGCAGAAGAAATGATCCGAAGGCAGTTGGCATCACTCCAACGCGCACCAGGACAGATCCTTTGCGCGAAAAGCGCGCATAGTTCAATGTACCTTGGAGAACTGCACCCTTGGCGCCATATCCCGCAGTTGACAACTCATTGAAGTAATACGGGCGCGTGGAAAGTTGTATCGCGCTCGTCACGAGCCAGTTGTCGCTTATTTTATAGGTTGGGTAAATCGCCGAGCGAGATCCCAAAATCATGGGAGACCCCGACCTCGGCGCTTCCGTTAGTTCGTTCGAAGCAACGGCCTGTGCAGTGAGCGTGGTGCGCAGATCGAAACCGGAAGATGCTTCTTGCGCTTGAACCAATTGTGCGCAGCCCACTCCGCAAATCAGGCATTGAAGAAGCGCACTGAGAAAGGGAATCCTCATTTTGCAACTTCCGCGATCGATTGCTCAATTTCTTCAGGTGCAGCCGACGCCATCGAGTGTTTTGCGAGGATCTCGCGAGGCAGGCCGACAAAGACTTCGACGATCTCCGGATCGAACTGAATCCCTGCGTTTTCGATGAGGATTGAAATGGCCTTTTCCTGAGTCATCCCTCGTCGGTAGGAACGGTCGGTGGTCATCGCGTCGTATGCATCCGAAACATGAATAATGCGTGCATCGATCGGTGTTTCTGTGCCCGATTGGCCTTTGGGATATCCGCTCCCGTTCCAGTTTTCGTGGTGGAACTCAACCGCGCCGAGATAGGGAGCGAATCCCTGAACTCCTTCGAGAATCCGCCGGCCGATGACGGGATGCTGTTTGACGATCGCGAACTCATCCTCCGTCAGGTGGCCAGGTTTCTGCAGGACGCAGTCTGCGATTCCGATTTTTCCCACATCATGCAGCAATGCGCCTATGCGAATGCGTTCCGCTTCATCTTCGCCGAGTTGAAGTGCGGACGCCACTGCGCACGAAAGCTGGCTAACCCTGGTGCTGTGTCCGGACGTGTAGCCATCGCGCGCATCAAGCGCATTTGCAAGAGAGCCAACAAACTCTAGGTATGCACCCTCAAGCCTCTCACCTGCAGAACGAACCGATATGGCGGCGCGGTTGTAGATTTCTGCCAACTCCTGAATTTCAAGGATCGATGAAGGCTGACCCTCCAACTCTGGGAGCTTACCGGTGTGAACCGCGTTCCGCAAATGCGAAACGACTGCGGCAATGGGTTTGACGATGGAACTCGACGAGCCGACGCTGCACGCGAATGCAACCAGGACACAGACCAGAGCCAAGGTCAAAAAAAGCTTGTGCAGCTTGGATTGGATGGGCGCAGTGGCCTGGTCAACATTCTCGAAACTGAGCAACAGAAATCCATCTCCATAAGATTCCATGGGGAGCGATATCCAGTCGGTTCCCAGCAATGAAAGGTCGCATTCTGAGGGTTCGTTGCAACCAGCTAAGGCACGCTCCAGTTCATCGAATTGAACGTGAGCGATGTTCGAGTTGATAACTTTTCCGTTATGTACCAGGGCCACTTCGGTGGAGAGATCGGAAAAGTCAAAGTACTCGCCCACCGAAAGAAGTCCTATGTTTTCGTCGCCCTCATCTACCGGGATCGATGCCAGCTGAAACGTACGGCCATTGAGGAGCAGGAAGCTGCCACGGTTGCGGTCCACGGTCGACAAATTCAACGGTATGAGCTGACCATGCGCCTGGGCTCGCGTTCCAGTTTCACGGACGACACCGGCAAGAGGCAAACCATCGGGCGCGGTAATCAGCATGAAGTCGAAGCCCATATGCTCGCAGAGTTCGCGCAACTGGTCCTCTAAGGTTCTGCGTGCTCCTTCGCTTCGAGGGTGTGCATGGAGCAACTCAATCCCCGCCTTCAGAGCACTGTTCTCGCCGGCAACTTTGAGGAAGCGGCTGTTCTGAATGTCGCCTTTGGCATGGATACTCGCGATTGCGACCTGGCTTTCCCGAAGGGACGTGTGGAGCCCCGCGCGCACTGTCGATTGCACAAATCGCTGTATCATCCAGAAGCTGCTCGCCAGGAGCAGCGCAAAAGGGATGAAACAGATTAGAAATGCGCGAGTTCGAAAGCGCGTCGTCATCTTGAACCGCTGGCGCGACCGAGATCGTGATCCAACGCGGCCTGTTGTTTTGGCTCTGCATCAATAGGGATGAAGAAATCGGCGATGGAGTCGCGGCCGTCTTCAACAATGATCGATTTGCGGAAAAATCCCGCGGATTTGTGCCATGCGACAATCGTGTAGTGGCCGGGCGTTACTTTTGCAATGCGAAACTGGCCATTACGATCGGGGCGCGCGTACCAGCGGTTTGGAGTCACAACAATTGTGGCCGCCATGTTTGGGTGCAAATGGCAATAGGCATCGACGATGCCTGGTTTGGGAAAGGCCACTTTGCGGGTTTCGCCTTTATCGTAGCTACCGAGGTCGAATGTCTTGGCCTTCGAAAGCGAATAGATGTTGTGAAAAATAGGGTCCATGTTGGGAAATGAAACCGTCGAACCAACCGGAACGACAACCAGGTCAGGAACAAACCGCCGATTCAGTTGTTGCACTTGCGGGATACTGTTCGTTGAATCGTCGGCTGAAGGCCCTTCTCCCTCGAGGTAGACCACGACGTGTGAGCGCTCATATGCAATCGGATCTTCTTGAGTTTCTTTGCCGAGTCTGACGACCGCACCTCGCTGATAAATTGGAACCTCAGCCGTGACATTGGGCCTTGTTAGTTTCTTCTTGATGAGAATTGTCCCAGTAATATCCTGTGCCCTGGCGCAAGGAATCAACGCGGCGATGAAGCAAAGTACTGAGAGCATCTTCATTTGCATAATCGACTCGCCTCTGAATCGGTAAGTCCCTTACGGTCCAGTTATTTGCTGCACATATGTCCTGCGAGCAAAAGGTACCTTGATTCAGCCCCTAGTCTATCCGGGCAAACAAATCTGCGGGAATACCACTATGCGGGGAGAAGGTAACTCCCTTGGGGTTACCCCAGCGAATGATGTGTACCTGGCGTTGTGTGCATTGGGGTTGCAGGGTCCTGGAGACCCAAAAGAGACAAAGTAATTACATTTCCGTGACATTTCAAGCAGCTAATTCCTAACTGCAATGTAACTTTTCGTGAGGAAGAAGAGACGCTCTTTCAGTATCTGGCAGTCAGGGAAGAGCTCTTTGATCTCTCGGTAATTCAGAAGTCGTACCTCGTCGATGATCTCATGAACGATTTCAGGCGTAAGTAGACCCCGTGGGGTCCACCGAGCGATTCGGTGCTGTGCACGTTTAGGGAGGTACTGAATGAACGGAGCAAGCAGGTGCGCCTCGATTGGGAAATTACGCGCCGGTGTCTGGACCCAGAGCTTGCGCCCCACACGCCGGGCTTCCTGCGCAAATGCCAACTGCCGCTCCCAGGAGCCGACGTGCTCGATCACTGAGTTTGAAAACACGATGTCAAACGCATTGTCGCCAAATGGGAGGTTTGTTGCGTCGCCCTGGATAGACTGAAAACGGCTGCTTTCGAGCTCTTTATTGCAGCGGATATTGATCATCGTGACCGAAAAGGGCGCGTGATCCTGGGACTCGCAGGTCCAAGTCTGCGGCGTACCGCCAATGTCGAGTACTCGAACTTCTGGAGAAGGAACGAAGCGGATGAAGAATTGCCTCATCCGACGGCGTCGAAAATGTATGAATACGTAATCGCAGAGGGTTTTGAACGTTAACTTCATTGCACTTCCCGAAAACCTGGAATGAGGTGAGTATAGGCCGGCTCTGGCCCGGCGGACGTCATTTGAATGTCATCCGAATGACTGAGTGCTATCGATTTCTTGCAGGGATCTCAACCCCCGCGCCCTTTTATCCCAATCCGGATATTCGATCGTTTCGACCCCCGCGCGCGGCTCAGGCCACGTTTTGAACGAGATTCCGATCCTTGCAAGCTTGTGGCTCGATTCGGGACCTGATGAGGCCCGGCATTGCTCGTCAGTTGCTCACGCGCCACGGCGACACGGAAGCCCATTCCTTGAGTTGTTCTTTCGCCCACATATTTGACTTGTCTCGGTGGCATGAGGTGCACGGATTTGGAATTCCAGATTGCTCCGTCTCTTCAGGCGTGATGAATCGAAATGTGTGGGCAGCAACGTAATTGTCTTTGATCGTTTGCTCAATATGCGGCATGTGGCAGGCCGCGCACTGGCTTCCAGTACTTTTCGCGGGGTGATGGGTGTGCTCGCTCACCGTCCCTCTCAGGCCCGCGGGATTTGACCTGGTGTGGCAGCCGAGGCAGAGGGCGTTGCCCACTCGTATTAGATTTGATTCGTTCCGGTTACTGTGAACTTCGTGGCAATCGAAGCAGCGGAGCTGGCGGTGGTACATCACACTTTGCACGAAATCGTTCCCCTGCATCCGATTCTTGTGGCCAGTGAGTTCAGCGAATTGATAGAAATTGGTAGTTCCTGGCTTCAGCTCTTCGAGTTGCCAGTAGTCGGCCAGATGCTTGCCCGGCATGAAGCCTACCGGCCAGTCGTAATATCGTCCTGCGATTGGATTGTGAAGAGGCCTGCCCTGGGTGTGGCATTGCATGCAGACGTCGTTACCTCGGACGTAGTCGAGTGTATCTGGGTTCACGATGTTCATTCGTGTTGGATGCGCCACATGCTCGCTGCCGGGGCCATGACACTTTTCACAGCCGACATTCCACTCGGTCACTTGTTTGGTCTCCACGTCGTAATTGACTGAGTGGCAACCATCGCAAGTTGGGCCGGTCGGCCGATCTGAATTCTTTGGTCCATAGAACGGAACCCACCAATCGGCACCCGCTTCGACGTGATACGGCACCCACTGCCTTTTCGCGACATCCCATTGAGCGGGCAATGGGTAGTAGTCCGCCCCGCTCTTCGTAAAATAGCGCTGCTTATATCGGCTGCCATACACGAACGCGACCTCATCCAGACCAAACGCGCGTACGGGATCAGGATGAACGAAATCGCCCAGGACGCTATCAGGGTGCACTTTGGGATCCCGCACTACATTCGCCATACGCGTTTGTTTCCAGCCGTTGTATGCCTTCGCATGGCATCCCTTGCAGCTCTCCGATCCGACAAAGTGCGCGGCTTTCTGGGGCCTCTCCGAAGCAGCCTGGTTAAGAAAACCCGCTTTTGATATCTCACCGCCTTGCGCGCCCGCCTGCGACTGCGCGAGCAGTAAAAGTGCAGTGGCAAAAAGCATGATTGTCTGAGAATACTTCATTTGTATATTCCTCATAGCCTGTGCTCGTCGAAAGCCAACCGGGATCGTAAGGTCCCATACCGAATAGGGCTCGAACCGCATCGGCTTTAGTCTTCACTTGCTGCTCGGACAGTTATAGCGAACAACGGCCCAAATGTCATCATGCCGGCGCCTTTTGGAGGACCTAATCCCCCCTTGCGGTATTCGAGGTCCAAACCTATCTAAACCCTTCCAAAACAACTCGTGACAATCCACTGACAAAGCGAATGCAGCGTGCTGACACTTCGCTAAGCTGTGGAACGCTACGGTTGATTTATCGAGGGATCGCTCAGGGTTTCCAGGCTAGAGCCACCGAGCATTTTCAATTCATGTCGACGATTGCCACAGACTGTTTCCAGCATCTTGGGCCTCACAAATCGGCGTGGGCTCTCAAACGCCTCGTCGACGTTACCTTTGCGGCTGTGTCATTGGTGCTCATGATGCCGCTGCTGGTCGTGCTTGCGGTGCTGATCTATCTGGATGGCCCCGGGCCGATCTTCTACATCTCGGAACGAATTGGAAAAAATGGTTACGCCTTTCCTTGCTTCAAATTCAGAACGATGGTGAAGAACGCGGATTCTCTCCAGGCGCGACTTGCAGTGTTGAACGAGCGCGACACAATACTTTTCAAGCTTTCAAATGACCCGCGCGTCACGCGCGTCGGCAAGTTTCTGCGTAGACACAGCCTGGACGAACTTCCCCAGCTCTTCAACGTTCTTCGTGGCGAGATGAGCCTGGTTGGGCCGCGTCCTCCTCTGGCTTCGGAGGTGGAGCGGTACGCTCCGGAGCACTTGATTCGGCTTGCCGTCCTGCCTGGCCTCACGGGATTGTGGCAGATCAAGTCTCGACAAAATCCATCCTTTGCGAGCTACATCGCGCTCGACACAGCCTATGTTGAGAAATGGAGCTTCTGGTTGGATGTAAAGATCCTGTTTCGAACCCTGGGCGTTGTTCTGCGCGGAACGGGTCAGTAAAGATCCATCCTCGCGTCTTCGCGGCCATGGAAAGAGCATGCGAGCTAACTGCTGTTTGAAGTCGATGTCCCTGACTTCTCAGCGGGTCAATCGCCAAATTGACAATAGAAAGACATGCAAGTGACAAGCCGCATAGAACTTAATCCGTAACCTGACTGCGAAACAGAAATGCTTCTGAGGTGGCGAGCGAAATGATTCAAAGATGCCTACGTAATACTGCAACAGTACTTGGCTTGCTTCTTCTGCTGACGATCTCTTCGCGCACGCAGACGCCGGGAACAGGCGCGATTCAGGGAACCGTGTTCGATCCTGCAGGGCGCACTGTGACCCATGCTCTTGTATCCGTTCAGAACGAAGCTACGCATGCGTCCAGATCAGTAGCAACGGATGCATCGGGAGTCTTCACGGTGCCGCTTCTCACTCCGGGATCGTATTCGTTGACCGTCAAGGTGACGGGCTTCGATGAGAAAGCAGCGCATTCTGTTCGGGTTGTAGTGAGCGAGACGAGCACACTTGAGTTCCACCTGGCGATCGCGAAGGCTGGAGTCACAGTGGAGGTTTCTGCAGACACCGAGATTGCTCAGACGCAGAGTTCCGCTCTGGGGCGCGCCGTAGATCAAGAAGCCATCGAAGCATTACCGCTCGCAAACCGCAACTACACGCAGATTCTGTCGTTGTCGCCTGGGATCGTGGTTGGGTTGCCCGATGCCACAGCGCCTGGGCGAGGCACACAGGATGTGACCGCAAACGGGAACAAGACAACCGCAAACAACATTCAGTTTAACGGCGTCGACGCGAACAATCTCGCGCAAAACTCCGCGGCGGCCGATGGCGAAGAAGTGGGCGTTGCTGTTCCTGCGCCAGACACCATCCAGGAGTTTAAGGTGCAAACCGGAAATTACGATGCAACCTACGGACGAGGCACCGGCGCCAACATCGATGTGATCAGCAGGACGGGAACCAACCAGTTCCATGGAACGGTGTGGGAGTTCCTAAGAAACGATGTACTAAACGCCAACGATTTCTTCTCGAAGCTGACCAATCAGGCGCGGCCGGTCCTCAAGCAGAATCAATTTGGAGCCGCGGCGGGGGGACCGATTTGGCGAAACAAGGCATTCTTCTTTGGCGCGTATCAGGGACTTCGGTCTAGCAACGGTGTCGGTGGCGAGACGACGGCGATCCTGCCTCAACTTACGGCCGATCGATCAGCAGCGACTTTAGGTGCGCAGTTCTGTGCCTATCCCACAGCCGCGGGCGGAACGCAAGTGTCATGCAATGGGTCGAATATCAATCCCGCGGCGCTGGCACTACTCAACTTCAAGTTTCCCAATGGCCAATATGCAGTCCCCACCCCCCAGATCAATCTTCCCGCCACCGATCCAACACAGATTCCTATTGGTGAATCGACCTTTGCGCCTCCCATTTCTTACAACGAGGATCAATACACCGCGAACCTTGACCAGGTAATCACCGGGAAGAATCAGTTATCGGGAAAGTTCTTCTACTCGCGGGCGCCTACCATATTTCCGTTCTCACCGAATGCAGCAACGGTGCCGGGGTGGCCCACGAACGAACTCGACCAGAACGCGATGCTTGTTCTGGGGGATACGCACGCGTTCAACTCGAATGTGGTGAATGTCGCCCGCGCCGGCTACATGCGCTTTGACGGGATCTCCGAGGTATCGAATCCGATATTGGCTTCCGATCTCGGCACGGAGTCCCCGATCGGTACATCCGGAGATAAAATCGCCGCTCCGGGAATCACCATTGATGGGCTATTTACGGTCGGCGATTCGGGAACACCGTTGCAGTGGCAGGTGACCAACAGCTTTATCTGGCAGGACACGGTTTCGATAACCCACGGCAGAAATTCCATGCGCATGGGTGCGGAGGCGAAGCGCCATCAAGTGGATGTCCATGCGCCATTCTCGACTGATGGCCTCCTGGATATCCGCACTTTCGACGATTTTTTGCTTGGCGAAAGCGCCGCGCAAAACGGCAGCCCAACTGGAAGCAGCAATGTAACCACGAGCGGCGGCAGTTCCGGGCTTTTTCGCCTGGACGAACGCTATACCGATTTCGCTACATTCTTTCAGGACGATATCAAAGTAGCTTCTCGCCTCACCGTCAACGCCGGTCTGCGTTACGAAATATTCGGCGCGCCCTCTGATATCAACGGAAGACTGGCGACTTTCGACACGAGGATCGCAACCCGCTCAGCACCTCCCGAAGGGACGCTTAGCGGATTTGTAGTTCCTTCCAACTTCAGAGGTCCCGTGCCTCCCGGCGTGATCAAGTCATCCAGCCCGGACCTTTGGCCGACAAATCACGGCGACGTGTCTCCGCGCATCGGTTTCGCGCTTCGTCTTTTCCATCGCCCGACCGTCTTGCTGCGTGGCGGCTATGGAATGTATTTCGACCGGCTTTCTGCCGGGATAGTAGAGAGTCTGGTTGCGCAGGAGCCATTCTCGACGTTTCAATTTGCATTCGGACCCGCGAATGGCCCAGCAACCCTCCAGACGCCATTCAGCCCCTTGCTGCCAAGTCAGTCAAGTTATCCCATCTTCAGTCCGCGCATTCCCGGCGGAGGTCCGAGCATTACGGCGGTCGCCAGGAATATCACTGATCCCTATACGGAGGAATACAACCTCAACACGCAGATTGAGATCGCACATGACTACCTGTTTGAAGTAGGCTACGTCGGGACCAGGTCGCTGCACGTTGCTGGAAGCATTGAGTTCAATCAGGCGTTGCTTGCCAGCTCGACAAACCCCGTGAATGGAGAAACCACCAATTCCGCGGCCAACGTAATTCAGCGTCTGCCATTCACGGGAGTCAGCGCGGGTGCGCTGGCTGCTGAAACCCGGTATAACTCAAACTATAACTCGCTGCAGAGCAGCATCACCAAGCGATTCAGCCATGGGCTAGAGTTTCTGGGTAGCTACACATGGTCCAGAAACCTTGACGAGACCAGCGGCTCCTCGGGAAGTCAGGTATTCGAATTATGGCTGTCGACCAATGATCAGGCGAATCCGCGTCAATCGTATGGGCCGACTGATTTCGACCGGACTCACCGTGGGGTGCTGAGCCTCACCTACGATACGCCGGCCTTCGCCTCGATGCCTAGGCTGTTGCGACACACGATTGCGGGGTGGCAGGCCTCCGGAATCCTCACTGCACAATCGGGGACTCCGATCACGATTCTCGACGAAGGCGCGGGCGCAGTATACGGGAACTTTCCATTTGAAAATCGGGCTCAACTGAGCGGCGCGCGCCCTTCAACATCGGGTTCGCTCTATTCGCGTGTGATTGGACAGTACCTGAATCCGGCTGCCTTCACCTCAGCGCCGGAAGCGCCGAACGGGACCAGCCCCTCTGATACGGATTTTGGCAACAGCGGTGTCGGCCTGGTCCGCGGGCCGGGTCAACGCAATATCGACATGGCGTTGGAGCGCGCAATCCCGGTGTTTGAGTCACAAAAAATCCATTTCAGAACCGAGTTCTTCAACATAACCAATACTCCCAACTTCGGCAACCCGAACAACACAATCACCTTCGGCCCTTCCTTTGGGAAGATCACTTCGAAGTCGAACAATCCGCGCATCATTCAACTCGCGCTGAAGTATCAATTTTGACTTTGACTAAGAGGGTTTCTACAATGAGAACTACTTTTTCGGCTTATCCGAGGCCGACGCTGGAGATGCTGTCGATTGAGCAGATCCGGCAACTCTGGCCGCATCGAAGCCGGTTGTTTTAGCTGATCCCATGTTGGCTCGAATGGATCTGCCGATTCGAATGACATTCTATCCACTGGGTTTTCCCCTGGAGATCTCGACTAACTCCGAGGAGGTAATTGACGCTGCGGGCTACATGTGGGGAAACTCCAGCAAGCTATTCGACACGCCTCCTCTCCAGTTGGAAGTTGCAGTCACAGAAGGAACAACGGGCGAATGCCCGCCCGCTCCAAACTCCCGCATGCGGGGGCATCTCTGCTCAAATATTGCAAATGGAGACAACTTCGCGGTCTCGGATATGTCGAAGGGATACTCATGTATCCGGATTACGCAAGATGTACTCCCCTACCCAAGCTATCTGCGCTATTACTTTCTTGAAGCTTGTGCGCTCTGTCAGATTGCAACGCGCTTCACCACTCCGGTGCACGCGGCCTGCATTGCGCTTGAGGGTTGCGGAATTCTACTTTGCGGCGATTCCGGAGCAGGCAAGTCGACGCTTTCCTATGCCTGCGCGCGTGCAGGATGGACCTATATCACCGATGATGGGAGCTTTTTTATAAATGGACGCGAAGACGGGCTGGTTGTAGGAAACTGCAAGATGTTTCGCTTCCGCCCTTCAGCGGAGGAAATGTTTCCGGAATTGCATGGTTGTCCGATCATCCAACGGGCACAAACCGGAAAGCCGTCTATTGAACTCTCCCCAACTTCCCTTCGGGAAATTACTGCTGCCGATACCGCGAAAGTCCGCCACGTCGTATTCTTGAATCGGCATGCTGGGCCTCGACAGGAATTGACCGGCTTTCCGACTGACGTCGCCAAATGCGTCATCTACCAACCGTTGTGCAGTGTGCCGGAATTGCTGGATGCCCAAATGCGCATAGCCGATCAGTTGCTTGAACGCGGTGTGTTCGAGCTTCGCTATACCGATCTTGATTGGGCCATTCAACGGCTGGGCCAACTGGCGCGAGAGGGGCAGTAGTGCCGGCGCCGACCGGCGCCTCGACAGAGAGGCTTACTCGCATCGTGAGCAACATGCTTGCACTGGTGCGAGCGTTTGCCATGCAGTTCAGCTCCAGTTTTTGGAAATTCTTCGCTGCCGCCTTCTTCTTCGATTTTGGAGTGGGCCTGTTTTTCTTTCTCTTCAACCTGTTTCTCACCGACCTTCACTTTAACGAGAAGACTCTGGGCCTCATTACCGGGGCCATGACGCTGGGCAACGTTGCGGGATCGATTCCGGTCATGATTCTTGTCAGACGGTTCGGCCTGCAACGAATGCTTCTCTTCAGTCTCATTGTTGCCCCGCTCATTTCCATTCTTCGAACATTCATTCTTTGGCCGCCGGCTCAGATTGGACTGGCGTTCCTTACGGGGATAGCACTCTGTAGTTGGCCCATCTGCTTTTCTCCGGCGATTGCGAAATTGACCAACGAGAAGAATCGCGTGGCCGGGTTCAGTATTAATTTCGCCACCGGAATCGGCCTGGGCTCTCTGGCTGGACTGACAGGGGGATACCTGCCGGAAATCCTTCAAAGGGCGAGTCACACCGGCTCGATTGCCGGGAACATCCGAATCGTCCTCCTGCTTGCGTGTGGGGTCATTCTCCTCGGTGTCTTTCCGATCCTGAGTCTTCGCTTTGAAGCCACCGAACAGGCTGGAACGCATCGGATTCGAGTCTTTCATCCTTTTCTGCTTTGGTTCCTTCCGCCGTTCATCGTCTGGACTATCGTGACCGGATCGTTTCCTCCTTTTGCGGCTGTTTACCTGCAACAACATCTCGGCATTCCGCTTCGGCATGTTGGCGTCATCTTCTCGGCATCGCAACTCATACAGTTTGGCGCAGTTCTGCTAGCCCCGCTCCTTTACCGCAAGATCGGGACAGTTGCCGGGATCGTATGCGCTCAGGCAGCGACAGGCGTCGCGCTCTTCTCGATGGGCAACCTGAGCGCCATCCCGATATCCGTGGCCCTCTATCTCGGCTATACCGGGGCGCAATGGATGTGTGGCCCGGGAATATACAGCTTTCTGATGGAAAATATCCCGAAGAAGAGCGCAGCACCGCCTCAGCAATTCAAAACATATCCGGAGCGATTTGCCAGGCGGCTGCGGCGGTGGTCACGGGGAGCTGCATTGTCTGGTTCGGGTATCCAACAGTCCTGTTGGGAAACAGCGGTGCAGCAGTCGTTGCGGCGTTCCTCTCAGCCATACTGCTCGGATGGGCCTATCGGAGAAGCAAGAAACCGTTGTCGCCAACCCTGAACGGTAGCCCGAACTCCTCCGTTGTGGCTTGTCGCGTGTTGAAGGACCCCGGTAGTAATCATCGTTGTCGCTCTTCTTCCATTGTGACAAAGCAATGACATTCGTCTGACCGTCATCTGACACACAAAATTACCCCGGTCGCTACCTTTAATGTCAATGGGTTACACCGTTCTACCTAAGAGCGCGATCGCCAGTCACGCGTCGAACGCAGCTTTCGGCATTCTCGATTATTTGACATATCCGCTAGGCATGCTGATCGTGGCTCCAATCGCATTGCGGACATTGGGGATTGCGCAGTATGGCGTCTGGGCGATAGCAACCGCGGCGGTGAGTACCGGTTCAATCATTGCTTCCGGATTTGGAGATGCGAATATTCACTTTGTCGCGATCTCGCGCAGCAGCGGAGGTCCCTTCGATCTCGTGCGCACCGTGCGCAGCACTCTGGGCATTCATTTAGCCATTGGCGTCGCAATGATGTCGATTTCAATCCTGCTGGCACCTTCGGCTGCGAGTCGCATTGCTCAATCGGATACGACCTTGCGTTTCGAGTGCATGTGGTCGCTCTTCTTCGCCGGTTTGCTGATGCTTCTGCGAGGGATCGAGAGCGTGTGCATAAGCACGCAGCGAGGTTTTGAACGATATGGACATGCGGTGCGAATCAGCGTGTTTGGCCGGGTCCTGACGCTGGCGGCTGTGGCCGTGCTACCCCTCGCCGGGCTTGGCGTCGTCTGGGTAATGGCCGCAACGGTGCTTGTGACAATCGCCAGCCTGCGTCTGCAGGTTATTTATCTGAAGAAGCTGTTGCGGGTCCCGTCTCTCTGGCCGTCTTTCGATGGCGGTGCCACGAGAGCTCTTTTCGGCTTCGGGATATTTACCTGGATCCAGGCCGTCGCAGGGCTCCTGCTTGGGCAAGTTGACCGTCTAATCGCTGGCGTCTCGATGGGTGCGGCCGCCGTTGCTTCGTATGCGCTTTGCGTGCAACTGGCTCAGCCGATCTATGGACTCGCCGTCTCTGGATTGCACTTCCTGTTTCCATATCTATCTGCTCGGCGCTCAGGGGACATGGTGACACTCAGGCGAACGGTTCTGCTCGCATTCGGCGCGAATCTTTTGCTGGTCGCGACCGGTACTGCTGCCTTGCTCATCTTTGGGGGCTACCTTCTGAAGGCTTTGGGAGGCCCGGCTGTGGCCCATGTCGGCGGCCCACTGCTTCCGGTCATCACTTGGAGCACAGCATTGGCAGGGTTGAGCGCCACCGGAACTTATGCGCTTCTCGCATTGGGCCGGGTACGCGCCGTAACCTGGTTCAATCTGTCGGGGGGAACATTGATGATACTGCTGATAGCCATCTTGCTTCCCCGCTTTGGCCTGTACGGGATCGCAGTCGGCCGCCTGTTTTACGGACCTGTGACGCTACTCGTCTACATTCCCCTGACTGCGATGCTCTTTCGCAACCCTTCCGTCTCTGAAGAAACTCCAATAGCTCTCTGGGAGAAAGCTTGAGATGAGCACCCAAACCGCGGTCACGCGCGCAACTGCTTCGGCAAGGCGTACGATCGGCAATGCCCACAGATTGCTGTCTGCAGGCGAGAATCCCTGTGCGAACGTTCTCGGTGTCCAGGTGGAAGCGTTGGATATGGAGCGGGCCGTATGCCGTGTTGCCGACACACTCAGAAGTGGCCGCAAAGGTTACGTATGCGCAATTGGAGTGCACAGCGTGATGGAAGCGCAGCGTGACGCGGAACTTGCGGCTGCATTTGCGGGCGCGGCGGTTGCGGTGCCGGATGGAATGCCGATGGTTTGGGTCGGCCGCCTGCAGGGACACGACCGGATGGAGCGAGTCGCGGGCCCGGATTTGATGATGGAAGTATTTCGCCGTGCGGAGTTTGCCGGATGCAGGCATTTTCTCTATGGGGGGAATGAGGGGGTGGCGGATCAGCTTGCGGCTTCTCTCCAAAGTCGCTTTCCAGCGGCTCAAATCGTCGGCACGTATACTCCGCCTTTCCGGGATCTCGAGGAAAAGGAAGAAGAGGAACTGATTGCGCAGGTCAACAACTGCAAGCCCGATATCTTTTGGGTCGGTATCAGCACGCCGAAGCAGGAGAAATTCATGCGCAGCTATTTGCCGAGGCTCAACACCAGGCTCATGTTTGGCGTAGGCGCGGCTTTTGACTTTCACACTGGGCGGATTCAGGACTCTCCGCGTTGGGTCAAGCAAGCCGGCCTGCAGTGGTTGCACAGAGTCATTCAAGAGCCGCGACGTTTGTTGTGGCGCTACCTGCGCAGCAACCCCTTGTTTCTGTGGCGCATTAGTCTGCAACTCGGCGGACTGAGGACCTATATGCCCATGCCCATGCCCATACCTATCGAAGGGACTCGATGCATTTCAACTACAGATCTTTCGAAGGTTAACGCGCCCGCCCACGAGTACGAATGCAACCAAGGTTGCTCACGCAAGAAGAGGGCTCAGTAAGGCTGCCTGGGGCCTTCATCGTATTGCTGGCCAAACTTATTCAAATGGCTTTTGGGCTGTCGCGCAACTCCTGAAGTGTCGAGCACGCCCAGGTTTCCAGAGCCGGGCTCCAAATGCATGTTGCGCGCAAGACGATCGAGTGCGGGCTGTGTGAAACCTTCCACCCACACGTGCATCTCGTAATCACCAGCGGGCACGTCTTGAATGGAAAACGAACCAGTAGAATCGGCGATGGAGTAGAACGGAGTTGACAGCGCCAGGACCACGGCGCTCATCTCAGGATGAATATTGCAGAAGATGTAAGAAACCCCCTCGCGAGAGAAATCTACGGCTTTCGTCGATCCGGCTTCATAGAGTCCCAAGTCGAACCTCTTGCCGTTGAACAGAGAAAAAACATTATGGAAAAAGGGGTCAGCGTTGGGAAACAGCACGACGCTGCCGACCGGTACCACCAACAAGTGCGGATTGAACATCCGGTTCTTCTGAAGCAGTGTGTAATGACCCTTGGGCAAAAAAGACTGCTGCGGAGCACCAGGCAGCGGCTTCAGCCACAAGACTGCAGGAGGCAAGCGGTCGTGTGGGTGCACAGAGTCTCCGAGTCGCATGTGCACATCGACTTGCGCCGGACTTTGTGCTCGAGCGAAGACGCACGCCAGAAAGAGTGCGCAGAGCACATAGCGATTCCGGCGATGGTTCCGCGTGGTCGGCATATTCAGAATTTGTACCCGGCCGCCACTCCAATCACGTCACTTGCATTCGTTGGTGCATTCACCAGCGAAGATTCAATGCGCCGGTATTCGAGTGAAAAAAGAAGATACGCACTGGGGCTATATATAACATTGCCCGTGAAGGTCCTGTTGCGTGCCAGGTTCTGATACACCGTGTAGGCTGGCGCCGAGAAAGGACGTAGCTGGCCAGCGGGAACGCCATCTATTCCGAACGCCTCGTTGAATTCCAACCTTTCGCCGGCCCGCTGCTTCCATTGCCCCCATCCACCGACATCGTCGAGCGTCAGGAAATAGGACTCAAGACCATTGGACCTGTAGACATAATCCTTGTAAGCTCCTCCACCAAGCCCGCCGAGGCCAAGACCTCGATAGAAACTGCCGCTTAGCTCCATACGCGCAGGCAGCGGCAAGCGAAAATCGAGCGTTCCCGCCCACGAATCAAAGCGCGTCCATCCCCGCAGACCGACGCGGCGCGTAGAACCCGCCGACGCCGATCTCAGCACCTTTAGCATTGTTGGATCCAAGTAGTGCGATGCGGGTTTCAACCCCGGGCCAGCGGCTATTCTCCGCAGTGGTCGGCGAGATGAGCACGCCGGACGTTGTCGTTGGACTTCGGGTGGTGGGTGCGTCGGCGACATCGATTAAGGCAAATTGGGTGCGTAGACTTTGCGCAGACGAGAGTGAGAAATCATGGCTCACGCCGAATTGCGGATTCCAACTCCATAAGTTTCCCGACCAGGCAAGCGGAGGTTCGGCCAAAGCCGTGAGGGAGTCAGGCGAATTGGGGCTGAGGATTGGGCGGTCCAGCGAGAAGAAAGCCTGAGTGCTAGTCCACTCCAGCGCGGCATGTGCGGTGCGCAACCGGACCAAATCGATACCATAACCTCCTGCATAGCCGTTTGCAGCGGGTACGCTTGCATCGAAGTCAATCCTCAGATCGCCGTGACTTCGCGCGCCAAACAGATGCGGACCACGCGCATCTAGTCCCAAAATCGTCTGTCGCACCGAAGCCCCGGTGCTTCCCGCTCCAGCCAGTGCGAGCGCTGGTGTAGGTGCCGAGTCCACCATTCCGGTATTCACAAAACCATTCATCAGAATCAGCCCATTCAGCTTGACGGGATATTTCGATTCGCTCTCCACCTTGGTCTGATCCTGCGTTGCGATTTGCGACTCCTGCATGGTCTGCCGCTCTTTGAGATCTTCAACCTGCGCTGCCAGTGCCGCCGCTGCCGATTCCGCTGATTGCTGCTGAGGCGCTGGCGCTTCGCTGGCGCCCATCTGTTTCCGAAGGTTCGCAAGCTCCTGACGCATTTCGTCAAGCTGGCGCTTGGAGTCTTCCATTTGGGCCTGAATCCGGTTCATCGCATCGGTCAACTGCTGTACATGTTGCGCGAGGTCGTCCTGGGCGATTGCTTCGCTCGAGCAGAAGAATGCTACGAGGACACAACACAAAACGAATGTGCCGGGTGCTCCTCTGTGAACGATGCTGCCTGTCAAGTGAATAGGTGCGAAGGAGTTCTGCTTCATCCCGTCCTCACTCTTGTTCGGTCTTCCGGGGTTGACGCCGGAGTATCAAGAAACCCGCGCGAGAGCGACATCCGGAAGATAGTTTCTCCCTGACGGCTGCTGACCAGAACTACGTCACCGCCGTGCTCCTTGGCAATGCACTGCGCGAGTGTCAATCCCAGGCCTGACCCTTTTTGCTTACCCTCGCTGACAAACGGTTCAAAGAGTGTGCTCCGGATATTCTCAGGGACTCCATCGCCGTTATCCGCCACTTCTAGAATGATGTCTGCCTGACGAACCTCGAGTGTAACAATGATGTGGGCCCGTTCATCGGTCGAGCGAACGGTTTGGCACGCATTCAGCAGCAGGTTATAAATCGCGCGCTCAATCTGTTTTCCATCCACAATCGCCGCCGTCTCTGTCGGATGGTGATTCCGCACCTCGAATTCCGCCTTTGCCGCATCCGGATGCGAGTGCACGAGCCCTACGGCCCGATCGACCAGCGTTGCTACGAGCTGGTGCGACCGTCGGATTCCAGGTCCACTTCTGCTGAAAATGAGCAACGACTCAAGCAATTCGGTAGTGCCATCCACTGCGGAGCGGATCTCGGTAAGGATTTCGGTGCGCTCTTCATCCGACAAGCGCCCCGAAGCGAGAAATTCGGAGTTTGCATAGATTGCGGCGAGATAGTGGCGCAAATCGTGTGAAACGGAGCTTGCCATGCGCCCGATGGTCGCCAGCCGTTCCGATTCAAGCAAAGCCTGATTAGCCTGATATATTTCTCGCCGCATGGCCGCAAAGGCTGTGCTCAGTTCTCGCACTTCCATCGTGCCTCGATAGGGCAGTATGTGCGAACTGTCTCCTGCCGCAAACGCACGCACTCCAGCGTTGAGGTCTTCCAGAGGACGTGTCACTGCACGAGAAAGAACGGTCATCAGACCAGTACCCAGCACGAGGGCGAGTAAACCGGCTAGCAAAACCAGGCGGTCGACCTGCTGAATTGAACGTTCTTCCTGATCGAGAGACTTCAGCTCGATCAACTCGAGAGGCGCCGAGGCGCTAGGCGAGAGGTCTCGTGCCACCGCCAGGTATCGCTCCCCTCCTATCCTGACAGTACCTGGATCTGACCGGCCTTGCGGTCCGGAAATCTGATTTGCATCCAGTGCTCCATTCGCAGCAGAGGAAAGCGAGCTGACTAAGATGCGCTGTCTCGTCTTGAAGATTGCCTCAACTCCGGTTGCGCGGCTGAGTTGTCCAACGGTACTCCGGTCGATATAAAATCCACTGACCACGTAGCCGAGAATTGTCCCTTCTGCCTGGCTGCCGAAGTAGAGCGGCTTCATCGAGCAGGCGATGAGACGATTTCCGCTAACGACATAGGGGTGGGGCGATCCACTGAGCAACGACTCCAGATCGGCCCGCAAAGTTGGGGTCGCGCGATCTCCTTCGTCGTACGCCGCAACAACGCGTCCATCTCTGTTCGCCAGAGCGAGGAGATCGTTGCCGCCGACCTTCCAGAACTCCACAGCTCCATCTTCAATCGTCCGTTCGTCGCTGGTGGTCATCAACGCTTTCAGACTGGGTAGATCGGCAAGCAGTGAATTCTCGCGATCAAGCGCGCTCATCCTCTGTATCTGCATATCTTCGAAGGTCGCGATCGAACGCAAAAGATCCGCGGAAAGATTCGCCGTCACCACCTCCTGCAAGCGGTGGCGAATCGTCAGTAGGCTGGCAAAAGTAGCGCTCGCAATGATGATTGCCGTCGCGGCAATCAGCAGCACACGTGTCCGTATGCCCCGATGCTCTCGCGTTTGGAACGCAACTGAACTGGAGCCTGGAGTTCGATTTGCGGGCGCTATCGGGTCATGGGACAAATTTGTATCCTGCGCCGTAGATCGTCAGAAAATGTTGCGGGTTCGACGGGTCGTGTTCCAGCTTTTGCCGGAGCTTGAGAATCTGGTTGTCGACCGTCCGAGTTGTGGGATAGCAGTCGTATCCCCAGACTTCATTGAGAAGCTCTTCGCGGCTGAGCACCCGCTCTGCATTCTCGGTAAAGAACTTTAAGAGCCGGAACTCATGCGAGGTCAGAAGAACGGGAACTTCGCCCCGAAAAGCGGTCATCTTTTTGAAATCGATCTCGCAGTCGGCAAATCGATAAGTGAGTGCCGCAGCGGGTCGGCGATGCCGCCGGATCGCGGCCTGCACACGCGCCATCAACTCGCGGGGACTGAACGGCTTGGTCACATAGTCATCTGCTCCGAGTTCGAGAAGCAAAACCTTGTCGACGACTTCGGCTACTGCGCTCAGCACAATCACCGGCGTATCGTTCGATATCGCTTTCATACTCTGGCAAAGCTCGCGGCCGGATATCTCCGGCAGAATGAGATCGAGGATCACAGCCAGTGGCCGCTGTGCGCGAAACATGGCGAGTCCCGTTTGACCGTCTCCTGCGGTGATGACGTTGTACTGCTCACTAGCAAACAAACGCTGGAGAACCTTCTGCATACGCGGGTCATCTTCTACAACCAAAATGGTGCCCAGGCGGGCGATGGGCGCACCCTCTTCGCGTTCTGTAGCGGGAGAGTCCAGATCCTTTGCCATTTTCATATTCTCCTCCGAATTCAATCCGCTCCAGCCAAAATCTGCTCACAAATGACAAAATGCTGACATTTAGGCCCCGAGTCGGCGCTCGACTCTATCCCAAACATTTGAAGGCGATTATACGCCGCTTGGACCTCCAATAGGTGAAGTTGGCAGCGGCTTATAACCCGGCCTCACGTGACATGAAAGCAAATGCTGATAGAGGAGGATATATTTTTCTGCGACCGCATCGACTTCCAGCCACGGCAGGGACGAAGGCGCCTGGCGGCATGAGCCTAGCGCTTTCCGAATTGCTTCGGTAAATCCATCTATCTCCCCTCGTCCAAGGGCAACATACTGGCATGCATCTCTTCCGACTTCACGGAAAGCAGGGATATCGGAACAGACGACTCTACAACCTGCCAGGAGAGCTTCTGCGACCGGTAGACCGAAACCTTCGACAATCGACGGCGCGAGCAATAGCTTACAGTTTCGATAGCACCACTGCAATTCAGAATCGGAGATTCCGCTGAGCAGTACGACCTGTCTTTCAAGCATGAGCTTCCGGATCTGACGCTGAATCTGCGCTGTCTCCGGACCCGGAACACCGATGATTACAAGAGCCGTTTCTGAGGAAACAATTCCCAATCGTAGCACGCGGTCGAAGATTTCCAGCGCCAGGGCGATGTTCTTGTTGCGACGATGCTGTGCTATGCAGAGAACGAAAGAGCGGCATCTTCGCAATGTCGCTGGCCCTTTGGCGCACGCCACTGATACCGGCTCAACCGCGTTCAGTATGGTGACTGCCCGATCCGCGAAATCCGTTCCCAGCCAGTGTCCAAGGCGCTCACGGGTGCTTTCCGAAACGCAGGCGATAGCGTCAGCCAAGCGCAGGCATTGGCGCACAACTAGTCGGTTAAAGACGCTCTTGGGGAATCCGAAGTTTCCGGGTATGTCATACGGATAGAGATCGTGCAGACTTACAACAATGGGGCAATGAAACGCACCCGATGCGACGGGCACCGGGTAGGCGAGATGAACCACATCCGCATCGAGTTGCATGGCGATCCGCGGCAGTTCACTGTAGTACCACAAATTGCGACTGAACAATCGGCGCCCAATGCTTATGGGATGAATATGGAGCCGCGAGTTATCCTGTGCCACCGCTTGTTCGAACGCCTGCAGTTGCCATGCGCCCACCAGCATGTGAATTTCCGAGGCTTCAGTCCGCGTGAGCAGGCCTCGAACAACATTGGCAGCATGACGGGAGACGCCATTTAGATGCACCGGTGCTGACAGAGCTGCGATGACGATTTTCATAGCGTCGACCTCTTGCGCGATTGGCAAATCATGGCGGCGGAATTGGCATCTGTTGAGCGAATGTGGAGGCAGGACTTCTCGGTGCGCATCGAGGCGGCCACAATGGAGCCGATGAGGGTCATTGCCCACAAGGGCAGGAGCAAATCGAACGGTTCCGCTTCGGCAAAACCACGGACGAAAATGAACAGCAGAATGCTGATAAAGATTGTCTTGATGGGCCCTCGCGGAAGGCGGCGAATGTTTCGAAACAAACTGCCGTACAAACCGCACAGCATTACAACCCCCACGATGCCGTAGGCGAAGAACTGCTGCAGCAACTCATTCTCCGCATGCCTCGCTTCAAACTGGTCACTTCCAAAAGTGGGAAAGACCTTCCACATGGAATCGAAACCATTCCCAACCCATGGCCTCTCAAGCGCGGCATCGAGGCTATAGCCCCATATCGCCAGCCGCCCCGTCAGCGTTTGTGCCTGGTTCCCGGTGGTGGTGTAGACGGAGTAGTACGACTGAAACAAGCCCCAAAAGATCAACACAACAAGCAGCGCTGCTCCTGCAATGCCCATCTTGGTCTTCCGGCTCATCGACCCGTCGCGAGCGATGAGATAGACTTCACTGACTACGAAGGCAACCAGGGTGGTTTTGCTCAGGCTGCGGACGAGGGTGATGACCAGAAAAATGATCGAGGACTTCGACTTCCACTCCTTGCGGCACATCAGATATTGAGCCTGGAAAATAGCGAACGCGCAGAGATTGCCGATCTGGTTGGTATTGAAGTACTCCAGGTCGCCAAGGCGGAGGTCGGACCCTACGGGCATCATCCAAGCGGTCAACGCCAGCAGGCAAGTGGCCCAGATAAATCCCTTCATCAGAGAATGTGCGACTGCCTCGACTGGCGCAACGCGCAGCAGCAGCACCACGAGAGCCACGTCGCTGACCAGGCCGCACCAATATAGAAAGGATGCAGGTAACGATACGGTTCTGCTCCACGCCAGGCTGCAGCCGGCAAACGCGAGAAAGACAAGCACCCATTGGAAACTTGAAAACTGGAACAGCCAGCCGAGCGGCCTAACGGAGGGACCGACCGCTTGAAAAGCGACGATGAGGAGCAGCAGAAACTCGATGGTCAGATTAGCTGCCACACCGATCCGAGGCTCTTGCAAGAACAAACGCACCACAATGAGAGTAACGATCGTGCGAAATGAGAAATAGAATCCAACTGAAAAAGGAATGACAAGCAGAGGCTGCGTGGCCCCCTGTTCGCTGGGCACGCTGAGCTCCTCGCAGGACTTTGCTTCCCCAACGCGCGTGACGAATTGAGCTGCTGCTCCGGTCATCATCGAGCGCCTCTTGGAAAACGAATTTGCCGGTGCATTCCATCGTGCAATGCTTCGTACACTTCAGCGGCTAGCATCCTGCGAGGATCTGTAGCGCTTACGTGCTTCCATCTTTCCTTGAACAGAAGTACAGCGCAGGTAGACAACACGAAGAATGCTGTGAGCGCGAATGTCAGGATGAGCCGGGGAGGAAAGGACTTCTTTTCCGGAATTCCCGGTGCATCGATCACGTTGACGACTGGAATGTCTTTGGCTTCCTGAATGCGGGCAATCTCATACTGCTGAGTCAGCAATTCATAGACGGTCTCTTGCACCTTCACTCTGCGATAGAGGTCCGCATAGGGAACGGCCAGCCGCGGCAGTTGCCTCAGCGGCGGATAAAGCGCATCCCCGGCATCACCGGCCAATCCCGCCGTGCCGGCTGGGGATTCGCCCTCGGCGGGAAGTTGAGCAGAGGTTCCACCCAGCTTTACGAGTTCGCGTTTCAAACCATCGGCGCGTGCCTGAGCGGCCCGGACGCGGACGTTGCCGTCTCCATAAATCTGCCGCAGCGAATCCAATTCGCCTTGCGTCGCGATCAGTTCCCCCTGAAGCTTCGCTCCGGCGTCTACCATGGCATGCGTCTGCTCTCGAATGTCGATGGTCGCATGCGTGCTTGAGAAATCGCTCAGGCCTTGCTGAGCGTCCTCAAGCTCGGATTTAACGGCATGCAGCCTCTGCTCAATAAACATGCGCTCCCGACGTGCCGAAGAAGTGCTGGTTCGATTGACGAGAAGATTCAGTTCGTCCAAATATCCCTGGGCCAGATCGCGGGCTCGCTGGGGGTCAGTGTCAGTGACCGTGATCGTTATGACCCCGCTCTTTTTTGTCATCGACGATCTCGGTGTGGCGTGCCAGATATTTAGCCGTGTCGACGCGATACCGTTTGCGATAAGCGTGCGGCAGCTGGAATCGATCGATCAGGTGGTCGGCAACCGTTCCGCTTCGCAGCAGATCCACATAAAGAGCGCCGCTGGTCCTGCCTCCAAGCAAGCTTGCGAGCAGGCCGCCGACACCGTCGAGCCCGTGGCCTGCCAGCGCAGCAAACATTGCGGCGCTGGCACCAGAACTTTCAGGAGGCATGATGCGAGTCGTCGATTCGTAGCGTTTCGGAATCACAAAAGCGATCACCAAGCTGACAACCAATGCGATGCCCGCCCCGCGGACCAGAATCAGCCTGCGCTCCCAAAGAAGTGATAAGTTTGTAACCCAGTTTGGGGCCGTTTCGTCATTCGCGGTGAACGTAGATGACTGGAGCGGGGCTGACTCAATTGGATCGTCCTTGGTTTCGACTGGCATCTTACACCTACAGTCCTGCAACGGCGGCAGTGATCGCGATGGAAGCCGCGATCTGTGCCGTGCTGATCAAGTTCCGCCACAAAAGGGAAGCGCCCACAATCCTCTGCGGCACGACAATCACGTCGCCGGCGTCGAGCCGGGTTGAGAGAACATCGCGATCGTACCAATTGCCCGAGCGCCGTCCGATTACCGCCCCGTTGGCGCGAATGATGAATATTTCTTTGCGATTTGCAATCTCGGTGGCGGCCCCGCACGTTGCAAATACCAGCCCGCGGATTTTCCCGGAACGAAGGTGATGGCTGAAGAGTTGTAAACCTGCCCCGTGATCAGGACAAAGCCGGGCCTCTTGGGAACGCGCAGCCGGTCGCCGCTCCTGACCTCGATGTCGGCAGCCGTCCCTGCCCAACTGTCGACGTTTGCACTAACATGTATCACCAGGCGGCCGCTCGCAGGCTGGCTCCGAAGTCGAGCCAGGACTTGTTCCTGCTGTTGTTGAATGAGTTGTAAGGTTGACGATTGATCTCCGGAGGCGACATTTGGAGAGAGGCGTGCCGCTGCGGAGCTCGTCTCAATTTGACGGATCAGCTCTTCGCGACTTTTCTCTTCGAGGGCCTGGACTTCAGGGCGCGTGAGTACCGCACCTTCTGGATAAGCGGTCTCTCGAAATCCTCCGGCTCGCCTTACAACGTCGCTCAGATGTTCGCCCTGTCGAAAGCCGTAACTGCCTGGATGCGCGATTTCTCCCTCGATGATGATGGATGCCCCGATGTCGTCCCACCCTGTAATTTGATGTACAGTGAGCACGTCTCCGGGTTTCAATGCAGCATCCGCTTCGCCGTCTCCTTTTAACACAGCATCCCCGATGCGGAGATCTCGACGGTCGCCCACAACCTTGTCGCCATTCATCACCTCGTAACTGATCAGATCGGCGTTGGTAAGCAAAGCATCCCGCTTGAATCCACCGGCCATTCGCACCAGCTGCGCGGCAGTCATGTCTTTTGAAAGCGCGTAGGTCCCGGGGCGCATCACCTCGCCTCGGACGGATACGTCGGGCGGGTCCTGTTCGTAGCGACCGAAGATGCGAATCGTGTCGAATGGAGAGAGCGGAAGGTTTGCGTTACCGATCAGTGCATCCGGGACATTGAAGTCAATGGTCTCCGCATGGAGATCCGGGGGCACGAGACGCACAATCTCTGCGCGCGCAGCGGGCTCCGGCAACAGATCCTGATAGCTTTGCAAGACGTCATTCAGCCGCATTCCATCGCGGTATGCCACCCTCCCCGGCCTCACGACATGTCCTTCGAGGTAAATCACTCTCTCGCTTTGCGGCAAGATCGGCGCAACCCGGACACGATCGCCATCTTTGACTTCAAAGGTGGCTATGGCTGCGCGTTGAGCATCGGGATTCTCTGAAGATGAGATGTCCAGGCTAACCGTTTTGCGCCCTTGATTTGCGTCGATCCGTTCAATTGTGATGTGCCCAAGCGACGCTGCTACAGTCACTCCACCCGCTTCCTCAAGCAACGCGGCGAGGGTTTTCTCATGGAGCAGTTCATAGATGGCCGGGCGCTTCACCGCTCCAGAGACTGCAACCTGGGGGCCTGCTGCCGGAACAAGCAAAGTATCTCCGGTGACAAGACGGTCATCGTTGTTTTGTACGCCGCGCAACAGAAAGTCGTAAAGGTCCACTTCCCCGATTGGTTTTCCGTCCCGAAGATGTTGCAGCACGCGCAGCGAACCAACGGCGGTAGGGCCACCGGCCGCAAATAGCGCGCCCAGAGGGGACGAAAGCGAACTGATGTCGTATGCTCCCGGTCGCTGCACGTCGCCGACCACATAAATGCGTACCGTTCGCAAGCGAGACACAGTTACGGCAACGTGCGCGTTTCTGAACTGAGGCTTTAGCGCGCCTTCGATCACGGCTTGTGCGTTGTCCAGTTTGAGCCCGGCCACTTGAACTTCCCCTGTTTCCGGGAGCATGACGCGGCCTTCACGGTCAATCACACGATTCAACGATTCTGTCACGCCACCCCAAAGGTTGATTGTGAGGCTGTCGCCCGGACCAATAACATAGTCCGGCCTTACGGGAATCTCCAGCGGCGGTGAACTTGACGACAGGCCTCCTCGACTCAAAGAAGCCGAATCGCGGTTGACAAATACATCCGAGCCGAATCGCTTCAGTGGCTCCCCATATGGGGGAATCTGCACATAGAGATCACGCAGGGACTGCAGATTATAAGGGGTAGGCCGGCGAAGCACCTGGGGTTCATCCGTAATTGTGCGAGGGTTCTTCTGGTTATTGGCCTGCCGCCCGGTTACTCCTTGCCGCTCTCTTGACAGCGCAGTAACTCGTTCGGTATCCGGTAAGGTCAACCCATTGCTCGCCGCTCCGGGTTGCAACACCCGTTGATTCGATAACTCGCCCAGGGACAATTCGCTGGTGGGTTGCGTCTCCGAGCGCCCCGTCGCCGCCTGGCCGGCATCAAGGCCCGATCCTCCGCGCTGCATTTCGGTCTCGGAGATATAGCCACGTGCGCGCAAGAAAGCCGTAATGTTTGCCCGAAGGTCGCTACTGGATATGATCTGTGTGTAGAGCATCTCGTCGGTGATTGCATCCGGTTGCAGCGGCGTGCCCGTCTGCTGAGAGGCGTCTGCAAGTAACGATTTCAACTCGATGGTCACCTCCGGATCCTGTTGCATGATCGCCAGAATCTGAGAAGGTGACAAGACAAGGCTCGAGTCGCTTCGGCCTGTTGAATTCCCCGTCGAATCCGAGCCCGCGTCGGAAACGCGAGCGGCTGAATCGGAATCTGCTTCCGGAGTGGACGGCCATGCCGAAGTGGCGGTTTGGGCTGCGGCTAGCGTTCCGAACCCAAAGGAAAAAATAAATATCAAACCGAAGAGCGCACAGGTTCGACGGAAAGCGGCCGCGTTAATCGAATTGCAGATTTGGATCACCGTGCAGCCTCCGTCAATCTCCGCTGCCAGCGTGACGATTCAATTGCGTACTTCAATCCTTCAACCAGGTGAAAGAACATGCGGGCAAACACATGCCAGATCTCTATGCGGTAACGCCGGAGACGTGTAACGAGCGCCTCGCCTGGCTCGCCATGCGTAATCGACGGCGGCATGTGCAAAGGAAAGACAAGCCTGCGCATGTTCGTTCGCATTTCACGGCCTTGCGGAAGCTCCTGTCGAAGTATCAGGTAAAGCTTGTTTCCATGCGATCCCGCCATCAACACACGGCGGCCGTAAGTTTCGATCCATAAGCGGACGGGAAGCGGCAGCCTGTCGGTCGTCCACCGCGTGAGGGGTTCCGGCGCAAACTCTCCACGAAATGCGAGCGTCGCCAACAAAGTGCTGGCTCCCAGCGCGATGCTCGCTTGGGGTTCGGTCTCGGCGACAGACCTAACCTCATTCCAGAATTCCAAATCATCGCGCCGAGATTGAACATGCCGCCAGAATTCAAGCACCCAGGATGCGCGCGTATGTTCGCCGCAGAGATGCTTGAAGAGATGCAGTCCCTGCTGAATCAGGGCATCTGCAGGCGCCAATGCGGGAATCATGACCCCGTGAAAGCAACGTGCCCGTGCTCGTGCCAGCCTGTCGCCATTCGAGTTCTTGCTGTTCTCCGATCTTGCCAGCAGGTGCAATTCGAGCGCACGTTGCGAATGAACCCGATACATGTTACGAATGTCCGGCTCGCTGAGCGATCCCGCTTTGAACTCCATGGTTTTCCCGCTCAGCGCACGAAGTGCATAGCCAAACTCCAGAATGACGCGCTTGGCTGCGCTTGCATCGCTTGCCGCAACTAGGAAATCCAGATCCGTCTGAGAGCGGAGAGCACAGTCCGGCACCGATTCCGGTGCGAGCGTGATTCCTTTTAGAAGTGCAAAGGAGATGTGCTCCGATTCCATCTTCCGGCTGATTGCAGATGCTTCTCGAAAGAGATCCGCGGTACGCTCGCAATTGTTTCTCAGGCTTTCTTCCAGCCTCATTCGGATGGACTCGGGAAGGCATGTTTCAAGTTCAAGGCGAGTAAGCCGATCCTGCAAATAGAGCGCAAGTCCGCTGATATCGAGCCAGAAAAGAATCCGTTCCCAATCATTCGAGCTGAACTCGGCTAATCGTACCCGAACCTCAAATGCAGGCTCAAAAAAGCTGGCTAGGATTGCTTCTTTCAGTCGCTGGGAGCGGCCTGCCGAGAGTTTCACAGAGTGATGGTCGATCAGAGTCATCGTCGCTCAGCGGTACATTTCGGGTTCGCCCTGGCTGCCGAGCGGCGGCAGGTGCCGCAGGTAGACGACGATTGACCAGATTTCGTCGTCGCTCAATATGCCGCTCGATCCCGGCATACCAGAGGGTCCAATTCCGTAGTCGATGATCCATTTCAATTGACCATCGGTGTAGTCCTGCACCCCTCGTGAAGCGAGAGATGGCACCGGCGGCGACATTCGGTCTGCGAAGGGAACGCCAGTGTTCTGTCCGTCCAATCCGTGGCAAGCCACGCAGTAGTGAGAGAACGCTTCCTTTCCATCGGCAATCGCCTCCGCTGTGGGGGCGAGGGGATTCTTCTGCTGCTTGTTGCCCACAAGAAAGTGGTGCTTGGCGCTCTCGATAATCTTCGATTCGCCCGCACTGGGTCGGTTCGCTTTACACCCGACGGCCGCAGTCACCAGAATCATCAGGACAAGACAGCTTACGCAGCGCATGCTCAGTCCACCACGTGCAGTGTAAGTGTCATGGAGCCGTGCCCCGCTCCACAGAAAACAGAGCAATGGCCAATAAAGGTGCCGGTTTTCGTCGGAGTGAAATGCACGTCGTTGCTTCCACCCTTGGCAACTTTCACTTCAACATTCAATTCGCGAAAACGAATGCCGTGTGGCACATCCGTGCTTTTCAAAACCAGGTCGACAGGCTGGCCCTTCTTCAAGGTGATGCTGTCTGGTTCAAATGCAAATCGCTTCGCAATTACTTCAACAGGACGCGGTGAGACGTCGGTTCGCACGTCCGAATTGACGCTTGCAAAGCTGCCCAACATTGCTAATATGAAAACAAAACTCATATCCAATCCTCATTGCCAGTGTTTCTCAGCGAGTTCAGCGCTCCATGTGAATTTGTCTGCGATCAGTGTGGTCGTTACAGTGAAAACGCAATTGCTGTCTGACATATGTCCACCTTAGCAATCGGCGGAAACTGCGGTGTCATGCGTGTGTAAGGAGATTGTCAGGGATTTGTCGCGATTGAGAATGGTGCCGGAAGAGGGAAGGAAGCCGCTTGACGGGCTCGGGCTTTTCCGATTGATAATGCACGGCCTACCTATACGTTGCATCCATTCCAAGAGGCAATGACAATACCCTTACAATCACAAGACAGCGCTCTGACACACTCGTTTGAGATCAGGAACATCGTAGGAGCATGTGTCGCTTACTAAATCCCCGCATGTCCTTCACCCGCCGGATCGTCGTCTCGATTGCGCTCATCGGGGCACCATTCATTGCGCAGCCGACGCCGGCGCAAGATACACCGCTGATCTCAGGTGGCGTTGGCTTCGTCACCAGCACCAATGGAGGAAACACAACCTACATTCCAATCCTCGAGCCCGTGCTCGCTGCGCCGATCGGTAACCACGTCCTTGTGGAGAGCCGAGCGTCCTTAGTCGAACTGTTTTCCCCAAAAGGCGGAGGTCAGCCCGGGTACACCAGTTCCTCATTCCTTAATCTGACCTATCTGCAGGCTGACTTCATGACCTCTTCTCATCTGACCGTGGTCGCGGGAGACTTCCTCACTCCTTTCGGGACTTACAACGAGCGTCTCACTCCCCTTTGGATCGGCCCCTTCCAGGACAGTCCGCTGATCTTCCCAATCGGAACAATGAATACTGCCTCCAGTGTTGGAGGGATGCTGCGAGGGTCTTTCGTATCGAGACCGCAATTCTCCGTCGATTATGCTGCATACTTCTCCGCAGCGAGCACAAACCTGCAGTTTGATTCTCAACGTTCAAGCGGAGGAAGAGGCAGCATCTATTTCCCCCAATCGGGCTTGGAAATCGGTGCATCCTACGGGCGCCGACTGCAAGATACACACGCGAATTTTGCCGGTATGCATCTCTGGTGGGAGCCGATCGATAGCCCGTTCAGGTTTCGCTCGGAGTATGCACACGCCCCGCACTCCCAGGGATATTGGGCCGAGGCCGATTATCGCCTCTCGCATTTTGGCGGTGCCGAAAGCGCTGTTGGCCGGCTCGAGCCGCTCTTCCGAATGCAACAGACGTTTCGCAGCAGTCCCGACTCAAGCGACGGCTTGCCCTCGGCTGATACCAAACGCGCTGATTTTGGCCTTGACTATCACTTGCCCCACGAAGTGCGAATCAATAGCAGCTATTCGCGACAATTCTCATCAACGGGCAACCGCAATATTTGGGAAACTGGCATTGTCTATCGCTTTCTGTTCCCAACATGGAGAGGAAAATGATGCGTAACTGGAAGTATCTCGGAGGCTGTCTGGCACTGTGCTTCCTGTTGATGTTCTTCACGCGAACCCCACGAGTGTCTGCAGCGGCTGCTCCAACTGCCAAACAGGCCAACCATGCATCAGAGCCGAGCACGGACCCCAGCGAAGGCGAACGACTGTTCAAGCAGAACTGCTCTCGCTGTCACCAGGCACCACAAGGGTTCGCTCCGCAAATCTCAGGAACGATTCTTCGCCACATGCGCGTACGCGCGTCTCTCAGCAGTAAAGATGAACGGGAACTTCTCAAGTTTTTGAATCCTTGAGGAGGCAACACTCTCTACCCGCAAACTTATGAATGAAGGGGAAGAATGCCGGGCCTTTCGCTCGCGGATGTTCGAAGAGGCTGGTTTGGGTCTTCCCGCATTCTCCAAAATTCGTGGAATAGGCGCGCATGGCGCACTGACTAAGGATTCGGAACCTTGCTATGACTCAAGTTCGCAATGGAGTCATTGCCCCGTTTCACCCCTCATCTTGCTCTATCACAGTATCTTGGGCTGCCGATCCTATGGGCTGCCCAGGGTTGAAACATTTACCTTGTCGCTCACTAGACCCGCGCGTCGCGCATGCGCTTGAGAAGTACCTTCTCTTGAACTTTGATCGCGAACCGCGTCTAAGCAAAGCGCGCGCTACGCCTAAGAATGTTCCTCGCCCTTCGATATCTCTTCGAGATCCTTGACCACTCGGCGCAGCTCTTCAACGATCCGGCGCGCTCCCGGCGATTTGTACGTCTTCAGGAGCTGATTGAAATACCAGAGTTGATCCTTTCGGTCGCGCTTAAAGCGATCCCATATCCGCGGACCGATCTCCCGGTAGTCTTCGAGGATTGATCTTGCATTGTAGAGTTTGTCGGCTGCTGAAACGAGTTGGATGTCAGCGGGCTCGCTGCGAAGCCTTTCGATGTAGGCTTGTTTGCGTTCCGGCCATGTGGGTTTGTTTTCGGAATCCGCGGAAAAACTGTCCGAGAGACCCTCGACCATGCGTGCCACGTCCTGACCGAAGTTCTGCTCGATGTCCTTTAATCGCGGTAGCCCCCCTTGATCTTCGACAGCATCATGCAGAAGGGCAGCGATCACCATGTCTTCAGTGACCGGAAAGCCGGCCAGCCCTGACTCTCCCATGACTATGGCTGCGACCCCGAGGAGGTGTGCCATGTAGGGAATTTCCGTTCCCTTGCGCCTGTTGATATGGATATGACGCGCATAGTCCACGGCGCTTGTGAACCTGCTGGTCAAATGGAGTTGCTCGTTCTCTTGATTGCCTGTTCTCATATCTTCCGGTGAGTGGAATTATTTCGGATCTGATTCCAATCCAGGTCCGGAAGCCTCGTCCGAGGATGATGCGACCGCGGGAAGAAGTCTGTATCCGTCACGAGATCGGATGTGATATTTCTGCAAATCCTTGCCCGCCAGCTTCACTTTGATCGAGCGCCAGCCACGATTGGGGTTGGCCTGTGGATAGTAACTCAGGGTATAGAGGTGAACGAGGTCCTCGCGGATCGAGCCGAAAGCCTGCTTCTCCTCTCGCCAGTTTCTCGCGAAATAGGCTTTGCCGCCAGAGACCTTGCTCACGCGTTCAAACGCAGCGGCGGACACGGGATCATCCTGAGCCTGCCGCGTACTGATGATGTAGATGATCGTTCCCGTTGATTGGGCCAACTCCGCCACATCCTCGGGAGGAACCGAGCTGGCGTTGTCCGGTCCGTTTGAAAAGACCACGATTGCCTTGCGCCCTTTGAGCGGCGCCGCATCTTTTACGGTCAATAGAAGACTGTTATAGAGTGCGGCATCGTCGCCGGCCACCGTACTGCGCACGCCACTCACAACGCGGAACTGGTCTGAAGTGAGTGCGGCCATGCGCGACAGGTTCCGGCTATAGGAATAAAAGGCCACCTTACTCGCATCATCCATCGAGCGTACGAAGTCGGCGATCGCGTCCTGGGCAAAAACGAAACTTCGGTACATATAGTTGCTCGTGTCGAAGAGAATGAATACATTCGATTCGGCCACGCGCGAAATCGCGACGCCAGCTGGATCCTCGGGCGCCGGTGACAAATTCGCGTCGGGGTCTTTGGCGGGGCCCTTCGATTGGTTTTTTGGGTCTCGCCGAGCAATCTCAATCGAGTTATGGCCGGACTCGCTGCTCTCCTCGAAGGTGGAGATCTTCTGCGGAATCTTATCCTCGCTTATGAGAAAGTCTTCCGGGCGCAGGCCAGTTACATAGTCGCCCTTGCTATCGGTCACGGCCACGTTGAGCTGAACCAGGACGACGTTGACTCGGAGATGTCGGGGATCGTCTTGAGCCACAGACCGGGATTGATGATCGTGCATCAAGAACAATAGCGAAAACACTCCAAAGCGGGCGAAGGACCTCTTTGACATAGCCAATCCGATATGCACCACGATACCCTCGATGTCTATTGCCGTGCGACGGTAGTTGTACCTTGTATGGCAATCTTTCCATTTCGAAATTCGTCCCCGGTTTCCTCCATGGCGCGAAGCAGCGCGGGCCAATCGTCGATGTTGCTCGCAAAAATGTTGGCGACCATTCGGCGGGTCAACGTGGGGACCAGAACGTTAAGCATCACCGGGGTATCGCCCATTTCATCTGCGAGACGTGCCCAGTAAAGGTTATTGGATTGCCACGATTCGGCAAGGAGCCTGCTGGCGTCTCCTCCGAAAGCAGGAACTGGCTTCATGTTGAGGAGTGTGCAGGAGTTACCAAGCACAAATGCCGAATGCGGTACACCGAAGTCTCTCGATATGAGGTCTGGACTGACCTCGGACGGGCTTCTCCGGGAGAGATCTTCCAACTCGCGGCCCGCAGGACCCCACATGGAAGCCTTGTCTGAATACCTTTTCCGGAATTCGACAGCAAGATAGAAAGTGTCAGCCGGGGGTGTTTGGGAAACCAATGCGGTGGCGCTTCCCGGACTCTGAAGAGCCTCCTCAGTCCTTTCCATCCAGTCCGGTGTCATGCGGTCAGAGAGAATTTCAATTACCTTCGCTTTCAGATCGGGGTTGGAAGCGGAGGAGGTGAGTAGCTCTTCCCCGAGGCGCTGATAAAGAGCAACAGAATGCAGTTCGTTGCGGGTTACGGCCCACCATCGTGGCACGACTGCGCTGACCAGAAGATCGGGTACAGCCTCTCTCCAGATCAGGGCCTGGACATTCTTGGGAGCAATGAATTCCTCTTCCGTGGTCGCCAGGGCATAAGGCAAATCGGCGAGCGAACCCATCAGATAGGCACCGCCGCCGGCTGTAGCGCCGACTCCAATCAAATTCGGCGCACCCCATATCTGTTCGACGCCCTGAACCGAAACAGACGAGAAATCATGCGAGCGGACAAAGAGTGGATTGTTGTGAAGGACCTCAGCTCCCGGGGGCTCATAATAGGCGTAATTCAAACCAACTAGTGTGTCCCTGAGAAACGGAGTGAGCTGGCCGCGGGCTGCTTCCAGCTGCGCAGGCGATCCGGGAGATCGAATGACCTTGGTCAAGTCGGTTCGTATCTGCAATTCCGCATGGCGGCTGGAGTAGATCAAGGGGGACCACGAGCTCTTTTCACTTCCGGTGAAAATGGGGCGTGGCATCTCGAATTCTCGCAGGTCTCCAGCAAGCAGGAGCATGGTGTTGCCAATAGCTGCTCCGTGCGCCATTTCAGATAGCCCATCGTAAAGTCCGAAGAGCGTATCGAGCGACACCAATCGCTGGTCATCTAACACCGCGCGGATTCTTGCGGCCAATTCTCGATGCACCCGTTGGCCGTCAGGACTGTCTTGAGAAGGGCCCGCCAGCAAGTCGACGATCTGATCCTGGGAAAGATTCGTACTTCCTGCCGCTGCAAGCAGAAGTGATTGAAGCGAGCTTCGGGCCGCCCCGAAGAGCTGTACAGACGAAGAAATCCCGATAAACGGCTGAACCGTACCCTGCCACGAGCCGTTCAGTTTCTCATCCGGAATCTGGCCCTGGTGGGCCAATATCCGCCAAAGTCCGATATTTGCTTGAAATGCTCCCAGGGCATTCGCGCGCAGAGTGGGACTCGAAATCCCATCGATTCCTTCGCAGCGCTTACAAAGCGATCGATCGATGTATCGTCCAATGCCGGGAAATCAGAAAATATTGGAAACCAGCGCTCGAACTCGGAGAACCTGCTGGCAACCAACTCCTCAGTCTCATTTGACAAATGTCTTGATGCAGGTCTTCCAGCATCAATTGCACTCAACATGAGGAAGACTCGCATCGGAGCGGTGCCCATCTCAAGATTTGAAGAAGCAACCAGGACTTCGAGCAATTGCTCCGGACTATCGCAACAACGGCTCCGGGTTGCCGACTCTCGCATATCCTTCCGCTTCGTCCCCTGGGAGAAGATATCCTTCCAGGCTTCAAGCCCTCCCGGAACCGCCATATCCCCGTTTGCCTCCCAATTCAAAGATGTGAGGAGTATCAGGAGACCGGCATTCTTTGGAAAAACACCATACGCCGCATTGGTGTTCCCGCCAGCTGATCGATACGCACCGTACAGCCCCGCGAGACGAGACCCTTCGACGAGGTGGGCTTGTTGGACTTGGTTCAAACGCATCACGACATCAAAATAGGCTGCCAACCAGCCGCGATCCTTCGTTAGCAAATGGGTCACGAACTCTCCCGACGAGTTCGGATTTGCTCCCACAAGCTCCTCCCAGTTCCTTTGCGCATTGGCGGGCAGCACTACTTTCCCTGAGCGGATGCTTATCCCGCTTCCATACAAATCAAAGACAGTTGCGAGGGGTACCAATCTCTTTAGCCCCGGTGAGTGCAGCAAGGCGAACCTTGTCTCCCGATCGCACTTGGCGAGTGCCCAGTAGAGGTGATCCAGGCTCTGATCGTGAAGCAGTACATCGACCAGATTTGTGCCCGGTCTTCTCTTCCATGCGGTGACCCCCGTCCAGTTCTTTTCCTTAAAAAAAATCGGAACCCGTGTGGCTGGAAAGGAATAGTTGAATGGTTCGTTCTTCTGCAGGGCTTGTTCAAGCGCGGTGAGAGGGAAGCCGGAGTCGATGGTCAGAAACGCCCGCTCTGGATTCGCCGTCGTCAGAGAGGCATTCTTCTGTCCACACGGTCGCTCAAACTTGTACCCGAGAACCTGAATCAGATGTGCCGCATCTTCACAACCCGTCACGCGAATTGTGCCCTTCGTATCCGTCAGGAGCTGGATTTCTCGGGACTGGTGCACATACCGATCCAGCAGCACAAGATACTCGGTCTCTTTCCCGTACTCGAAGCCGTGGAGAGAAATGTTGCGAGCCAGCATAGGCAGCACATCGCCGAGAGAGATCTCCTGACTGAGCCCGGCCATACGAAGGAATGATCGCAATGGGCCGGGAATTACGACCGTCTCCGCCGAATTCGATGGCGATGGTTGGTCTTCGGTATCTTCCGCTTGCACGCCGACTGAATCGGAGTTCGATTGCGGCAGCGCGATGGCATGGACCGGGCAGCAGGTTGCCAGACACAAGAAACCTGCTACGTAGACGATCCGAGAGTAAAGAGGGAACTTCATTGAGAATACCCCTCCAGATCAGCAATAGCCTTCATCGGCTTGCTGACCGCCCTTCACTTGCAAGGGGGCAACCAAAGGGCAACAACCGCAAATGCTTATCTCGTCAGCACGAACCCATTGCTTTAACGACTTCGACCTGCTTGGAGCAAGAAACGCTCAGGAGTCACGACCACGGTGGGGGCTTCCCTGCGGAAAGCCTCCAGTTTGCGACATTGGTTCAGAGACTTACCCGGATTTCAGCCGACGTCAGGGAAGTCACGCCGACCGGTGCACCATCATCGCAAATCTTCATTCGCCCGGCAAGTCGCCATGCTGGGAATTCAGCTTATTGTCCAAATGAATGTTGATTTGATCGAGGAAAGGATCGGAGGCGCAGGCCGGGACCGAATCGGCGCATGAAGGCTTTGCAGACCTTCTTCTTGGTTCCTAAATCCTTTTATTCATGCCAGTTCAGCGATTTTGGATGGTGTTTTGGTCCGCCGGGATCGCGCGCGGACCTTTGGCGATGGTTCACTATCATGCCAGCGCGCGATTCCCAACATCGCGTTGCTGCCCGGCGATCGCGAGAAACTGCCTGTTAACTCGCCTTCGAGCCTGCTTCCGATCATCGCCGCCATCCTCGGCTGGTTGCCCCATCACTCCATAATCATCAAGATCCGGGGCGAGAGTTACGCGCTCAAGGAAACTCCGCGTTATCTGTTATCTATTCGTCACGGAGGGCAACCACCGGGTCGACCCGCGAAGCTCGGCGCGCCGGCAGGTATCCAGCGGCCAATCCAGCGAACAACAGAAGCACGATGGCCGCTGCCAGACTGAACCGATCCGTTCCGCTCACCCGATAGAGCATGTTGCGGACCAGCCGGATTCCGGACAAGGTGACAGGCACGCCGATGACAATCCCGGCCAAAACCAAAAACCCGATTTCGCGCATCACCTGCCAGCCCACTTCGGTGCGGTTGGCGCCGAGAGCCATGCGAATTCCGATTTCACCGGTTCGGCGGCCTACCAGGTACGACATCAGGCCATAGAGCCCAATGCAGGACAGGAAGACCGCAACCACGCCAAAGAAAGCGGAGAGCTCCGCGATGATGGTCTGGTTGGTGAAGGAGCGAGCCACCTGTTCATCGAGCGTCGTGATGTTGGTGATCGGCAATCTGCGGTCGACGGTGTGAATCGCCTGCTGCACCTCGTTGGAGAGAGCGCTGAAGTTTCCGGAGTAACGAACCTCGAAATCGCCGAAGCCCCATTCCCTCTGCCGATACGGAAGGTAATCGATATATGCGATCGGCTCCTCGAGATGTTCGAACTTCACGTCTTTGGCCACGCCGATCACCTGCTCCTCCAGGGGAGGGTCGATGCCGTCATCCGAGCCAATGAAATAGGTGCGTCCGACCGGCGAACCGGCCGGGAACAGAGTGCGCGCCATGTGTTCGCTGATGATGGCCACCTTCTGCGATTTGGCGGTATCCTGCGGACCGAAGGCGCGCCCGGCCAGAAGCGGAATCTGCATGGTCTTGAAGTACGCATTGCCGATGACGTTGTGTTTTACGTTCACATTTCGATCCATAGGCATACCGGGGACGCGGATTGAGCTGTTCCAACTCCCCTCGTGAAACGTGAAGGCTGAGAAACTGGCAGCCTGGACCCCAGGAAGCGAGTTGACGCGGTCCTTGATTTGCGTGAACAACGCCGTACGACGGGGATCGTCGTCTTTGTAGCCCGTGACGGTGGAATCGATGTCCAGACGCAGCACGTTTTCCTTGTTGAAGCCTGCATCGACACGGTTCAGATTCAGAAGCGTGCGCAAGAACAGGCAGGCACCCACCATCAACACCAGCGAAAGCGCAACTTGAGAGACGACGAGTATCTTCCCCATGGGCGTCCGGCCGGCGGCGGTTGAAGCGCCACGGCCGCTCTTGAGGCTATCCGCCAGATGCAGGCGGGTGGCCCGCAGAGCCGGCAGAGTTCCGAACAGCAGCGCCGTGCATACCGTCACCGCGGATGTAAACGCGAGGAGGCGCAGATTGAGAGACACGTCGAGTGGAACGGTATCGACTCCCTGCGAGATCATGCGAAGTAAAAGGCGGTTGGCAACAGCGGCGAATCCGATGCCCAGCGCTCCACCTGCGAACGCGAGCAACAAGCTCTCCGTGAGAAGCTGGCGAATGATGCGCGCTCTGCGAGCGCCGAGTGCCTGGCGCACAGCCAGTTCGCGCGCCCGCGCCGTGGAGCGTGCCAGCAGCAGGTTGGCAATGTTGGCGCAGGCGATGAGAAGAACCAGCCCAACGATGGCCATCAGGATCATCAAAGGCTCGGAGTATGTGTGGCGAAGATCGGAGAGGCCGCGAGCCATCGTTTCCAGTTGCACATGCGCTCGGGCAAGATTGGCCACATTGCGCTGGGTGAGCTTGGCATCAGGAAAGCTCCGCAGGATCTGCGGAAAAAGAACGTTGACGTCGGCTGTGGCCTGTTCCATCGTGACACCGGGTTTCAGCCGGCCCAGGATGTAGAGCGATTCGGAGAAATTCTCCTTGTATCTGCCCCACCCGGGAGGGATGGCCTGGGCCATAGAAAGCGGTGCCCAGGCATCGGGAGCCTCGCCTACCTTTGTACCGAAGAACTCCGCAGGCGCGACGCCCACAATGTCGAAAACAAGGTTGCCCAGTTTCAGCTTGTGGCTCAAAACCGATGGATCGCTGCCGAAGTTACGCTTCCAGAAACCGTCGCTGATGACCACAACAGGATGGTTGCCTTCGCTTGAGTCGTCGGCGTCATTGAGCATGCGGCCCATCTGGGCGCCCACACCGAGAGTCTGAAGGTACGTGCCGGAGACGGCCTGGACATGAATCAACTCCGACCCCTGGCGGTTGTCCACGAAGCCGTGAACATCGTTCATCAGGCTGAAGATGGCCGCGGTGTCAGAGAAGACGGCGTTCTTGCGCTGGAACTGGCGGTAAAAGGGATAGGAATACAGCTCGGTGCACCCGAAATCGTAGGTAATGCCATCCCAGTCCTCGGCGCCAAGTTTGACCAGGTGCTGCGGATCCTTGACGGGAAGTGAGCGCAGCATTACGGCGTCAAGAAAGCTGAAGATGGCCGTATTGGCGCCGATGCCTAGAGCCAGAGAGACGAGCGCGACCACCGTAATCGCCGGTGTGCGCCGCATGGAGCGAAGTCCGTAACCAGCGTCCTGCAGAAACGTCTCCAGCCAATCCCAGCCCCATGCCATGTGACTCTTCTCCGTGATGCGAGTGATGTTGCCAAACCGCCGCTGCGCCGACTGGCGGGCTGCTTCCGGAGTCAGGCCTGAGGCCATCTGCTGCTGCTGGCGGCGCAGCTCAACGTGGAGACGCATTTCCTCGTCGAGTTCGCGTTGAAAGCGGCCACGATGGAGCAGCATGTCGAGTCGTCGTCTCAATTCGCCCGCGAGGCTCATGTCTTCTCCTTAAGCCGTTTGGATGATTCGGGATATGGCGCCCATGACGCGTTGGAATTGCGATACTTCGATGCCCAGTTGCTTTTCGCCGGCACGGGTGAGCGTGTAATACCGGGCGCGGCGATTGCCGGCCGTGACTCCCCACTCCGCTGTGACCCAGCCCTTGATCAACATCCGTTGCAATGCCGGATAGAGCGAGCCCTCCTCCACCTGCAGCACCTCGTCGGAGCAGCTCTGAATTGATTCGGCGATCTCATATCCGTGCAGCCGTCCGCCGACGGCGAGCGTCTTGAGGATCAGCAGGTAGAGCGTGCCAGGGGGAATTTCGTTACGTTCGCTGTCGGGGTCCGGGTTTCGGCGGATGAGAGCATTCATGGAATCGTCTCCGGAAAGACGCTGGCATAGTTTGTCTATGCCAGTGTGGAGCGCTTCCCGGACTCTGTCAACAAGGAATATTTCGAGGGATCCTCGGCGATTCGCGCCTCACTACGTGAGATGACTTGAACAACTCGAAGAGGATTTAGTGTATCTTTCAATTTTTGGGACAAAGACAGAAAAGAGAGCTTAGTGAAATCGCCTTTCTCCGTCCGTCAACGCGTGGCGGCGGCGGGAGCGTTGTTCTCCACTTGCACTCGAGCGGCAAGCCCCGTTCACCTCCTACCTTTTCCTCGGCGTCTACGCCTGCGCGCGAAGTGTACGGGCTCTCTCTTTTTGTGCTTTCAATTACCGGAGTCATTTTTCTAGGCGTAAGTTGTCTGCTGGTTTACGCACTGGTTCGCTACCGTGCGCGGCCTGATGACCCAACGGAACCTCCCCAGGTGTTCGGCAGCGTGCAAATCGAGCTTGCATGGACAATTATTCCAATCCTCATCCTTGTCGTCCTTTTTCTTGGAACAGCCCGCGTTCTTTTCTCGATCCAGGACGCACGCGAGCCCACCTCGGCGCTCGATGTGACGGTCGTTGGGCATCAATTCTGGTGGGAGTTTCGTTATCCGCAATACAACATTGTTACCGCGAATGAGTTGCATGTCCCGCTTAGCAGCACGGACGCGCCGCGGCCACGTTTATGAAATTGACTTCCGCGGATGTGATGCACAGCTTTTGGGTGCCGCAACTTGCCGGCAAGACTGACCTGCTGCCCAACCGGGTGAACGAGATGTGGATTGACCCTCAGCAGCCCGGGTTGTTGTGGGGCAGCGCGCTCAATTCTGCGGAGGGCAACACGCCAGATGCTGCTGCGGGTTTATGTCGATAGGCCAGAACAATTTGCGAACTGGATCGCTGAGCAACAGAAGTCTCAGCCTGAAATCCAGAACCAAGGTGGGCTTGAGATTCAACTGAAGTCTGGAAATGGCGCCGGGCAGAAGGGTTTGCCGCCGAACTCTACTGCAACTCGAAAGAACACGGCATACGAATCGGCGAGCTTGCCGCAGGCCATTGACGCATATGCTGGGCAGTTCGTATTCGAGCAAGAAGCCTGTATCAACTGCCATACTGTCGCGGGAACTGTCGCGAACGGCCGATATGGTCCCGACCTGACGCATTTGATGGCCCGGTCGACGCTGGCCGCAGGCGCCATCTCGATACTCCCGACCACCTGGATGCCTGGATCAGCGCCCCGGATCAGTTCAAACCAGGGTCACTGATGCCTTCCATGCATTTGACCGACCGGCAGAACGCGCAGATCACTGCATATCTACTTACCCTGAAGTAGCAGGCGGCCGGAGAAGCCGATGGATATTCGGAGCATACCCGTCGCGGGAGGCGTGGAAGCGGGACTGGACCGAACGCCCGCAACTGCCAGCGGGGGCACATACCTCGAAACGATTCATAGCTGGGTTGTTACCGTCGACCACAAGAAGCTCGGCACGCTCTATATCGGCTATGCGCTGCTGTTTCTCATGGTTGCCGGCGTTGAGGCGTTGCTGATTCGCATACAACTTTTTGAGCCACATAATGCCTTTGTAAGTCCCGGCACTTATAACCGCCTGTTCACAATGCATGGCACGACTATGGTCTTTCTGGTCGGGATGCCAATCCTCTTTGGCTTCGGGAATTATCTCGTTCCGTTGATGATCGGCGCGCGCGACATGGCGTTTCCGCGCCTGAACGCATTCAGTTTTTGGATCAGCGCATTCGCCGGGCTGCTGCTCTATTACAGCTTTATTGGCGGAGTGGGGCTGTTTGGCGCGGGTTCTGCACCGGACGTCGCCTGGTTTGCCTACGCGCCGTTGACGGAACGCGCCTTTTCACCCGGGCACACGGTCGATTACTGGGCGGTAGCGATCTTCGCCAGCGGGATCGGCAGCATCGGTACCTCGATCAACATCATCGCCACGGTCTTCAGCATGAGGTGCAAGGGCATGACCCTCATGCTGCATGCCGCTGTTGCTCCTGGCTCTATATGACAGTCTCCTTTCTCGTACTGCTTGCGATAGGCCCTCTGACAGCGGCCCAGGCGATGCTGTTGATTGATCGCTACCTCGGCGGCCACTTTTTCGACACGCAGGCTGGTGGTTCGGCGATTTTGTGGGCGCACTTCTTCTGGATTTTCGGGCATCCAGAGGTCTATGTGCTGGTTCTTCCAGCCTTCGCATTTGCGAACGAGATCATTCCTGTGTTTTCGCGCAAGGCGATCTTCGGCTATCCGGCGATGGTTGCGGCGTCGGTAGGCATCGCCTTTGTCAGCCTCACGGTGTGGGCGCATCACATGTTTACCATCGGCATGACGTCGTTTGGCGAACGCCTTCTTCACTCTTTCCACAATGATTGTGTCGATTTGACCGGCATCAAAACATTCAATTGGCTGGCGACGATCTGGGGCGGCAAGGTGCGGTTTGAGACGCCCATGCTGTTTTCAGTCGCTTTTCTGTTTCAGTGGGGGATCGCAGGGCTCACCGGGATCATGCTGTCGGTGTCAGCGTGGAACTGGGAGCTGCACAATTCCTATTTCGTCGTCGCGCACTTTCACTACGTGCTTGTGGGCGCGATTCTCTTCATGATCTTCGCGGCATTCTATTTCGGTTTCCCGAAGATGACCGGGCGCATGTTGGATGAACGACTTGGGAAATGGCATTTCTGGTTGATGGTCATTGGGTTTCATCTCACGTTTGACGTCATGCACTTTCCAGGTCTGTTGGGTATGCCTCGGCAGATCTATACTTACGAGCCTGATCGGGGCTGGACGACGATGAATCAAATTATTTCGGCGGGTGCTGTGCTTCAGGCAATCGCCACGTTGATCTTTGTTTACAACCTGATCCTCTCGTATTTTCACGGTGACACAGCAGGTCCCGACCCATGGGATGCGTGGACGCTTGAGTGGTCCACTCCATCGCCGCCGCCGGTGTACAACTTCGCCGTCGATCCTGAGGTTATGAGCCGGCGTCCTCTGTGGGACCTGAAGCATCCCGAGGACCCGGACACTCCCTATGAGTAGGCCAGTGAGGAGAAGATGAGCACGATTCCTTTGGAACATGCGAACAATGGCGAAGCGTGGGTACTTCCCTCGCGCGGCGTTGTTGCGATGTCCTGCCTGATCACTGCGGAATCGGCGATCTTCAGCATCTTTGCCGTTGCATACCTCTACTACATCGGGCGCGATGTGAGTGGCCCGACGCCGCGGCAAGTGCTGGAGGTACCGATTTTCGGTACGGTCTGCCTGCTCTCAAGCAGCTTCTTTATCTGGCTGGCGGAGCGCGCAATCGAGCACTCAAGAATGAAGGCATTCGCGGTGTGGTGGAGCGTCACAGTGCTGCTGGGGACGATCTTTCTTGCCGACACGGGCGTCGAGTGGCACAAGCTCATCGTGCAGGATCACCTCACGATCAGCACCAATCTATTTGGCACCACGTTTTATTCACTGGTCGGGTTGCACGCTACCCACGTGGTGGTTGGCTTGCTGATGATGCTGATCGTGCTTGCTTTCTCATTGACGCGCCGGCTTCATCCTGAACACGCTGAGCGCGTGAAAGTGCTGGCTATGTACTGGCATTTCGTCGATGCCGTATGGGTAGTTGTTTTTACCGTTGTGTATGTGGTGGGACGATGACTGGACCTCATCAGCCTGAATCTGCCGCTCCGCGTAATGGCGAATCGAATCGCATGCAATCCATTTGCCAGCGTCCACCCAGTGGCCTTTCCTGTTGGCGCTGGGACTGACGCTGCTCTTTTCTGCGCTGGTAACGAATCTCGCGATCGGTGCACTGGGACTTCTGCTCGCAATCGTGTCCATGATTGGCTGGTTCCGCGAAGTGCTTCCTCATGAAGCGCATGAGGATGTGGAAGTTACCGACGAAATTGTCATTCTTGTCTCATTGCGCGACAAGGTCGCCCGGATCCGCGCGGACGAGACGCATCGCGCGCAGTTGCCCCTGCAGACGTTTCCGATATCCAGCGGCATCAAGGGCGGCATCGCGGGCGGAATCGCCATGATCATTCCCGCAGAAATTTACGGCGTTTTGCGCTATCACAGTATCTGGTATGTCGTGAACCTATTGGGAGGAGCCGGCGTTGGGGGATGGGTAAATCCGACCGTTGAAGAAATGAGACTTTTTCACCTGAACGCCTTCATCACTGCCAACATTATTCAGGGTGTGACCACTCTCCTGGTCGGTCTGCTGTATGGCGCGATGCTTCCCATCTGGCCGAAGCGCCCGATCTTGCTAGGCGGGATTATTGCCCCGGTCATGTGGACAGGCCTTTTACACAGCGTTCTGGGTATCGTGAACCCATTCCTCGCTGAACGCATCGACTGGTGGTCCTTCGCCGCATCGCAAGGAATCTTTGGGCTGGTTGCCGGTTACACCGTTACAAGAATCGGCAAGATCAAGCGGCTGGAGCAGGCTCCGCTGGCGATGCGACTTGGCGTGGAGTCGCCAGGCCTGGGTGAGGCGGAGCACGGCGAAGAGCAGCACGGCATGGAACGAAAAGAGAGAGAGCCAAAGGAATGAAGGCGCAGCGTATGGTCGCAGGCGCGCTGGGATTGGCAGCGGCGCTACTTCTTGGCTGCGATCTTCCAGGCCGTCCTAGTCCCGGTGCGGAGGCGCCAAGACCAGAGGCGGTAATGTCGTTCGACACTTTGTATGGTGAGAACTGTGCAGGTTGTCACGGTGCTAACGGTCAGAACGGACCGGCTACGAATCTCGCCAATCCCGAATACGAGGCGCTATTCGATGACGCTTCGTTGCGCGATGTTATCTTGAACGGAGAGAAAGTCCATTGATGCCCGCCTTCAACAAACGCGCTGGAGGTGACTTAGCCTACGCGCAGATGAGGCGATTCTGCAAGGCATGCGCGAAGCGATGGAAAAGGCCAATCCCTTCAGGAAAGACACTCCGCCGCCATACAAAGCTATTCAGTCCGTTGATATCTCGAAAGGACTGGCGGTGTACACAGCGGCGTGCGCTCGTTGCCATGGGGCGACCGCGCAGCGGCCTGGATCTGCCGGGTTAATCCTGGACGAATCTTTTCGGCGCTCATCAATGAACAGACAGTGCGTACGACCATCATTGCCGGTCGGCCCGACATCGGCGAGCCGGACTGGCGTGGCCACATCCCCGGATGTCCAATGACGGACCAGGAGATTACGGATGTGAGTGCGTGGTTAATTGCACAAAGGCCTGCCACTCCAGGCCAGCCTTACTCGAATGCAAGGCCCATGCCGCAACTGCACGGCGAAGTGCAGCCAGGAGCGATCGGGCCTAAGGGGAGATGACAATCGAGCGCTTGCTCGCAGGAGATGTTATGGATGAAATGCTGCCGCCGCCAGGCCGAGAGGAACAGGCACAGCGTCTTGAAACAGAGCGCGTGACTCGAAGGACCTTTCTGATGTACGTGGGTATTGCGCTCAATGCGGTGGTAGCGCTGGCTATCGCGGTGCCGGTGGTTGGGTTTGTGCTGGGGCCCATCACGCGGCGCAAAGAGTATCTCCGCTGGATCGCGATTGGCAATACTTCGGACTTTCCTCCGGGTGAAACCAAGTTGGTTTCCTTTCACAATCCCTTCTCCGATGCGTGGGATGGACAGACCGCGGATCTTCCCGCTTACGTGCGGTGCACTGTTTCGGGGCAATTCACGGTCTTTGCGATCAACTGCGCTCATCTTGGATGTCCGGTGCGGTGGTTTTCTGAATCGCAACTTTTTATGTGCCCTTGCCACGGCGGAATTTACTACGCAGACGGCAGTCGCGCGTCAGGACCGCCGGAGCGCGGGCTATTTACCTATGACGTGAAGGTGGAAGGCGGCAAGCTCATGATCGACGCTGGCCAAATCCCCACTTTGCAGAATCGCGCCGGCACCCTGCCATGCCCGTCAGGGACCGCCTCCAGCTCTCCTAAGCTCCTTGCGAGGATCGAATCATGCCCTGGTACAAAAGCCTCTACGATTGGCTAGAACGACGCCTTCAACTCGAGGGACCAATCAAGGAAGCCGCTCTTCACCCGGTGCCGAGGAGCACGGCAAGCTGGTGGTATGTCTTCGGCAGCGCGAGCCTTGTGCTGCTCATCCTCCAGATTATTACGGGTGTCATGCTGGCTCTGGTGTATACGCCCTCCGCGGCGAACGCTTGGAATTCACTCCAGATCATGAATCACGACCTGCCGCTGGGGTGGTTTCTACGCGCCATGCACGGCTGGGGATCCAACTTCATGGTCGCTGTGGTCCTGATTCATATGTCCCAAGTTTTCCTTTCGGCGCGTATAAGTTTCCTCGCGAGCTTACCTGGATCCTGGGCGTGTTCATGTTGCTGATGACCCTTGGCATGGCGTTTACGGGGCAGGTGCTGCGCTTTGATCAAGACGCGTATTGGGGTCTTGGTATTGGTGTTTCGATCATCGGGCGTGTCCCGTTTATCGGCGGCCAACTGGTTTATGTGCTGCTGGGGGGACCTATCATCGGCGGAGCAACGTTGACGAGGTTCTTTGCGCTCCACGTCTTCATTATCCCCGGTGTGCTGCTTGTCTTCACCGGACTGCACGTGTGGATGGTATTAAAGCTCGGCGTTAACGAGTGGCCAATGCCCGGCCGCATTGTGCGCCGCGAAACCTATATCCGGGAGTACAACGAGCTCGCTCACAATGATGGAATTCCGTTTGTGCCGGGCGCGGTGTGGAAGGATCTTGTCTTCTCGGCTGGTGTTCTTTTCGCGGTTGCTCTCTGCGCCGCCATGTTCGGGCCCTACGGCCCCAAAGGTATTCCCGATCCAACAATTATCGCAACCGTTCCCAAGCCGGATTTCTTCTTCCTGTGGATTTACACTCTTCTTTCGTACCTACCGCCTGAGCTCGAAACTCCATTCCTTCTGGTCGTGCCGCCTATCGCAGTGGCCATCCTTATCGCTCTTCCTCTAGTCGCGGGCGTTGGCGAGAAAAGCTCGTGGCGCGGCCGGTCGCCGTATTCTCGCTGATGTTTATCGCAACCTGCTGGGGAATGTTAACCCATTTGGGGACGTACACTCCCTGGAGTCCAAAGATGAACGCGTGGAGCGGTGCCGCGGTGCCAGTCGAATTTCTGCGCAACCGGACGCCGCTCGAAAGGCAGGGCGCGAATGTATTTCAGGAAAAGCAATGCCGCAACTGTCATTCAATTGGCGGCTTGGGCGGCCAGCGCGGACCGGCACTCGACAGCGTTGCCACCCGATTGACTGAAGATCAGTTGATTCGCCAGGTTCTGCTTGGCGGCGGCAACATGCCTGCCTACGGAAGTGCGTTGTCACCCGCTGAGACAACCGCTCTTGTACGTTTTCTCGAGACTCTGCACCCCAATTACCAGCCCATTGCCAGGGACGCATCACGGCAAGTAGTGGAGAAGGGAAGCCTCCCGCAGGATTCAATCGTGGAACGAGGAGCGGGCGAACAAAAATGAGATAGCGCGCTCGCGTGCTAAGGATTCGGATGTCTATCTGCTTCAATCTGTTCGATCCTGGAACTGTGGATGGTTCGCTGCCAGATGGAATTCTGCGCGCGTGGTCGTTTCCATTGCTCCCGTTCATCGGACTGTCTCTGTTGGCTCTTGTCTACCTGCGCGGTTACCGCGCAGCCAGGAGGACGCGCTCTGCCGAATTGCCGGCGTGGCGCGCCGCCGCTTTCATAGGCGGCTTGCTGTTTCTGTGGATCGCCGTCGCGTCGCCGATCGATGCGCTCGATGACTTTCTCTTGACGGTGCATATGATTCAGCATTTCATTCTCATGTCTGTCGCCCCGCAATTGATCGTATTGGGAGCACCCGCGGTGCCGTTGCTGCGCGGCCTTCCGCCCTCCTTGATCCACCTAGTCCTTGCGCCTCTGTTCCGCTCGCAATGGCTACTTCGAATCGGAAGGTTTCTCACCCATCCGATCGTGGCGTGGCTGGGGATGAACATCGTCTATCTAGGATGGCACGTGCCTGCAGCCTTCGAACTGACCTTTCGCTCTGAACGGATACACGACCTGGAGCACCTCTGCTTCTTTCTCACTTCTGTTACATTTTGGTGGGTTGTGCTCGCGCCGTGGCCAAGCAGCCCCCGCTGGGCTCGTTGGACGGTGATCCCCTACCTGCTCAGCGCCGACATTGTAAACACAATTCTTTCAGCGACGCTCACGTTTTCAGGACGCGTGCTGTATCCCACCTATGCGCAGGCCGCGCGGATCAGTTCGTTGACCCCTCTGCGAGATCAGATAGCTGCGGGAGCGGAGATGTGGGTCTTGAATTCAATCGTGTTTTTGGTTCCCGCTGTGTTTCTAACTATTGAAATGCTCTCCCCGCGGTACTTACGCGCACATCCGCGACCCATGGTGACGTTCACATATGGGATGGCAAAGACTGGGGAACTGACCGATCCGAAGGACGAGATCTTAAGGTCTTAGGGTGTTCATCTCACGGCCCGTCCGCTCAAGCCGAGCGCGAACTACTCACCGGATCGGCCCCTTGGCGGAGCATCTTACACGGGAGCACTCGACCTCGATGCCGTCCTGCAAGAAAGACGAATCATCTCTTTGCTCCGCCGCTCACACTTATGTTTTACATCGTGATACGATATTCGTTTCAGGTGCGCGTATGATTCCCGGCGGCCAAGACCTATCATGTCGGCGACGTTTGCGGCACCGCAATCTGCAGTCTGCCGCGCGTACCTGTACGTATCCGCCGCCTGATCACGAGGTCTGGAAGCAGCCGTATTTCCACCCAAAAGCCAACCGTAGCAACAACACCGACGAAATCATGCAGGATTCTTGCGCGCAATGGCCTCGGTGAAGGTCATGCGGATTCCGTGCTTGGGTCGCAGGATTATCATCGGGCGCGCTTCGATCGTCTGGTTCGGAGACAGTTGAAAATCATATCTTCTAAGCAGAACGCTCAGAATCATGAGGATTTGCATCATCGCGTAATTGCCGCCGATACAGCCCCGCGGCCCGCTCCCGAATGGCAGATAGGTAAAGGGTGTTTGCCGCTTTTCATTTGCTTTGATGAAACGTTCCGGGTCGAAACTCTCCGGGCTCTGCCAGTGCCGTGGCGCATGGTGCGCGCCGTAAACGAAGACAATAACCGTCGATCCTCGGGCTATGGCGATATCCCCTGCGCGGTCGTCCGTAACAGCCATGCGGTCGATCATCCAAAACGGCGGGTAGAGGCGGAGCGCCTCCTGAATGACCTGCGTGGCAAACTCAAACCGGGGAACGTCGGTGTAACTCAAAGGCGCTTCGCCCAGCACGGAATCGAATTCCTGCCGCAGCCTTTCGAGACAATCCGGACGAGAGCTTAATAGATAGAGAATCCAGGATAGGGCGTTCGAGGATGTTTCATGGCCGGCAACCAGCAGTTGCATGCTCTCGCTTAGGACCAGGTCATCACTCATGCCTTCGCCGTCGCTGTAACGGGCATCCATCAACGTCTGAAGCAGATCGTGCCCGGGTTCCTTGTGCCGGCGTTGCTTGATGTAAGCCATCAGGATGCTATCGGCACGGACTCGCATTTCTTCGTGTTTGCGCAGTTCACCCGAGACGGCAAACCAGGGATTCATATAAGGCTGAAGGGTTTGCCGAACGATGAATTCCTGGACTGTGCAGATGGTATGGCTGACCAGGTCGATGTCCTCGTCCTTCAACTTGGCGCCAAACAGCGATCGGGCGACCATCGAGAAGGTCATTTTCATCAGGTGGGGGTAAATGTCGATGGAGCCAACACGTACTTGTCTTTCGAAATCCCTCAGCGACTCGGCGACCGAGTCCTGCATGATCGAAGACAAGGCCTCGAGTTGCTTTCGATCGAAACCCTTCTGGATAAGGCGCCGCTGTGTGCGCCAGGCTTCCCCGTGTGTAGTAAGAAGCCCTTTGCCCAGGAAGTGCCCCATCCTCTTCACTTGTATTTCAGATTTCTGGTAGTTCTCTGCGTTGGTCTTCAACACGTGCTGAATGAAGCCGGGATTGGTAGTAACAATGGCTTCCTTAAGACCACCTATATAGAACCGGAATGTGTCGCCGTAGAGTTCGGTGTACTTTGACAAAACTTGTACGGGATTGCGGGCCATCGCAGGGGAGTCCGCAAAAGAACGAAATCGGGAAACAACGGGTATAGGCGTGGGCAACGTTACACCTCGCCCGGATGCTTGATTAGAGCCGTGGAGAATCTCATATGGTCTGCCTGAAGCTAGTAGTCCAGATAAGTTGCATGGTCCAGGTGATGTCAAGCGCCCTGGATCAGTCTTCGTTTCCCAGTTGCTTCAAAAGTATCAAATGACGCAGGATTGCCCGCGTCATGGTGGGATGTTGCCGATAAGGAACTCCAAACTCCTCGGCGGTCTGCTTCACAATCCGGGTAAGCGGAGCATAGTGAGTGTGGCACACATATGGGCACAGATGATGGGTGATGTGGTGGTTGAGCCCGCCGGTGAGCCAACCGACGAGCGGGTTTTCAGTCGCATAATCGGCTGTGGTCGCAAAGATGTGGTACACGCCATTGTCGAACTCGCCGCGGTCCGTGGGAAAGTAGGTGCTGTCAACAGTGTGCGTAGTCTGGAAGACCAGCGATACGGTCAAACCGATGATTAAATGCACCAGCACGAACGCCAGAAGGACCAGCAAAGGCGATTTCCCCAACACTGCGACCGGCAAAATGAGCATATAGGTCAAGTAGAGTGCTTTGCCCCCGAAAAGGATGGCGTATTCACGGGGCGGATGCTTGGTGCGTTTCAAATAATCATGGGACGGGAAGAAAAAGGCTTCAAAGTCCCTGAGGAAAACATAGTCCAGAGAGAACAGCGCGTAAAAGAGCAGCGCATAGATGTGCTGGAACCGGTACATGCGCGCGCGTGGCTCATGGGGCGTAAATCGAAAGATGCCGCGTCCCGTAAGCGCATCGTCTTCGCCCTGGAGATTGATGCAGGAATGGTGGCCGCGATGATGGAGAATGCGCCACATGTACGAGTCGATTCCGCAAACGTCAAAAACATAATTCAGAAGTCTGTTTACAGACGGCACAGACGAGATGGCGTTGTGGTTGCTATCGTGGGCGATGTTCAGCAAAAGAAATGTCTGGGCGAGTCCGCCCAGGAGGTAGAGGGCGACAAACCTCCATGAATCCGGCTTGAGCGCGTAGATGGCAATCCAACTCCCTAGTAGCACTGCAAGACCCACGGTGACTTTGAGCCACATCGCGCGGTCGGCTTTTGGGGAGATTTTCTGGTCGGTAAAGAATCTATCGAGGCGGCCGCGTAAGACTTTCGGGAAGGAAGACGCGCTTGCCGGCTCGCCGACGGACTGCGGCGGCGAAGCCTCGGAAAATACCGATCATCTACATCCGGTCTTAAACTGATCACCGCTTCGGTCCCGGACGTCACCGGCGCCTCCATAATTGTATTAAGCCGGTCCAGCGCACTCCGACCGACGGCATCGGCTGCCCGTGGGGAGAAGGCGATCTCTTGACTTGTCGCCGGCAGCATCGAAGCCTGAATCTTAGCGCGCCAGTCCATGGAGATTCAAGGGAATTCGGGTAGGACAAAGGCGCAGTGCGGTGTTCCTGGGCAGCGAAGATGCGTAGCGTTGCTTTCTGGCTCTGCTACGATAGACCGACAGACTGTGTGACAGTTCGTTGAATGGGCAATTGAGGCCCAGAGGACGCTGTAAGACTTCCCTCCGCCTGAGCGGCTGTCAGGGTGATTTGCCGCTCGACCGGGCCGAGCGGCACACTGAGAAAGAACGGTTATTGTCGTTGTTCTAATGTCGGCCAGCACAGGAGTCCCGCACCCGATCCTCTGTCGTGCTTGGCCCGCATTATGAAACGCGCAACAGCAAGGCGGTAAATGTTCCCCACGTAGTGAGATTTCCCCATTCCACTTTGAAGGGTATCGCTCAAACAAATATGGCATCGATATTGGATCAACTGGATAGGCTCACGGATGAGCACCCAACCAAACTCCTCTATTCGTACCTTGACCTGAACGGCAATCCAATCGAATGCTACTCCTACGCATCCTTTCTCCACAGGACGAAGGCGATCGCCGGACACTTGCGGAAAGAACATCACTTCGCGGCAGGAGACCGGCTCTTGCTCGCTTATCCTCCGGGCCTCGAAATGATTTCCGCGTTTTTTGGTTGCGTGCGCGCCGGATTGATCCCCGTACCTGTCTATCCCCCCGGGTCTCGCGGTTTCCAGAGCGCCCTGTACAAAATGGTCCACATTGCAAAGGATTGCCAGGCGGCGGGGATTCTAACGAGCAAAGAATACCGCGCATCTCTGAAGACGAATCCTGCCAGAAGTGGGGTCTCGACGTCCGGCGTCGACATCGACTATATCTCCAGTCTTCCCTGGATTGTCACGGAAGACTTCGTCGATATGATCTCGGACGAATCTTTCCTTGATGGTTCGGAGATTTTGTTTCTCCAATACACATCAGGGTCAACTATGGAGCCCAAGGGTGTGATTGTGTCGCACGAGAATATCCTGGGTACCTACCCGCTCGGTGATCGACCATCCAGCTCCGGTGGTCGTCTCCTGGCTTCCGCAATATCACGATATGGGGCTGATCGGGTGCTACCTTTATCCCGCGCTGAAAGGCGGCACGACATACGGCTTCGCTCCAACGGATTTCATTCAGCGGCCCGCCCTGTGGTTTGACACGATCAAGACCTATCGGGCTACCGCGACGGCTGCGCCCAACTTCGCTTTCGACTATTGCCTGCGCGCCGGAAGGCTTTCCAAGGAGAGCCTGAAGGATTGCGATCTGAGTTCGCTGCGGGTATTGATGGTGGCGGCGGAACCCGTAAAACCGGATACTTACACGCGGTTTCTTGAGTCATTTCAACCCTACGGGCTCAAGTCGGAGAGCTTTTATGCCGCTTACGGGCTGGCCGAGAATACGCTGGCGGTTTCGCTAGGCGGCCGCAATATCGTTTCCGTGAACAAGCGCGCCCTCGCGTTGGGAAAGGCCCGCATGACGACGGAGGTTTCCGAAATCGACGCGGCCACACAGATTGTCAGTTGTGGAACTCCGCTCTTGGGTATCGATGTGAAGATCGTAGATCCGGAGAGGCACGTCGCTCTCAGGAAGGTCTCATCGGCGAAATTTGGATCGCCGGAAGTGGCAAGTGCCTGGGCTACTGGAAGAATCCGCAAATGACGCTGAAGCAGTTTCGTGCGCGCCTGGTAGACGATAGCCCCTATGACGATGGCTACCTTCGGACCGGCGACATGGGCTTCTTCCACAAAGGCGAGCTCTTCGTTTGCGGGCGCATTAAGGACATGATTATTCTGCGCGGGCAAAACTATTATCCGCAGGATATCGAGAACGTTGTGGAGAGAGCATCGGGGCTGGTCCGGGCCAACTGCGTCGCCGCGTTTCAGATACACGAAGACAGCGAGCCGGCATTGGCAATCGTGGCCGAAGTGAAAAATCCGAAGGTGCTTCCGGATGCACTCAAGATTGCCGCCGGCGTCCGGAATTATCTCAACGTTGAAGTGGCGATGATCTCCTTCATCGCGCCTCGGGCGATCCCGAGAACCAGTTCGGGCAAGATCATGCGCCACAGGGCCAAACACATGTGGCTGGAGGGTCGAGTTCACCGTTCTCTCAGAGTTTTCGCGGGAGAAAGACGCCGGGGCTTCCAACCGGGTTCAGGGATCCAGTCCTCTTTCGACGAACTGAAAGCCAGGTACAACCTGACGGGCCTGGAATCGTACAACCTCGTCGAAGCCGGGCTGGATTTCCTGGACCTTGTCGTGTTCATGCATGAGCTCAAGGAGTTGTTAAAGGATAAAGGCGCCGATATGCTGGCGAGGCAGGTAGACATCGGTGTCATTCAGCGCGTGAGCGTAGCCGATCTATTTCGATTGGCCGAACAGTTGGAGCGGGCTCCGGAAGAGGCACTGCTTTTGCTGCGTCATTCCCTGGCGGCTTTCCGCGAAGAGCAGCGCGCAGCGGAAAAGCAGATGATGAACAACGACAGAAAGCTCATCTTCGCGCCGCCGACGCCTAAGCCCTTGCCCGCTATACCGGTCCTGAATCATGTGCTGCTCACCGGCGGCACCGGTTTCATCGGACCGTTCCTTATGAAGAGCCTGCTGGAACAGACGCGGGCGAAAATCTATGTTCTCGTCAGGGCTTCAGATGAGGAGCAAGGCAGACAAAGATTGAGGGCGGCGATGGAATCGATGGGGCCTTGCGGCGTAGGGCTGATGTCGATGTTTGAGGCTCGCGTCATCCCCATTTGCGGCGATCTCGGACAGCCAAACCTGGGCCTGACACAGGATGTGTGGGATTTTCTCGCCAATCAGACTGACACCGTCTTCCACAACGGCGCGACCGTCAACTATCTGTTCAACTACGACCGGATGCGGGAAGCCAACGTACTGGGAACCAACGAGGTCTTGAGGCTGGCTTTCGAAGGACGTCCCAAGACCCTGAATTATGTCTCGACGACTTTCGTGTTTGGCTGGGCCGTTAAGAGTGTCCTGTATGAGACCGACCAGAACCAGGACATGGAGCTTCTAGATTTCGGATACAGCCAGTCGAAGTGGGTAGCGGAACAGGTAGTCGATGACGCCCGCACCAAGGGACTTTCCGTCCGGATTTTCCGGCCCGCTCTCGTGAGCCCGTCCGTCACGGGCGGCGGCAACAACTTCGATATCGCCGTTCGCCTGGTTGCGTTTATGGTGAATCACGGCATTGGAGTCGATGCCCTGAACCAGGTGAGTTTTGTGCCCGCGGACATTGCGGCAAACAATATCGTTGCCATTTCGACGACTCCCGGAACGGAGAATAAGACTTACCATGTTGTGCGTGACGATTATGCGAACATGCTGGATATTACCGCTCTCATTACCACGGCGACCGGGCGGCAATTCGAAATATTCAGCGTCTCCGATTTCGTTCCCGAGTTGATCCGTAGATGCCGAAAGGAAGATCTTCTCTTTCCGCTGCTGGATTTTCTGGTGGGCTCGGTGGATAACATTACCGCGATGGAGTTCAAACGTTACGACAGTTCCTCCTATCAAAAGGCTCGAGATGCCTCGGAGTGGGGCAAAGCCGATCCGTCGCTAGAAGACACGGTCAACGGCATCCTGAAATTCATGCACCGCAAGGGGATCATTTCAGTCGAGGCTCGGGAGACCAAAGCTGCCCCCGCGCCAGCGCCGGCAACCAACGGCCGATTGGCCTCTGGACGGACACGTAAAACGGAGGCACAACCCGTTATTGCTTCTTAAATACCAGCTTCTCGGCTAATTGCTGGCCAGTTTCAAGTGTGCCGGATGTGGTAAGCGTCATCTGCTGCCCATCGGGGGACACCACCCACCTGTCCTTTTGAGTCACTTGATCGTCTCGCCGGTAAATTGAATCTACCGTGTGCGGATCGACAAGTTGAAGCGACACGGTGTCGTTGCGGGAGTTCCTGAGGTCGTACTGATTTCCGTCGAAGCGGGCAGTGTAGCTGAACTCACCCGAAAAACGGACCCCATCCTTTCCCTCTGCCTCAATCTTGAGGGGCAACCCTTGCCGCAAGCGGGTTTTACTCAGATCCTGCGTCCACTCGCCAGCGAAGAGATCGCGGGCTACCTTCGCACCTCCGCTTCGCGTCCACACACTGATTTGGTCTGCATGGCCAATACTCGTAGTCGTGATCGTCAATTCGTTGCCATCGGCCGAAAGCATTTCGCGAATCGTTGCCACAACCGCTTCGTCCTTCTTTTCCTTCACCTCGGCATGCTTCTTGTCGATCCTGTGCAATTCGACTTGATTGAATGTCGGGTTGCCTGGAACGGACGTTTCGTGTCCATTCCCACTCGCCGTGAAATCCATTCGTTGATCGCCAGACATGACGATCCTCAATCCGTCACGAAGAATGGTGATGGAGAGTTTGTTGGGAGGATCGAGGGTGCTCTGCGCAGAGACGAGCGTCCAGGAGCCAATGCGAGGGTCAGCGGCCCAAAGCTGAACGGCGCAAAGTATTAGAAACACTACGTATTTACAAATAAGTCCTCCTCAACCGCTAGCGCAATGAATCCGAGCAAATTACATTTGCGGCTAACAGTGCACATCGAAGACGCATCATTACTACTATACGAATTGTTTGCGCGTCAGGGCCTGTCCATGTGGCTGAAAGTCCTTCGGCGCCGGCGGACAAGTGGAATATAACTTAACGGTTGGCGATCTCGTCTGACATTATGGGTTCCATGCATCTACGCCGTTTCTGGGTGGCCGGGGTCGTCCTTATCGCTGTCGTTTCCCTTCTTCCATTCTCTTTCCACGCCGAGCGACATCTTGAGACAGCAACCCGCGTCGAAGGGAGCGAAGCGGAAACTGTCCGACAGGAGCTAAGCAGCCGTTTTCATTCGCCATTTGTTGATCGGGTGGTGCTGGTGATTCAGGGACTTCCACCCGCGGATTCGGAGCAGGGCGGGCAAGCGCTGGCCACCATTGTGGCGGGCCTGAGAGACGAACCGGGTGTTTCCGGGGTCGTTTCGTATCTCGAGTTGCGCGATCCTGTTTTCCTGGGCAAGGGCGGTGGAACGTTTGTTCTCATAGGGCTCGCATCGGCCGAGGGGCCGGTGGAATCGCTCGTTCCTGAGCTTCACGCGCGGGAAAACTCTCTTGAAAATCAATTACGGAGCCGTTATCCCGCCGTAAAGCTCGAACTGACGGGCGAGATTCCGCTGAATTTCGACATTCGGAAAGCGAGCGCCGACGAGGTGCAACACAGCGAGAGCCTGGCGGTTCCCGCGACCCTCGCACTTTTGCTGGTGGCATTCGGAAGCCTTATCGCCGCCTTGATTCCGTTGGCCGTTGGCGAACTCGCCATCGCGGCCACCCTGGCGATTACCGGACTCCTGGCCTCCCGCTTTCACCTGTCCATTCTGGTTCAGAATTTGGCCACCATGCTCGGATTGGGCCTGGGGATCGACTACGCGCTTCTCATGGTGAGCCGATTCAGAGAAGCTCTTTGCGCAGGAAACGACGGACGCACGGCCTCGGTGATCGCGGCACGGCAGGCAGGACACACACTCTTGATTTCGGCATCGACGGTAGCCATCGGATTTCTCGCTCTCTTGACGGTGCCCATCAGCGAGATTCGTTCCATTGGTGTGGCGGGATTTCTGGTGGCGGGAATGAGTTTGTTGCTGGCAAATACCCTCGTTCCGGCAGTGCTGGCGTTACTCGGTCCGCGAATTGATGCTGGCCGGCTGCCATTTAGCCCGAGGTTGGATGCACAGTGGACCGCATGTACAGGAAATCGTTGGAGGCGATGGGGAATCGTAATTGTTGCCCATCCCTGGCTTGCCCTCCTCCTGGCAGGCACCCCCTTGCTTCTACTCGCTTGGCAGGCCACGCGTCTCGATACCAGTGTTCCCCGAGGGAATTGGCTTCCGCAGTCGGCGGAATCGGTGCATGCGCTTAACGTCCTGGGAAAAATGGGTCGCAACGGCGTCGTTGAATCATTGCGCATCGTTGTCGAGTTTCCCGCGGATTCGATTTCGCAAACCGACGCGGGGTGGAATGCAATCGATCGTCTCTCTAAGCGGCTCGCGAGCGATCCCCGTTGCGACCGCGTAATTTCCATCACGACGATTGCGGAGAGCAACCGGTCTGCCTTGGGAGACATCTCGCGAGAGACACGTCGAACGTTTCTGAGTAGCGATGGACGGGCCGCGCTGATTGAGGTGTTACCGGCGGCTTCGGTTTCTCTGCGCGAACAAGTCAACTGGGTCAGGGAGCTTCGGAAGACCGGCGCAACAGCGCTTACCGGAGTGCTCGGCTCCACGCTACTCGTCGGCGGCATCCCGGCGCTGAACGCCGATTATCAGACAATAGTCAGCGACCGCTTTGTGCCGGCAACTGCGCTGGTCGTGGTGGGGACGCTCCTTGCGCTTCTCGGCGGATTTCGATCCCTCTTCGTCGCCGTGAAGGCGATCGCACTGAACCTGCTCTCGGTTGCCGCCTCATTCGGGGCATTAGTCCTCGTCTTTCAAGACGGACGCGGAAGCGGTCTTCTGGGAGTTCCCGGGGGAACTGGGAGCGTGTTTCCCCTTGTGCCTATCGTCGCTTTTGCCATCGTCTTCGGACTCAGCATGGACTACGAAGTGTTCTTGGTCGCACGCGTTCTCGAAGCCAGGAGGAGCGGACTGAGTGAAATGGACGCAATCCCGGAGGGACTGGCCCGAACCGCGGGCCTGATTACCAGCGCTGCCGCGATCATGATCGTGGTATTTGCCGCATTCACCTTTGGAGATTTCCTGGTGGTCAAGATGATCGGATTTACTCTGGCGGTAGCCGTCCTGATTGACGCGACACTGGTTCGAATTGTGATCGGCCCCGCGCTCCTTCGTATCGCAGGCGATTGGAACTGGTGGCCCGGGGGCCTCGCCACGGTGCGCAGTTCGTCCGCGATGGTGAACCACGAATGACGCATCCCCTTTTTTCGCGTACCGCCGACGCCGAAGGCGCGAGGGGGTCCGGACGCGCCGGCTGCGCGTTGCATTTCATTAACTGAAATATGTCCGTCTTGGCTTTACCGTTATTCGATCTGAGAACCAAGTATGTAAAGGGCAACTTTAGGGGCAACTCTCTAACGGAAATACGTTAGTTTTGGGCGAATTTTGAGAATCTGGACGCCATTCGGTAGCGTCCGCGCCGTGCTCTGGGCAACGAATGAGACAGATTTTGAGCGCCGGATAGCCGCACTGCGAGCCGTGTGAGTTACAGTTCGGGTGTCAAAAGCGCGGGTTCCTGCACGTGTCCAACGATTTTGTTTGAGAGGTTCTATGTCTTTCTTCAAGAAGCCGACACGCAGAGAGTTCCTGGTTGCAGGATCCTCTGCAGCCATGGCTGCCGCAACGTCGGCGGCAAGCGTGCAGACGAATGCGTTTAGCCAGGAGAATTCTGCGAACCCAAATCGTGAGTCGGCCTTCTATAGTTCAGAAGATCTCTTCAGAAACACGGAGCAACGTACTTTCAGCGGCGAGAATGCCACTCAGGTAGCAATGCCAATAGGGGGAATCGGAGCCGGCTCGATCTGTCTAAATGGCTATGGCGGGTTGCAGGATTATGCTATTCGTGCGCGTCCGGAGACGTCCGCCCTGCCGGCGGACTTCACTTCTAACTCTCCCGAAGCAGCCTTCGCCGTTTTGCATATTAAAGGTGGTTCCGGCGTCACCAAACTCGTTGAGGGACCGTTCCCAGTTTTCAAAATCTTTGACCAGGGACTTCAGGGGCAGGGACTGCGTCGCGGAGGGTTCGAGGGATTCCCGCGCTTTGCAAAATGCACTTTCAAAGGAGAGTATCCCTTCGGAGAGGTCCAGTTCAGTGATCCGTCCGTTCCGCTTGAGGTGAAGCTGACTGGCTGGAATCCCTTCATTCCCCTGGACGATAAAAACTCGGGGATACCGTGTGTCATCCTAGAATACACGCTCCGCAATACCTCTCGCCAGCCGGTGGAATATGAGTTTTCGTACCATCTCTCGCATTTGGCTTCAGGATGCAAACCAGATCAATCTGGATCCGCCAATGCCCTGATCCCAGGCAAGGGTGTGTTCCTCCATAACGATGAGGATCCAAATGCGGAAGCGTACGGCAGTGCCAGCCTCACCGTTCTTGGCGATCAGCCGCGCATCAAGGGGATGTGGTTGCGCAGTCCAGACTGGACTTATGGTTCTTTGACGGCACTGTGGCATGAGGTGTCTACGGGGACATTTACCGCTAATGATGGATCCAACGGCATCGATACCGTCGGCCGGAATGGAGCCTCCATTCTCCTGGAAGGAGGCCTGGCGCCCGGAGAATTTCGGACCTATCCCATTCTCATTACGTGGCACTTTCCGAATTGTTATGTTCAGGCGGGCGGCAAGCCGTCAGCGGCTAATGTGCGGGGTGATATTGGGTGTCGTGACGTGGCGGGAGCGGGGGTGCCGCTGTGGCGCCCTTACTATGCGTCTGTCTGGAAGGACGCGCGCGAAGTTGCGCTCTACCTGGAGAAAGAATTTACCTCGTTGCGCGCACGCACGACGAAATTCAAAGAGGCTCTTTTTTCATCAACTCTGCCGCCGTATGTGCTCGACGCGGTATCGGGAAATCTGGCCATCCTTAAATCCGCCACTGTCTTACGCGAGGAAAATGGGAATATATGGGGGTGGGAAGGGTGCTTTCCAGATAAAGGTTGCTGCGAAGGCTCTTGTACCCACGTTTGGAACTATGCTCAGGCATTTCCTCATCTCTACCCTCAATTGGAACGAACTCTCCGCACTCTGGAACTGGTCCGTTCAATGGATGAGCGCGGCCACGTGAACTTCCGGGGGGCCTTGCCAGACGGCCCGGTTGACCATAGTGGACCCGCGGCTGCCGACGGTCAGTTGGGCGGGATCATGAAGGTTTTTCGCGACTGGCATATTTGCGGAGACACCAGTTGGCTCAGGAAGATGTATCCGATGGCGAAGCGGAGTTTGGACTACTGCATCGGCGCCTGGGATCCGGATCATCGTGGAGGCCTGTTTGAGCCCCACCACAATACCTACGATATTGAATTCTGGGGCCCGGACGGCATGTGCACCAGCATCTACCTGGGCGCATTGTCGGCCATGGCGCAGATGGCGAAGGCAGTTGGTGTGCCATCTGACGCTGGATATTATGAGGATTTGGCGCAGCGGTGTTCGCGTTTCATGGACGGCCAGCTATTCAACGGAACGTACTACCAGCAGAAAGTTGAGTACCTTGGCTTGCAAGATACGTCCTTCGCTAACTCCGTCGCCCACGTCGATGGCAAGAGCAGTGAGTTGCAGCAGCTCCAGAAGCGTGAAGGCCCGAAATACCAGTATGGGGGAGGGTGCCTTTCCGACGGTGTTGTCGGGGCGTGGATGGCCCGGACCTACGGAATCGAAACGTCGTTAACGCGCAAGAACGTGCGCTCGACCCTGCAAGCTATATTCGAGAACAATTTCAAGACCGACCTCAGCGAACATGCCTGTGCGCAGCGGCCGGGTTATGCAATGGGCCGAGAACCGGGGCTACTTTTGTGCAGTTGGCCTCGTGGCGACAAACCTACCTTGCCCTTCATCTATTCTGACGAGGTATGGACCGGCATTGAATACCAGGTAGCCTCGCATCTCATCGAAGAGGGCTTTGTGAATGAAGGCTTGACTATCGTCAAGGCTGCGCGCAGCCGCTATGATGGCCGGGCGCGCAATCCTTGGAATGAATATGAATGTGGGAATTGGTATGCCCGCGCCATGGCAAGTTATTCGTTGCTTGGCGCTCTTTCCGGATTCCGCTACTCCGCGGTTGAACGGACGCTTTGGTTTGGCCCTCAGTTGAACATTCAGCCATTTAAGAGCTTCTTCTCCACGGCTTTTGGGTTTGGTATCATCGGCCTCGATGGCGGGGCCGTGAATATCCAAATGATTGAAGGTCAGTTGCCGATTGAGAAGCTGGTGGTCACGGTCGGAGCAAAGACCAGGTCGCTTGATTGGAAAGTCACAGCCGGGCCTGATGCCATTGCAGTTAAATCGATCTGATCTGGGAAATCGATTTCGGCTGAGATATTCCGACAAATGCTTTGGTGTTGCAGCTTGGCCCAATGGTCGACCTTTCGAGCCAAGCTTACCTCAGTGCTCAGAATTATGGCGGCGAAATCCGCGATTTGAGTGCACGTCCATTAGTCCACTGGATTGTGCCGCGAGCGCAATCTTCCTGAGGCCGGGCAGAACTGATCTTCACCGCGTCAGAATCCGAGGAACCAAGCGAGATGTACGGCACTCGGAATGTAGCATAGAGCCGATCGGTCAAAGATTGATACACGTACACTTTGCTGTTCCAACGTCCACACCCGCCACGATACACACGAGAGCCCCTCAAAATTCGCCGAGCCCGCACAGATGCATCCCGTTGCGCCCTGTGCGTAAGTTCTCAATGGCTCTTGAAGCTTCAGCCTCTTCGCTCGGACAGTGGGACAGTGCGCTTGCAGGGATGATTGAGAGAACAATCAGCAGAAGTGATGGGAAACACTCCGAAGGTACATCGGGGATCAGATGCCAGGGATCGCATTCTCACGAGATCTAAACGATACAGAGAGCTCACGTCGATAAAAGAGAGCCTACCGCTCCATCTGCTGTTGACCCTGGATGGTCCGGTTCAGGCCTTCGCTTGCCGCTGCATTGTGAGGATCGCAATCAAGGATCTGGTGAAAGATGCGCTCTGCATTCGCGTAATCGCCTCGCCCTCGATATTGCTCCGCAAGGCGGAGGTATCCTGTGAATTCGCCTGAAATCGTGCATTGTGACGTTCGCGAAGGAGGTGAGGCCGGTCTTGTTCCAGCATCCGGGGATACCCGGGCCGCTTCTCGCGTGACTACCTGCGGTTCGGAGGGGGAAGTCTTGGGAGAGCTCCTTCTTGGCTTTGGAGCAGGAGGGGCTTGTCGCAATACCGCATCGGTTGTCACGATAGCGGCGGGCGGCGCGGGATTCGCGACGGGGCTTGGCGCGGTCGAAGTCGAAGTCGAAAATTGAGATGAGGATGAATGAATCATGTGAACCGTAACGACCGCAATGACAACGAACGCAACCATCGCAAGCGAGGCGACGAGAAGAGTGCGAGGTGAGCGAAAGGCTACAAGCCACCGCTGTACCACCCCCGGGTCGCGCTGTTCAAAATCGGAAGCGTACGTAGCAGAACGAACTGGAATGATCGGGGTGAGGGCGTCACCTGAATCATATGATCCGGAAGCGACGGAAAACACAGGTCGAACAGCGGCAAGCGTAAATTGTGGTTCAGACTGGAGCAAGTTGAGTTTGTCTTCGGCTGTCCAGAGATACTCATAGACACCAAAACGCCCAGGAAAGGTCTTGAGCGGCAGGCCCTTCATGCCAGTGAGTTGCTTGTAAAGATCGTGCGCGACCAGGATTTGCGCCGGCTTAGAAAGCTTGAGAAGCGTCAGCAGGTCGTGGGGAGGCTCTGGGGAGGGGACGGCAGACGATGGCTGTCCGTCATGGTGGCCAACTTCAGATTCGGGGTCAGCCGGCGCGCCGGGAGGAGCCTGGCTGTTTGCATCGATCGCGATGGAGACTGAAACAGGGGCAACCCCGTGTTTCCCACGAAACCCTTGCAATCCAAGCTGAACCTGTCGGGAAATCACTAGGGCGTCATTTTGATGGCTTCGCGCAGAGTGCCGCAGGCGACGTTCTTAGGCCCTTCTCCGTCCAGAAGGTCTTTCGCCTTCTGGGCTCCCGACTGAGCCGCATAGCTCCAGTGAGCGGTAGCATAGCCGACAAAGCTTGCGAAGAGTTCGGCTATCGTCCCAGTTCCGCCGGCTGCCCGCAGAGCCTCAAGGCCGCTGGGAGATTCTTTGTACGTGCCGTTGAGTACCTCATGGCGTGCGCTCATCCCAGTACCTCTCTGTCGAGAGACTTTGATCTTGGCCTCCAAGAGCCAACAATGCGCCGCACTGCAAGTGGGTTGCCGCTCTTGAGCCATCAGCATACACTCCGTCGCTGTCTTCTCGGTACTTGATATTCTGGCCTGTTCGAAGCTTGCTAGAAGCAATGAACATGATGAAGCGCCCGTTCCGGGCGTGTCGTTCACACACCTTCGGTAAATGTGTCATATGCTCCAGAGTTTCTGGGAGGCCAGAGCCGCGTTGGATCGAGGGGCAGCAGACACGTCCGGGCCATAACTTTCCAGTTTTCTGTTCGAAGAGCGAGGTGTCGCTCATCTTCCCGATCATTCTCTCGGCACGGCGGCAAAATTTCTCTATCAACGTCCTCTCATCTCCAGGATGAATCTCCAGGGGTCGCCGTCATCCCAGGCAAGAGGAACCACATCCGTGGCATCCGTCGCGTGAGATAAGAAGCAACGGTCAGTGCGCACCACCCGGGGGTTGGCGGAAATACTGAAAGCCGGCTCGCGAATGACGGAAGCGAAAGCGACTTGCCAGGAGGATAGCGAGCTGCACCAGAAAGAACTAATTTTAAGGGGAGTGTTGGAGGCGCGGGCCGGGATCGAACCGGCGCATAAAGGTTTTGCAGACCTCTCCCTTACCACTTGGGTACCGCGCCTTGGCAGGGCTGCCTCTACGATTTTATTGAGGTCGCTCCAGACCGCCCTAGCCAATCCGGCTTTCGCCGGAAGGCGGCTGGAGCGGGAGACGAGATTTGAACTCGCGACCCTCGCCTTGGCAAGGCGATGCTCTACCACTGAGCTACTCCCGCTTGTTGCAAGACTGAGTATACCGGGCGGCCGAAATGCGGTCAAACCGCCGCGGCTGCCGCCCGTGCCGCGGTTTCAGGCCATGCGGACGCGTCGACAGACCCGAACCTTTCTCTTCCCGCACGATCTCTCCGTCGCGCATGTACAAAATTCGGCCCGCAATCGCCGCCGCCTCAGGATTGTGGGTAATCATCAGCGTCGTCTGGCCCAGTTCCCGATTCGACCGCAGCAGCATGTGCAGCACGGCATCGGAGTTCTTCGTGTCCAAGTTGCCGGTCGGCTCATCCGCCAGCACGATCGCTGGCCGCGTGATCAGAGCCCGCGCAATGGCCACACGCTGCTGCTCGCCGCCGCTCAGCTCGGAAGGCCGATGCTTAAGCCGCCCGCGAATCGACAGCAGATCGCTCAGGTGGTCCAGATACGCGCGGCCCAGCGGCTCCTTGCGCCCGCTGATGTCATACGCAATTTCGATATTGCCGATTGCCGAAAGGTGGGAAGTAGGTTGAATTTCTGGAAAACAAAGCCGATCCGGTGCCTCCGCAGCCTTGTCCGTGCTCCGTCGTTCAGGCTGGCAAAATCGACCCCGTCGATCAGGACCCGCCCCTCGGTTGCGCGGGTCAGCCCCCGAACAGGTAGAAAAGCGTCGACTTTCCCGAACCCGACGGCCCGACGATGGCCACAAACTCGCCCGGCTCCACGGCAAACGAAGCCCCGCGCACCGCTGGAACCTCAATGTGTCCCATCCGATAGACCTTGGTCAGGTTTTCAGCCAGAATGATCGGCGTCTGCGGCCCAGTCTGCACACCTTATATAGTAAATGCGGTTGGCGGTTCGGTTTGCACGGACACGTGCATCAGCTTCGAGGGCATGGGCGTCAGCCATACCTGAAATCAAGCCAGATCAACCGCTCTTCAGCCCCTGGGATCTGCCTTCATCCAAATCACCCTACATGAATGCGACGTCCGCCTCATTGCTCCCATAGAATGAAAGAGCAACGATCCCAAAGCAGGTTCCCACCCATGGCTCTTGAATTGAAATCCGCCCTTGTCACCTCGATGGAAACGGCCGCCGCGCAAGCGGGACTGGTGCTGCTCTCCGCTGCATCAGGCAGTGACCTGCACGGGCAACCCACGGCCGTGTTTCAGCTAGCGCTGCGCGGTGATGAGAGCCGCACGCTTCGGCTTGAATTGAGCGAGGCATTCGACTTTGACAAGCCGCTGCTGCTGCCGGCAATGACGGCCCACCTCGGCGCCGAGGCCAAACGCCTGCGCAATCCCGCGCCCCGATTGCTACGTTACTCTAGGCGGTATTCCCGCCGCATTCGGCAAATTCCAGTGGCCCTTCCACCGCTCCACCTCCGGGGCAGACACCTACATCGTGCACGGCGAAATGTACCTGGCCGACGGCGGCGCGCAAAACCTGCACGCCAAACTGGCCGCCTCCGTCACCGTCACCTTTGCCGAGATTGTGCCCGCCATGGAGCAGCCCTACGCTGAGACCTTCGTCTACAACGCCATCCGCAAGACCGTCGACCTCGGCCAGCTTGAGTTCCTAAAATCCGGTAACCGCCAGCCCGTGCCCGTCACTACGCGCTACTACAGCCGCTGGCAAAAGAAGTTCATTTTCACCGAAACCGACGACGCCGAGCGCCTCGAGTATTTGTTGCGCAAGGTCTACTGGCTCTCGGGCGTGCTGGGCGAGAGCAAGCCCGGTGTGGATCGCCGACCCGCGCGACGCGCAATACCTCAACACCACCGAAGCCGATCTGCTCCGCATGGCCGGCGACGAAGCCGGCGAGGGCCTGCTGGTACTCCAGGGCGAATACGCCGCAGCTACGCTCAAACTCCTCGAGCGTGCCCCCGAATATCAGGCCGCCCTCGAAGCCGCGCTCAACTTCACTAAGCCGCAGTTCAATGAATCCATGCGCTCCGGCCAGGCAAACATGTAGTCGAAGCTTGCGCCCTCACTGCGGTCGGAACCCGCCGACTAAACCCCATTTGTCGTCATCGGCGGGTCCGCCACGCGACCACAGTCGAAAGCCTGGCCGTCGTAAAAACTGCGGCACCTCTTACGCGATGCAGTTATTTGCCGTGTTTGGGTGGCTGCTTCGCAATCACCAGTTTGTCAATCTTGGCATAGGTCGCAGCCGGAACAATGTTCTTCGACTTTAGCTGCGTCTTGTTGGCATAGGGACGAGCATCGATGATTTTCTGCGCGTACACGTCTCCTACCCCGGGCAGGGCTTTCAACTGATCCTTAGCCGCGGAATTAATATCCACAAGTGCGGCAGAAGAGGCCGTCGCCGCGGGATTAGAAGCGGGCTTGGCCTGGAGCGCCCCCATCGGTACAGCACTGAACAAGACCGCGGAAGCGAGGCTCAAAATGGCAAGAGTCAATCGAGTAATTCTCATGCATATCTCCTTGGGTTCTTGGCGATGGCTTGGCAATTGCGGGCAGGCTAGCCCTTGTTGTCGCCGAACATGCTGCTCGCGGCCCCGAGCAGGGAGCCGAGCTCACCGGATTCAGCATCGGGTTGAGCGCCTGTCGAAGCACTCCCTCCACCGAGTACCGAGCTTAACATCCCTTGAAATTCAGGTGGGACCTTTGACTTGATATGTTCGATAACGACTTGCTCGACTTCCTGGGCCTGCTCCGGGCTGAGCCTGACCTTCTGCTGCAACAATTCTGAAATTTGACCCATCGACGTTCTCCTTTCCTCGTCAGTTTTTGCGTTGACGCGCGAAAAAAGACTCCTGTGCGCATTGGGGACTTCTGGAGTGTCTCACCCGAACTGCAGCGACTTACCCCAGAAATCTGGCAACATCCGTAGCGAAGTGCCCAGCAAGAATACCGTCATCGCGACACTAGCTGGCAAGCAAAAATTCGAAGAATAAAATTCGACGGATAAATTAATTCCGTGCGCTCCGCCCCACTCTACCCCCTACACCTCGGGCGGAGGATGAGACGGAGTCAGTTCACATGGCGGTGCTGACACCGGAACATCTTCGCGCGGTCCGGCTGACTACCGCGCCGCAGCCGTCTCGCGGAAATACAGCGGGCAGACGAACCGCCTCATGGACCGCTGGGAACAAAACCTGATTAGCTATTACTTAGAGGATTCTTCGCGCAATATTCGACCATCTTTTATGGGGTTGCCCGGCCGAGAAATCCGAATCGTACTGGGCCGATTTCAGTCTTCGCCCGAGAAGACTTCTTTGAAAATGGATATCCAACTCGTAACCACCATGACTGCACAGCCGATAAGTCCCATGAAAAACATCACTTCAAGAATGTATATGCACCAGGTCATCATCCGAAACGTCATCGCGGCGATCCATCCGGTCGCCTGTCTTTAAAATTGCCAGACACAACGTCCATGGAATTAATGTCAGGCGGAGTCTACCCGGTGTCGGACCTTCGCACAACCTATACCAAGGTATAGTTGCCACCAGCCAGGAACGCGAGAGTCACATATTTGTTCTTGGAGTATCTTCCGAATCATCGAAATTGCAGATTAACTCCCGACCGAGCACACTATAAAAAGCTGAAGCAGAAGCGCGGTCGGAAGATTGCCTTCCGGGAAGCGCTCCCCCCGCTGGAGGTGTCCACGTGAGAGTCGGCATAGCCGTCTTTGGCATTGCGTCCATCGCAGCCGGCGTCCTGGACCTCGTCTGGGGCGAGTTCGAGTCCGCCCATCAACCCATCCAGGCCTGGGGCGACCATATTCCTGGCGTCACGATCTTCGCGTACATCGCCGCTCTCTGGCTGATTGCAGCAGGCGCCGCGCTTCTGTGGCCCAGGTCCGCGTGGTTGGGCGCAGCAGCGCTGGCCGTTCTCTACGGCATCTTCATCCTGTTCCCTTTGCCCCGCCTCTATACGGCTCGCATTTCCTCGGATATCGGCTCAGTACCTACATCGGTGTCCTCGCCAACGTCTGCGAGCAGATCATCCTGTACGTTGCAGCCGTGGTCGCCTGGGAGTCGCTGTCTGCACGAGGTTCTCTTTCGCAGAGAGCTGCTCTCAGATTGCCGCTGGACCTTCGGGCTTTGCTCGCTCTTTTTCGGACTGGGGCACCTGACCGCCGTTCGAACGGTGGTTCCCATGATCTCGAAGTGGATGCCCCGGAGCGGTCTTCTCGGCAAGAACCACCGGCATCGCTTTCGGCTCGCGGGGCTCGCGATCCTGTCAGGAGTGATGGACGTTCTGGCCGCCCGGCTTCTCGCTCTCATGCTGCTGGTCTTTAGCGCACTATCACTGGCGCCTTTGATCTTTGCTTCCCCTCACAATCATGTGGCTTGGGGAGGAAATGCGTACAACTGGGCCGCATCGGCGCCGCGTTGATCGTCGCCGACTGGCTGGAGACCCGGCGAGAGGCGGTTCACATCGCACCGGGTACGAGCGCAGCACTTGCATAGCCCTGAGGCTCCGCGTCGCCCACACCGAGTCCTTCGTTGTCAAAGAAGACCAGGCTTCGCTCGGTTCGGCCAAAATCAGCTCCCGTTCCTGACTGCATGTTCGATCCGATTAGTTTGCGCAGGAATCCGGACGCAGCCCACGGTGCAGACTTCGCGTATTTGCGAATCCACGCCGCGCCGACGCCGATGCGGACGCGGTCCGGCGTGAACTCCGGCGAAAGCGCATTGACCAGCAATGCAAAGCGCGCCTCCGGATGGAGCACCAGTGCCTTCCAGCAGCCGGCGGGCACCACAATCGCAGGGCGCTGCCCGTGGGCATAGTCAAAGCCGACCGTGATCTTCTCGCTTCTGCCGTCGGGGTGGAAGACGTAGTAATCCACCGGGCCGCCTTCCACCAGGATGTGCGTATCTTCGGACACAAGCTGGTGCAGGTAATTGATGGGGCGCTCGCGCGTCAGCATGTAATAGTTCTGGCTCTGCACTGCGAGACTGCGCCCCTCGACCACCGCTCGTTGCGCGGAGACGCCGATGATCCCCAGGTAGCCAGACTCCTTCGACAGCACATCAAGATGAAGGGTGCGGATGATCTCAGCAGCGCGGGCGTCAGTCGCCTCAGGTGCGCCCGAGGGCTTGGGCGGAGTTTGCGCCGGTAGAGAGGCGGAACACATCGCCACCAGCGCGGCTGCACATAGAAATAAGGACGATGTAGGAAATGGGGATCGTCGCATGGCAGGAGCCTATCACGCTCGCTGCGTCCCCATCCTTCGCGTAGTTTGCACGTGGTCGGTTGGGACAAGGATGGTGTGCGATGCGCGAGCACCGTATTGTCAGACAGAGGAATTGAAGATCCGAGAATGGGTCGAAGCAAGGAGATCATGACGTTTTGTGTCCATGCATCGCCGTTTGTGGCATAATTTGCAGGCTTACTTCTCCACGGCTTTGGATACCTCCAGCTGAGTTGGTAAAAAGAAAAGAGAGTGATCGAAGCCCAATCGGCCTGTTCCTTCCCGACTAAGAGGTCCAATGAGCAACATCAACGGCAAGGTCTACGCGATGAACGCCATCACTCCCATGAAGCCATGGAAGACCTGGATTCTGCGCGGGTTTTTCTTTGTGCTCGGGCATGTAAAGCCTTTGCAGAAAGACTTGATCAACCTGTCCTTTATCGAATTCGCGCGATGGGTGGTTTTGCCGCGCGACGGTTTCCCTTTCTTGGGCAACGGCCAAGTGAAGGAAGACCTCAAGTACGACTATCTGCTGTTCTTCAGCAACTTCAATGGCACATGGAACCAGTACATTGACGCCTTTTCCGCGGTCCTGAGCAAAGGCTGAATCTTGTCTGGCGCTGGAGCGAGAAGTTTCCCGGCTCGGTTCCCGTCACGCTCCTTCAAGGAGTACATCGCCCGCGTGCAGTTTGATACCGACTACTACTACACCGCGTATCCTCATGCCACGGCCAATGACGTCAAGTCGGCGCACATCGTGCAGTCCTCGCTGGATCAGCTCGAGTCCGGTGGCCGAGCAGTGCAACCCGCAGCAGTTTGCCGACGCCTATCTTCGCTTCGTGCTGCATGTCCAGTCCCACCTCGGCGAAACAGGCGAAGCTCCCATCGCCGGATAGAGAAGCCATCCATGCCCAACCAAAGCGGCAGTGTCTACGGACTTACGATCCTCTCGCCGATCATCGATGATCACAAGGCGACGCCCTCGCACGATCTGCAGATCCGCGACTACCTGGCCAAACTCTCTACCGCGGGAAGACAGCCCTTTCGCCCAGGCGCCCGGCACGCATCTCGCCCGACTGGTTGTCATGGACGACGTGATCTACGTTGGCATGCCGGCTTGTGAAGAGCACCTGAAGTCGAAGTATCTTGTCTTCGAGTCGAACTGCGACGGCGATCTGGACGGCTATCTGCCCGGCCTTGCCGACACCATACCGGATCATCTCGATGCGATCTGGAAGCACTGCGTCGGCTATCCGGGCGCGGCCAACCGGCAGGCCTTCGTCGACTATATGAAGGCCTGCCAACTCGACACCACGTTCTACTTCGCAGCCGTCAACGACAAGTCCGTCACCGAGACTCTGCGCGCGCTGCAGACGCAGACGGCCGTTGCCGACTTCATCGCAACGCATCAGGGCGTGGATCCGGCCACACTGCAACGGGAATTCATTCAGTTCGTGGCTCATCTCAAATCGCAGCCTCTTCCCCGGCCGGGTTCGATGGGCCCTCATCGCGATATCAAGACTGGCGGCCGAAATGAGTAAGCTCAACGCGACCGATATTCAGGGCTTTGTTCTGCGCGGCTACAACCTTCCCGTCGCGCGCTATCTCTTTCTGCACTTTGAAGACGCAACGCGGGCACGCGGCCTGATCGCTCGCCTGCTCAGCCATGTCACCACCGGCCAGCGCTGGGACGGAGCCAAGCCGCGAGAGCACAGTCAACATCGCATTGACTCACCGCGGCCTCCAGCATCTGGAACTGCCGGATGCAACGCTTCTGACTTTTCCCGTTGAGTTTCAGCAGGGCATGAAACATCGTGCCGAAATCCTCGGAGACACGGGCGTGAATTCCCCCGAGCATTGGGACGAACTCTGGCGACGAAGAGCGCGTCCACGCCTGGCTCGGCATCAACGGCCTCACGCGCGAGGCCCTGGACACCCGCTGCTCGGCTATCACTTCCGCGATCGAGGAGACAGGCGGAGCATCCATTCTCGGCTCCCAGGAAGCCGCCGCCGAGGTCGTCAACGGCAAGCCGACAACCAGAGAACACTTCGGCTATACCGACGGCTTCGGTAATCCCGACTATCTGGGCGTCGAACGCAGTTCCCAGCCCGGACAAGGCAAGCTCTTGCCCGATGGAACCTGGGCGCCGCTGGCAACCGGAGAACTGCTGCTGGGCTATGCGGACGAAGCAGGCGAATTGCCTGTAGCCCCCGTACCGCACCTTCTGGCCAGCAACGGCACCTTCATGGTCTATCGCAAGCTGCACCAGAATCTGGCAACGTTTCGCGACTTTCTCGAGCAACAGGCAACGACTCTATGCCGGCGGCAAAGAAAAACTCGCCGCTAAATTCGTCGGTCGCTGGCGAGACGGAACTCCGATCGAACTGTCCCCCGACCATCCCGATCCCGCCATCGCCCAGGATCCCAACCGCAGCACCAACTTCACCTTTGGCGCAGATGCCGCGGGCACGCGCTGCCCAATGGGAGCGCACATACGTCGCGTTCATCCGCGCGACGCCTTTGGCTTTAATGGCCGGCTCATCAACCGTCGCCGCATTACCCGCCGCGGACTGCCGTACGGACGCTTCGCTCCCGAAGGCACACCCGTTTCCGACACCGAGGAGCGCGGCGTCATTTTCATGGCGTTGAATGCGAGCCTCTCGCGCCAGTTTGAATTCGTGCAGCAGCAATGGATTCAATACGGCAACGACGCCCGCCTCGGCAATGACAAAGATCTCTTGTTGGGCCATCATGGAGGCCGCGGCAGGTTTGTCGTGCAAGGCGACGCGAGCCCTAAAAATCCTCCCTTCGTCTGCAGTAATCTGCCGGACTTTGTAGAGTTACGCGGCGGGGATTATTTTTTCCTGCCTAGCATCACTGCCCTGGGAATGATCGCGATGGGCCTGGTCGACCCGCGCTAAATGCTGCGCATAAATGCCTGTGGACCTGACTTGAAAACGCGATTCGCATTGCAATTCGCGAGACTGAAAGCCTGGAGAAGTTGATGGAAAGAAAAATTCGAAAGGCAGAGGAGGGCGTCGGGACGCCGTGGCCTTTCGTGATGAGTTGGGTCGGCCGCATTACCGCGCTGATTGGATTGTTCGCCAGTCTTGTCGCGGGTGTCACCTGGTTTACAAACCATCACAAGCAGCAGACCGAACGGCAGGCGAAAATGGCGCTTGCGGAGGCTCAGGCAGAGCAGGGAGAGTATCAGGCCTCAATCCAAAGCTACGCAGACATCCTTAAAGCAAATCCGAATGATCGTCCAGCTCTCGACCAGCAGTTGAATACAACCATGAAGTGGGTCGAGGACTTCAATGTTTCCGCCCGGGCAGATCAGAACACGGCAGAACTCGCCGCGCCCGCGCTGGACCAGAGCATGGCCATCCTCGACGCCGGCCTTACTCGAAGCAATGGATCCCAGGCCGCGGACGTGCAGGCCCACATTGGCTGGGCCCATTGGCTTAACCAGCAGATTGCCGAAAGGGACTACGGCCCCGTCGCCGAGCACGACCTCCGCGCTGCAGTGGCCTCAGATCCATCGAACGTGTATGCGAACGGGATGCTGGGAAACTTGATGCTCCGAAATGGAGGAAGCTTTAGCGAAGCAATTCAGCATATCAACATCGCTGTCTCGACCGGCAAGGTGCGTCCCTTCGTTCGAAGGCTTCAATTAGGCGGCCTCCTCTATCTCGATAAGAAAGGGGCAAGAGCCGAAGTCGTCAAAGCCGCAAACGACATGCGCAAGTCCAGTGAATCTCTCGATGAAACGTACAGGTCCCGCATTTTGAGCTTCTGCTTCGATCCCATGGTCACAGACCATGAGGAACTGGCGGAATCCCTCTCCGCGGTCCCTCCGGATGAAGCATGGGAGACCTATCTTTGGATCGACGACAAGCCGGAGAATGCCCAGGTGCAGCTCGCGGCTCACGACTTCATCAAAGCGAATCTTCTGGAATTCTCCGGTAAACGACAGGAATCCCTTGTGAAATACCGCATTCTCCAGCAAGAACTGAAGAACCAGCCAGGCACAATGAAAAATTCAGTCGACGCCGCGATCGTTAGACTTTCCCATAGCTAATGTGGTTGATCACCGAGCTCGAATCGCTGGCCAATCCACACACTAAGCCTCAGGCTCTAGTGTCCCGAGTCTCAGGTTCGCATCACAAACGCGTTGTCATCCTGCGGAGTTTGGCCTGCTTTTGGGCCAAACGGAGTCGAAAGCCTGCCCTGAGCGAAGAGAGCAAAGCGACTGTAGTCGAATGGGGACCTGTATTTGGGACACTCGATCTATGCAATGAACTTATGATTCACTTCAAGACCTCTAGGAAGGGAATTGCCATGAAGATTGGGTTTTTGGGATTAGGCAACATGGGAACGCCGATGGCATTGCGGTTGCTCGCCGCCGGACACGAATTGTCGGTATGGAACCGGAGCGAAGGACGCACTAAACCGTTGATCCACGAAGGCGCGATCGCCGCAGCGACCCCGGCGGAGGCTGAACTAGGCGCTGGCGCCGTGATTACCATGCTCTTTGACGATGCGGCGTATGAGGAGGTGCTTTTTGGCGCTAACGGACTGGTTGACGCGCTCTCACCGGGCGCCCTTCACATCTCGTGCAGCACCATCAGCGTTGCGCTGAGCGAGCGGCTCACTGGGGAGTACGCGAAACGGGGCATCGAGTATGTGGGAGCGCCGGTGTTTGGCCGGCCAAGTGTGGCCGAGCAGGGTCGGCTATGGGTCGTGGCAGCTGGTGCCGACACAGCTGTGAACCGCGCCCGCCCACTGCTCGAGGCATTTTCTCGAGGGATCACCGTTGTCGGCAAAGAGCCGAGGCAGGCGCATGCAGTCAAGCTGGGGGGCAATTTTCTCATCAGCGCCATGATTCATTCGCTCGGCGAAGCCTTTGTCTTTGCATCCCATCAGGGAGTGGAGCCCGAAACATTTTTCGGGGCCGTCAACGACGCCCTGTTCCAGTCGCCCTTTTACGCCGCGTATGCCAACATCATGCTGCATCCGCCTGAACATATTGGGGCCACCATCGAACTGGGCGCGAAAGACCTGCGCTTACTACGCGAAGCAGCCGCGAGCCGCCAGACGCATCTGAGCCTCGCCGACCAGATGGCCGAGGTCTTCGCCGACGCGAAACGCATAGGACTGGCCGGCGAAGACTGGGCCGTGGGCCAGTACCGCATGGCTCAGCGGCGTGGAGTGGACAAGTTGACGAACAGTGGACAGTGACTAATCGAAACTCCGCAGCCAGATATCGCGCACGGAAATCTTGCACGGCTGACTTTCGATCTCGAAGCCAATGAAGCCCGGTTGGTTATTAACGGAATCTTTATTGTCATCGATGAACACCGCCATCAACTGGCCGTTCATGATGTGCATCATCACTCCCCCGCGTGCGATGACCTCGTAGTCGTTCCATTCATTCACCTTCACATAGCCGCCTAGCGCCTGAATGTCGCCGATGTTCGCGACGAGGCGATTGGTCTGTCCGGGCAACGCCTGGGTTACCTGGCCGCGATAGGCGAGAATGCCCTGCATGGTGTTTTCTGAGTACCACTGGCCCGTGTACGACGCAGCGTGTCCATTGACCGGAAACCAAAAGTCGGCCTGGGGGCCAGTCATCATGAACTTGAGGTCATACGGCGGCTGGCCCGGCGGGCTGCGGCCGTGACCACGGAACGCCCGTGACACTGCGGTACTGAATGCCGCCGCCACCTCCTTTTTCGATCTTCATCTGCAGCTTCAGATCAAAGTCCCGCGTCTTGTCGCCGTGATAGACGATGTAGTTATTTCCTTTCGGCTTGCCTTCCAGCGTTTCGCCTACCATGATGCCGTCTTCGACTCGCCAGATGGTCGGGTCTTCATCCCATCCCGTGAAGCTCTTCCCGTCGAAGATCTGTTTAAAGCCCGTGTGCTCGCCAATGTCATACGGAGCGGGATCATGAAACTTCGGCATACCAGGGAGTTTCTCCCCGTGTGGACCCATCTGCGGCGAATCCACAGGCGGAGATACCAACGCTGGCGGAACAGATTGAGCGGTGAGTGCGGCCGGAAGCGCCAGGAGACTGGCGAACAGCGCGGCTGCTGGCAAAAGTGATCGACAAAGAAAGCGCGTGCAGAGGCAATACGATGCGGCCATGGCGTTGGGTGCCTTCCCGTTGAGAGGATTCAGAAGCATTAGAAGTTTAGCGGGAGGGTCGCGTCTTTAGCGACTGCTATCGCATTTTCGGCAGGAAAGAAGTCGGAATCTAGTGTGCGATCTGAGCGGCATCAACGGTGGGGTCGGTTGCCACCGAATCCAAGGCTATTGCCCGGCGCCCGGTCCCTTGGAAATCTCGAGCAACCCCCGGGCGTCTGTGCCTCAATCCAAATAAGCGGTGCGCGGAGATGGGAGCGGTTGACCCACAGTGCAAAAATCTTCTCCAAGATTTGCAGATCATTTCGCCGAAACGCGCACACTGATTCTGGGACTTGGCAAAGAGTGCATACCCTGCTGGCCGAACTCCTCCCAGGATCCCAGAAATGCGAGCTAAGTTCTTTCACTGCACGAATCTGCGGATAACCCCTTCTGGCAGAGAATTTTGCGGCCGCGTGCTGTCCCTAACTTCATGAAAAAAGGGAACTTCTTTGCAGAATCCGGGTGAGGGGTGCGCAGGGGGGGTGCGCCGGAAGACGGTATGGTGGCCTCATCCCTGACATGTTGGACCGTGGACATTCCTCACACTGCACAGCGTGTGTTGAGGATATGAAAGCTCAACATGACCTTGGAGAGCGAGCAGTGTGATGGAGAGAATCCGGTCTAGAGTGTCAAACTTGTCACCGGCCGTACGCAAATACGGCAGGCATTCAGGCCCGGCGGCACTCTCCGCGCTATAGCACCGTCCCGCACGAGGAGCAGAACCGCGCACCCTGCGAATTCGTCGTCTGGCAGCGGCTGCAAGCAATAAGGTCCCCGGAATAAGGGTCCCCGGCGGAGTGACTATGGGGGAGCTGCTGGTTGCGGGCACATTCACGCCCACGTTCGCCGGCCAGCCCCACGTCGGCACGTTCATCCCCAGAGCTGCGGCAATTCCGGCCGCTTGGATAGCGTTGAACTCCCGCACCCGCCCGGGCATGAAAAAACACTCCACAAAGCCGAGAAACGTAGTCACGCCTGTCCAGCAGAAGCAGCAGTAAAGGATTCCCAGCCCATTCCGGCGCAGATAGAAGTGATGAATACCAAAAGTGCCGAGAAACAGCGCCAACAGGATGCCCACCACTTCGTCGCGGCGCACAGACTCATACTGCTGATAGAAGACTGCTTGCGCGTTGGGGTAGGGAATCGTGCTCATGGTGGTCCTCCTTGCGTGATCCACATTACAACATACGTTTCGATGCAGAATACGGTTCCCAGCCATTTGCTGTGTACTAATTCAGCGCAGTCCACCCTTGCCGAGGGAACCATGCGGTAGCATCGAATCCATCATGGAAACACCGAATGCCTCCGCCGGCGGCACCTTCGTCATCGGCGGCGATCTGCCCGTCCATCGCCTCGGCTACGGAACCATGCGCCTTGTGGGAGACGGTGCTTGGGGTGAGCCGAACGACCCTGGAGAAGCCCGCCGCGTCCTGCGCCATGCCGTCTCGCTCGGTGTCACCCTCATCGATACCGCCGACGCCTACGGCCCCGAAATCGCCGAGCGCCTCATCGCCGAAGCGCTCTTCCCTTATCCCCCGGCCTGATCATCGCCACCAAAGGCGGCATCACCCGCCAGGGCCCGGCCAAAACCGAGTACGTAGGCCGCGCCGGCTACCTTATCCAATGCGTCGAGATGAGCCTCCGCCGCCTTAAGCTGGAAAGAATCGAGCTCTATCAACTCCACCGCATTGACCCGCGCACCCCGCTTGAAGAAAGCCTTGGCGCCCTTCGCCAGATGCAGGAGCAGGGCAAGATTCGCCACATTGGCCTCAGCGAAGTGACCTCGGCGCAAGTTGAACAGGCGCAGAAAATCGTTCCCATCGTCACCGTGCAAAATCGCTACTCGCTCGCTGACCGCCGCCACGAAGACACAGTCCCGTGGTGCGAACAGCACAACATCGCCTTCCTGCCCTGGTATCCCATGGCCGGCGGCAAACTGCTCAAGCCCGACAACCCCATGGTTCAAACGTTGACCCGCATTGCCGCTCGCCACGGTGCCACTCCGGCCCAAGTCTCGCTGGCGTGGCTCCTTCACCGTTCCCCGGTGATGTTGCCGATTCCAGGCACGTCAAAGGTGACTCATCTCGAAGAAAACATCGCCGCCGCTTCGCTGCAGCTCGAATCAGCCGAATGGGCCGAACTGGAGAAAGCTTCACCCGATCCGATCGAGGCACACGCCTGACTCCTGCAGCGCAGCTATCCCCTTCCAGCACCTCTTCCAATACAATAGCTACGGGAGCAAAACGAATGGCGCACATGGTTTTTTGCGTTCGCAACAAGAAGGAGATGGAGGGGCTCGATGAGCCGCCCTTCGACTCGGAGTTTGGTCAGAAGATCTACAAGAATGTCTCCAAGCAGGCTTGGGGCGAATGGGTCAATCACCAGAAGATGCTGCTCAATGAATACCGGCTGCAGCCCTGGACACCGCATGCGCAACATTTCCTCGTTGAGCAGATGGAAATGTTCTTCTTTGGCGAGGGCGCGTCGCTACCCAAGGAATATGTTCCGCCCTCTCATTGATGGGCTGGTATCGGCTTCTGCCTCATAGGAATGAACAGCCGATGCCGACATGCGCAGCAGTGGAGTGCGCGGACGTTTTCAGCCCGCTGGTGTAAACTGATTCAGACCCCTGAAGCCGGCTCACCCGAGCCGGCTCGATTGTGTCGGGACGTGGCTCAGCCTGGTAGAGCACTCGCTTGGGGTGCGAGGGGTCGGCAGTTCAAATCTGCCCGTCCCGACCACTACATCTCCTCCAAATTGACTTCCTTCGCGTCGTCAATTCCCTGCGGAACTGCCGATCCACGAAGCGCCCCAACCTTGAATCCGCCTTGGCGGATTCCCAGTCAGGCCTGCGAGGGGCGCTCGACAAAGCGCAGCGGCGTCGGGCGAATTCGGCAGTTCAAATCTGCCCGTCCCGACCATTACATCTCCTCCAAATTGACTTCCTTCGCGTCGTCAATTCCCTGCGGAACTGCCGATCCACGAAGCGCCCCAACCTTGAATCCGCCTTGGCGGATTCCCGAGTCAGGCCTGCGAGGGGCGCTCGACAAAGCACACCGGCGTCGGCGAATTCGGCAGCTCAAATCTGCCCGTACCGACCATTTAAGTCTTTCTCAAACGCTTGCCCATTTGCATGATCTGTCATGAGCAGATTGGCAGCGGCAGCTTGTCCTTACTCGCGGTTCTTGCCACCACTCATCGAATGTTTCCCCGCCTTGTAGCCGAAGTCGCTTCGCGATAAGCCAAGGCGTCTGGCGGCTTCCGCTTGTACGCCCCCTGACAAATCCATGGCACGGGCCATCAAGCTCCTTTCCATCCGTGCCAGGACTTCTCGAAGATCCAGTTGTTCGGGAAGCCGCGCCGTCAGTTGCTCAACGCTGAGATCCTTATCGAAAGGATCTGACGAGGAAGGAATCGAAGGCAGAGGGAAATCCTCAGGCTGCATCTCCGAATGCTGTCCGAGGATCAGGGCACGCTCAAGCAGGTTCCCGAGTTCGCGAACATTGCCCGGGAAACTGTAGCTCTCCAGCTTCTTCAGAGCGTCCGGGCTCAATCGTTTCCCGGGCACTTTCATCTCTCGGGCTATTCGCGAGGATAAAACGCGGCACAAGTCTTCAATGTCTTCTCTCCGCTCGCGGAGAGGCGGAAGTTCAATCGGAACGACGGCCAGCCGATAAAAGAGGTCTTCGCGAAAGAGTCCGTCGCGTACCCGGTCCCGGAGATTGCGATGCGTCGCTGCCAGAACGCGTACGTCGACTTTGCGTGTGCTTGTCGATCCAACTCGCTGGATCTCACCGTTCGCCAGGACTCGCAGGAGCTTTGCCTGCGCAGCCGGAGACATTTCAGCCACTTCATCCAGGAAGAGAGTGCCGTCGTGAGCTGCTTCGAAGAGTCCGCCTCTTGCCTTATCCGCCCCGGTGAACGCGCCCCGCTCGTGACCAAATAACTCGCTTTCCAACAGAGTTTCGGTCACCGCGGCGCAATTGATTGCGATGAAGGGTCGTTGAGCTCTGAGGCTGTTGCGATAGATTGCGCGGGCAACCAGCTCTTTCCCTGTGCCAGTCTCGCCGGTGATGAGGACCGTTGAGTTCGTTGCAGCAACGCGCGCAATGAGCCCACGAACAGTATCGATTCCAGGACTCACGCCAAGGATTTCCTCTGCACCTTCCAGCTTGCGGACTGTCGTTCTGAGAACCGCGTTCTCGCGAAGAAGCCTGGTGCGCTCGCTTGCCCGTCGAATCGTAGCCCTCATGACATCGATTTCAAACGGCTTTGTCAGAAAATCAAAGGCGCCTTGGCGCATACTCTCGACCGCCAGCTCCACCGTTCCGACCGCGGTCAGAAAGATGACCGAAATGGTAGGATCGCTTTCCTGAACCGCCCGAAGGACGTCCATGCCAGTGCCACCGGGCATCTTTTGATCTGTTATCACCACGTCGAAGTCATCCCGGGATAGAAGTACAATGGCTTCTGCGGCGCTTGCGGCTTCCACGCAAACGTGAGAATCCATGCGAAGATTCGCGTTAAGGATTCGCCTCATATTCGGTTCGTCGTCGGTGATCAGTACCTTGCCCATACGTTGTTGCCTTTCAAGCGTTGCTCGCTGTCGATGTTCTCAGAGTCAGGGAGAATGTCACGCATCCATCCCGATTACTGCTCAAGCACAAATCGCCGCCATGCGCTCGAGCGGCGCCTCTGGCGATCGCAAGACCAAGACCGGTTCCAGACGGTTTGGTCGTAAAAAACGGTTCAAAGATTCGGGAGAGATCGGAATTGGCTATTGCCGGACCGGAATTTCGAATGTCGATAGAGAGCACCTCCTCTTCAAGTGCTGCATTCAGTTTGATCTCTCCCCCTTCCTGCGTCGCATCTATTGCATTCAACACCAGATTTAATAACGCTCCTTCCACTTGTGGAACGTCGATGTCAATGGAAATGTCGTTCACGAGTTCAGATGCGATGGTAATGGAGCGTTGCGACGCGTGTGCTTTCGTGACCCCTGCAATGTAGAGCAGTAACTCTTTGATCAAGGCAGGCGCGCGGTTTGGGAGCGAAGGGCGAGCATAGATGAGAAAATCTGACGTGAGAAGCTCCAGCCGTTTTGACTCCTGCGCCGCTATCGCAAACATCTCCTCCCGCAGTTCAGCATCTGTCTCCTGACGTGAGGCTGTGGAAAGGGAGCTTGAAATCATGGCGATCGGATTCCGAATCTCGTGCGCAATCCCACTCGCGAGCCGGCCAACAGCCGCTAACTTCTCCTCGCTGATGAGCCGCTCACGTGTGGCTTGCAGGTCTTTCAAAGTTGCAGACAGCCTGAACTGATTTGTCTTGAGCCGGTTCACCAGGAACCACATCAGCAGGCCCATCTGCATATAGATGACCGAGAGCATGCCTCCCTCAAGATATTGAGTTATCCGAGCTGGCGGATGCAGCCTGAAGAAGTGCCAAAGCCAAAAGAAGATCATGCCATCCGCGGCTGCGATGGTCAGAACGGTTGAGAAAGCCCCAAATACGTAGGCACATTGCAAGATTGGAATCGCGAGCAGAACAAAATACGGGCTTTCATCTCGGTTGGTAATGTAAGTCAGAACCGCAGTCAATAGAAACAAAAATGAAATAGAAAGGTAACTCTCAAACTTGACTGCCCGCTCCGACAACCTTTGGCATCCGCGTCGCAACCAAGCTAATTCGATAATCGCCAGCGCAAGGGCCAGTCCAAGGGTCATCACGATGCTAAGAGAAGGATTGCCCAATATCGGAGCGAAGACAATGTGAATCAACAGCAGCACCGCGATGACGAGGCCGGAAATAATTGAGAACACTGACTTCTGACGGCACAAGCTTTCTATCGGGTTCTCGGGCATGAACGGCTCTGCTTGCGTGCTCATATCGTCTCAGCTCAATTCTTGTTTGTCTCGAAGTAATCTGCTACCTGCACTCCACATGGGAATTGCCGCGTCTAGTGCGGGTCCGTGAATCTCACGTGTGCGGCGCCCGCGATTGGGCCTGCAAAATCCCACCCGGGTGTCCGAAATGTTTGACGCGCCGTCAAATTATTTGAACACAGACTCCATCCTCACATAACCACTTGCCCGAATCGCCGAAAGCATTGGAGGTTGCGAAAGAAGCATACGCTGGCCCATGTGCGCTTGCGTGGCGAGTTCTTACATGAAGTCACAGGGACATGCTCTTCCAATTGCTCGAAGTGCATGAAGCCCCTCAAATGCGGCACGACGCTCCGCCCGGGAAATAGGCCGGAGCGCCGATGAACCAATGTCCCGCTCATTCCAGAGTGTGGGTTGCTCACAGAGTGCTTCCCTGGGTCTCTCTCTGAGGCCCAGGGAACTCCCGATATTTGTTCACAACGCACTAAAACCTAGTTCCGTTCTAGAATCTGGTTCTCAACCGTCAATTCGTTGGTTACCTTGAAGACTCCTTGAGCGGAATTCGCACGAATGAATGCCGTATCTCTATCGGCTTCGGTATCCACAACTCCGTAAAGAGTCACTTTCCCATTCTGTACGGAAATGCGGATTGGCCTGCCTGGATCGATCGAGTACTTCATCAGCGACGGATAACCGTAGATGAGCCGCGCCACATTGAGACGAATCCGGTCATCCATCGGAGACGGAGGATCGACTTCAATCTGGTCGACTACATCCTGCACACCGGGCATGTAGCTGGCGACCGAAAGTGCAGAAGATTTGTCCGTGGGGTTGTAGGCGTGCCCACTTAACACCGCCGTACCCTCACGAACCTGAACGCCGATCGCGTTGAAGGCCGTGGTTCCGTATCCCACACGATCATATTCGAGTTTCTTCACAAGATTAGCCTGAAGATCGCTGTCGGAAATCTGCGCTCCCGAGACTCGAATGTTATTCCGCACGGCGACGGAGTTCTTCAAGTGTTGCGCCTTCTTTTCCGCATCTTCCTTGAAGGCAAATACCTCCACGTTTCCCGAGAGAGAAACGATGCCTTCGCTCACAGAGACCTTCACATCCCTGAATCGATTGCTGTTGAATTCCTTGGTCAAGTCAGATTGAATCTGGCTATCGTTCTGACCACGAGCATCCTGAACGGCTTGGCTCGCAAATGCGCGGGGTGCGTTCATTGCCGGCACCGCAGCCAGGAATGCCAAAGACATGACGAGGCTAGTTGCAAACTGTTGTACTTTCATCGCGATTTCTCCTTATAGACTTCCTGCAGCGAGGCTGGTGTGCCTCGTGGGGGATGTATCGAAGCGAACTCTCTTCCACCGAGATTTGCTCCGGTTTAGAAAGGCACTTCTCCGCGCCGTTTCCTGCTGGGGTTACGCCGCCTTCACGAGACGGCAACCCAGTCGAAAACTGCGCTTCAACTGTCTTACTCGGTCTTCGGGGTTGAGGGCACTTCGAGGGACGCTTCCAAAGAATCGGCCTTTGACTTCGCCTCGTCATAATCGACGAAGTCTGCAATTATCCCCGCTGTCTTGGTCGCAAGCTCAAGGTTCGCCTGTACGAAGTCCCGATACGGCTGCATTTCAACACGGTTTGGATTGTCGTTCATGTGGTTGATCGTCGCCGTGAGCAGGTTCGCCATCTCCCGCATGAGTGGGTCAATCTGGTCGATTGCCTTCTGCTGCCATGGTGAGCCTTCGGCGCGGCGGTCGGTGAGTTGTTGAGTTACCTTCGCAAGCGCATTCACGTGATTGCGTATCTGCTCGAGTTTCCTGGCATGCGAATGTGGGTGGACCTTCACCCTCGTGAATGCTTCAAGTTTTGCGGCGTCGTCTTCCGCGAGAACGGCATGACTCTTCGCCTCCGCAAGCAGCTTCGAGATCTGCTCAGAATCCGGTGATTGTGCCGCTGCGATTCTCGAACCCAACGCCAAGATCAGCGCAAGGGCTGCGAAAGAACCGAATCGATAGAACATCTTTGCAATTGTCATTTGATCCTCCTCTGTGTGCTTGCAATCTGCAACACACGTGTCTGGGGAAAAGCATTTGCCCTGCCAATCCGGAATTGCTCACAAAGCACTGATTCTTCTGGATCGTCTGAAAATGCCAATTCACAAGTTGTCCAAAGATTCCGGTGCGACGTCTGAATTCTTTGACACCGTCTCCGCACAGCGCCAATCAGGCAATCCCAGCAGCGCTCATTTGACTGGTATTGGTTGCGTAGATCGTGTTTTGAAAGGGCACGACTTTAGTCGTGCCGCAAAAGACCAAATAGAACTGCGGGCTTTTAGCCCCTGCGGGATGTCCTCTTGCTCGCGGACGGAATTTATTCAGTCTGCTCTAGCTAGGTTGACTTTGGCTACCTAAATGCATTGCTAAGTTGCGCAGTAGATCCGAAGGCATGGATTGATTGAGGCATGAAGACTTGTTTGAAATTATTGAGAGGAGCACTATGGCACAGAGCGTAATCGCACGTTGGAGCAGTCCAGAAGTAATTCTCGTCGCAACCAACCTTCTTGAAGGACCAACACTGATTCAACACGCGATCTTTCAGGCCCAACTCACCAAAGCAAAAGTTCTGCTTGTGCACGTAGTCCTTCCCTCCAACTTAAGAGCGAGTGTTCCAGAACGAACGACGATTTCACTTCTCGACCCTTCGGTCCGAGCCGCAAAGACAAAATTGGAAGAAATAGCCAGAGAGTTTCAGCGCCAAGGTGTCTCGTGTGAGCCCATCGTTCTTACCGGAAATCCCGCAGAACAAATTGCTCAACTCGCCAGGTCCCGCGCGGTGGACAGGGTGATAGCGGCCACAAGGTATGCCGCGGGGGTTGCACGTCTTGTGGAGGCATCCATCGCAGAGGAATTGATCATGGCGGTCGACATTCCAGTCTGCATCATCGGTCGCCATGCACATCCAGTGGCAGCCTTCGGAACATCGCTCCGCGGCATTCTTCTGGCGACATCCCTTCCTCCAGTCAACCCCTTGCTCACCAATTTTGCGAGTTCCATTGCGGAGTTGAACAACGCACAACTCACCTTGCTGCACGTTCTCGATACCGCGAACATGGGTGAGCAGCAGCGGGAAATTGCCCGGCTGGGAGCCCGGCGCGGATTAGCCGCTTTGGTCCCGAACGGGGCGAGGCACAGCCGCCATCCGGTATTTCTAGTCTGCGAAGGAGAACCGGCCGCCGAAATCCTCGACAAGGCTTGTTCAATGTCCCAGGGACTCATCATTCTGGGATCTCCCCATCCTTCCATGTTTCCCCGATCCTTCACCAATAGCGTTGCCCATCATGTCGCTCTTGAATCGCAATGCCCGGTGATCACAATCAAACCCAGCTTGATGAGTCCTGCAACAGAGATTCACGAATTGGCCAGTGCCAAAGCGCAGTGAACTCACTACTGACGCGAGTCGACGCCCACGCCAGACACTCACGGGCCAAGAGACGAGGTGAACATGCATTGCGCAAATCCTGAGTGTTGCTCCGAGTCCTCCAACCCAGTCGGGAGGGTCGTTTCGCCTGATGGAGCTTGCGATATCTGAAGACGAACGAATCAAAACTGAAGATAACGGATTTCCGGTCCGCACTCTTCCAACCAAGTATTTTTGGCTTTGCGTTGAGTGTAATCAAAAGTTGGTCTTTAGCCAGTGGATGACTTCTGGTGTCGTCTTGCAGCCTCGACAGGCTTGCGCGCCGTACGAGACCAGAAGCCGGCAACCTTGAATCCAGCCCAGGCGGATTCCCAACAAAACGGATTGAACAAATTACTCCTCGCGCAGCAGGATCAAGGGATCGACTGACAGCGCGCGTTGAGCGGGAACCCACGTAGCAACCAGGCCAAGCAGTGTCATGGCGAGCACGACACCGGCGAGAACAAGCGGATCGCGTGGGTTCGCCTGGTAGACGATATACGTCAGTACCTTAGCGGCCAGAACTCCCAGCAGCAAACCCGCGGCCGACCCGAGGGCCAGCAATTTCACGGCGCGTCCGAGGGCTGCTTTCAACATTTCGGTTCGTTGCGCACCGAGAGCCATGCGAATTCCCAGCTCGCGCATCCTCTTGCTCACTGAGTAGGCTGCCATTCCAAAGATGCCCGTGATCGACAGCATTGCGCCCATTATGCCGAGCAGACCCAGCGCCACCGTCGCAATGTGGGAAGGGAAGAGCGCGAGATCCATGTACCTGATCCATGTCTCGATATCCAGTGGAAGACCGGAATCGAGGGACTGTAGTCTGTTCCTGATCGCATCCGCAAGTTGCCCGGGATCGCCATCCGAGCGAATCACCAGGCTGGATCTCAAAGAAGACGATTGCAGAAATGAAAGGAAGATGGCCGGCCGAAGATCTTCAGTCATCTGCCAATACTTTCCATCTTCCACAATTCCGACGACCTGGACGCGGCTTCCGTCCTCCATCTTGAAATACCCGCCGAGAGAGTTAACTTCGGATCCGAATATCTTGCGCGCGAACTCCTGGTTGACGACTGCGACACGAGGTGAGTTCTTGTCGTCCCGCCAACTGAGAGCCCGGCCCCTCAATAAAGTGGTGCCAGCCGCGTGGAAGTATTCGGGAGAGATTTTGAAAACCGAGGGATACGCCACTTGATTCGCCGGCTTCAGATCGGTGGTCTGATCAGCAAAGACGCTTTCGCTATCACCCGCACCGCCGAGGGGAACCACCTGAACGAATCCCACAGACCGAACGCCTGGAATTGCTTGAAGTGCTTCGATCATGCGCCTTTGCATAGCAGTTGCCCGATCGCCGGTGTAATTGGCCATGGCAAGATTAGTATTCACGAGGACCGCGTTTTTTGGCTCAAAACCGAACTTGCTGTGCGTCGAATAAATCAGCCCGCGCACGGCGACCAACGACGATGTGACCAGCACCGCGCAGATTGCAATCTGCACCACGACCAACGCGTCGCGGAGAGTGATACGGCGTCCTGTATTTCCGGCGACGATGCAGCTCGATCCTGCCTTCACCACTTCATAGGGATTGGTGTGGAGCACCTGCCTCACCGGGACGGCGCCAAAGAGGAAGCCGCTGGCGAGGGCCAGGAGCAAGGCGAACCAATACACATGCGCGTCCGGGCTTACAGGCACACTGATGGGGAACATGGGAATCGGTCGCCATGTGCTCAACGCGCCCAGCAATGCGACGCTGCCTAGAAGTCCAAGTGCACCGCCGACGAGCGAGATCAGCACGGCTTCGGTAAACACCTGCCGAACAATTCGCTTGCGGCTTGAGCCAAGCGTCAGCCGCAAGGCAACTTCGCGGGAGCGGTCAGCGGCGCGCGCGGCAAACAGGCTGCCGAGATTGGCACAAGCGGCCAGCAGAATCAGCCCCGCGAGCAGCATGACGCCGGTCAGGAATCCACGCGCCGCGGGCCCGACCAAATCGCCTGCGAGACTGGGACGCGACAACGTGAACGTCATGTTGGCGTCCTCTTTGGGGTAGGTCTTTTCAAGGTATGAGCCAACGGAGTTCAGATCGGCGATAGCCTGTGCGGCAGTGACTCCCGCTTTGACATGACCCAACGTCATGATAAAGTTCTGCTATCCGCGCTCCTTTAGGACGGCCCATCCGTCCACCTGGTCCTGGTTCACAATCGGCATCCAAAAGTCGGGATTGAAGAAAAGGAGCGTTCCCTGGAACGCAGGCGGAGCGACGCCGAGGATGGTGTAAGAGTGCTTGTTCACCTGAACCACCCGTCCCGCCACGCCGCGGTCTTCGTTGAAGTGACTGTGCCAATAGGCATGGCTGAGCACCAGGTAAGGAGCGCTATCGGGGCCATGCTCATCGCCGCCGTGAAACACTCGGCCAAGGTAAGGCTGAATGTGCAATGCGTCGAAGTAATTGCCGCTGACTTCGTAGCCCCAGATCTCAGAAGGATTGTTCCCTGTATCAAGTCCAGCGGAGACGATGTTATACAGCATGATCGCTTCGAAGCTGCGGTTGCGATCGCGCAGGTCAACATAGTCGGGATACGAGTTATTCTCGGCCTTGTCGGGTCCTCGCTCGATGGTGTAGAGGCTATGCGGATCTGGCACATTCAGAGGGCGCAGGATCAGCGCATTCAATACGCCAAAAACCACTGCGTTGGCACCGATGGCGAGGGCAAATGTCAATACCGCAGCGATGGTGAATCCGGGCGATTTGCGCAACTGCCGAAGTGCCAATCGGACATCACCGCCAATTGATTCCAAAGTGGGCCACTGCCACACTTCACGGCTGCGCTCTTCGAGGAGCGTTCGGTTTCCGAATGCGCGGCGCGCCTGCCGTTCGGCTTCCTCTCGGCTCACGCCCTCGCCCATTAACTGCTCGGCGTGTTCTTCAACATGCAGCCGCATTTCCTCGGTGAGATCGTCATAGATTCGGTGGCGACGGAAGTACCTAGGTATCCACGTCATCGGAAACTCCTCTCAACTGGCTGGAGATTTGGCCGGATTGAGGACGAGCGAAATGCCTTCGAACATGCGTTCAAAGCTTGAAATCTGCTGCTCCAGATGGCGCAGACCTGACGCCGTGATCTGGTAGGTTCTGACCCGGCGATTCGTCGCGGAGACGCCCCACTCGGCCTTTACCAGCTTTGCCTTGAGCAGCCTCTGCAGCGCCGGATAGAGTGAGCCCTCCTCCACCTGCAGCAGGTTGTTCGATCGCTGCTGGATATGCAGCACCAGCGCATACCCATGCGCTGGCTGTCGGCGAAGCGACTCGAGGATCATCATCTCGAGTGCGCCCGGAAAAAGATCGCGAGAGATAGCTTCAGTCATAGGCCTGTTCACTACAGGCATAGAGTAAACTAGTAAAGAAACCATTTGTCAAGAAAAAAGTACAATTATGTCTGTCACGCGAACTCTGCCAACTTCACCGGCAACCAGGAGTTTGCCGGTCCTAACTATGAAGAAGCATTCTGGCAGTCACGAAATATTGGCCACGAACCCGAATAATCTGCGCGAGTTGCGATCGTCATTCAGCGCCGCGAGACGCCGTCTTTTCTGCGCGCTCTTCAGCTTTGCGGTCCTGATGGGACTCGCAAAGCCAGCAACTTCAGCACAGCAGCCCGGCGCGCAGTCTCCTCAGGCCACGATTCAGGGGATTATCCGCGATTCGGCCGGTAAGCCAGTCGCCGACGCATCGATTCGCCTTGAGCAAAAGGGAGTGCCCGGAGCAATTGAGACAAAATCAAACGTCGCCGGAGACTACCAATATTCTGCTCTGGGACTGGGCTCCTTCACCTTGACCGCGGAAAAATCGGGAGTGCGCAGCCGCCCGCGGGCCGTCACAACCTCGTCTCTCGAAGATCATCTGCAAATCGACCTGGCACTCGAACCCTATTCAGCCACTTCAAATTCCCAAGCCTCCCCTTCGCCCATGGAATTTGCAGACGCGCCAAATTTCACAGTTGCGGCAGTAACCGACTGGACTGCGGCGGGCGGGCACGGCTCCGACTCCAGTTTGCGAACCAGCGAAGCTCTCACTCGTGAGACCCTCACGCTCAAAGCGCAGGATGCGGGCGCAAACTCGACAGACTCTGCAAGAGCCAGTGCGACGGAAGAGGCCCTCCGTGCGGCTCTGGCCAAATCTCCTGGCAATTTTGAAACGAACCGCGAATTGGGCGATTTCTACCTCCACGCGGGTAGATATCAGGAAGCGGTTCCGCTCCTTCAAACGGCGTACCAAATCGATTCGAAGAGTGAGGCCGCCGAATTTGATCTTGCGTTGGCTCTGAAGGGAAGCGGCACTTTCGCAAAGGCTCGAGAGCACGTCGACAAGCTCATCGCGAACCGGGAAACAGCAAGCCTCGATCGTCTGGCGGGCGAACTCGCTGAAAAACTCGGCGATCCCTTGACTGCAGTGCACAGATTTGAACAGGCAGTCCATGAGGATCCCAGCGAAGAAAACTACTTCGAGTGGGGCTCTGAACTGCTGCTGCACCGAGCGGTATTGCAAGCCAAGGATGTGTTCGCCTCCGGGGCAAAGCTCTACCCGAAGTCTCCCAGAATGCTCACCGCGCTGGGGGCGGCCCTCTTTGCCGGCGCCTTTTACGACGACGCAGCTCTTCGCCTCTGCGATGCTTCGGACCTGAACCCGGCTAATCCTGAACCCTACCTGTTCATGGGCAAGATTGAGATCGCCGCACCCAATCCGCTCGCATGCGTCGAGCAGAAACTTGCGCGGTTTGTTCAGTTGCAGCCCGCCAATCCATTGGCCAACTACTACTACGCCATGACGCTATGGAAACAGCAGGGCCTGTCCATCGATCAGAAGGCTTTGGAACGTGTGGAGACCATGCTAACCAAGGCGGTGACCATCGATCCTCAATGCAGCGACGGCTACCTGCAACTCGGCAACCTCAAGGCCTCCCAGCGCGACTACGCGAAGGCCATTGGTTTTTACAGCAAGGCAATCGAAACCAATCCGCAACTGAGTGAAGCCCATTATCGCCTGGGCGTGGCGTATGATCGGGTCGGCGATCGTGCCAAAGCCACCGAGCAATTCCAACTCCACGACGAGATTGGAAAGCAACAAGCAGCGGTCGTTGATCGCCAGCGCCGTGAGGTCAAGCAGTTTCTCGTCGTTGTTCCGGACAAACCCGCCGATTCATCACAATCGCCGCGATAGCCACAGGCGTTGCGCAACTCACATCTCGCACCCATTGCGAGAACCTAAGGCGCATGCGGCTTGAATGTCGCCACGATCCCTTCACCTTCCCGAATCGTGAGGATTTGATTTACTTTCACCTGCGTGAATCGCTCGGTCTTCTGCGTGGTCGGCCATTTCACTTCGATCACGTCCACCATCTCCGCCGAGCCGACACCGAAATGAAGTCGAAGATCACTTTGCGACATCACACTCGTGCCGCTGTGCACCTCATCGATCTGCGCATGCTTGCCCGTCACAACGCGCACCCGTGCTCCAATGGCGGTCCGATTGCATTTGGTCCCAACGAGTTTGATCTTGATCCAGTTCTGCCGAGCGCCTTCGTTGTGCAGCAGTGACGGCAGATCGTTCATGTTCAGGATCAACGCATCCATGCCCCCGTCGTTGTCATAGTCCCCAAACGCGGCGCCCCGGCTTGAAAAATGCGCATTGATCCCGGGTCCCATCGTTGACGAGACATCCTTGAAATGACCGTTTCCGAGATTCTTATAAACCAGGCGAGGATTCTTGAACGTCTCGCCGAAATTGTACTTATCAATTTCAGGATAGACGTGCCCGTTCACCTGAACGATGTCAGTCCATCCGTCATTGTCGTAGTCAATGAAGCCACATCCCCACGCCACGTAATTGTTGTTGATCCCCACGCCTGAATTGAAGGAAAGATCGCTGAAAGTTCCGTCGCCGTTGTTATGGTAGAGGTCGCAGGTGTCATCCGCGAAGTTAGTCTTGAAGATATCGAACCAGCCATCACAGTCGTAGTCCGCAACTCCGATCCCCATGCCGGCTTGCTCGTGCCCATCATCGTTGTAGGCGCACCCTGTCATCACCGCCACATCGGTGAACGTGCCATCTTTATTGTTCTGGAACATCATGCTCGGCTCTGAATCCACCGCGACATAAATGTCTGGCCAGCCGTCGTTGTCGAAGTCATATGAGACGGCCGTGATTGAATAGCGCGGACCGGGTTTCAGTGATCCCCGCCTTCTCTGAAACATCAGTAAAAGTGCCATCTCCGTTGTTGTGATATAGGAGGTCCGTGTCGCCCGGAAGACCACGCGGACCGCACATCGTCGGCACGCCTTTCCACTGGCAGAAACTTCCATCGTTCAGCGATGGTGGCTTGTCCGGATCCAGCTTGACGAAGTTACAGACAAAGAGATCCAGATGTCCATCGCGGTCATAGTCCAGAAAAGTGCACCCGGTCCCCCAGCGCCCTTTGCTCTGCGTCAACCCTGTTTTCTCTGTGACATCCGAAAATGTGCCGTTCCCGTTGTTATGAAAAAGGATGTTATGCCCCCAGAACGTGCAGAAGAAATCGTCCCATCCGTCGTTGTCATAATCGCCAACGCATACGCCCGTCTGCCAGCCACTCCGCCCGATACCCGATTTCTCCGTCACATCGGTAAACGTTCCGTCGCGATTGTTCTTGTAGAGATGAGTGGTCGGCGCTTTTCCAGCGGGCCAATGCGCATCAAGCCGGCTCCCATTCGTAAGGTAGATATCCAGCCAACCATCGTTGTCATAGTCAAAAAATGCCAGTCCGCTTCCCTTGGTCTCGATAATGATCCGCTTATGATCGACCCCACCCCACACGTTGGGCACGTTCAGCCCCGCGCGTTCCGCCACATCGATGAACTGCACCGGAGAGGCCGCGGAACTCGACACAGCCGCTCTCACCGCCGAACGGCTGCCCAATTTCCACAATGGGGTCGTCAGCGTGTCAAGCAACGTGTTGCCGAGCATAAAGACAGATGATCCGACGAAGCGGCGGCGCGGAATATTCATAGAACTCCATGACTACGAGATGGAGAATTAGTCGCCAAAACCTTTGCGCGAAAACAAATCTTCATGCTGACCACTTTCGCTTCATCGGCTATGTACTTTCGGAAATGGATGCGGAACAATTCCCACACCTTCCTTGACGGCAATGATTGAATCGATGGGTACATTTGTCAGCTTATCAACCTGCCCGCTGGGCCACGTGATCACGAGCGATTCAATTTTGAATTCCTTGCCCAAGCCGAAGTGAATGCGCGGATCGCTGGCGGACATATAGCTAGTGCCGCCCTTTGCCTGGTCCACATGCACTGAGCCCTCCGCGGTGAGTTTCAGCACAGAACCAATGCCGTCACGATTGGATTTTGTGCCGATCAGCAACACCTCAACCCAATGATTGCCGTTGCCGCCATCATTACGCAACAGTTCCGGCGACTCTCCGCGGCAAACGACCGCAAGCCCCACCTGTCCGTCATTCAGGAAATCAGCAGTCGCTAGCCCGCGTCCCGCAACCGGCTGCACAAAATCAGGTCCGAGCGTGTCCGACACCTTCTCAAAGCGGCCCTTTCCCAGGTTGTGGAACATGAGCAGAGGCTCTTTGTACGAAACCAGGCTGTGGTAGAGACTCACGTTGTCCAACATGGCGCCATTCGCTTGCACAATGTCTGGCCAGCCGTCATTGTCGTAATCAATAAACTTGGCAGCCACTCCGCTCATCATGCATTGCGGTGTTCCCAATGCCGGAGCTGTAAGTGACATCCGTAAACGTCCCGTCGCCGTTGTTGTGATAGAGACGGTTCAGTTCAAAATCCAGATGCGTGATATACACGTCCAGCAGTCCGTCACCATCCATGTCCGCGGCGTCGATGCCCATCCCCGCTTCGTACTTGCCGTCTTCGCTTGCGGCCAGTCCTGAGATCAGCGACAGATCAGTGAATGTGCCGTCATGATTGTTTTGAAACAGGAAATTGGGCCAGGTATCATTCGCAATTGCAATGTCTGGCCAGCCGTCCATATCAAAGTCAGCAAGCACCAATCCCATTCCTTTCGATTCAGGCAATGCCGTACCTGACTTATCGCTCACGTCGGTAAATGTGCCATCGTGGTTGTTATGGTAGAGCTTGGTTCGAAGCCCTTTGTAATTTCCCGGCGCGCAATACGAACGATATCCTGGCTTGCGCTCGCCACACCACGGATTGTCTTTCGGAGACCAATCGAGATAGTTCGTCACTACAAGATCAAGCCAGCCATCCTTGTCGAAGTCGAACCATCCGGCACTGGTTGACCAATTGCCGTCGTCGCCCACGCCGGCTTTTGCCGTCACGTCGGTAAAAGTCCCGTCACCATTGTTCTGATACAAAATGGCACGGCCATAGCCGGTCACGTAAAGATCCGGAAACCCATCGTTGTCGTAATCGCCCACCGCGACTCCCTGTCCATAGTGCCCTTCGCCTCCCACCCCGGCCTTCACGGTCACGTCGGTAAATGTTCCATCGCCGTTGTTGTGGTACAACGCGGACCGCAGTGGATGCGTGGGCTGATACGCGTCGGTGGCCCCGGACTGAACGAAATAAAGGTCCATCAGCCCGTCTTGGTCGTAGTCAATCCACCCCACGCCCGTGCCCATGGTCTCGAGGTAGTACTTCTGGTCACTCTCTGTCGAGTCCTGGACAAACATGATGCCGGCTTGTTTGCGAATGTTGGTGAAGTGCCCCGTGGAGGCTGCGTCGTGAGCCTTAGTCGGCTGCTGCGCCCCGGGCTGCTCAGAGATAGCGGCGCCAGCGAGTGCGATCAGAAAGAATAACCGCACCAAGGCGGATCCGACTACTCATAGAGTTCTATCTGCCAGAGACAGCGCCAATTGCAGCAACTGTGCTTTGTTGGCCACTGTCATCGGTCCATTTCTGCCGGCGAAGCCGCTGATGCTTGGTCCAATACCTGCTCGATCCGATTGATGTCCAGGCTCCCGCTTGCGTCGCTGTTCTTGAAGCGGTTCAGAATCTCTTTGGCCTTGTCGATCTGTCCTATCTGAAAGTAGAAGACGCCCAGCATGGAATAGCCGCCCGACCACTCGGGCAGCAAATCCACCGCCCGCTCTACTCGCTGCGCGGCTTCCGCAGTATTCCCCTCGAGCGCCGACACGAGCCCCAGTCCCCAGAACAGCTTGCCGGAGCCGGGGATGCGGGCCTGCCCTTTAAGCAGAGTTTCTTTTGCGCCGGCGACGTCATGCTCACGTAACTCGATCAGCGCGAGCGACAGATAATTCTGATCATTATCGGGGTTGCGGCGAATCGCATCCTGAAGAATCTCGGAGGCCCGTGCAGTATTTCCCGAGTGCGCGTAGATATCACCTAGCAACGCCAGATAAGCATCGTCCTTCTGGCCTTCTTGCGATACTTGCCCGGCTGTTTCAAGAGCTTCGGGATAGAGGCGTTTTCTGAAGTAAGCGTTCGCAAGATCGAACTTTACCTCATCGGAATTCGGATTGGTCTGCAGTGCGGCCTGGAAGTGCTCGATCGCATCATCGTATAGATGGTAGCGGGCGAGCAATACCCCTGCGCCAGTCAACGTGCGGAAATCGCTGGAGCTGAGCTTGTCCAATTGCGCAATTGTGTTTCTCGCGTCATCCACTTTCCCTGACTTCAGGTAGGCTTCGGCCAGCAGGTAGAGATCTTCTGGCTGGTCAGGATGCTGCTTGATCTGATCGGTCAGCTCTGTCACATCCAATTGATCGCGTGCCCCCGGAGCGAGTTTCGCGCGGTTATCAAGATAATCAAAGAGATGCTCATAGGGATATGGACCGCTGGGCGCAGTTTTCGACAGTGTCTTGAATACATTCAAATCTCGATCGGCAGCCGCGGTCTCATGCAGGCTGCGCTCCACCATCGCAAGCTTGTAATAACCAGTGCCCGGGTCGCGGCTGACCTTGACATATCTCCGCAACAGGTCCTCCGCCTCCGGGAATTTCTTTTGCACGATGCGAAGATTGGCCGTCTCCAGCAGTGCGTCGGCGTAGTCCGGATTGGAGCGCAGCGCCTCATGAAACATCTTTTCCGCTTCGACCGCGTCGCCTCGCCGTTCGGCAATGTATCCAAGGTTGAACAGGCAGGAGCCGTTGTGCGGATCCAACTTCAGTCCTTGTTGAAAGTATCGCTTGGCCTCATCGAACCTTCCCAGGTTTCGATAGGACAGCCCAACAAACGCATAAGAACGTGCCGAACCTTCCACGTCGACCAACTTCTTGAACACGTCGATCGCTTTGTCGACCTTGCCCGCCATGAAATAGCTTTCGCCCAGCGCTGCAAGCATATCTGCCCGCCGCGGGGCAATCTGCACCCCTGACTCCAGTAGTGGTATCGCATCCTCGAAATAGTTTTGCGACATGCTTACCTGGGCCATCAGAAAAATCACATCCGTATTTTCAGGCGCTACCTTTTGTGCGCGCAGCAGCAGATCCAGCGCATCCAAAGGGCGCGACTCATTCGTCAAGGTCTGCGCAAGCAGATAGAGAGTCTCCGGCGAATCAGGTTGCAATCTGAGTGCGCGCGTCAAAGTGACTTCTGCTCTTGAATAGTCGCCCGTGCGCAGAAGATCTTGCCCTAGGTTATAAAGAATCTCGAATGTCTCAGGCCGTAAAGCATCCGCCTTTTCCAGTTCGAGTTGGGCAGCCTTGTATTGCTTTTCAGACGCCAGCATAACGCCCAGCGAAAAATGCACCTGGACGTCGTTCTTGTTGTCCGCGGAAAGCTCTGTTGCCACCCGCATTGCTTCAGCGGGGCGCTTGTTCAAAAAGTAAGCACGCACAAGGTTCAGGCGAGTTGCCACGTTCATTGGTCGCACACGCTCAAAGTGCGGAATGGCTTCGGCCGGCGAGCCCTTCATCATATACAGGACTCCCAGGTTGTAGTTCCCGTCCACATTCGCGGGATCCAGCCGGACAACGGTGCGGAATTCTTTTTCGGCCCCGTCCAGTTGCTTCTGAACTAAGTACACATTTCCGAGATTGACATGAGTCTTGGTGGAATTCGGGCTAACCTGCAATGCCTTCCGGAACGATGCGACGGCGCCGGAATTATCTTGCTGATCGCTGAGGATGATCCCAAGCAGGTTGTAACCTTCAACACTTGAAGGATGCCGTTCGAGTTCCTCCATGACTCTTGTCTTTGCCTCATTGAGGCGATGTTGCTGAATGAGGACTTCAGCTTCCTGGAAATCTGCGGTCGCCTTTGAAGACGGTTGCTGTCCTATGCATTCGGGGACAGTCCAAAGCAGCGCACCCAGGGCTATGGTCACGAAGAACCTTGATAGCGGCACTAAAATTGGATTCACAGAGTCCAGCGAGGGACGGTTGACCGTCCGTTTGAACAGGTGTGACGTGCCGTTTGAGTCGCTCATCGTAGCATTTCCAGAGCCTGCTTTGCGCTCCCGTTCTCGGGTTGTACGGTCAGTAACTCCTGCAAAATACGCTTCGCCTTTTCCTTGTCGTTCTGCATCACGTAGAGCCGGGCAAGATTCAGATACGATTGATCAAAAGTCGGAGCAACACGAATTCCTGACTTGAATTGCTCTTCCGCCTTTGCATAGTCCTGCCCTCTCACAAACAGTACGCCCAGATTGTTCAACGCCTCAGGATAGTCCGGCCGCAACCCAACGGCTCGCTCCAGATATTCCGACGCGGGCTGCACCTGGTCTTGCTGCGCGTAAAGCATGCCCAAGCTGTAATTGGCCTCGGGATCGTCGGGTTGCAGCGCTAGTGCGCGGTCCAGATTCTCCTGTGCCTTCGCGAATTCGTGCTGACGGCGATACACGTTTCCCAGGTTCAGCAGCGCAACTGAATAGCTTGGCCGTTGTACCAGGGATTGCTGAAAATTCTGGATGGCTTCCTCGGAATGACCTTCGTGCGCCGCGATCATTCCAAGGTTATTCCACGCTTCAGCGTAATTCGGCCGCAGCTTCACGGCTTGTTCGAGAAACTCACGAGCCTGCTGGAATTCATCCCTTCGCAAGTTGAGAGTTCCCAGGTTGTAGTACGCGTCAGCATTGTTGGGTTTTGCGGCGATCACTTGTTTGAACGATTCCGCTGCCTGCTCGAGAAAGCCGTGCTGGAACATCGCCACGCCATACGTAAAGTCATTCCGCTGAAAGGTGTCCTGGAAAAGCATTCCGCTGAATGGAAGCGCCCTGAGCCTGCGATCTTCAGCAGAAAGTGGGACAGATCTTACATCTTCAAGCAGCGCCTCAGCACTCACTGGTCCCTGAAAAACCTTGACGATCATGCCCTCCCGATCAAGCAGAAAACAAGTCGGAAGCGCTAGATCTCTCCTGCGATCGAACAAATGACGGTAAATCAGGTTGTAGATCCCCGCCATCTCATCCGATGCAAACAGGACTGGGAAGGAAAGCGTCTCCTGTGCGGCGAACGACTGCGCTTTCGCTACATCGCCCGCGTTGTCCACATTGACTGCCAGCACCTCAAGATGGCCGGTGGAGAGTGCCGCTCTGCGCCGATTGAGATGCCTGAGTTGGTCGAGACAGAGCGGCGCCGATGTCGCCCAAAAAGTGATCAGCACAAACCCGCCGCGCAGCGACTTCAGCTCCAGTTTGTTGCCTGCAAAATCGGGCAGAGAAATCCGGGTGCCTTGAGAGGTTCGATCAGCCATGTTTCCACCTGAGCGGGCAACGGATTTAGAGGAGGGGTCGGCCCGGCTCTTGCATAGGCCTCGGGTGGCGCAACAAATTCTTTTGCCGCGAATGAACCTGCACCCTCTTCAATCTCAATCCGGTGGTTCACCGGCAAATCTTTGAATTCCTGAGTGAGCCCGTTGGGCCAGCGAATCGTAGCCTTCACGTTTTGCTCTCTGTCGACGCCAAAAAAAAGTTCCTTCGAATGTTGAGACAGAAAGCCGGACCCGGCTTGCACATATTTTGTCTGCCGAAGGCCCTTTCCTTCGACCGTGACTGCCGTCCCTATCGCGTCACGATTGCTTTTGTGCCCTCTCAACCGGAACGAAATCGAGTGCCCGATTTCCTTCATCACATTGTGTAGAATTCGCAATTGCGGAGCGTTCCGGTTCTTGAGGATCACCTCCAGCCTCCCGTCATGGTCAATGTCGGCGAGAGCAAAGCAGCGACTGTCTTCCACAAAATCCAATCCGGCCGGCCCGGAAGCCTCGGCGAAGGTTCCGTCGCCGTTGTTCACGAACAGGACATTCCTCGCGTAGCCGTGCCACGTGCTATCGGAGCGGATTAATTCATTGATTGCGTTCCATCCTCGTTCGTATGCGAGCGCCGGTGTTGCGTCCTCTGATGATTTGGCAACCACTTGCCTCCAGAAGAAGCTCGCCAGATCGTTCGTGTCCGGGCCGGAGATGTATCCATTCGATACATAGAGGTCAGCGAACCCGTCGTGATCAAAATCCCAGAAATCCGACGACCACGACCAACGGCCCATCTCCACCCCGGCGTGCTCGCCAACATTTTCAAACGTGCCGTCGCCCTTGTTTCGATACAGCGCGTTGCCCCGCGAATGCCTCTGATAAAGCTCACGGATATATTCCGGAGCCTGCTGATGAAATTGTTTCTGGCCCGAGATCCTCTGTCCGGCGGCCTCCCACATGCTGGGGACATAGATATCCGCGTGTCCATCGTTGTCGTAATCGGACCAGCAGCAGCTCATTCCTGCGCCAACACTCTCCACGCGAGCTTCTCTTGAAGCCACTTTGAATGTTCCATCTCCGTTGTTGCGATAGAGCTGCGAACTCCCGAAATCGTTGGCGACAAAAAGATCCATCAAGCCATTTGAATTTGAATCGCCCCATGCGCATGAAAAGCTGTAGCGATCGTTGTCCGCGTTCAAGCCAGAGGCTTCTGTCGATTCCACGAAGGTCGCGTTTCCTTCGTTGTGAAACAGGCAGTTCGGCGGACCATTGCGCGCGTCGTAATAAGGAATCGGGTAGTGATATTGGTCCAGCCCCAGGTAATACATGTACATGCAGAAATAAATATCGAGCCGCCCGTCGCCATCGTAGTCCGCGACCGCTGCGTGCGTGAAGGTTCCAAGAGGCGCCCGCGCAAATTTGAAAGCATCGTGCTTCAGGGTGAAGGTGCCATTACCCTGATTGAGAAAGAGAAGAGGTCCGGTGCCGCAAACCACCAGCAGATCCTGGCGTCCCTCGTTCTCAAAGTCAGCAAACAAAGCGCAGGCGGTGTTGTCCAGCACGCCGACTCCGGCTTTTTCCGTCACGTCTTCAAATGTTCCGTCACCTCGGTTGCGGTAGAGCCGATTTGGCAGTCCGGCGGGCTGACATATATAGAAATCGTCGAAGCCGTTATTGTCGAAATCACCAACCGCCACTCCATTGTTGCAATAGACGTCGAAGCCGATTGCGCCGTCGAGAACGGTTCGCCAGTCATCGGCGCCCCGAAGCAGTTGCTTTTGATAGGACTCCGCTCTGCCCAGGGCCTGTGACGTCACATCGACAAAAACCGGACCGTTCGCAATGCAAACGGTTTCGTGACTTGCTTCCCACCGCCGTACCTTCCATGCTTGCGAAGCATCATGCATCCACTCGGTATGCCACGCCCCGACTCGCTCTTCGCGTTGCTCGTCCCCAGAGCGGGCAACAATGTCGTAGCGGATGTCGAGTCGAACCGACAATGGGGAACTCCCTGTCTCCTCAATGCTGAAAATCTCAAACTCTGCGGTTTCAATTCGCGTGATCTTCCCCAGCCACGTCTGAAAACTCCGCACGAATCGGTCAGATCCCGTGGTCACGTCGGAAGAAAACTGCCTCCTCACCACATCGATGCCATACCGGGAACGCACCTTTGACTCCTGTTTGGGAATCAGCGTCGAAGCTTCGATGTGGTCCTCAAGCAACCTTCCCAATGCCGAAGCGTCTCGGACAGACGCCTTAAGATCCTGGCTCCATTGTTTGAGGATCAACTCAATCTCAAATGCATATTTTTCAGTGACATACTCGTCTGACCCCGGAGGAACAAGGCGAAGGACATCAGCCAGAGGAGACTTAGCGGGATAGCGAGGAATCAGGCGGACATCGGAGAAGGGAAATCGCGGCTTCTCATCGAGCGAAACCAGCGGCGTCTCCAATGCCAGGGAGGCCCCGTAGAACGGGGCCGCCCGAAGAATCAGCGGTGCCAATCCCATACTTTTGAGGATTGCCCGCCGGGAAATGGACCTGGTTTCGTCTTGGCAATGCGACTTCATTCCGAATGGTCCGTGATGGTTGCGGGATGTTCGCATAATAGCACCAAGCCCGAACCCGTTTAGGGCAGGATATCGGCTTCGTATCTTAGGCTGATTTCGCGGTCGCAGCTTTCGATCCAATGCACTCCAAAGGGCGCCGCAAGAACGCCGAATTTCGCGTGACTTGGAGCTCGTCAGGCCTTTAAAAGGTTGCCATCCCAAGGATCCTCATCTGTCGGGTTTATCCTGTATCTACTTCAAATAGAACTGCTTGTAGATGCATGAGTCTCGTCAAATGATTGACTTCCCGTTTACTGAATTTGAACCTCAAAGAGTTGTCTCCACCTTTCGGTTGACAAATATCGCACGAATGTACTAATGTTCGTGCACCTAAAAAAGAGGGCTTCTAGGGCGCCCAAGTAATCGTTTTCACTGATGCAAAAGGTAAGCGTTTACAAACACCTTAACGGACTGCCCGGGAAGTACCGAAAAGCAACAGGAGAACGAACGGAGGATATTCGGATGGGCCTTGATCGCAAAAATCTCAGATGGCTGAGGACATGTGGTTTCGCAGTCCTCGCATGCTTGAGCTTCCTCGTCGTACAAAACAGATATGCGTTCGGTCAGGTTGACGAAGGAGCTATCTCAGGAACCGTTCAAGATACCACTGGAGCGGTCGTCCCCGACGCCCAGGTGATTCTTGTCAACAAAGACCAGGGCATCACCCTGGAAACCAAAACGAACAGCACCGGTGGCTATATCTTCTCCCCCGTCAGGGTTGGAAACTATAGCATCACGGTGACGGCAAAGGGTTTTGCCAAAACCACTCAGAACGCCGTTAAAGTGGCCGTAGGCACGCCGATCACGGTCAACATCCAGGTCAAGCTGGGTGCTGCAACTGAAACCGTTGAAGTGAATACAGCGCCGCCCTTGATGCAGACTGAAGAAGCCTCAGTAGGCCAGGTAATCGACCAGAAGGAAGTTAACTCGCTTCCGCTCAATGGACGCAACTTCACCTTCCTCGCCCAGTTCGGCGCAGGCATGCAGACACCGCAGGCCGACACGCAGACCCTGCCGACCCGAGCGCTGCTTCGCAGGTCGCTCCCGTCAGCTACAACACCCCCTTCAGCGGGTGCCCGACCGCTGGTCCAGGTGGAACCGCTTCCTTTGAGTCCGGCTTCTCCTGCATTCCGCTTACGCCCTCAGCCGTCAACGCTTTAGGCCTCGGTTTGCAGGGTCTTCAATTCGACTACCAAACGCCGCGCACTTACAGTGCAAACGGCACTCTCCAATACTCTGTCACCCGCACCTTGTCTGCGACCGGGTCGTATGTCTATACCCATGGCGCAGATCTGCAGGGCGGCGTCGGCTATCAGAACGTGACCCAGATTCTTCCTGCCGGCGTCAGCACGGGGAAAGGTTGCCCGTACGCAACGTTTGCGGAGGCCAGTTGCGTTCCGTTCGTCGATTTCGGCGGCGGCAGCTACCAGGCAACCTATGGTGTCAGTTCGTACCACGGGCTGCAGACCAAACTCGAGGAGCAGTACGCAAACGGATTGACCTTCCTGCTTGCCTACACCTTCTCGAAAACCATGTCAGATGCAGGCGATCTTCTCAATGGCGGGAACACGGGCAGCCTGCGTGCCTACAACGTGCCGGGTCTCGGCCCCAAATTCGACTATGCTCCGTCCGACTTCAATATCAAACATGTCGTCCATTTCAGCGGCGGCTATGAACTCCCGGTCGGCAAGGGCAAAAAATACATGAACCAGGGCGGCATCGCCAATGCAGTTCTGGAGGATGGGCCACAAACTGGATCCTTACCCTTCAGGGCGGACAGCCACTTAACTTCACCTGCCCCACGGGGACAACTTCTGGAACCAGCTGCAACGATGTCCTTGTTCCCGGCCAGAGTCCGAAGCTTGGGATCAAGATCGCGGACCAGGGCGGATACCATGGGCCGTTCTGGATCGGAAACCCGGCTGCGTTCAGCCAGCCATGCCAGTTGGGTGGGATCCCCGGATCTCTTACTCCAATTGCAGGTTCCGCGCCTAATTGCATACCTCTGAACGGCTCCGCTGCTCTGGGCAGCAAGGCAGGGCAGGTAGTCACCCCGGGATTCCACCGGCTCGATTTCTCAACCTTCAAGGGATTCCAGCTTAACGAACGGTTCTCCATGCAATTCCGAGCTGAGTTCTTCAACATCACCAATCACCCGAACTTCAATGCACCCAACTTCGGCGGAAACGGCGTTGTTTCGGTCGGCGGTTCAGGTAATTACACAGACAGCACCTTCGGCGCAATCGGATCTACTCGCGATGCTCCATTCGATCCGAGACAGATTCAATTTGCTCTGAAACTGTATTACTAACTAAGATGAAATTACCCCGGGAAGATTCGCCCACTCGGCGCCTTCCCGGGGTTTTTCTTTTGCGTAGCACTTTGCTCACGCACGATCATTGAGGGTGGACTGTGAGCAGGAGGCCTCGTCTCCAATTCGTAATTCTCTCCTTTCTTCTGGCATGCGCCACGTGCGCCGCGACTGACGATCCCCAGAGGCAGAGGCTAGACAGCATCTACCAGTCCGCAGTGGCCGATTATGACGCAGGCCGATTCACCGACGCAGCCGATCATTTGGAAAGTGTGTTGCCCTACGCTCAGAGGAGCTTCGAAGTCCATGAGCTTCTAGGCATGATCTATGCTTCGTTGGCCCAAAATGAGAAGGCCGTGGATCAACTGAAGTTAGCCGTCCAGTTGAATCCGAAGTCGGCGGCGGCCCGAACCAACCTGGGGACTGCCCTTTTGCATTCAGGCAATCCGGCTTTAGCCGGAGGCCAGTTTCGCGAAGCGCTGGCGCTGGAACCGCACAGCTACGACGCCAGTCACAACCTGGGCGAATTCTATGTGCAGTCGGGAAAAATTGCGGATGCGCGCCCTCTTCTCGAACAAGCACAGAAGATCGATCCTACCTCCTACGACAACGGCTACGATCTGGCGATGGCAGATTTTTCTCTCGGTCGTCTCAACGACGCGAGGGCTGTCATACAGGATTTGGTGAAGAGAAAAGACACCGGCGAACTCCACAATCTGCTGGGCCAGATCGATGAGAAAGATGGCAAATTCGTACCAGCGGCCAACGATTTCGAGACCGCCGCTCACATGGATCCCAGCGAGGAAAACTTGTTTGATTGGGGATGCGAAATGCTTCTCCATCGTACCTACGAGCCCGCCATCGCGATCTTTCAGCAGGCAGCGGCCCACTACCCGAACTCCCCTCGGATCTTCATCGGCCTGGGACTCGCCCTCTATTCGCGAGGCAAGTACGACGAAGCGGTTAAAGCCCTGATCGCAGCGGCTGATCTCAATCCCACCGATCCCCGCTGTTATCTCTTTCTCTCCAAGGCATACAACAGTTCCCCTCTTCAGGCCGACGACGTAACCCAGAGGTTTCGCCGCTACGCGGACCTGGAGCCCAACAATGCCCCAGCCCAGCTCTATTACGCCATGAGTTTGTGGAAGGGCAAGCGTGTTGAGGACTCCAGCCTCGACCTCCAGACCGTGCAATCGCTGCTAGTCAAGGCCATCGCGCTGGATGACTCCATTCCCGAAGCCCATGTACAGCTCGGAAACCTCTACGCCGACCAGCACAAGTATGCGGCGTCCATTCCAGAGTATGTGCGCGCTCTCCAACTGGATCCGAATCTGTCGGATGCCCACTACCGCCTCGGAACAGATTACGTGCACGTCGGGCAAAAAGAAGACGCGCAAAAGGAGTTTGCGGTTTATCAAAAGCTGCGGGCAGAACATCTTGCGGACATCGACAAGGAGAGAGCAGAGGTCCAGCAATTCGTCTATGCGGCGGGAGCTCCGGCCTCAGGCGCTTCAGGAACCGCCGGTATGCATTGATGATCTCCGTCGCCATCGTTTCGTGCGCTCCAGCATTGAGAAACACTTCACTGGCGCATATAATCTGTGCTGTCTTCATCCGCTGTTTCAGATAGGGCTGTATGCTCCTGCATACGCTGGGCAAGGTTCGCTTATGGAGCAAGACGTTCGAGTAGCTACCCAGAAGGGCTCTAATATCCTCAGCGGCGCTGACTCCCCGGCAGACGATTCCAAGCGAAAATTCTTGCAAGCCGCCGGACTTCTCGTAGCCGGCTTCATGCTTCCACAGGCCCGCGCAGATCAGATTCTACGAGCAGCCGAGGGTGCGGATCATAAGGTGGTCCTTGTCATCGTCGGCGGCGTCCGGCGTGCTGAGACGTTCTCGCACGAAGGCCTTGAAAACATTCCGCACCTCTCTTCCGATCTCCTCCCCCAATCATTGTTCTATCCGCACGCGCGCAACGAGGGTGTAACAGCCCATTTCAATGCGATTTCGAGCATCCTTACCGGGAACTGGCAGCGGGTAGACGACTGGGGAAAGCTTGCCCCCACCACGCCGACTTTGTTTGAGCAGTTTCGCAAGCAACAGCGCACAAACCGCAGCGACACATGGGTCGTCGCCAGCAACAAGGCACTCACCAGCATGATCGGTGCAAGTTCCGCCACAGACTACGGCCCCGCCTACGGCGCAAACGTGCTGTTTCCCAAGCAACTGATGCTCATGGCCGTTGCCGACGCTTTGCGCGGCGGTCGAACTGCCAACATGGCCGACCGAACCAAAGTCGAGGCCGAGCTCGAAAGCGCCATGGAGGGCAGCAACTACGAAGGCCTGGGATGGAACGTGTTCGATGCGGCCGACCGGCTCGATCCCCGTGTTGAAAACAGTATCAAGACTGCCCTCGCAAGCTTTGTTCACGCGGGTGGACCCACCTCCGGCGACGAACTCACCTTTTACATGGCGCGTGAGGTCATGCGCAAATTCTCGCCCCGAGTTTTGGTCGTTGCCTTTTCTGACGTGGAAGCGGCGCATTTTGGTTCCTACGCGCCCACCTGTCTGGCATCAAGACGGCTGACCGTCTCACGCACCAACTTTGGCAGGAAGTCGAAGCCAACCCCGACTATCGCGGCAAGACCACCATGGTGATCCTGCCTGAGTTTGGGACGCGATCCCGACGGCTCATCCACCAACGGTTCAACCACCGCGCCAACGAAGACTCGACGCGGGACACATGGATGATGGCTCTGGGCGCTGCGATCGACAGGCCTCAGATCATCGAGCGCCCGATTCGCCACGTCGACTTGTGTCCCACCCTGGCTGGCTTGCTCGGTTGCCGGCCTCTCGACGTGCAAGGCGCGATGCTCAAAGAGTTTCGGGGATAACGGCCTCGCCAACGAAGTGGAGCGACGCAGAATCTCGACCGGGAAGTAAGTATGGAAGTCGCCGAAAAGTCGCCGAACAATCTCCAGTGCGATTAGACGATGGCTTCGCAAGCGTCTGCCGCTGCCTTCCTTCCTTCGTCAACGAGCAGCTTCACCGCTGGCAGCATCTGTTCCCCAACGAACGGCAGTCGGTCGAAGACTTCTCATTTACGTGGCAAGCCTGACCCCGGAGCAGTCTTCCACTCTTTTTCGAGATGTGACTGAGCTTGAAGAGAAAATGGGTGTCAGCCATTGGCAATTCTCAACCAGTGAACAGACCATCCAAAACTCCTCTGAGCTGGCGCGCTCCTCCTATTTCCAGGATTGGCGGCGCGCTGTGCAGGCGGTCTTCGATGCAGCGGACCGGCACGCGCAGGGACCCGAAAGCGCCACAGCCAAACAGCTGCGTCGTCTCGTGCTTCTCGATATCCCCAAGGCTCTTCCCCTTGAAGCGGCCACTGCATGGCGCCACTGGCAAGGTATCAGGAAAGCCATCCATCTCGATCTCAACGCTACCGGGCAATCCGAAAGCCCTTTCGACCTCCTCCTCACTGGAACGCCCAACATCGCCGGCACAACAGTTCCAGGGCTGTTTGAAACCGCTCGGAGCCGCCCCGGTACTTCTGCGGCCGACACGTGGTTGGTCGATGCAGATAGAAGCCTCGTTAACTCCGCACTCACACAGGAAGTTTCTGTTCCTACCGTCGCACGGCCGTCCTGCTGAGTTATGCCCGGCTTGATTCCTACCGCGAGAACTTCTCGCACGGAATGAATACCATGCGCAAGGACCTTGCCGATGCCGATGCCGTGTTCGATCGCTTGCGGGAGGTCGATGTCACCCCCTGGTGTCCTGCGGAGGTTGCAGGTGACCCGGCAGTTCGAGTTCGTGCGATCCCTCTATCTTTCCGGAAACGGTGCCGTCATCTTTTGCAACTCATTCGTGGAGTGGGCGGCCTCAGAAGCATTCCGGCGCGCGCGGCCTTCGTTTCTCGCTGCTCGATTTGGAGTTCGTGCCAAACCGAAACCGTTCACCGGCGTGGCCGTCTTCGACAATCCGGACCAGGTCAATCCCTTGCCTGCCGTCGACGATTTGCAGGGAAGCGCCATCGACGCACAAATGTTGGCGCTCTATGTGTGGCTCGCCGCCACCCGCTACGAGGAGTATCGCAGCTCCACCGTTTGCGTCTGCATTGCAGAGTCTCTCTCCCAGGCCTACGTGATCGCGCCGCCGGAGTCCACGCTTTCACTACAGAATGAGCCGGTCCCTCTTGACCGGCTGGGCCACGCACTTCGCACTTGGATTGTTTAACTCAGAAAGGATTTCATTGTGATTCGACGCGACTTTATCAAGACGGCCGGTGCTGTTTTGGCCTCGACGGCTTTACCCGGAACTTCGGCTTTGGCAGACGAGCAGGTTGTGCAGGGCAGGAAGATTTACCCCATCAATCGCAACTGGCGCTTCCATCCGGCAAAAATCGACGGGGCCGAATCACCGCGCTTCGACGACTCGAAATTCGAGCGCGTGGTCATTCCTCATACCAATATCCAGCTCCCCTGGCACAGCTTCGACGACAAGGATTACGAATTCATTTCTACTTATCGGCGCCGCTTCCGCTTCCCCAAGGGAGCGCAGGGAAAGCGCGTCTTTGTTGACTTTGAGGGGGTGATGACCGCCTCCACCGTCTGGATCAATGGTGTTCTCCTTGGTAACTACAAGGGCGGTTTTACTCCGTTCTCTTTCGAGTTGACGCAGCACTTGCACCACGACGCCGAGAACGTTCTCGTTGTGCAAGTCGATTCCACAGAGCGCGCAGACATTCCGCCATTTGGTTACCAAATCGACTACATGACCTTCGGCGGATTGTATCGTGAAGTTGCGCTTCGCGTTGTCCCTTCCACTTTTATTGACAACATCTTCGCCCAACCTAAAGATGTTTTGAGCGATAATCCCACGCTGGATGTGAACTGCTTCCTCGCAGGCGAACCTCTCACCGCAGGCGAACTCTCCCTCCAGGCCGAGCTCCGCAATGGCGATCAAATCATCGCGAAAGAAACGCGCACCATCGGACCACCGGCATCCTCTCAAGGCGCACAGGCCTCGATCGACCCTTACAACGATGCCCCCGTCTACGCAACAACCGAGACCCTCACTGACCCCGCGCGCTACACGGTTACTCTCGCGCATCTCGGCAACTTGCAACTCTGGGATCTTGCGGAGCCCCATCTTTATACCGTGCATGTCAGCCTTCTTCGTTCCGGCCACGTCATTGATGAAGACACGCGCCGCGTCGGATTCCGCGAAGCAACCTTCACAGACCATGGCTTCTCTTTAAATGGCAAAGTGGTCAAGCTCCGTGGCCTCGATCGGCATCAGACATTTCCCTTTGCCGGCCAGGCAATGCCCGGGCGCGTGCAGCGCAAAGATGCTGACGTCCTGCGCAAGGACCTACACTGCAACATCGTGCGCACCTCACACTACCCGCAGTCGCGCCATTTCCTTGATCGCTGCGACGAAGTTGGCTTGCTCGTACTCGAAGAGATTCCCGGCTGGCAACACATCGGCGATGAAACTGGAAGCAGGTGGCCATCGACAACGTCGGCCGCATGATCCGCCGTGACTGGAACCACCCCTCCATCATCCTCTGGGGCGTGCGCATCAATGAATCCCAGGACGATCACGACTTCTACACGCGCACCAATGCGCTTGCCCATGCGCTCGATGATTCCCGGCAGACCGGAGGCATTCGCTATTTCCAGGAGTCCGAATTCCTTGAAGATGTATTCACGATGAATGATTTTGGCTTCCCGTTGAAGCCGCCGAATCATCCCCGCTACCTGAACACCGAGTTCGTCGGTCACACCTATCCCACCAAAACCATCGACGAAAATGAACGGCAGCGCGAACACACGTTGCGCCACGCTCGCATCCACAATCAGCTTGCCTCCGACCCTCAATATGCCGGCGGCATCGGCTGGTGCGCCTTCGACTACAACACGCATGCCAACTTCGGTTCCGGCGACCGCATCTGCTATCACGGCGTCACCGACATCTTCCGCGAGCCGAAACCGGCCGCCGGCTTTTACAAGTCGCAATGCGACCCTTCAGAGGAAGTGGTGCTTGAGCCGGCTTTCCATTGGGCCCGCGGCGACGAGAGTGTTGGCTTCACCAAGGCGGTCTTCTGCTCCAACTGCGATCACATCAAGCTCTTCGCCCGCGCTGGCAGCGTCGAATCCAATCCGTGGGTTCCCATCGCGGAGATTGATCCCGATCGAACTGAGTTCAACCATCTGAAATACGCGCCCTTCGCCCTGGACCTGAGCACGCTCGACCTGAGTAAGATTCGTCTCGGGTGGGGCGATCTACGTATGGAGGGCTATATCGATGGCAAGCTTGCCATAACGAAAACAGTTTCCGGAAATGGGGTTGACACCAAGTTGGTCGTGCTCCCTGATGATCATGAATTGATAGCGGACGGTGCGGATACAACCCGTGTGGTCGTGCGTGTTACCGATGAATTCGGCGCCATAAGAAACTACGCGAACGACCCAGTTACGTTCACTTTGGAAGGTCCCGCGGCACTGATCGGCGACAATCCGTTCTCGCTCATCGGCGGAACTTGTGCAGTCTGGATTCGCGCCAACGAGACGCCCGGCGCCGTGCACCTTACCGTCCGTCATCCGCGCCTGGCCTCGCAAAGTGTCGCCTTCACATTAAAGCCCGCTGCCGAGGAAACCATCTAGCTAGAGGAGCAAGATCGGAAAAACCAAAAATGGGATCTGATTCCGGGTTTCAATTCCCGGCTTCACATCCCATTTGCGCATCGGAACGCCGAGTTCAATGGACTGAAGGATGTTTGCGGCCTATCCGCATGTAAATAGTGTGGATTCCGAACACGATTGCCCCGCTTCCAATCATCTGGGAACCGACTCGTCAACAAACTCGAAAGTTTCGCCGCCGAGGATCACGGTAAAGGGGAGAAACTCTTCCTACTTCTAGACATATCGGCACCGGGCCAAATGTCGTCCGCATTGTATGCGCCATAAGTCCGGGCGCTATATCTGGACCCTCAGCCGATTCTCTGGACGACTCTCCACACCCCAAAAACTAGCCCGCTGAGAGCCGGTTGGTTGACAATTCCGTCATCAACCAGGGCGCCTTTAAATCTAGACACGTCCAGATAACACCTGAGCCCGAAGATAGACCATGAGTAAATAGGAAAGTGCAGTTAGGCCCGTGTCTCGCGCGACAAATTCTTTTCGATTTACATACCTTTGTCGGCATTTTCGAGGACTTGCTGTATGATCTCGGCGGGATGCCACTCGGCGACGCCGAGAGACGCATCCATTCGGATTTCGAAGGGCTTCGAGTCTGCTCCGGCTTGAATTGTGTACTTGCCAAAACATCCGAGCTCTCCTCTCCCTTAGAGAACCACAGAGACCGCGATCTCTCAACTTTGGAACGGCTTAGTTTTGGATAAGGTCAGGGCGGTCTGAAAAAGCGTCCGGTTGCTCGTACACGTTCTATTGCGGCGTTCTGGCGCACAGCGCAAGCGGCACTGTCTAGTTGAGGATGGTCAGCAGAACATCTGTCGCCAGACTGGCCCGAGTCGCTTCCACCTAATCCGCCAGCATGATTTGAATGTCTTCGGGAGTATAGGTGGCTTTGATCTGGCGGTCGTTGCCGCCCGCTCGATCGTTTTCCTTCCAAAGCGCAATACTCTGGGAACCAGGAGTCTGCAAGGATTGAAGCTCTTTGGAGTGAATTTGTCGTGTTTTGAAGCCCGCCCGCAACGCCTGCGCCTGCAGCCATAGATCATCCGCCCTCGGACAACACCCTTCGAACGCGTTAGCAGCCTGCTTCAAAGCTTGCAGAAGTGCGGGAGGGTAAATGACGCCAGAGACGCCAAGCGCGAAATGGCGAAAGCTCGGTTCCGGAGATGCACATCTCTTCCAAGCTCTGTAATTGGTAATCGCCCCATCTAGCAAGGCGACAACGGCGGCCCAATGGCAGTTCAGAGCATGAGGATAGTCTTGGCCCGCCTTGACTAGCTCTTCCAGCCAATAGCGGGGATATAGTTGGTCATCATCAGCGAGAACCAAGGGGACCTGGAAGGTGTCCTCGGTGGCAACGTACGGATAGTATTTCGTGTGCGGCCCGTAGTTTTTCGAGAGTTTGAGTTCCAATCCGCGCCGTATAAGTCGCTGGAGTGACGGAGGAGGACTATCGAAAGAACTTTTCTCATCGAGCCAAAGAATAATCCGCGACGGAAGCGCCCGCCCCTTGCCGATAGATTCAATCGTGAAGTAAGCCGTCCTTACTCGCGGTCCGTGCGTGGTCAATGAAACAGTAGGCCCGCCAGGCCGCGTGATGGGAGCATGCCCATATCGGTTGATGAGCCATAGACGACTGACTACCGGGAGCGGCGCCACATATTTGATTGTGAACGAACCGAGAGTCCAATAGAGGTAATGCGGTATGCGATGGATGCGTCGAAGATAATCGATCAAACGCACGCTTTTTCACCTTTCAAAGGGATGCGAATTCTAAATCGCGAGTGCGCTCGAGCGCGGATAGTTATAAGCGCCATCCAGTTGCAAAATCCGAGCAGGCCGTCTGTGGCCAGACTGGACCAAGCTGCGCCCAGCCATCCGTAGTGCGGAATGAGGTAAAGGTTTGTGCCAAAATTAAACGTTGCCGCGGCGGCCTGGATGCCGAGGCGAAGTTTGAGGCGGCCAGACCCAGTCAAGGCATCACCCGCAGTTAGTTGGAAGCTTCGAAAAATCGGGAGAAGACAGAGCCAGCGCAGAGCCAAAACGCTTTCGTTGAAGCTCTTCCCTAACAGGTGCGGAATGAGGGGCGCGCAAAATGCCATGGTCGCCGCCAGCAGAAGTGCCAAGGGCCCTGTCCGCTTGAGTATCTGAAGTGCATATGAGGTGGTGTCTCGAACGCCGCCGGAGCCTTTCTGGAAGAAGCGGGGGAATGCCGCCGCGTGGATTGAGGCAATGGGCATGGTGCTGATATCAACCGCGCGGTAAGCCATTGTGTAGATGCCGTTAGCGGCATTCATGCCGTAGTGCCCGAGCATCGCCCTGTCGATGCTGTTGTAGATGCCCATGGTAGAGGACGAGAGAGCGAAGACAAAGCCCTCACCCGTTCTCTGCCGCAGCAGACGCAGCGAGAAAGTGGGCTTGCCGTAATGCCAGGTAACCAGAGCCAGGGCGGAACCAGCAGCGAGAATGGAAACCGCCACGCTGGCAAGAACCCACTGCTGGGCAGTTGCATGGTGCAAGCGCCAAAGCATGAACCCTGCCACAAATGCGCGCAGCAAATTCGTCATCAGGCTCAACGTTGCTGTAATGCGCATTTTCTCGAAGGCCTGAATACGCGGGAAGACCCTTCGATAAGTTGCGTACAGAGACAATCGCCCAGCGCGGCGCATGCCACCAGCTCCCATGAATAGGAGTGCGCCAGATGAGGAACCGCCCAGATCAGAATACTGACAAAGACAGTGCCGAGAGTGAAGGTGGTCATCAGCACATTGCCCCAGTACACGGCGAACTTCTGCGGGTCGTGGCTGATGTGACGCAATAGAGTGAAAGGTGATCCGAGGGGGCTAAACACACTTAAGATCGCGACAATGGCAAATGCGCCCGCATAGATGCCGTATTCGGTACTACCTAGCAGGCGCGCCAAAAGGATGAAGTACACCGCCTGACAAACGATGGAGAGACCCTGCCCCAGGAACATCCAACCCGCATTGTGCGCAAGAGGACTGGAGCAAATGCGCCTCCACTCAGTCCAGAATCTATGCATGTTCCAGGCCCAGTCGAATGCGCCTTGCGCTTTGCGACAGACCGACGCAGGCAACGATATACAGTACCCATATCAGATCGGCTGGCAACATCATTGCTGCCTCGTCCAAATTCACAATCACCATTAAGAAGGCAATACACCCATACCAACTCAAATACGCTGATTCTTGACCGCGAACGCAGATCAAAGCATCCTTAAGCGCTTTGAAGAACGAGTACAAGAGCAGCCCCAAACCGATCGCCCCCAGGGTGACCCAAACATCCATAAATCCATTGTGTGACGCAGAAACGTTCCAGCCGGTCAGCGCCACCACATTCGTGCTTTCACCTTCGGACCCGTGGAAAAACGCGTTATACCCGAAGCCCAACAACGGTCTCTTCATGGAAGATACGATGACTGCTGCCCATATCGCGGTGCGGCCGGTCATTCCTGGATCTTTACCGAGAAGATAGAATATTTGATTTGAATAGACAACCAGGAGCGCGCCGATCGGCGCTGTGACGACTGCTCCCATCGCAATTGCAACATATCTTTCCTTTTTGTGTATCTTCTGAATAGCTTTGGAAGCTGCGACATAAATGAGTAAGAAGGCTAAAAGGATCCATCCGGTCCTGGATTGCGTCATATAGATCAGTAGGAAGGACAAGAGGACATAGACGGCGCGGAGCGCCTTTGCAAGAAGCGAAGTCAGGGGCATATAAAACACCACGGATAACAAGAACACCGTAGGCATCGCGCAAGCATTTTTATAGGCGTACATCCCTCGCCAGGCGTAAACTCCGAGTTGTATGTCTAGGCCCCATCGTGGAAATAGCGAAGACAACACGATGCTAGAGACAAGGCATATCCAACCCAGAATATACATAAGTTTCATTTGCCCTATCGCTCCAAAGCGGATGGATAGATAGAGCGCAAGCAAAGTGCTGGCCACCAAGTATCCAGACGCCTTAAAGGTATCGAATGGAAATTGCGACCAAGCAATGGAAAGGACTCCTAATAAAGCAAGCGAAGGTAATGCCCAATTCCTGCGGCAAAGGTCGATTAGCTTTGGGGTTAGGCGGAATGAGATCGCGAACACCGTGAACATGACTGCTACTGCCATGCCCCACGCCAGCGAACTGTGCTGACGGGCCGTAGACCCGAGTTGAGCTATTCGTGCATCGTTTGCATCCCCGAATTGAAACCAAAGTTGTCCGCGTGATGCGTAGTAGAAAAGCAGCGGTATTAATACCCAGGTGACGGCCAATTGGGAGACCTGCGGATTCGAGGAAGTCGTTGTTCTCTGCATGTATCGATTACCCTTTTTGCATGGCGTCATCGATGAATTGGCTCATTTTGTTTACGAAGACGGAAGTATCGAACTGCCTGGCATGCCGTTGAATCTCGGCGGGAATGAGTTCTCCCTCGTGCGCCTCAAAGCGCCGAATGCCATCCACAACCGACTCCACTGTTTGCTCTGAAAAGAACACACCGGTATCTGGCCTGCCTTCGGGATCGTCTACGCGCACAGTTTCCAGAGAGCCACCGTGCCCGAAAGCAATTACAGGGCGACCATATGACTGCGCCTCGACTGAAACGATGCCAAAATCCTCATCGGCGGCAAAGAGGAAAGCTCGACAATTTGCATAGAGAGAAGGCAGTTCTGCATCCGGTGCGCGCCCCAAGAATTCGATGGTAGGCCCAGCCATCGACTTGAGATGTTTTCCCATTCTGCCCGTGCCTGCAATTATGAGCCGTCTGCCGAGCGTATTACACGCATCGATCAAGAGGTCAATCCGTTTATCTACATCAAGTCTCGACAAACACAAGTAGTAGTCGTCATTGCTTGTCGAGAGGTAGCCTCGCGCTGTATCCACAGGAGGGTATATAACAGTGCTCTTACGACGAAAATACTTCGAAACACGTTTGGCAATGTACCTGGAATTGCTGACAATATAGTCGACCCGTTGCGCCGCATTAAACTCAAACATTCTGATTTGAACAGCGGCCGGGACGAAGATACTTCGCATGACACGCGACATCTGTGTCTGTCTGGTCGAGTACAGATCCCACCAAGCGCGCTGAGGGGAGTGCACATAGGAGATATGAACCGCATCCTGGTTTGGATTTACCCCCATTACAGCCGGGCCGCACGAACTGATGACAAGGTCATATTGACTCACATCCAGGCTTTCAACCGCTACAGGAAAAAGCGGCATTAAAAGCGCCCGCTTGTACTTAAATCCAAGCCGCATGACCCGATTGAGACAAGAAGTATAGAGATTTCGCTTCTTGAGTTCGGGAGAGAGTAGATCTGGGTCGGCGGAAAGCGCGAAGATATCTGCCATTGGGTAGGCTTCAGCAAGCACTTCAACGACTTTTTCTCCTCCGCCTGCTTCCAAAAACCACGGATGTACAATCGCAATCCTCATACGCACGCTTTCTATGGTCCAATGACTACTAAAGGCTCGCTGTAATCTGGTTGTACTGCTTTAGCACAGCCGACCAGGTGAAATTCTGCTCAAAGGACTCGCGTCCTTTCCTCCCAACTCGTTTTCTGAGATCCAAATCAACGAGAAGGCATTCTAGAGTGTCAGCTAGCTGAGTCGGGGAGCTATGATCGACGAGGAGAATTCCGCCTTCTTTTGCAATTTCAGGAATTCCTCCAACTCGAGAGGCAACAACCGGCAGTCCACATGCCATAGCTTCGACGTTTACTTTTCCGAAAGGCTCTTGCCAAACAGAAGGGCAACAGAGAATATCGGCACTGCGATATTGATCTCCAATCTCGGTCGCAGAACAAAAACCCGTGAACTCCACGTTAGTGGGGCAGTCGTTCTTTAGCTTCTGCATGTAAGGTGTTGGTTGACTGTTTCCTGAATATGAGGACCCAATCATTTTGCAAAGCGCTGGCACACCGCGTTCCGCAAGGAGCTTCATGGCTTGTATCAAGACATGCGCTCCTTTGATCGGATTAAGCCTGCCGACGAATAAAATGACCGGTGTCCGGTCGAATACCGACCCATCATCGCGGCGCGGATAGAATTGAGTTTCGTCGGCGCCATTATGAACTGTATAGGCATTCTGCAATCGAGGAATTACCTGAAGCCACAACTGACGCAAGTATTCGCTCACGAAAATCGTGGCGTCAGGGGTGAAATGGCGAAACGCCATTCTCGCTGTTCGTTGATCGAGTCCATCGTGAAAGTGATAGACAACTTTTGCCCCCTTGCTCTTCGCTGCAAGTGAAAGGGCGGCTGCGAAAACTGGCCTATTGTGAAACCAAACGACATCTCCGGCAGCGAGCTGTTCGATCAAGGGCTTATAGACCCAGCGCAGCGCCGGGCCTATAAGTTGGATTGGAAGAAAGCGCCTCGCCCTGATTCTGCCGTACAGCTTAATGCAAGGAATGACCATTACCTTTTCTGCGGGGAGATTCCATGTGTCGTCAGAACCAGGGCAGACAGCTACACGGTTGCGATCCAAGCGGATCAGATTTGCCACTGTATGAGCTAGAGCACCGCCTTTGTTAGCAGAGAGCGGTTCACATTCCGGAAGTACGTGGTAGATCATCGATGCCCCTGAGCGAAAAACGGGTTGCGGAGCTTAGTGAGAGATTGTGGTTCCGCCATGCAGACTGAAGACCCTGGTTCTGATCGCTTGGGCCAGAACCCTCTCCATAAAATGCAGGTTGCCGAGGAGATAACGCTTGCAAAGGCGCTTCGGCTCAACGCAGAGTCGATACAGCCATTCCATGCCAATGTTTTGGATCCATACCGGCGGTCGATGGAAGAAACCGGCCAAGACGTCAAAAGCCGCTCCATTGCCCAAGACAACCTTTACAGGAAGGTCTGTAGCATGATGTTCAATCCACTTTTCCTGGCGCGGAACTCCTAAACAGACAAAAAGAAAGTCTGGATGCGCGTCCGATATTCGTTTCTTCACCTGAGCGATGACAGCCGGATCGAACTCATGCCCAATAGGGGGTCTATCGAAACCGAGGATTTGGAGGTCGGGGTACCGAGCTCTTAAGAACGACGCGGCTCCCTCTGCGGCGTCTTCCATTCCCCCAAACAAATAAACTGTTCGGCCAGCCTTGGCAGCCAATCCGCAGAGTTCAACCATCAGGTCGAGGCCCGTGACGCGTTCTGGTAGTTTGGACCCGAGCAGGCGCGCGGCCATCACAAGGGACATGCCATCAGCGACATTCAGGTCAGCGTGCGAGAGAAATGACGCTAGTTCTTCGTCATTTTGGGCGAGGTTCACGAAATGGGCATTCACGCCTGAGATAACGAACGGGCCGTCATGGTCGATTGACAGACTCTGGATTACGCACTCAACAGCCTCAGACATGGTGAAAGGGTCAATAGGGACGCCCGCTATATTTACTCGAACTTTGTCTTTCACGCGAATTACCTTTGTACCAGGTACAATCTGCTGCCACGCAGCTGAATTGCTTGCGAAATTGAGGAGGCGGTGCAACCCCGCCTCCAGCCTTGTCGCATGCACGCGCTAGAACGCAAAGATCGCGGCAGATCCGACAGACGCTACGATGCTCGTCGACTGCATGCCAAAGTTGCGAAGGTAGCTGAATGGCACGTAGATGATGTCATTCGCTTCCAACCGCAAATCCGGCTGTTTGCCCTTCTGCATCGCGCTCAATGGAAGAGGCGTATCTGTGTAGGAGGTTCCCGTTTTACGGATCAGTCGAGCACCAGACGGTACGGCCGAGTGGTTTGTGCCGCCGGCACGAGCGACCAACTGAAGCGCGCTCATTTGCGCTTCGTTGTTGGTCATTGTGTAGCCACCGGGCCGAGCGACGTCCCCCATCACGTACACAATGCCGGCCTTCGGCACGATCAACGTGTCCCCAGGATTGACCGTGACGGCCGAATCCAGGATCACATCGGGCTGGTTCGATACGAAGTACGGAACCTTTTCATGGGTCCCGCGACGTTCGATGACGATCTTGCGATCGGCAACGTCGTCCAGTCCGCCCGCGAGCGTCAGAACGTCAATCACCGACCGTGGCGTATTAATTGCATAGGCTCCGGGTATTTTCACTTCTCCGAGAATCGAGACCTTTTGGGTCGCGTACTCGGCGATGGTGATGGACACGCGCGGGTGGAGAAGAAAGTGCCCGTCGAGCAGCACTTTTTCAATCATCCGCGCGGCGGTTTCCGGCATCTGGGAGGAGATTTTGACATCGCCTCCCATGATGAGTGGAATCGACCCCGAGTCGGTCACGCGTGCAACCTGGCCAAGCTCCGGTGTGTCGAACACCGTAACTTGAACCATGTCGCCCGGGCCGATTAGCAGAGATTCATTCTGCTGAGCGGATCCGGTGAGTGTGAGGGCGAGCCCGAGGGTTAGAAAGAACGGCCATTTCTGGTTAAGCTGCATCGGCAGTCTCTTTTCCGTATGGGTAAGCGTGTTTGCGGTAGCCGTAATACCCGTAGTACGAGCTATCGCCCATGTGCAGTCCGTTCAACACCAGACCCACAAAGTGTTTTCCGCCGCATGCGAGCATATTGAATGCCCTCACAACCTGCGGTTTCTCGGTCATCCCGACACGCGAGAGCAGAAGCGTGACGTCCACCAGGGAGTTGAGGGTCACGGAGTCCGTCACCGGCAGCACGGGCGCACTGTCAAGAACGACGAAGTCATACTCAGACTTCCAGCGCTCCAGCCAGTTCTGCATCGCCTTCGAGGCGAGCAGTTCTGATGGGCTTGGGGTCGTCGAGCCAGCAACCATGACGTAGAGATTCGGCACCTTGGTAAGAGATTGGATCTCGGGCGTCTTGACCTGTCCGGCAAGAAGGTTACTGAGGCCTTCAGGCTTTGCCAGGTGTAATCTACGCCGCAGTGTTCCGCGACGCAGATCCGTGTCCACAAGGAGGGTTTTACGTCCCAACTGCGCGAGCGCTGCAGCGAGGTTGATCGCCGAGGTGGACTTTCCTTCCGCTGCGAGCGAACTCGTAACCAGGATTGTCTTTGGCGGAGCATCGCTTTGAGAGAGGAGCACCGTCGTTCGCAGCGAACGCAGCGCCTCAACGTAGGTGGACTCAGGAGCATTAACCAGAAGAATCCCTTCCTTCTCGTTGTCAACCTGAGGGAGAACACCCATTACAGTTCGTCCGAACACGCCTTCGAGGTCGGTCACGTTGTTGATTTTGTTGTCGAGCGTATCCACTAGCAGGGCACCGAAGGTGCCAAAGATGAATCCGGCGCAAAGAGCGATCAACAGGTATAGCGGTACATTCGGCTTGATTGGCTTTGCGGGGACGCGGCCCGGATCGACAACCGTGACATTCGAAGACTGCAAACCCGAGAGAACGCCGGCCTCATTCAATTTCTTGAGGAGGTCGTCGTACAAAGAGCGGCTTTGCTCAGCTTCTTCACGCGCAATCGCATAGTCGATTGCCTTGTTGTTCAGGACGTCTGCCCGTTTTTTGGCTTCGGTGTACTGTGCGCGGGTGCTCGATTCCGTCTGGACCGCAACAGAATAGTCACTCTTGGCGCGCTCCCGGATCCGACCAATTTCTTGCTGGATCGAGCGATCCAAGCCGGCGATGTTTCCTCGCAATTCGGCCAGCTTGGGATAGGAAGAGCCGAATTTGGCTTCTGCTTCCTGCAAAGCGGCCTGTTGTGTGGCTTGCTGCTGGCGGAGACCTTGAAGCAGGGCAAGGGAGCTATTTGCGCCCTGAGGACTGGACCCCATCCCATTTCCGGCAAGGCCGGAAAGCATCTCTGCGTTACCGTTCTCTGCAGCGCGTGCGATGGCGCCCTTCAGAATCCGGTTCTGCTCGGCCGCAGTCAGTGCCATCGTGGACTGCTGGAGACGATCAAGAACGCCCGAATAAGCCTGTTCCTTACCTTGAGCGTCGATAGTGCCCATGCTGTAGACGCCCGATTCACGTTGAAGATTGACGACCTTTGCCTGCAATTCCTCGCTGCTTTTTCGGAGGTCGCCCATCTGGTCGCTGAGCCACTTCGAGGCGGCATTCGTCGCGTCGAAACGTGTCTGGAACGTATAGTCCGACAGTTCCTTCGTGAGTGTGTTTACGACTGCTGCAGCGAGTTTTGGATCGGGGTTGTTGTAGGCGATTTCGATCAGCCGCGTACCACTAACCGGCTTGACTGTCAGGTTCTTGCTGAACACCTTCAATGCACGCTGGCGGCGCACCGGTGAATTCTCAAGACCAGTCCCTGAAACGTCGACGGTCCTTTCTCCGGCAGAAAACAATCCAGCGAGCCAGCCGAGCGGGCTGAAATGCTGCTTAAAGTCGTACGTATCTTCCATCCGCAGCGAATCGATCGTCCGGATAGCCAGAGTGTCGGATTCCAGGATATTGGCCTGCGTCTGCAGGTCGATATTTGCGTCCAGTGCGTCGCTGGCGCCACCCGCCGCACTGCTCATGATGCTGTCGAGGCCCATCGCGTCGGAATTGTCTTTTTGCAACTGAACGATACCGGCAGCCTCGTAGCGGCGAGTGCATACAATGCAATACGTCGCAGCGAGCGCAAAAAGGGAGATCACAACGACGATTACAATCTTTCTTCTCCGTTGGTAAATGTTTAGCAGATCACGTAGTGTCAGCTCTCCAGTTGGTTGCGAATCCAAAACGTATCCTTTCTGTCGGCTGCGGCCTGGGCAAACGCAAGCCAAAACTGCGGGAAAATCAAAACCTAAATACCTGTCCCGCGAAGCACTACATCTACAGTCCAGAACAGAATCTTCAAATCAAGCCAAAGGCTCCAGTTCTTCACGTAGGTCATATCCAGACTTATGTATTTGCCAAACGAACTGTCCTGTCGCGCTTTTACTTGCCAAAGACCTGTCAGACCTGGCAAAACCGCAAGACGATGAAGATGTTCCGGAGCGAACTTCGCCACTTCAGGAGGGATTGACGGGCGCGGACCGACCAGGCTCATCTCGCCGCGTAGTACGTTGAAGAGTTGTGGAAGCTCGTCCAGGCTGTATTTGCGCAAGAAGCGGCCGACCCGGGTAACGCGAGGATCATTCCGGAGTTTGAAGAGGATTTCATCGCGTTCGTTCCTGGCAATCAAGTCGTTCTTTAAGGCCTCGGCATTCAGAATCATGGTCCGGAATTTGAAGCATTTGAACGGCTTCCCCCACTTGCCAATGCGCTCAGAAACATAGAGAGCAGATCCTCTGCTGTCCAACTTGATTACGACTGCAATCAGCACCATGGGGAGGGATGCCATTAGCAATCCGGCCGCGGAAATTGCGATGTCCAGAAGCCGCTTGAAGAACAATCCGACGTTATGTGAAGAGTGGCGAAACAACGGTGATACCGGAAACACTCCGAGGTACTCGACTGAGGGATTGGCGGACAGTTCGTCGTAATATCCCGTAATTGATAGCACATCGATGCCGATCTCACTCGCACTCCTGACAAGGTCCAGAGCGTTGTCATAGGGATAGAACTCTGCAATGACGATCGCCTCAACGAAGTGCTTGCTCTTGACGGTTCGCAGTTCAGAAATATTGCCTAATACCTGGCTTGGCGAAAGCTCGGGACTGAATCTGCAGCCGGGAAACTCGAGGAATCCCAAAAAGTTGAATTGAAGTTGCGGATTTCTCGAAAGCTGCTGGCTGAGTGCGTAGCTGAGCTGGTTTGTACCGAGGATGGCAAGATTCTTTGAAACGACGCTTGAGTTAGGCCACGGTCTGCGCGATGTGTGCACGATATATCGATGAGCCGAGAGCGCCACCGCGGAAATGACTGTCTGGAATACGAGAATTTCGCGGGATAGAGTCACTGCATGTGCCAGGAACATGATGCCGCTTAGAACGAGGCAAGCATTCACGCAAGCTTGAGTAATCAAGCGTACTTCCAGCCATGTATCAAGGAAATGCTTCGATGAGTAGAGGCCGCATTGATGCGCAATCCAGAGATAGGTCATGGCAAATAAGAGCAGACATAGCGCACCCGCCTCGGAGTTCCAGTTTCCGAGCCCATCAACCATAGAATGTACCCGCACCAGAAGGACGAGTCTCGTACATACCGCTGTGGCAAATGCCAGTACGAGGATTAAGGCATCGTTCAACATTGAGACTGCGCTACTCCGGAACAACCCAGAGCCCGGGAGATCATTTGAATTCGGTTTGATTGGACAGTTGATTAACATTGAAGGGGTATTCCAATCGAATGAGGGTTAGTCCGCCCTTAAGTCGGCATGAAGCCTGCGACCGTGACAAACTCATTCTTCGAAGCCAACTCCATGCGAACAGTTCGTTGCCAGGTCAACGTCAGTGCGAAGAAATTGAGCAAGGCGGTTCCAGTTCTGCGGCCGCGATTTCCACCGACACGCTTTGCCGGATCAACGGCACCGTGATCACGACTCGAAGAGTTCCTTTTTGACGTAATACGACGCCTTCCAACCCCGCAAGAGGACCACTCGCGATGCGCACGTTTTCTCCGAGTGCAAAGGGGTGAGGTTCGGGCTTTCGTAGATGCAGACCTGAGCGAAGGATCTCAATTTCTTCATCCGTGATCCGATCGGTAGTGGAATTCCGGCCGACAATGTCGATGACACCCGGCGTCTTGAGGACTTGAACTCGGGACTGCGCTGAAACTCGGACAAAGAGATAGTTGGGGAAGACGGGCACCTTCAGAATTGGCTTACGGTTGTTGCTCCAGTGACGTTCTTCCATGTAGAGAGGGAGGAAACACTCGACTCCCAGTCCGGCGAGGTGCGTGGCCGCGCTCTTCTCGTGATGCCGTTTGGTATAAGCAGCCTTCCACGTGAGGCTGTCCGGAGTTGAAAAGCGGATGATCTGCCCACAGTGGGATTCAAAAAGTGTGTCGGTCCGGGCTATTTGAAAATTAGTGCTCGCTTGTTGATAGAACATCGATGACGGCTCCGCCGTTGCCACTGTATCGTGGCTTTTCCACATTCAATTGATGATTGCTACAGGTGGCTGACAACCAAGGAGTCAGGCCGATCAATGTTGCCCGCGCAACAATTCAATGTATTCCGGCACAAAACGAGAGTCTATAAAATACCGATCCTCCTCAATCCGCATCCCTGAATCGGATTCGCGAGGAGAGTATGTTTCAAAACGGAACGGCCAGCATGAATAACGTCACTGTCAACACCGCAATTTGGCAGCTCAGATGATCTCGATTTTTCGAGAGAGGGTATACACCTCTGCCGTGAGCGAGTGATATTTGGAAGAGACTCCGGGCATTGACTAGTGGCTTACTATCGCGCCTTTTGCCAGAGGAGATTACAGGTAAGGGGAAGGAAACTTGGGTTCACAATACCTCTCAACATTTTCGGACCGGGTCACGTGCAAGCCGGATGTTGACTGTCAACTGGCGGTATGAGGTCGGAGTCACTCATCCAGAATGATGGGACTACGCAGCGCGTTTTCTGGGCTGCGCCTAGCGCAGTCCGGCAAATTCCGACCGGTGGCGGCTATAGAAGAAGTAGATCAGCAGCCCGGTCAGGAGCCAGATGAAGAAAGCCTCCCAGGTCAGCACCTCGAGGCCCATCATGAGCACGCCGCAGAAGATGATGCTGAGCACGGGAAAAACGGGTCCGAAGGGAGCGCGGAAGGAGCGATGCCGGCTGGGCTCGCGATAGCGCAGGATGAGCACCGCGATCGAGACCAGGATGAACGCGAAGAGCGTGCCTATGTTGGAGAGGTTGGAGACAGTGCCGATGTCGAGCAGGCCTGCGGGAACGCCAACAACGAAACCTGCGACCCAGGTGGCCACCGAGGGAGTGCGAAAACGCGGATGGATGTTGCTGAAGACCGTTGGCAGTAGTCGGTCGCGGGACATGGCGAACCAGACGCGCGCCTGGCCGAGTTGGAAAACGAGGATGGATGAGATCATGCCTAGCATGGCGCCGATGAGGACGACGAGTTCCACCCAGCGCAGATTAGCGCCGCCGGGCATGAGGGACAGACGTTTGAGTGCGTTGACCACTGGGGCGCCATCGCCCATGATGGACTGCCACGGCACGATGCCGCTGAGGCAGATGGCCACGCCACCATAGAGCAGCGTGCATGCGATCAATGTGGCGAGAATACCGAAGGGCAGATCGCGCTGCGGATTCTTGCATTCTTCAGCCGCCGTCGAGACGGAATCGAATCCAATATAGGTGAAGAAGATGATGGAGCCACCGGAGAGCATGCCAGTCCAGCCGTTGGGCATAAAGGGGTGCCAGTAACGGGGCTGGATGAAGCTGGATGCGGCAATGATGAAGGCGAGAATGGCGACGATTTTGATGAGGACGAGGATGTTGTTCGTACGTGCCGACTCGCGGATGCCGCGCACCAGCACAACCGTAAGAACCATGACGACCAGGAAAGCTGGAATGTTGAAGCCGAAATGCCATCCCGGCGCATAGAGATCCTTCCCCGCAAAGTCCTGCAGACCGGTGGGAAGATAAGCGGGTGAAATCCATTTGAGGTCGGGATGTAATCCGAACCACTCCAGCAGCGCCTCAATATGTGCTGCGAAGCCCACGCTGACGCTCATGTTGCTGAAGGCGTATTCAAGAATCAAATCCCAGCCGATGATCCATGCGACCAGCTCGCCGAGGGTGGCATACGTATAGGTGTAAGCCGAGCCGGCGATGGGGATCATGGAGGCGAGTTCGGCGTAACAGAGACCAGTAAAGACGCAGACAATGGCCACCAGGACCAGTGAGATGGCCAAAGCCGGACCAGCGCCGGGGCGGCCAGCCATGGCCGTGTGTGTCAGCAGGTAGTGGATGAGGGGGGTATTACTGACTTCCGGAGTGTCGAATTTCTGCCCAGCCATTGCCGTGCCGATGACGGTGAAGATGCCCGATCCAATGACCGCCCCGATGCCCAGCGCGGTGAGCGACCAGGGTCCAAGCGACTTTTTCAAAGAGTGCTCGGGGTCTTCCGATTCCCGGATCAGCTTATCGATGGATTTGCAGGCAAGCAGTTGGCTTGGCAGGGTAGTTCTCCTCGTCCGGGCGGATGCGGGCGCGTGTGGATGAAGGCCGGTCCCAATGAGTTAGGGATGCCTTTGCCGCAGTGTACATGATGAGGATTCCCATGGAGGATCATCACGTTGCGGCATCTGCGAGTGCAGGGCAGCCTTCTTCCGCCGTGAAGGAAAGCCATGTGGAGGAGGTATGAGTGTCTGGGGCTCCGGGCCCGGCGCTCAATGGCCTGCTGACCCGGAACCCCCCGATCTATTGCCGCGAAGACTAGCGCTTGGACTGCCCGCGTGCCAGCTTTTTGACCTTTTTCTTTTTCGAGCCGCGTGGCTCGGTCCGCTTGGCTTTGGGTGCGGCCTTCTTGCGTGCGGCGCGCTTTACCTTCTTGCGTTCTTCACTGTCTTCAATCTTGGATGTGTCCGCCAATGCTAACCTCTTTCACTGCAATCTCTTCGGGTTTACCTTAGATCGGGCCCGTGTGACCCTAATGTTAACAGGGATTGGCATGGTGCGAAAGGCGCAGCGGTGTGGAAAGGGCCCATTTGGAGCGGCGTTTCAATCATTTCCAGCGTACAATGAAGGAAGTCCCGCGTCTGGATATTGACCAGCCTGCTCGGCTTTTGCCGTCCGACCGCTCCTGACGAGCTCCGCACTTCACGCAACATTCACTCATCCACGGGCAACAGGTTAACGGGACCTCTTAGTTAACAGGTACCTGTCGATCGGAGTACGTCATGCGTTCTGATCAAATACATCGCGCCCTGTCTCAGGGCATGAACCGTTTTGAAGTTTGCCAGTTAGTTGCCAAAGGTGTGAAAGCCACCCACAAGACCGGGGGGCGTTTTGAAGACTCGATTAACGATGTTCTGCAGTATCTGGGCACACATGATGTGCCCACCGAAGGTCTTCATCCTGCCATGAAACAGGTAAGCGCCACGTCGCTAAAGCCAGCCGCCTAGGCCGGCAAGAAGCCAGCGCAGACAGCCCAAACGCAGAAAAGGGACGGCAGATTCGCCGTCCCTTTTCTATTCGTTTCAGATTCCGGTCGTTTATTTAGACAACCTGGACGTTCTCAGCCTGCCAGCCCTTGGGGCCCTTGGTCACGTTGAACTGGACCTTCTGGCCTTCCTGCAACGAACGGAAGCCGTTCGATTGGATGGCGGTGTGATGGACGAAGACGTCCTCGCCGTTTTCACGGCTCAAAAATCCAAATCCCTTGGCGTCATTAAACCACTTGACTGTGCCTGTTTCCATTTTGTGTTGTTCCTTTGGTGCAAATTTACCGCGAACGCAATGTGGAAGTGTTTGCGTGTAGAGCGGTAACTCGGAACAGGCAATGACTTCTAATCGAATTCTACGATCTGAAGGGAGTATAGCATGGTTTGGCAAATTGGCACGAACAATGACTTTGCCACTCTCGCGGGTCTGCACTTAGGTCATACTCCCCAGTCCAGGGCAAGAGCGTAAACTCTTTCTGGCCCGCAGGGAGACAAGTTTTGCCAGACGAGAGAAGCCGAGTACTGGTCATCAACCCCGGATCCACATCCACGAAGGTAGGCGTCTACCGGCGCGACGGAGCCGACCTGGTGCGCACCATCGAGCACGAGGATGGAGAGCTGGCCCGGTTCCGGGGATCTACTGCGCTGGCGCAGCTTGAATTCCGCGCCGACCTGATCCGGGAGGCGCTGCGTGACGCGGGATCCGGCACAGAACAGTTTGCCGCCGTTGCGGGACGAGGCGGGCTGCTGCCGCCGATGCATTGTGGCACTTACCTTGTGGACGAAGCGATGGTCGAGGAGCTTCGGCTGGCTCGGCGTGGCGAGCACGCGTCAAACCTCGGAGCCGTGCTTGCCCTTGAATTCGCCCGGGCAGCGGGGGTGAATGCATATATCGTGGACCCGGTGACAGCAGACGAGTGGCAGGAATGCGCACGCCTTTCAGGCTCTCCCCTGGCGCCCCGGGCTGCGATCGGGCATGTGCTGAATACGAAGGCCGTGGCGCGACGATTTGCACGGGAGCGCGGCAGAGCCTACGAAACTCTGGGGCTGATCGTTGTGCACCTAGGGAGCGGCATCACCGTTTCGGCCCATCGCGATGGCCGCATGATCGACAACAACTCGCCTGAAGAAGGCCCGTTTGGCCCCGACCGGACTGGCTGGCTGCCGGTGCGCGAGCTGGTGACGCTGGCTTTCAGCGGCATGTTTACCCGCGAGCAGCTTGACCGGCACGTGTTTGGAGGAGGCGGGCTCTTCGCCTACCTCGGCACGCGTGATCTGAAGGAAGTGGAGCAGCGGATTGACATTGGCGACGCGGAGGCAGCACGGGTATTTGAAGCCATGGTCTACCAGATCGCCAAAGAGGCTGGAGCGATGGCAGTGGTGTTGCAGGGTAAAGTGGACGCCGTGCTGTTGACTGGAGGCATGGCGCATTCTGAGCGGGTGGTGAGCCAGTTGCGCGGGCACCTCGAGTGGATCGCGCCCGTCACCGTCTATCCGGGCGAGGATGAGTTGCAGGCCCTGGCGGAAGGCGTGTTTCGGGTGCTGGATGGCGAGGAACTGGCGAAGCGATTGCAACCGTAGGGATCACCGCTGCCAACGACTGGCAAAGGCTATCATGGGAGCGCTCTATAAAGATTGATTCAAGACTGGAAAAGGGGACTCTTCCGATGCATCGTCGCGACCTGCTGCGCACTTCAGCCCTGACCCTGGGCGGCGCCATTCTCTCCAAGTCTCTTCCCGCAATGGTAGTTGAAGAGAGCACGCCGGCGGCCTCGGTCAAAAAGGTTTTGGCGATGTTCAAGTGCCACTTCGACGCGGGCTTCATCGACACCCAGGCCGCGGTCATTCATCGCTACTTCAACGAATATTTTCCCCATGCCATGGAACTCGCCGCGAAGTCCCGGCAACCCGGGGCGAATCGCTATGTCTGGACGACCGGCTCGTGGCTGGTCTACGAGTATCTCGAACAGGCATCCCCCACCGACCGCGAGCGCATGGAGAAGGCGATTGCCCAGCGCGACATTGCATGGCACGCCCTCCCTTTCAGCTGGCAGACGGAAATGATGGACCCTTCGATGATCGCCGCCGGCGTTGCGCTGTCGAAATCGCTGGACCGCCGCTTTGGCCGCACCACCACCGGAGCCAAGATGACCGATGTTCCCGGACACACTCGCGGAGTCATCGCGCCGCTCGCAAGCCAGGGCGTTAAATTCCTCGATATCGGCGTCAATGGCGGCTCGACAACGCCGGACGTTCCCCCGCTTTTTGTGTGGAAGGATTCGAGCGGCAAGTCGATCGTGATGATGTATCACCACGAATACGGTGGCGTGGTTCGCGTTCCCGGCTCCGATCTTGCCGTGTCGATCAACGTGCGCGACGACAACAGTGGGCCGCATACTGCCGATGAAGTCCAGGATATCTATGACGATCTTCATCGCCGGTTTCCCAACGCCGAAATTGTTGCCACCGACCTGACGGAGATCGCCAATGCGATTGATCCCTATCGCGCCACCTTCCCCGTGGTGGCGCAGGAAATTGGCGACACGTGGATACATGGCATCGCCAGCGACCCGCTCAAAGTTGCGCGTTATCGCGAGATTGCCCGCCTGCGCCTCTCCTGGATCGCCCAGGGCAAATTCAAGGCCGGCGATGCGACCGACATCGCCCTTCTGAGCCGGATTCTTCTGGAGGTGGAGCATACGTGGGGAACCGACACCAAGACCTGGCTTGATTTCGACCACTACACTCCTCACGATCTTTCGCTCGTGATCTATAGCAAGAACTACACTGTGGCGGAATTCAGTTGGCAGGAGAAGCGCCAGGATTTGATCGACGGGATCGCGACTCTACCCAAGCCGCTGCATGACGAAGCGCATGAGGCTATCCGCGCCCTTGAGCCCGCGGAACCGAAACTCTCCGCCGCCTCCGCCCACGCGCCCGCAGAGGAGATCGATACGGAACACTTTTTGCTCGCATTCGACCCGCATACGGGGGCCATTCAGCGCCTGCGGAACAAGAAGACGGGCATCGATTGGGCATCGCCGGTACATCCGCTCGCACTTTTCACCTACCAGACCTATTCGCAGGCGGACTACGCCCGCTTCATCGCCAACTACGGCGTGATTCAGGCGGACTGGTTCCAAATGGACTTTGGGAAACCGAACATCGAGAAATTTGGCGCGGAGAGCCGCGAATGGCAGCCCACTCTATCCGCCGTCGAGATTGCCGCAGGATGACAAGGGCCACCGCATATTCTTGTGCATCTCAGCCTTAACGATCCAGAAGCTTCCCAATCCGGGCGCGTCGCCTTTCCGCAGAAGCTGTATCTCCAGTTGACGCTTCCCGCGGCAGAGCCCGATTATCCATATGGAGCTTTCCTGGTTCCGCCAAGCCGGCCACCCGCATGCCCGAGGCCTTGTGGCTCACCTTCAATCCCAACGTGGCCAAGTCGAGAAGGCTGGACCATGGACAAATCCGGCGAGCACGGTTTCACCGCTGGACGTGGTCTCCGCCGGCAATCGCCAGCCTGCATGCCGTCTCCACGGGCTTCGCTTATCGCGATACCGACCCCCGCGCCTTCGCTGTGGAGTGCATCGATGCGCCTCTTATCGCCTTCGGGGGAACGCAAGCACGCTGAAGTTTTCCCGTTCTCAACCGGACCTTTCCCTCGGTGTTCATTCGGAACCTCTTCAATAACACCTGGGGGACCAACTACATCATGTGGTTTGGCGAAGACATGCGGTTCCGATACCTTCTCCGCGCCTGAGCGGCAACCGCAAGAGATCCGCAAGCCCCGCGCAAGAGGCTCTGCCACATCGCTTTAGCGTTTGGGATTGAATCGAAGATAACCCGTTGATTACCTTGGTGAATATCCCCAACAAAAGAGGTAAAGCAGTTTGCGGCACACCGGATTAAGATGTGCAGATGGACCTCTTTGAAGCCATCGCACCGTTCTTCTGCGTGCTGATTGTGTTTTGGGTGGCTGCGCGCGTGGCTGTAGCGGACGCCGCCAAGAACAGGACTGCGACTGAGAGAGAAAATGGACGGATCGAATTCTTTCCCAATCGCCAGTGCTTTTGGGGCGTGTACGTGATCCTCGCGTTCATAAGCTACCCGATCCTGGTGTTTATCGCCACCGGGTTCAAGTCACCTGTCGGCTTATGGCTCGTATCGCTTTGCGCTGGTTGCATGCTGCTTTTGCTGATGTCGTTTCCAGGTACGATTTTGTCAACAGCGAAGGGCTTGAACAATCGTATTGGGTAGGGCGCAAGAAGCGGATTCAATGGAAGCACGTCGCATGGATCAGCATTGATGAAAAGAAGAAGAGGGTGACGATCAAAGGATCGAATGGCGACAAGGTCGTCCATACGCGCCAACTTCCCGACAAAGCTCGTCTCGTGGCGGAACTGCGGATCCATTGTCCGACAAAGATGCCGGCGGAAGCTGAGCTGAAAGCCTTGATCGGAGCGTAGAACTGGCCGACCAAAGGCTAGACGTTTTGCAAGTTGGCAAAGCTCTCTACGACTTTTTCATGTCGTGATCACTGAACGCGACGCACACCATCCCCTCTCGCGGAAGAGAAACTTACCTGTGTTGTCTCTTTGAATGAAGGACGCGCTGGCCCGTTCTCAACCTCGCCGTCCCGGTGAACAACCCGTCAGGCCCCTCTGAAAAACTGTTTACATGCGTATATTTTCCGCGATAAAGTGCAGCGATATTGAGTTCGGCTGCCGTACGTTCCCGCCAGCCACAGTCCCAACCAAACGACATTCAAGGCCAAGGAGAAACAGATATGTCTTTCCCCAAATGGATTTGGGCATGCTTGATGCTTGCGTGCCTGACCGTGACTCCGTTTGTTGCTTATGCCGCGAGTCCCACATACGACGCGATCTACGTCTTCGGCGATAGCTACTGTGATGTCGGCAATATCTTCTTTGCCACAAGCGCATTTCCCACAGGCGCACAACCCCCATCGCCACCCTATTTCGCGGGCAGGTTCTCAAACGGACCTATATGGGTGGAGCACGTGGCAAGCGCCATGGGGTTACCGATGCTTCCGTCTCTGAAGGGCGGGACCGACTTTGCATTTGGAGGAGCCTGGGTGACACAACCCCAAGTGACCCCGCAAGGCACCATTCCTGACGTTCCGCAGCAGGTCGGCCTCTATCTCAGTCAGCATGGAGGCAAGGCCGATCCCAACGCGCTCTACATTCTCGAGGGCGGGGGCAACGACATCGTTGGAAACCTCTCGAGTGGAGTCTCGCCGTCGCAGCTCGGATTTGAGATCGCAGCCGGCATCTCCGAGGGCGAACTCTTGCTGCGGCGCGCCGGTGCGCGAAACTTCCTGATTCCGGACCTCCTCAACGTGGGCCTTCTTCCGGCGGCGCAAGCCAATCCGAGCTTTGCCACCGCGGCCAGTGTGGCAACCAACAAATCCCTCAACAGTCTGTTGGCCATCGAAGGATTTCTTGAGGGGATCAGAATCCGGCGTCTGCCTGTATTCGGGCTGATTCAGGCAATCCAAACGGATGCCACCCATTTCGGGTTTACCAACATCACCACGCCCTGCCTGAATCCCATCACATTCTCGGTGTGCAGCGACCCGGACCACACGTTCTTTTGGGATACATTTCACCCGACGGAGTTCGGGCACGCCGATTTTGCAGGGACGGTGGAAGCTGTGCTGAACCAGTAAATTTTGGATCGAGGGACGGCACGATGGTGAAGAAGCTTATTTGGAGGTAGTGTCAAACTCTCTGCAAGTTCGCAAATCTCTCTACCAGCTTTTTCATGCCGTGATGGATAAACATGACGGTCACCTTGGCGCTTTCGCCGTCTCCTTCGCGGAACAGGACTGTGCCTTCGCCGTATTTTGAATGACGGACGCGCTGGCCCTTTCTCAAGTTGGACGCTCCGGTGGGGGCGGGGAGGTCGATCACCGGGCGGGGCATGGCGCCGGGCTTGAGGGCACCGTCCTTGCCGCCAAAGAAGCGAGCGATGTTGTCGATTGACTGGCCCTCCGGGCTTTCCCCTTTTGGAGTAGAGTCCCGGCTGGGTGAAGCAGGCTTGGCGCTAGCAGTCATCCAGGAAGCAGTGAAGGGATTGGTCGCAGCGGCTCTCTGGCGTCCGCTGGAGCCTTGGCTGGCGGGTGCGCGTGGAGCTTCCTGGCTTTCGTCTTCGTAGTTGTAATGCGTATCAGCGAACTCGCTGGAGTGGGCGGGGCGCCGGCCTGCCCCGTAGCCGCCGCTGGCGCCTTGACCATAACGGTAGGCCGGTGTGGACCAGGCGGGGCGCCGGCCGCCCAGATTCTCGATCAACTGGCTGGGCACTTCTTCGAGGAAGCGCGAGGGAACACTCATCTCCGGGGCGTCGTTGCCATAACGTCTTCTGTAGTGCGCCCGTGTGAGGATGAGCGTGTTCATGGCGCGGGTCATGCCGACATAGCAGAGGCGGCGCTCCTCTTCGAGCTCGTCGGGATTGAGCAGGGTGCGCGAGTGCGGGAAGAGACCTTCTTCTAGGCCGGCGAGGAAGACCAAAGGAAACTCGAGGCCCTTGGCAGCGTGCAATGTCATGAGCGTAACCCGGGCTTCGGGGTCGAACTGGTCAGTATCGGAAGCAAGGGCGGCGTGGTCGAGGAATTCAGCCAGGGTTTCCCCGCGGGCTTCGGCGTCGTGCGCGGCATTGGCCAGTTCCTTCAGGTTTTCAATGCGGCTGAAGGCTTCAGGCGAGGCTTCGGCTTCGAGGGCCTTGATGTAGCCAGTTCGGTCGATGAGGAAGCGGATCAGCTCGGGAAGAGTGGCGGCATCGCCGGGGGCGCGGAATCCCTCAACCAAGCCCTCCTTCTTGTCAGCCGCAACCTCTTCCGGATCGGAGAGAAAATCAGGGTCGGGGAGTGGGCCTTTCCCAGGTCTCGGATGCGAGACCTTCGCCCCGGATTCGGAGGCCTGTGGCATTTTCAGGAAGGGGCGCTTCGGCGCCTCGGCGAAGGGGGAGAAGTGGCTGGCATCCAGAAGCGGAATCTGGCTTTCATTGTCGCCAAAGCAGAATTCGGCCGCTGCTTTGAGGGCGTCCTCGACCTCCTGCTTCTGTGTAAGAGTGGGTGATTCCGCGCCGAATGCAAAGTCGGTGTCGGCGCCGTCTGCCGCGGATTCGGCGATGTCGGCGGAGAGCTTGCCGGCAAAGTCGGGGTCCATCATGGCCTGTGCGTCGAGAATGAGCTGCCGGAACGACTCCAGCGCCATCAGGGCTCGAGTAGGGATGAGGCGGTTGGCGATGACGGCAGCCATGGCGTCCCAGGTGGACTGGCCGGTTTCAAGCGCCACGCGTTCCAGCGTCTCCAGCGTGGTTTTGCCAATGCCGCGCGTGGGGATGTTGATAACCCGTTGCAAGGCCATGGAATCATGCGGGTTGCGGACGAGACGCAGATAGCTGAGCAGGTCCTTGATCTCGGCGCGCTCGTAGAAGCTGAAACCGCCCACCATCGTGTAACGGATGTTGTAGCGCCGCAGCGCTTCCTCAACGAGGCGGGACTGGGAGTTCGTGCGATAGAGAACGGCGCAATGAGCTTCTGTGGCTTCTTCGCCAGCTTCACGGAGAAACTTCTGGATGCGATCCGCGATGAAGAGAGCCTCGTTTTCGCCATCGGGGGCTTCATAAAAACCGACCAGGCTTCCGCCCTGGCGATCGGTCCAGAGTTTCTTGCCCTTGCGGCGGAGATTGTTGGCAACGACTGAGCCGGCTGCCTCAAGAATGATCTGGGTGGAGCGATAGTTCTGCTCCAGGCGGACGATGCGGGCGTCGGGGAAATCCTTCTCAAACTCGAGGATGTTGCGGATGTCGGCGCCGCGCCATGAGTAGATGCTCTGATCCTCATCGCCGACGGCGCACACGTTCTTGTGTTCGCCGGCGAGCAGCTTCATAAGCTCGTATTGGGGGCGGTTCGTGTCCTGGTACTCGTCGACGAGGAGATAACGGTAACGGCGCTGGTAGCGCTCACGGGCTTCGCCGGAGACCTTGAGCAGTCGGACGGCTTCAAGCAGCAGGTCGTCGAAGTCGAGCGCGTTGTTCCTTAGCAGTTCGGCCTTGTAACTCTTGTAGATGTGGGCAATGCGCTCGCTGTTCGGGTCTTTGGAGTCAAGGTAATACTCCTGTGGATCGACCATGTGGTTCTTGGCCCAGGAGATGCGGCCCAAAACCGTTCGCGGCGTCAGTTGCTTGGTGTCGAGGCCCATGCGGCGCATGATCTGCTTGACGATGCCCTGCTGATCGTTTTCGTCGTAGATTGCGAAGGAGCGGGTGAGGCCCTCACCGTTGACCTTCAAGGCCTCGACATCACGGCGCAATATTCGCACGCAGAGGGAGTGGAAGGTCGCGATCAAGGGTTTGGCCAGCGACGAGTGCCCCAGCAGCCGGTCGACGCGCTCGCCCATCTCGCTGGCAGCCTTGTTGGTAAAGGTCACGGCGAGGATGGAATCGGGAGCGACGCCCTTTTCGCGGATCAGCCATGCGATGCGGCTGGTAATAACCCGCGTTTTGCCCGAGCCGGCACCGGCCAGGATCAGCAACGGGCCTTCAGTGGCCTCCACGGCGGCGCGCTGTTCGGGGTTCAGGTTGTCGATGAGCGGCTGCACGATGCGTGTCCAGGCGGGAAGGATCCTACATCTAGTTTACCTGCCCTGACGGAGATGCGCAGACGTCGGGCGTCAGCGCCTAACGCTTGCCGCGAGCAGCCAGCCAATCCGTTGCATTTGGGCGACGGCTAGATTGGTTTCGGAGTCGTGTTGCGAGCGGCAGTCACGTTATCAGGCGAATCTGTAAACGACTTGCCTGCCTTGTAGGCGTACTTCTCGAACCCGGAGCCCGCTTTTCGGATTGCATCCTGCGCGCCGTCATCCCATGTGACGCGTGCCTCGCCGTCGGCATAAGCCCATTTGCCGTGTACATCGCCGAGCGAGCGGTAGGCTTCGCCGCTTTCCTCCAGCGTAATCATGAACGTGTTTCCGTTTCCGTCACCGACGGCCCATTTGCCAAGGAAACGCCCCCTCGCAGGCCACGCGGGGTTTGCGGAGGCAGCTTCATTGGCGCCAGGAAACTCAACCCGCGCAATCTCGGCTAGATTGAAACTTTGCCGGTGGCCATCCTTGAAGACGATGACGATGGTTCCCGGGCTGCTTTTGGACGCGACGGGCGTTTTGGCAAAAGTATTCGGAGGTGCGGAGAGAAACAGAGCAACCGCCGCGGCAGCGGCCAGGATCTTGCGCATGGGAGTCTCCTTGCAGTTCTCAGCGGTTTGAGCGACGCTATCCGGGTTTACGCTGCGGAGACTGCAATAGTTCCCGGCGAGCCCTCATCGAGGCCGTTTTGCGCTTGCTGCGAGCGCTATTCTGGAAAACATCATGACATCATCGAATAATTCGCTTCGTCGGGTGGCTGTCTACTGTGGGTCGGCAAACGGGAATGACCCTGCATTTCTGCCTGAAGCCGTCGCACTGGGTGCGGCAATTGCGGCGGCCGGACTGGGCCTGGTATATGGCGGCGCCAGCGTAGGGCTGATGGGAGCGGTGGCCGATGCCGCGCTGTCGGGCGGGGCCGAGGTGATCGGCGTGCTGCCGGAGGTGCTGGCCGGGAGTGAAATTGCGCATACCGGACTCACGCGGCTCGAAGTAGTGCCCACGATGCACGCCCGCAAGGCGCGCATGGTGAAGCTGGCCGACGCGTTTCTCATTCTGCCCGGCGGCTACGGGACTCTCGACGAGCTGATGGAGATTGTGACGTGGAAACAACTGCGCCTGCATACAAAGCCTTGCGTGCTGATCAATACCGTCGGGTATTGGGACGGTCTGCTGCGCTTCCTGGATTCGACGGTGACAGCGGGTTTTCTGAAGCCGGAGAACCGGAAGCTGCTGCAGGTGGTGGCCGACGCGGCGGAGGCGGTTGCGATGGTGGAACGGTGAACAGAGCGGCCAGGGTTGGTGAACCGTTGCGCGGCAGGAGTTTTGCCGGTGAAGCCGCTTGGTTACGTCCACCGTCAGTGAAGGGTTCCTATCCATGGCTACCCCCACCCCCCCGATATTTTTGGATAAATTACTGCATCTAAATGAGTTGATTGGGATGGTTGTTCGCACGATCCTCCTACCATTGCGGTTAGCCGCAAAATCCTGATGCATAAGTAATTAGGGATACTGGTCGGTCGGGCGATAGTTCAGGTGCGGATGGCAATTCGGATTGGATGTCAGGCCGGAGCTTCATAAAACGATTGTGCGCCAAAGAGGGGTAATTCTCTGCAAGGTCAGCGTCAGAAACTTGGGGAAATCTCCAACGATTTTGAATTCGCAGAGTCGGGACCCGGGGGGATCAGGCCCGTGCGACTCTTCTGCTTTTCAGATTGCGCACCTTGTTTGCTTCACAGCGCGCTACGCCGTCCGGAGATCAAGTTGAAGATCAAGATGATGAGCGCAATGACCAGCAGCAGGTGAATCAGCCCGCCGGCGATATGGAAGCTGAAGCCCAGCAGCCACAGAATCAGAACCACGACAAAGATTGTCCAAAGCATACTTATTCCTTTCCAGCATTGTGGGCACCCTCCCTTGAACCTATCGAGGGCGCCCGCGATGCTTTGATATGTGAACTGCTAGAGCATTTCTGCCGATGACGCAGTGGATGCAGAATTACCTCAGGGGCTTAAAGCCCGAGATTCTCTATGCATCTGTTGCGGCACGGCTGAAGCCGGGCCCTTTCAAAACTGCTCTACACCCAATAGAGAACGGCTCTAGTTCGAAGCGATCGATTGTTGCTTCGCATCCCGTACTGCATTGAGGAAGGAGTGCGCCGAGGCCGGCACGGCTACGTTTCCCTGCAGAATGGAGCGGTTGGAAACGTGAGGTCCATAGATGTCGCGAGTGGAATCGTCATCGCGGCGAACCGAGGAGCCGTCAAGAGTCAATCCGGCAAAGGCTCCGCGGGCACGCGAGTAGGTGAGAATCTCCGCGTTCATCTTCCAATCGGTATTGGCTGAAGCATGACGGCCCACTGGTCCGGCTGCCGCAGAGGCGTCTCCGCCAATTTCAAATTTGCTCGAGAGCAGCTGCCGCATTCCGCGCTCATTCTGAATGATCATGACCAGGTCAACGCCTTCGACGCCGATCTGCAGGCCCCAACTGCCGCCTGTAATGGCAAAGAACACCGGTGCGCTCCAACCGGAGGATGTGCGGCACGTCGCCACGCCGCGGCCATTTTCTCCGCCGAAGACGAAGCCGCCCTTGAGCATGTGGGGAACTACGGCTACGCACTTTGCGTGTTCGAGAACTTCTTCAGGGATGCCTTTATCCGGTGCGGCCATGATCTCGTGCAGCACATTGCCTGCATGTTCCAACCGGTCGTTTGTTGCTTCGCGACTGGTTCCCGCCCAGGCCATGCTTGATAAGCTGAGGACTGCGACTAACGTCATAACTTTCTTCATGTAGTACACCTTTTTTCTACCTATGCGGGGCGCGTCTTGCTCTACGCGAATGTAGAACGCATCCGGTAAGTTGGATACTAGTTAGGGCGTGAAAAGCTTACTGAGCAGTAAAGCTCACTTATTCGACTTATTTAGCCGGCACGAGGGCGGTGATTCAGCAAGTTGCCTCGTGGAAGGGACGAAACTGCCCTTTGCGAATCGAGCGGCCTCGTGGGTAGGATTGTAGTTCGCAAAATGGTCACAAGGTTTGTTACCCTGTGAAAGTTATTCGGTCAGCAAGTGCTACTGAGGCTCTCATTGAGGCCTTTACCTCGGGTTTGTAGAAGGGGAAGATTGCGTGGTTAAGGTTGAAAAGTCCACATTCGATGCAGCCGCCTTCCTGGCGAACGCCGGTCTGGGGCGAAGAATTGTGCTGTTGGAGGCCAAGGAGCCGTTCTTTTCTCAGGGAGATCAGTCGGACTCTGTCTTTTATCTTCAGAAGGGCCGCGCAAAACTCACCGTCGTCTCGGAGGGCGGCAAGGAAGCCACCCTGATGCTGCTCTCGGCGGGCGAATTTGTAGGGGAGGCGGCGTTGGCAGCGGTACCGGGGCGGCGTTTGTCCACGGCTACAGCTCTCACCGCGTGCACCGCGCTGAAGATAGGCCGGGAAGAGATGATTCGCGTGATGCATGAGGAGCCCGGCTTCTCCGACCTTTTTTTGAAGTTTCTGCTGACGCGGAGTATGCGCATTCAGGCCGATCTTGTCGATCAACTGTTCAACTCCAGCGAGAAGCGCCTGGCGAGGATTCTGTTGTTGATGGCAGAGTTTGGGCAACCGGGCGAACCGGAAACGCTGATTCCCAAGATTTCGCAGGAAACGCTCGCGGAAATGATCGGGACCACGCGCTCCCGCGTGAGCTTTTTCATGAACCGGTTTCGCGAGCTTGGCTTTATTGAGTACAACGGCCGCATCCGCGTCCACAAGTCTTTGCTGAATGTAGTTTTGCATGATCAGCTGCCGGGAAACAAAGTCCGAAAGACCGCTCCCTCGCGGCGCTCGCTAAAGTTGGCTTGACGCTTTGCAAGCGAATCTAACGTCGGCGGGCGCGCTCGCGCTGTAACTCGCGGTATAACTCACTCTTGGATTGACCTGACTCGCGGCCCAGGCGCTTGAGGGCTTCTTTCTCGTCGATGCCGGACTCGGATTGGAGACGGGCGACCTTCGCGGAGATCGATTCCCAGGTCTCAGAATCGAGACCTGGGGCACCCGGAGTATGGGCGGGAGATTCGATCAGCAGGGTGAATTCGCCGCGGATGCGGTCGCGGGCGGCGAGGTTGCAGCGGACCCCGGCCACGGTTCCGCGCAGGAACTCTTCGTGCATCTTGGTGAGTTCGCGTGCCGCCACGACCCGCAGGGCCGAACCCCAGATGGATTCAAGGTCGGCCAGCGTGTCGAGGATGCGGTGCGGGGCTTCGTAGAAGATGAGAGTCTGCGGGAATTCGCGAGGCTCTGCAGCCAGATCTTCAAGGCGTGTGCGGCGGGCGCCGGCTTTCTCGGGCAGGAATCCCAAAAACACGAACTCATTGGTAGGCAGACCGGAGGCGACTAGCGCGGTGAGTGCGGCATTGGCTCCGGGAATGGGGATGACGGGGACCCCGGCGGCGATGGCTTCCGCAACAAGCCAGCCGCCAGGATCGCTGATGCCGGGCATGCCGGCGTCAGAAACCACGGCGATGCGGCCACCCGCTTTGAGGATGCCGATCAACTCGGCGGCGCGATGGCGCTCGTTGTGCTGGTGACAACTGATGGTGGGAGTCGTGATCTCAAAGTGGTTGAGCAGTTTTTGTGTCTGGCGGGTGTCTTCGCAGGCGATGCGGTCGGCGCGCTTGAGTACGTCGAGGGCACGAAGCGTAATGTCGCCAAGATTGCCGATGGGGGTGGCAACGAGGTAGAGGCCGGGGGCGAGTGGAGCATCTTGCGAGGTCATGGACGGATCACGAGAGTTGCGGCACGCAGTTCAACTCTACCGAAGGCCAGTCGCTACTCTTCGTCTTCCTCGCGCTCGATGCGGCGCTGCTCGGAGAGAAGGGACATGGAGCTCATGAGGTTTTGCACGCTGACGATGCCAACAACACGGCCGCTCTCAGTGACGGGAATGAGCGAGAGGCCGCGGCCGGCGGTGAGGCGTCGAATGGTGGCCCCCAGGGTGTCCTCGGGCCGGGCCACCTGGAAGGCGCGTGACATGACGGATTGGACATAACCATTGCCATCGCTGCGCAGGGCGTCCACAATGCGCTGCCTCGAAACGATGCCGACCAGCTGCGGGCCGCGGACGACGGGGAAGTCCTCTTGCAGGGAATGAACGCAGCGGGCAAGGGCGTCTGCGAGGGTGTCGGAGGGCGAGAGAGTGGAGAAGTCGGTGAGCATCACCTCGCGCATGTGGACAGTGTCCACTACGGATTGGAAAAAAACGCCCTGATCTTCAACCTGCGCGCCGATCATGATGAAGAATCCGGCAATGACGAGCCAGGGGCTGTGAAGCAGCATGCCGGCGATCATGGCAACCAAGGCGAGCAACTGTCCCAAGCCAGTGGTCGCGCGCCCGGTGGGCGCAATGCCATGCTTGCGCGCGAAGCTGCCCCGCAGAAGACGCCCGAAATCAAGTGGGTAGGCCGGCAGCAGATGCAGCAGCCCGAGGCCGGCCTGCATCCAGACCATGCTCCGCAGCAGGTATGCCGAAGTAATCCAGGGCTGGTCAAAGAGCCGGATGTTGCCGCCGGCCCCCATAAACGCCGCAGCCAGAGCAATGGCCGTTGCGAGGTTCGCGATGGGGCCGGCGAAAGCGAGAGCAAACTGCCCGATGCCCTGATTGGAGTTTTCCTGGCTCTCAGGATTGGCGTAGGAATACAGGCCGCCGATGGGAAGCACCAGAATGGCGCGCAGGTGCAGTCCCAGCCACGCGGCGACGAGCAGGCGGGCAATCTCACGCACAACAACAGCCGCTGTGAGGGCGAGAAACAGCCCGAATCCGCGCAGCCAGCCATCAGATGCGCTGAGCCCCAGGCACACGACCGCCAACAAGGGGAAAAAGGCGTGGATGCGCAACTCAACGCCCATCCATCGGCCCAGCGGAATTGTCCATCCTCGCATATATGAATTGTAGAGGGTGGGGCCAAGTCCCGGTTCAGGTATTCTTTTGTGCGATGCGCATCATTGCAGGATCGCTTCGCCGCCGCACGCTGGAAGCTCCGCCAGGGCTGGCCACGCGACCCACCAGCGACCGGCTGCGCGAGACGCTGTTCAACGTGCTGGCGCCGCGAATAGAGGACGCGCGTTTTCTCGATCTGTATGCGGGCTCGGGCGCGGTAGGCATGGAGGCGTTGAGCCGCGGAGCGAAGAGCGTGACGTTCGTTGAGCGGGATCCGGCGGCGCTGAAGGTGCTCAGAGGGAACCTTGCGCGACTGGGACTGACAGAGGGGGGCCATCTCCATCCGGCGAGTGCGGGGACGTTCTTGCGTAAGACGCGGGTGACGGCCGCGCCGGGGTTTGACGTGGTGTTTCTCGATCCACCCTACGAGGCGGAAGATGAGTATGCGGCGACACTGGGCCTGCTGGGCGGAGCAGCCGCTGGATTGCTGGCGGAGGATGCAGTGGTGATTGCGGAGCATCGACGCAAGAGAAAGCCGGGGGAGCGCTTTGAACGGCTCGCGCGGACGCGGCTGCTGGAGCAAGGGGACGCGGCGCTTAGCTTTTACCAACTCAGTGCCACCGTCTCAGCGGAGTAAGATGAACCCGATTTACGTAGCCAAGGATGGATGGGAATGAAACTGCACTGCCGATGGGCTTTGACGGCACTGGTTTACGCGGCGGCGCTGCCCGCGCAGACTCCCCAGGCGTGGGTGATTGGGCCGTTCACGCGGCCTGCGGAGGGAAATCCGGTGATCACGCCGCGCCCGGAGTCCACCTTTATGGATCCCATATTGAAGAAGCCGGTGCACTGGGAGGCGCTGCATACGTTCAATCCGGCGGCCATTGTGCGGCACGGCAAGATCTATGTGCTGTACCGCGCCGAGGACAATACAGGCGTGATGGATATTGGGGGGCACACGTCACGGCTGGGGCTGGCGGAGAGCAAAGACGGCATCCACTTCAAGCGCATGGGCGAGCCGGTGTTTTTTCCCGCGGAAGACGACCAGAAAGCGCGCGAGTGGCCCGGCGGCGTGGAAGACCCGCGCATTGTCGAGCGCCAGGACGGGACATATGTGCTGACGTATACGCAGTGGAATCGCGAAACGTATTCGGTGGGCATCGCCACCTCGCGCGATCTGATGCACTGGACCAAATACGGGCCGGCATTTTCTGACGCGGACGAGCGGCAAGTATGCGCAGCTGAAGTACAAATCGGCGGGTATTGTGACGCACGTTGGTGAAAGGCCGACTGATTGCCGCAAAGATCAACGGCATGTATTGGATGTACTGGGGCGAAGGGGCCATTCACCTGGCGACTTCGACAGACCTGATTCATTGGACCCCGGTGCAGTATGCCAATGGCGCGCAGTTGAACTGCTGCAGCCGCGGCCGGGGCACTTTGACAGCTCATTTCCTGAGACCGGGCCGCCGCCGGTACGGACTCGCGGCGGGCATCGTGGTGATTTACAACGGGAAGAATGCGGTCAGCGGCGGCGACCCGGACCTGGGTCCGGAGGCATACGCAGCCGGGGAGGCATTGTTTGACGCGAAGAACCCGGCAAACTTTTTGATACAGACGGCCGAGCCGGTGCTGAGGCCGGAACTTCCCTACGAGAAGACGGGCCAGTATGCCGCGGGAACTACTTTTGCCGAGGGGCTGGTGTACTTCCACAAGCAGTGGTTTTTGTATTACGGATGCGCGGATTCGCTGGTAGCGGTGGCGACCGCGATTGGGAAGTGATCAGGGGACAGTGATCAGTGGTCAGGGATCAGGGATCGTCCAAGTTGATCCCCTTCACACAGTGGCGCTTCTATACTGACGAAGTTGAGGGGGCTGCCATCGCGACAATCTCGCTTGCATCGGTTCTTGAATCGGCGGACGCGGGGCTGGATCGCGTCACGACCCGTGCGCCCGGTCCGGCCGGCGTGTTGCCGCTGACAGCAGAGATGCTGCTGACGGAGCCGTCGGGAAATCTTTTCGCGTTGAGCCAGAATGCGGGGATGGGTTGGGAGACGACTCGCCTTCTTGATCCGGAGTTTCTGATCCTGAGCACACATGGCGGCCTTCGCGCGGAGGACGGGCACCCGATTGCGTTGGGGTTTCACACCGGGCACTGGGAGGTTGGCCTTTTGGTGGCCGAGGCGGCGCGCGAGTTGAAGGCGCTGCGCGCAATTCCCTTTGCCGGGGCCTGCACCGATCCTTGTGATGGGCGCACGCAGGGCACGACGGGGATGATGGACTCGCTGCCTTTTCGCAACGATGCGGCGATGGTGCTGCGGCGGTTGATGCGATCGCTGCCTACGGGCAAAGGCGTGCTGGGCGTGGCCACGTGCGACAAGGGGTTGCCCGCGATGATGATGGCGCTGGCGTCAGCACGAACGATGCCGGCCGTGCTGGTACCGGGCGGAGTGACGCTGCTGCCGGAAGAGGGCGAGGATGCGGGAAAGGCGCAGACCATTGGCGCGCGCTTTGCACAACAGCAGATCACGCTTGAGTATGCCGCTGAAGTGGGCTGCAGGACGTGCGCTACGCCGGGCGGAGGATGCCAGTTTTTAGGCACGGCGGCGACGGCGCAGGTGGTGGCCGAGGCGCTCGGGCTGGCGTTGCCGCATACGGCTCTTGCGCCTTCAGGACAGCCGATCTGGCTGGATGCGGCACGACGCTCGGCACGGGCGCTGATGCGGATGCACCAACTGAAGATGGGCGCGGCAGACGTGCTGACGGATGCTGCAGTGAAGAACGCGATGGTGCTGCACGCGGCCTTTGGCGGGTCAACGAATTTGCTGCTGCACTTGCCTGCAGTGGCGTTTACGGCCGGGTTGCGGCGGCCCAGCGTGGATGAATGGGCTGAGGTGAATCGGCGGGTGCCGCGCCTTGTGGACGCGCTGCCGAATGGGCCGCGGGGATTCGCGACTGTGCAGGTGTTTCTGGCTGGCGGCGTGCCCGAGGTGATGCTAGCGCTGCGTTCCACTGGGCTTTTGGACGGAGGCGTTCGTACGGTAACTGGCGAAACGCTGGATGCGAGCCTTGACTGGTGGGAACAGAGCGAGCGGCGCGCAAGTGCTGAGGAGCGCATTGAAGCAACTCGACGGGATTGATGCGGACGACGTGATCATGACGCCGGACAAAGCGCGGTCGCGGGGACTGACGGCGACGATTTGTTTTCCGATGGGCAACCTGGCTCCGGAGGGTGCGGTTATCAAGAGCACGGCGATTGATGCTTCACTCATGGATGAGGCCAACGTGTTTCGGCATCGCGGGCCGGCACGCGTTTTCACTACGGAAGCGGCGGCGATCCGAGCGATCAAAAGCGGCGGCATCGGGCACGGAGACGTGATTGTGCTCATCTGCAGCGGGCCCAAGGGCGCTGGGATGCAGGAGATCTACCAGGTTACTTCTGCCCTGAAGGCGTTGCCGCATTGCAAGCACGTTGCAGTGCTGACGGATGCGCGCTTCAGCGGCGTTTCGACGGGAGCGTGCATCGGGCATATTTCGCCTGAAGCGCTGGCTGGTGGGCCGATCGGTAAGGTGCTGGAGCGCGATCAGATCGAGATCGTCATCGATCGCGAGAAGCTGACGGGATCGGTACACCTGGTGGGGGAAGCGGAGGAAATTTTTGGCGCCGAAGAGGGTGCGCGGAGATTGGCACTTCGGAAGCCCCGGCCCGATCTGCAGCCTCATCCCGCTCTGCCGGACGACACGCGGCTATGGGCTGCATTGGTGCATGCCAGTGGTGGCGTTTGGGGCGGATGCGTTTACGACACCGACAAAATTGTCGAGCAGCTTGAAAGGCAAACTTAGAATTCATGCAGCCGGCGCGTCGATCACCGGTGCGGATCTGACTAACCAAAAAGCTGATCAGTCGCTACAACAGCTGCTTCGCTTTGAGCACGCGCTCCAGCGCCTCTTCGGCAGTGGCCCCTGTGGCAGATAAGTGACCCATCTTTCGTCCTGCGCGCGGTGTGTGCTTCTCATATAGATGCAGTCGCACGCCGGGAACGGCTAGGGCCGCGGGGAAGTCGGGTTCTCCATTCAGCCAATGATCGCCAAGCAGATTCACAATGGCCGCCGGAGAAATCAACCCCGTATCACCCAGCGGCAAATTGCAGGCAGCACGAACGGCCTGCTCAAACTGGCTGGTCACGCATCCTCGTTCGCTTTGGTGATAACTGTTGTGCGGCCGTGGCGCTAACTCGTTCACCAGCAGTTCCCCTGTGCGGGTTACGAATATCTCCACGCACAGCAAGCCCTGGATGTCCAGCTTGGCGATGATTGAAGCGGCCAGTGCTTCTGCGCGCTTCTCCATCACGGCAGGCACGCCGGCAGGCAATACACTCCACGCCAGTATCTGATTTTCGTGGTGATTGCGCGCAGCCGGATAGCTACGCACTTCGCCCGCAGGATTACGCGCGGCCATCACGCTGATTTCGCACTCGAGCTCGAGCGCCTGCTCTGCAACTGCGGGTCGCGCGCCGATTGCGTTCCACGCCTCAGCGATCGCCGCTTCAGAGACCGGACCATCGAATCCAATACGCGCCTGCCCACGACCGTCGTATCCGCCGCGACCGATCTTGAGGAAGACACGGCCACCCAGCGCGCGCACAGCTTCTTGCAATTCCGTCTCGTTGCGCACCACGCGAAAAGCGCCGACAGGAAAACCCATATCGGCGAGCCAGGTTTTTTGCAGTGTCTTGTCCTGAATGATGCGGATGGGTTCGACGCCGGGGCGCAGGGGCGCAATGCGTGCGACTTGGAGAGGCATCCACGCCAATTTGCTCAATCTCAAGCGTCACCGCGTCTGCGCCCGTGGCCAATCGCCGGGCCGCAGACACGTCATCCCAGCGACCCACAATTGTTTCGTCTACGACGTAGCTGGCGGGACACAACGGATCGGGATCCATCACGCGCACGTGATAGCCCATGGTGCGCGCGGCCATCGCCATCATGCGTCCCAGTTGGCCACCGCCGAGAATCGCCAGCAGGCCGCCAGGCCGGACGATTGGAGTGCTGTAGTTTTTTGAAGGATCGGTGATCACCCGGAAGCTCCTGATCAAGCTCGGATCCAGCTTCTGATCGAGTACTTCCTGGGTGCGCGCAGCGCGCCACGCAGCGAGCCGCTCGTAAAGCGCAGGGTCTGTGGTGGCCAGTATCTCCGCTGCCAGCAGCGCGGCGTTGGCCGCTCCAGGCTTGCCGATCGCGAGCGTGCCGACGGGAACCCCCTTGGGCATTTGCACGATCGACAGCAGCGAATCCATTCCGTTCAACTGCGTTGCCACCACTGGGACGCCCAGGATGGGGACGAGCGTCTTCGAGGCAAGCATTCCGGGCAGATGCGCAGCTCCGCCGGCTCCGGCGATAATGACACGCAGCCCGCGCTCCGCGCCGTCTCGGCGTATTCAAAGAGCCGATCCGGCGTGCGGTGCGCACTCACCACGCGTGCTTCATGCGGAATTTTGAGCGCGCGCAGAATTTCAACTGCCACCGAAAGCACTTCGTAGTCGCTCTTGCTACCCATCACGACGCCAACCAACGGCTCTTCGTTCATGGGGCTGATTATACGAGCAGATGCACTATGTTCCGAAGCCCTGCAGTGACCCGGCGCATGGCACACGCGCCGCTCAGTGGCGATGCCACGCCTCCACTGCCACCTCGATGACTGCAAACAGCACGCTGACCGCGGCCAGAAAGCCCTTGGCGCGCTGCCAGTTCTGCTCGTGCTTTTCCATGCGACGCTCAAGTTCCGCGATGCGCCCACCGTTTCCGTCGCCTGTCAGCCCGGTCATTTGCGTCTTCAACACGCTTAGATCGCTCAATACCTGGGCTTCGAATTCATTCATCATTCGCATCCGCCGGACTCCATATATCGATTGCTGGCCGAGAGATCCATTGCCTACGATCCCAATGGCAGATTGATGAACAGCGCAGCCGAAAACTCCGAGTAATTCGGCGGCGTTGCTCCGTCATACATCCTCATGTAATACCGTTCGCTCGCCGAGGTGCGTGAGAAGGTGAGGTTTGGCTGCGAGCCGCGCATGACCAGGTCAGAGTCCTCTCCGGGCATGAACGCGAAGTCACGTCGCCGGATCTCGAACCCGCCGCCGCTCGGCGCCGTTGCGCCGGCATTGATTGTGACTGTGCTGCCGTTCAGCGAGGTCACCGCGAGCGCGCTCAAATTGGAAAGAAGGGTTGGAGCGATGGGCGCAGGCAGCCAGGTATCGGCCGGAACCGTGGCGCCTGTCTTGATGGCGAGGTCATCGGCCCAGTCATTGGCAAACGCGATAACATACCCCACTAAGTCGGGACAGCTTGCGCGGTAACTAACTTTCACGGCCCGAACGATGACCTGTGTATTCAGGTTGGTTGAAGGCGCATTCAATTGCAGCGCATCGCCCGGCCAGACATCGGTTGTGAAGGCGGCGCGCAGGCCCTGATAAGTACCACTCCATAGCGCGCTCACCCCTGCCGCAGCCTGCACCATTGTGGTGGCCGCATTGCGACAGTCCAAAGAACTGCGCGCGGGTGGGCTTGCAACTGTACCGATCCAAGTGGCTACTGCAGGCAAGCCTGACTGCGCCAGTGCCTGCTGGCTCGCGGTGTTCACTGCACGCCCAACGGCCCTGCCGACGGTGCGATAGGTTACAGCAATTTGCTCGCCAACCGCGGGCGCAAATCCCGTGTAGAACACCAGTTGGCCAGTGCTCTGCAAGTGACATTCGCCCGCCTGCGCAGTGGAGCCGACGCGCCGCGTGCGTGGATTTCCATTCGCTGGTGTACTGACTACCCAACCGGAGCCAAGATCGCTCAAGCTTAGGGTTCGCATGGTCCCCTGCAGGTTGATACTGCTCGCCGCTACCACCATACAGGCGCCGGGAAGGCTGGCAATCGTGCCGTCGTAGAGAGTCACGGGCATGCCGGCCACACCGTTTACAAATTCCTGTATTTCGAACTGAAGCTGTGCTGGCGCGACGTTACACTGACCGCCATAACTAATGGCTCCGCTGTCGTCGTACGATCGATAAATCGCAGAAGCCCGTTCGATCTCAGGACAATGCACACGAATGCGGAGGGTGTATTGGTTGGCAGGGTTTATCGCATAAGTCGTCCCGTTAGCTGTTCCTTGGACGATTGGCTGCACACTGACCCCGCCTGTCCCCTGCTCCGACGCAACCTGAAACCCGGCCGTGCACGCGGGCAACGTCATCATGCCAACAAAAAACGCGGCCAGGATTCCGGTGCTGCCCGGCGAAAGTGTAACTCCCGTCGCCTCCAGCAGTAGCGTACCTCCCATCTCGACCGGATCGATCCACGTCAGGAGCGCGTCGCCGTCAATTCCGTTTCCGCCTTGCATGGTCAGGCCGCCGGCGCCAAGTGAGAAATAAGTTTGGCCCGTCGGATTTCCCCAGACGCGCAGATCGATTGCGCTCTCGTTGAAGAGTTCGCGAATGAGGATGGATTTGGAAGAAGGTGGGAAAAAGGGATCCGCGGCGAGGTTGAATTGCGTTGTCACTCCGTCGCCCAAAAAGTATTCCGTAGCGTACGCAACGGGCTCATGCTCACCGCAGACGGTAATATCGTTGGCGAGCGCGCGTTTCATGCCCGCAGTGAGCACCAGGCTGGCCAGGCTCAAACTGCCATCGGTCTCATTGAGCGTGTGGACCGCACCCGGAACCGAAGCGAGCGCCAGGGCACCATTTACGGCGCGATAGGCCGCTCTCGCGGCGCATGCGACTTTGCCCGCACATTGACTCCAGGACGCACCGGAATCGGGGACAAAGTTACTGACAGCGGCATTCAACGTGAGCGCCTGGGTTGCGAGAGTCGCCGAGCCGGTGCGAGTTACCAGGGATGCCATGAGCGCACCTGCCGTTTGACCCGACGCTCCTTTGCCGGGCGCCATGGATAACTGATCGAGCAGGAGCTCATCGCTCAGAGCCTGCAGGGCGATCCGATAGCGCGGGCCTTCGCACCCCATTCCCGAATATTCCGGCAGAGGACTTACTGCGAGATAGCCCGTAAAGTAAATTGCGCCGTCGTCCCCTGTTACTGCCAGAGATTGATTGCGCAGAGGCATCGCAAGTGCGGAGTTAGAGCCTGTTATGAAGTTCATGCGAGTTGTTTGAACATATTGGCGATCATGAGGCATGCGAAGGCTACGTAATGAAATCCCTTGAGCGTAGTGTCGAGCCGTTCGTAGTCGCGCACGAGTCTGCGGAAGCGAGTGGCCCAGGCGAAGCTGCGCTCGACCACCCATCGGCGCGGCAGCAGCACAAAACCGCGTTTAGCCATGGGGTGTTTGACGACTTCAAGACGGATGCCGTGGCTCTGGGCGGCCTCCGCCGCAGTCGACCCGGTGTAGCCCTGATCGACATACGCCATCTCGACCGTGCCTCCGGTCACCTGTTGCATGTCTTCGGCAAGTGCCTCGACCTGGGCGCGGTCGCCCTGATCGGCCGAGGTCACCGACAGTGCAAGCAGGTGCCCCAGCGTGTCCACAGCGATGTGGACCTTCGAGCCCTTGCGCCGTTTGGCGCCGTCGTAGCCTGCCCGCGCACCACTCTCGGGCGTAGATTGCAGCGTGCGACTGTCGATACACGCTGCCGTTGGCTGGCCCTTGCGTCCGGCAAACTCCCGCAACAGAATGCGCGTGTCTTCGACCAGACGCTCGAAGCATCCGGCCCGCATCCAGCGCTGCATCTGCTGATAGATCGCGGGCCACGGAGGATAATCGTGCGGCATGAACCGCCATTGGTTGCCGGTCCGCGCAATGTAGCGAACACCATTGAAAACCGATCGCAGATCATGTTCCCGATGGGCGCTGTCCTCGCGGCTCAACAGCAGATAAGGCAGCACAAACGCCCACTCCTCATCCGAAACATTGCTCGGATAACCGACTTTCCCCTTGCTTGCCATCCTTCCATACTGGACAGGATCGGCCGCCAACGTAAGCACCTATCTTGGTGCAAACTTCATAACAGGCTCTAGACGGGGATACTTATCCAGAGCCTACAGATAGAAGGTTCATTCAACGAGCGCTCGATCGTCAACGGATGCACAGCGTCAAGTGCGGACGTGTAGTCCTGGCCTTGGATCGTAATCTTCATCGATTCTCTCTGACTTATGGTGCCAAGTTGAGTTGGATTGACGTCTGCATCATCGATTCGCAATGCGACGCGAGCAGGTGCGGAGTGCGAGGATTAAACTAGATCAACGCATTGGGCGCGGGCAGAAAGCTCCGATAACAAAGTACGCGTTCGCCGTCCAGCGGATCTATGACGGGCAATGCGAGGAACTGGCCCTTGAGCAACACTCGCTCGGGCCCGCTCTTTTGATTTGCGCCAAGCGGTATTGCTGCTTCTGTCGCTCCTGACATGGATTGCAGCCTGGGGTAATGGAAGAAGATGCGCTCGCCCTGACTGCCCTGCATGACGAAGAGGGCGGACCACTCCTGATAAAAGCAGCCGCCTTCGCGATCGACAAATCCAGTTACCGCTTGAAGCTTGGCGCCAGCCGACGGAGCCCCGCCGGGTAATGCTGCTGCCAGTGTAAGTCCAGCGGATGTTACCTGCGATACGAGTGCCACGTTGAATGTGACGCGCCGGATATAGTCGATATCGCCAAGAGCGCTGCCGCACATATGCGCCTGATACTGGAGAGCCGACAAAGCCTGTTTGACCCGTATAATCCGCGTCCACAGCGATCATCGAGCCCGGCTTTAAATTGTGCCGCGTCCGAGGCGGCTAACATCACTGTTGTTGGGGTCGATCCGGTCTGCACGGTAACTGCCGGTAGGGCTTGCGCTCCGTCCGCGGAGGAGTTGCGCCCGAGGTTGGAGCGAGCAGGTTCATGTGCTGCGAGCCCGTGGCCAGTGCCATCGTCAACTTGGTCCAGCTTAGAAATTCGAGGCCCACCTGGGCCTCCAGCGTCTCGCGAACCTGTTCGAGTGTTGTACCCGGGATCGCCCGTCATGACGGGCGATGTCTTGCTGCCGGGCTTGCGCATGAAGCCCTGGATCCATCCCAAATCGATCCATGGAGGCGGAGGGGCATCGAGATTGAAGCCGCCCTGTTCCGCCGGATCAAAAAGGACCGGAGTCTGCTCGGTGCGATTCACAGGCGCAAAATATGCCCGCACGCGCCGTGCCACGGGCGCGGGAGCCGAAACCAATTCGCCGCCATTTATTCTCCTTGCTCCTGGTAGCTGTAAACCATTACTTTGGCCGACCGGCTGAGGCGATCCCGCTGTGAGACGGTCGGCGTAAAACCCGGCTCGTCCCAGAATACCTGTGTCAGCATTGCTGCGGGCGGCGTGCACGGTGTAGTTCATTTTCGGAGTATGGAACGGCTGTAACATCGCCACCAGTTCCTCGTCCATCGCGCTAAGTGACCGCCCCGATCCAGGCCGCCGAAGCTTTGCGTGCCGCACGTCTGGTAGATGATTTCGCACTCCTCCGCGATAAGTGTCGACGCCAGATCCATGTCAGTGCCAAGTCCCAGCCAGCGCAGCACGAATACATCGCTGGGAAGCTGACTAAACGGGGCTTCCGCCTCTTCCACCAGGATTCCCGGCCGCACCGCGCCCCGCAGCAATGATGGTTCGACTCCGGATTGATCGCTGCGAGGCGCGTGCGCAGCGCCATATAGAACGAATCTTTCGCATTTTGCATAAAAACAGGAGCAGGGATTGGGGATCAGGGAGAGTACGGCTTCCCGGATATTCCTTTCCTGTTTTCTCCTGATTCCCTTCTGAAGTGACGTGCAAAAGACAGCTATTAAGTTGTCCTTTGAATCGCCTATTCCGTTGATCGTTCTCTCTTCACACTGCCTGCTGGCGCGCCTCGCGCAATAACAGCCTGTACAGATATACCTGGCCGAAAGCTTCATTGGACGCGATTGACTCGATGAGATAGTCCTGCCCTGCTACGGTAACTGCCAGAGTCATTGCGAAGAGGTGACTGGGCAGAAGCCAGATCGAGCGTGTCGACCTGCTGCTGAACGCTGGTCGCCGAGACCAGCAATTCCCACTTCGACTGGCCCCCTCTTCCTGCCAGGTGGGCCGCAGCTTTCGCATCACCACCGGGCTCACGATTACGTCGGCAAATGTGGTCGGCACCAGGCCCACTTCGACATGCTTGTATCCGTGTTTACGCCTGTTACCCGCAGCATTGCCGATGTTCCGGCCACACTTCGCAACAGCGCATCGGCCAGCATCTGGGGCGCCCCACTTGGATTGCGCGGCGCTGTATCGCTCATCGCTCACCCCAGCCTGTTCGCAACGTAAGGACGCAGCCATGCCTGCACGGTTTCGTCCAGCAGCGAACTCGAGAAATACTGCATCTGCATCGTGTCGATCTCTGGTCTTGCTCGCGTTCAGCGCCGGCGTCGACTGCGCATTGCGCACAATCTGCGCGCAAGCCGTTTTCACGTCGTCGCCAATCGCCGCCAGCCCCGCTGTGTAAGTGACCATCACTTCGTTGTAGGGAAGCCCCAGCAGTTCCACGGGAGCGTCAACTCCCCGGTGATCGCGATCGGAGTCCACCGTGCGTCGGATCGATCGCCGATCCACTGGCCCGGCAAGCGCGAACGCCCATGCAATCTCGAACAGGGCGTCATCGACAGCTCTCCGCGCCGCGGCTTCGCGTATCGGCCTTCGATGCTGACGATCGGCGAAGTTGCCGTCCCCAGCGGGGCCAGAGGCAGATATTCAGCCGCACGGTTTGAGATCCGGCTGATCATGCGCAAGCGCTCCGTGTACTGGATCACGTTCAGGTCCGGCCGCCTGCAGTAACTGTTGATCAGTGCCGTAGCGGCCGTGATCCAGTCCGCCGTTGTTCCAGCCGGCAATCCATAGTTCGGGTAATCCGCTGGCTGCAGATATGCCATCGTGATCCTTCCTTCAATAGATCTGGTGAACAGGTTGTCAGGAACAGAGAGAGTTCCAGCGAATACAGTGATCAGTGACCAGTCTGTATCTCGCACTGGCCACTGTTCACTGCCCGCTGCTTTCTGTTTACCGGTCGACCAGCACCTGGTAATGCGCGTAATTCGCGCCCTTCACCACCGGCAGCGCCGAACTTGACCGCGACGTACTGTTGGGTCAATGAATTCGGCAGGCCCAGCTGGAAGATGCGCGGCGTCGGATCGCCCAGCCAGTGATACTCGATCAGATCTTCGGTCACGATATAAGCCGGCAGCACCGCCGTGCCCGATCCGGGCGTCCCCGTGTAGCTCAGGCTCCAATCGGGAATCAAGGGCAGATCGCCGGCCTGCGTCGAAAGCATCTTCACCCGGAAGCCGCCGGTGATCTGGTCGGTGTTCAGCACGACGTTGAACTCGGTCTTCATCTCCCGGTCGATCAGGTCCAGCAGCACCGGGTTGGCATAGATGGCCGTGGGCCGCACATGGATAGCCGTTGCTGCGCCACCATTTGCGCCACTGCCGACTTGATTCCATCCACGATCGAAGCGGTTGTCCCGATCGTCGTGGTGTTGCCGCCGGCCGCGATCTGCGCGATCACTCCCATATACTGCGTGGTCGTGGGCGCGCTCAGGCTGGTGTCGTTGCCGTTCCACAGCGCCACGTCGTGGGCCACCATGACGCCGCTCACGGTGTCCACCAGGTCCTTGGCCTGCAGATAGGCGAACTGTTGCTGCTGATTGCCGAGTTCGATGTCGAACAGGTTGTAGTTGATCTGCGAAACGATCGCCTTCAGCGGCACGCTCCGCTCCACACGCGTCGGGCTCACCACCGGGGCCACGATGCTGCGCGGATTGACGAAGCCGGCTGTGCCCGGATTCGGAATCGCCGTCTCTTCAAAGAAGCGCGACGGATGGCCGGTTGCAGGAACCTGCTTGATGCGCTGCCCGAATGGGCTGGAACGCCGGCAGATGTCGAAGATCTCCGTCTGGTACAGCGGAACTTCGATCGCGCCCGGCCCGATGAAATCTGCTGCCGCGTGAATGTCTGCAAAGGTTGCGTTCATAGGCTCTTTCTGCCCCCTCCATGGGGCCTGTCCTAGCTTCTCTGTATTCAAGCTTGATCAGTTGCGCACTTAGGCTCTAATTCTCGGTTTATCATCGCTTACGAATGTCAGCGGCACCCGAGATGAGTCAGCAGTCTTGCTGCGGTGTTCACTGATCACTGACAGCACTGGCCAGACTCCTGATAACTGCCTCTTATGCGATCGCTCCCGCCCGCAGCAGTTGCGCTCTTCACCGCGATACGCTGCTCCAGGCTCAACCCCGACAGCGCCGCGTCCAGTGTCGCACGTCCACCGGCCCTCGCCGATGCCGTGCTTGGCCAGCATCTCCGAAGTCGCCGCCGGCACTGTTCTGCGCAACGGGTTCAACGCGTTACGGCCGTTGCTGCTGCCTTCAGCTCGGCCAGTTCCCTCTCGGCGCGTCCAGCTTTTCCGCCAGTTCGTCTTCGCGCCGGTCTGCTCCACCGTCGCTGAAATCCTCTCCACCTCACCGGACAAGCGTTGCCCTGCCGCTCATCCAGCCAGGCTCAGCGTCTTCTCCAGCAGAGGCGCGTTGCGGCTCTCCAGCCGCTCCGCAATATCTCTTTCGTCCGTTTCCATTTCATCCTTTCCTGTTCGGTGGTCGATGCGCATAAGCTCCTGTCTTGCGGCCATCACAAGCTCGCGTAACGGACAATGCAATCAAGTTCTTGCGCTTAGTTCGCAGGGTATTCGCTACCACTGACCCTGTCCAGCTACTAACTGCTTAATCCTGACCTCCTAACTCGCCATGCGAAAACTTGTCGCTCGGTATGCCGCCTTCTCCCGCAGCAGGATCGCCGCGCCGGTAAAGGTTACGCCGGGTCAGCTTCCAGATCTCCGCGCGCATGTCTTCCACGCGCGCATCGGCCAGCTCGTAGCTCATGCCCAGCGCTTGCGGCCGCCTGCGCCCGTATCGCCTGGCCACCTCGGGAAAATCGCGCGCATAGAGATATCCACGCACCACCAGCCGGTTCCCGCTCACAGTCGGCCTCGGTCAGCAGGCCGATCTTGCGCCGCGCATCGTGCCCGTCCCATCCCGGACGATAATCCACTGCCATGCCCAGCAGCGAGGGCAGCGCCTTCTCCGCCGCTTCGCGCGTTAATATCACGCGGTGTCCGCGCGCTCCCGCCGGGCGCCTTGTCGCTGGCTGCGTTCACTACCGTCAACACCCCTTCGAACGCCACCCGGTTCGGGTGTCCGTCCACATGGGGAATCTTTACCGCCATCGCTTCCAATCGCATGTGCTCTCCGTCCTTCGCTTCACGTAAGCCGGACCGCATGTCCACTGCGCTGACCGTGCAAAAGTCGTCCTCAGACTGCCTTAGCTCAGTTCCATCTGCTTCACCAGCCAACTGCACCGCCCCAACCTGCCGTCAGCGGCCCCAGACCCCGCATCGCCCGCACCTCGTTCACCGTCAACACGCCTGCCTGCAGCAACTGCACCTGCACCGCCAACTCCGTCTCCTCGTCGCGCGCGTTCAGGTCGTTGAAGACGAACTCGAACTCGCGCCACCCGATGCACTTCGCAAAAGTCCCGCGTGATATGCCCGGCCAGCAGTTGCGCCAGCGGCGAAATCGCTCCGCGAAACGCCTCGTCCGCCAGTCTCCGCCGCTGTCGACCGGTTCACATCGCCCTCCAGCCCCAGCAGCAGCGGCGGCAATCCGAAAGCGTTCGCCACCATGCGGATCAAGAACTCCTGCCACGCCAGGCGCAGGTCCGCGTCCGTGCCCTGCGCGAACCGCAGCACTTCCGGCTTCTGCTCGGTGGAGATCAGCGGCACCCGGCCCGTTCCCTCGATCTCGTCCTGCCACCAGCGGATCAGCCGGTCGTGCTGCGCCGGCGTCGCCTCGTTCAGCCACAGCGCATACTGCGCCACTGAGTTCGCCGCCAGCTTGCCCGCAAACCGATGCGCGCTCAGAAACTGATTCACCGTCTCGAACGCCACTTCCAGCGGCCCCAGCCCGAAAGGCGTAAAGCTGCGCGGGTTCATCCGGATGTACATCAGCTGGTCGTCGCGCAGCTCCACCGCGCTCGACTCCAGTTGGCCCGGCATTGCCTGCGCATAGCGCGGCGTTTCTTCGCTGTCCGTCCCACCTGCGCATTAATGCGGATCGAGGCGCCATCCACCGGCCACAGCATCGCCGGCCGCTCCGGGTCGCCCGTCGGCTCCATCTCGATCGCCCCAAAGCCGCCGGTCAGCGCATCCTCAATCACCTGCTCCATCAGGGTGCGAAAACTATCGACCGCGTTCGGCTCTTCCAGCGTCCGGCGCAAGGCCGCGAGCTTTCGTTCCGCATACGCCACGTCTCGCCTGTCGCACCCCGCGCCGCACCCGCACCTGCCAGTCCATTGCCGCGATGCGGTCCTTGATCACGTTGATCGCCCGCCGCACCACCGGCGTCTCCGCAAATCGCCGCAGATTCATCGGCGTCGGCTTGGGCAGCAGCCGTCCCGGAAACTGCACCGGGCTCAGGATCGCCGGCATCGCCAGCGTCCTGCGCTCTGCTTCGCTCCGCCCGCCGCAACCGATCCTTCCGCACTTCCTGACCGGGCCGCGTTACCTGCCGCGCCTCCCGTCGCCTGCCGCCACATCTCCCGTAACTGCTCTCCTACCTTCACGCGCACCTTCTCTCTCAGCACTTCAAAACAAAAGGCACGGCCCCATAGGGCCATGCCTTGATCTGATCCCGGTTTGTCCGTCAGCTTCTCAGACGCTGGCTTCTGGTACTAACGATTTGCTTGATCCAACACTTCCTGAACCTACTTACGATCAGCACCGCAAATTGATCCGCAATGACCTTGCCCAAACATTTACGCCTCGATTCTTGTCACTCATAGCTAAACGCATTCGTTCACGGGTCACCGGTCAATCCGCCATTGACCTTCACACCCGCAGTTCCCGCCGCGCCGTCTCCGCCACCCGCGCCATGTCCGACGTTGTCAGCACCCTTATCTGGTGCTCCTCCATCGTCTCCACGCCGAACCTGTACATCTCCAGCCGCTCCGGCTCCTCATCGGTCGCGCCCACCTTCGCCGCCGGCTCAATCACCGCCGTCAATTCCAGCTGGCCTTCTCCACCCGTTCCACTCCCGCCCGCAAGCCCGGCCGCGGAAAATGCCAGCACCTTGGCCATCTCCACTCCCGGCTCCAGGCTCACCGCATGAAACATGAACGGAGTCCCCGGAAGCCCATGTTCGTCGCGCTACACCATTCGGCCGATATCCCACGTCGATCCGCAGCGGATCTCCCGGCCGCGTATACTCCGAGGCCGCAATGTGCTTTCGCAGCAGATCCCACACTCCGGCGCGCTCGAACTCCGTGCGCATTTCGGCCTGAATCGCCGCCCGCCCGCTCAGCCGCGGCACCCGCTCCCGCGGCGGCGGCTCCACGTAGAGCCGCATCAACTCTTCCATCCCCGCCGGCAGGCTCTCGGCCAGATACGCCTTGGGCTCGGTCATCTGCACATTCAGCGAGAGCGACTCGTCCAGGATCCGCATCAGCTTGCCTTCCGGCTCCTCCCGAATCGCCTCCGCAGCTCGCTTTCCATCCCTTCCAGCAGCGCCGTGTCCGCATCCGGATCGAGGCAACGCACCCGCCGCCAGTCGCGCGTAAACCGCACCTCCAGCCGGCCCGCAGACTCGCCCTGCTCGCGCAGAATCACGCCGATGTGCACGTACTCATTCCGTACCGCGTCCGGCACATACCGGAGCAGCTGAAACTCGCAGTCCGCCGCCGTGTCGCACCTTCTCCTGCATGGCTTCCCAGTAGCCTTCATGGCGCTCGCTTCGCCTCTCTACATCACTCTTCCCATGATGCTAGTCCCCCATCTTGCCTCTTCCAATCTCTCTTCCACGCATTTTCGTCTCCCGTCCCTCCCCATTTCGGAAATGGCTCCCTATCCGACTTCCCGAACCCCTCAATCAACTCCCGAATCCGGCTCCGCCGCGCCAGCAGCTTCTCCACCAGCGCCTCCATCTCCGCCAGGTCCCCGCCGTACCACTCCGGCGGAACCTCATTGGCCGCCGCCCACACCGTATCCGCCGGCATCGTCTCCATCCGCGTCAGCCACGGCTCAAACGATTCCCACCCCGTGATCTCGCGATACACGTCGTTGCGGTAGTACACCCCGCGCAGCGGCGAGTCCTCAAACCGCCATTCCCCGGCGTGAAAGCAATATCCGAAATCGATGAACACCGCCTTGTACCGCCGCTCCCGCTGCCTTTCGCGCAAACACCGCCTGCCGGCCGTTGGCGTTTCCCGTCCACTTGTCCAGCGCCAGGATCCCGGCAAACTCGCCCAGATTCTTCACCTCCGCCAAGCTGCTCCTCGGGCAGATAATCCACCACCTGGCCCGGCATCAGCCCGCCCACAAATCGCGACCCGAACTGCAACCCCGGCTGGCATCGCACCCGCGTCCGCCCCAGGTCCATCTCCAGCTCCGGCGTATTCTCCACCAGCCACTGCGACACCTCCACCAGTTCCGCCTCCGGCGCCGTCAACCCCGCCGCCGCCGCCAGCCGCGACGCCAGCAACTCATTGGCCAGCACCCGCATATGCTGCGGATTGTTCTGGAACTTCACCACGTACACGTGGCCGTCGGCGCCCAGCATCAACTGCCCCTGCGCGCCGCCCCGCATCCGCCGGATATGCTGCACCGCCAGAACCGCCAAGCCGCCCCCGCCTTCTCCGGATCTTGATCGATTCTACCTGCATCAGCGAAATTGTCTGCAAGAGCTCTAGCCATGCAAAGTCATCAGCGGTTCAGCGCAGCGACCACCAGAACTACCCGCTGTCACCGAACTCCTCAGCTCGCCAGCTCCAGCTGCTCTAGCTGCCACTGTCCCTCTCTGCCTCTCCAACAGCTCCGCCCTCGCCGCCAGCCCGATCGCCATGGCCATCACCCGGTCGTCGTGCGTCCCCGCTCTGCGCTCCCGTGCTGCCGTCCGGCAGGCGCACAAAGCTCCTGCACTCGGCCAGCAGCCCCCGGCTCATGAAGCGCTCCGGCTCCTCCACCAGCGCCGCACCCAGCCGCCCCAGCACCGCCGGCCGGCTCACCGACGTCGTCAGCCATCCCGCCTGCCCGCCTTGCCCGATAGATGCGCCCGTACCCGCACACCGTCTCCGCCAGCGCCAGCACCCCGGTGCCGTGATTGTTCCGCTCCACCACCAGCCACGCGCCGGTTGTATTCCGCGGCCAGCGCCGGTCACCAGCTTCGCCAGTTCCAGCCCGCCCACTGTGCCCGGCAAACTCCGCGCACTGCAGCCCCGTCTCCATCTCCAGCACCTGCGCCGCCGAATAGTCCCCCTCGCTGCCGCCGCCCGCCGGATCCACCGCGACCAGATACTGCTTGCCCTGCAACGGCGGCAGCCACATCTCCATTTCGCCGTTGCGCCGCAGCTCCGCCGGCTCGCGGCAGCATCCGTGCATCCGCTCCTCGATCGCGCTCCAGCTCAAAGACCGAATCCCCGCTGGCCAGAAAGCAGCTCTCCTCGTCCTCGGCATACTCCTGCCGCGCCAGCCCGCGAAAGTTCGCCCGCATCTGCCGCCGAAACCCGATCTGCTCCAGATCCAGACCCTGCCGCTGCCATCAGTTCCCGCTCTTCCTCGGTCAGGCTCGTCCTCGTCCACTGCCTCCGCCCGGTAGCGCGCTCTCCATCCACCACGGAAAAAAATGCCGCACCATCCCCGTCTCCGCCCGCCTTCTGCCACTCCTCGTAGAAAGCACCCGCCCACGCCCTCCGGCGTCGACTCCAGAATCATCTCGCGCTCCCGGCGCCATCGCCGCCCGCAGTCCCGCCAGAATCTCCGCCGGATCTCCCGGCCAGCGCGCCAGCTCCGAGCAGTGCAGGTTCTGCACCGTCAGCCCGCGCCCGGCATTTCGGTCTCCCGCCGAGACCACCCGGTACTGCGAATCGATCTCCGGAAACACAATCTGCCGCACGTTGGCCCGCGAAGTCCTCAGCGGCCCTCCCGCAGCTCGCTCCGGCAGCCAATCCAGAAAACGGTGCACGATGCGGAAGATCTCCTCCGCCGACTTCCTGCGTATGCGCCACCTCCAGCGTCAGCGTCCCCGGCTGCGTGATCGTCTTCAGAAAAAATCGCGCCGCCGCCCACGTCGTCAGCCCCATCTGCCGCGCCTTCAGCACGATGTTGCGCTGCCCGCGCCGCCGCTCGAACGCCCTTGCACCGCGTTGGCCCGAGTGGAGCCACCGCACCCGTCGCGCGTCCTCACCCCAGCCATCGCTCGGCAAGTTTCATCCCCACGGTGTTGCCGTGCAAGCTCGCCGGGCGGTGATCGAGAATCCGTCCGTATTTCTTTAGCTCCTCCAGTGTCAGTTTTGTCAGGGACGATTCTGCTACTTCCATGGCAAGGCTTCCTCCGGTCTTGATCCTCCCTCCGTCACTGGATGACTCGGATGTTATAGAGGCTTGCCGTCGGGGTGCCCACCCGCCGCCAGATTTGTACAGACCTTCACCGTCACGGTTCCGGCGGCGCTCACGTACGCTTTCCAATAAAACGCATCGCCGGGATAAGTGACTGGGGTTGCGACCACTGCCATGCTTGTTGACACCCCAGTGATGCTGGCCGTGCCCGAAGCGCAAGTGCCTGCCGTCAATGCTGATCCGCCAATACTGGCAGTTGTATAAGCTGTTGTCGCAACTCCCGTAAAAGTGCCTAATCCTGTCGCCGAACTGATGCCCCATGTTTGGGTCGACCCGGTTGCGTCGCTGTAACCATTCAGCGGGTTTCCGCTTCCGATTCCAAATTCTTCGTTGCCGCCCCCGGTGCCTCTAAGAAATGCCCCATAATGACCCGATGACTTATTCACTAGCCCAAGCGAACACGCCGCTATTGGGTGCTGTCGCAACCGCTTCGTCATAACCGTTTTCCGTTGCCGAGTTGTAATAGTCGTACCATCTCCAGCCGCTTTGCGCGTTCGTGCCGTGTCCGATTTCCCCGGTTGACGTGTTGGCCCAGAGGGAGCCACTACCGCCAATCAGCAAGTTTGAAATATCGCCCGCGATATTGGAGAAAATTGC
>CAVQZQ010000058.1:0-9690 GCA_963718435.1 uncultured Acidobacteriota bacterium | reverse complement strand
CATCGTGCGGCTGACACTTGATGGAACGAGTGCGATGGTGCTTGAACTGATTCCCATAGAAAAGGTCGAGAGCCCTCTTCTCTTTCAATTCGGCTTCAGTGCAATCCGCTGTTCCGGCTGGCGTGAAACTAAACGGAGGTCTTCTATCGATTGTGCATGCCGCCGGGGAACCCGGTATGGTCCAGAAGGCAGGGCGTCTTGCTTCCGGCGAACTCAAATGTATCCGACATGACGATAAACGGAGATTCTGCAAAATTCACGCAGTCAGGAAACTACGTCGAAGCACAAGTGCAATACAAGGGGATCCGCTTCGCCCAAGCGGAGGAAATCGCACTTGGACCGGGCGCTGCCGGCTCGCTTAAAGGGACATTTTTAGTCCCGCAGCGCGTGTTGGATCAATTGGCCGCTCGCAAGGTTGCATGGCCGATCCCATGGAGGCCGGAAGACTACGAGTCAACGTGGTTAGCGCCCGAGCGCCTGTTGCTCTTTGTGCAGTTAGCGGAGGGAAATGACAAAGGGACAGTAGCCGCTACCCTGGATGGTCAGCCCCTCGAGTTCCATCCGGCCTACAGTTCCTCTCGGGTTGATGCACTTTCTTTTGTGGGTTTCTATGCCGATCTGTCGAGGATCGCGCCCGATGTGCGGCATGCAATTGAACTGCAAATGCCGCAGTTGGAGCCGGGACAATTGCAGGGGATATTCTTTGACAATGTCACTCCCCAACTGACGGAGTTGATTGCACCTTGATTCACTCCAGGGCGGCTTCGATCCTGGCCTGCGAATAGTGATCGAGCTGATGCGATTTGGTTTCCAATGAAGTGCAAGAATTCGTGTAGAGTCCTCGTGTTTTGCCTTCTTCCAGCAGGTGTGCGCCTCTGCCTTGCACAAACAGGTTCTGTTGAAACGTTACAGTTTCACAGCTTCACAGCCTCTTTTTTAGAGATCGAAGGAATCTTCCTCCACCTCGCTCATCGCAAAGGCGTTAGCCTTTTTTAGCCGGTAAATTTGCTTCGATTTGCTCGTATTTGATTGCGTTTTAGCGCACTTTAATGCGCATTTGGTCTCATTTGCTGCGAGTTAACGGGACGGCTGGAAGGCGTGTCTCCCGGGTGATTGCCCGAACGTGTGGAGCGAGGTTGAAACGGCTTGGCGCTGCGGTTTTGCTTTAGGTGTCTTCAGGATAACGCGATGTGGGAATCAATCTGCAATTGGGAGGTGGACCCTTGGGCCTTGTTTTCAAGGGTTTGAGCGGGGTGAATGGGGAGCGTGTCTTGACAGGTCAGGAGTTGTTGGCGGCCGCTTGGGTCCGTTGCTTTCCCGGGTCCCGAGGGAGGGAGATGGGGCACCCGGCCAGCATCCTACATCCCAGGTCTCAGAGACGAGACCTGGGGCACCCAAACTTGGAGGCGGGTCGGGATGTGGGCCACCCACCTCGTCGCTTTCCCAGGTCCCGAAGGAAGGGACCTGGGGCACCCGGCCAGCATCCTACATCCCAGGTCTCAGAGACGAGACCTGGGGCACCCAAACTTGGAGGCGGGTCGAGATGTGGGCCACCCGCCTTTCCCATGTCCCGACGGAGGGAGATGGGGCACCCGGCCAGCATCCTACATCCCTGGTCTCAGGACGAGACCTGGGGCACCCAAACTTGGAGGCGGGTCGAGATATGGGCCGCCCGCCTTTCCCATGTCCCGACGGAGGGAGATGGGGCACCCGGCCAACTTCCTACATCCCAGGTCTCAGAGACGAGACCTTGGGCACCCAAACTTGGAGGCGGGTCGAGATGTGGGCCACCCACCTTTCCCATGTCCCGACGGAGGGAGACTGGGGCACCCGGCCAACTTCCTACATCCCAGGTCTCAGAGACGAGACCTGGGGCACCCAAACTTGGAGGCGGGTCGAGATGTGGGCCACCCGCCCCGCTCCCTCCGGAGTCGACGATCTACAACTGTATTAGGGTGCGGCTGACATCTGAGTCCAGGTTCCCACTTCACCCGCCTGTTCCGGCGTGTAGTTAGGATTGTCGGAGGTGCGGTAGTTGCCGAAGCCGTCGGTGAAGTGATACTGGCCGAGGTTGGAGAGCTGCGTGGTGCCGCCGGTGCTGGGATCGTTGACGGTGTCGACGCCGCGGATCACATCGTCCCAATGGTCGGCAGCGCTGCGCTTGCCGCCGTCCCGCAGATAGCTGTCGTCTACACCGCCGCTGTTGCGGAAGGCCTCTTCCTGTTTGTCGAAGTTCGCCTGGAAAGCTGCCTGCTGCTGCATGGTCTGTTCCATGATCGCTTGAGCCGCTCGGAGTTGATCGTAGCCTTGCTTCAGCTTCTGGTTGAAGTCGGCCAGCATCTTGTCATTGATCGCCTTGGAGAGCCGGACCCACTCCGGATTTACATACATTGACTTGGCAATCACACAAAACATCGGCATGCGCTGGTCGAGAGTGCCAGCGGGCGCGCGAAAACTTTGCAGGGCCTGGAATCCCCAGTTGGTCTGCTTGATCATGCCCGCGTTCACTCCCGCATTAGCCCCTTGCGAGAGGTAGTAAACGCCAAAGAAGGCTTCTTCGACCGGTTGACCGTTCAGGTCGTAGCCGATCTTGATAGCCACGCCATGCTGGTTGGGCGAAGGGTCCAGCTTCAGGTCCTTTGCCAGGTCCGGCAGGTCCTGTTGCCCAATCCATTTGAGATTGGCGACATTGGGGCGGGTCTTCTGGATAAACATCGCCATGGCCTGCATTGGAGGTTGCGGAGGTGAGTAAAAGGCGCCAGTGGGCATGCGTTCGCCAGGTGTGGTTTGATGGCCGCTAGTGTATTGCCTGAATTGGGGCGCAACTTCGGTGGACTCCAACCGCAAGAGCGGGTATTGGAAATAAGCCTCTGCGTTGTCAGGATTCTCGGCGTGAGCGGAATAGGAAATGCGGGTACTCGATCCAGTTATAGTGCCACTCGATCTTGCTGTCGAAGCTCCATTTCTCGGGCAGGTGAATGGTTGCGGCGCGCATTCCGCTGTGTTCGGTATCCGTGATGATGCGCTCCGCGAACTTTTCTCCGGAGGCGGCCGAAGCGGCGGTAGCTAGCGGCTTTGGGTGCGGAGGCGGGTTTAGCCTGGGAGGTCGCAGCAGAAACGCTCGGCACTGAAGCGGAGGGAGACGACTTAGCCGGAGAACTGGCAGCGGCTCCAGAGACATTGGTTCCGGAATCGGCCGACACACTGGAGGCGCCTGGCGCAGAACTGCCAGTTGGGTTCGAAGCCAGCCCGGCGGCCTGTTTGCATCGATCGGACAGCGAGTCTTTATGCTCTTTGAGGCAGGCCACGATTCGGCCCCCGCCCGGTTGCACTCCCGCGCACAGCTTCTGTGCATCGTCAGCGCAGGCGGCGCGAATCGCGGCAAGTGACTGCTGGGCATTGGCCAGCGCGGATTGCGCCGCTGTGACGGCGCAGACAATGAGCAGTACTCTCAAACTTCTCATAGCAAACGTGGCCTCGAAGTGCCGATCAAAAAATCGTGTGTGCCTAAGGGGAATTGCTAAATACTGTATCAGGTAAATCAACAAGTTGGCCTGATCTTCCACATCACAGGTCAGAACCGGGTAAACGTCGCCGGTGGGATCCAACTCGGGAAAGTGGGAGCTATTCTCGATTTCCCCTTTCACTGCCCTTATCCCACCGTCGCTCTTAGTTCCACCTGTTTAGTCGCAATCGTCACCTTCGCCGGCGTCACCGCGCTCCCGGGGACAATCGTGCTCGCCTCAATCTCGATCGTGGCGGCCTTCCTGGTCGATTGCACAATCACCTGCGCGAGGCCGTTGAAGAGCGAGCGCTTCGGCTCCTTATCGCTCTCGTGGCAGTTCGGATCCCCGTTCCCCACGCCGATCAGCACACCCTCGCCGCTTATCTTGAAGTTGACCAAGTTCGAAGCTGTCGGAATGGCCCTTCCTGCGCTGTCGAGCGCATCCACCGTAAGAACCGCCACGTCTTCGCCATTCGCGTCGATCGTTGTGCGGTCCGCGGCGAGCCTTAGGGTGGCAATCGCGCCCGTTGTCTCGCGTTTCTCCGTAAGCAGCAGCTTTCCGTCTTTCCATCCCTGCGCTTCGATCGCGCCCGGCTCGTAGCGCACCTTCCACTCCACGTGACTGAACCGAGGAACCTTCTGCCGGCCAGAACTTTTGCCGTTCACCAGCAGTTCCACCTCATCGAGGTTCGAGTACACCCACACCGGAATTTCGTCGCCAGCTCTGCCCTCCCAGTTCCAGTGCGGAAACAGGTGCAGCACGGGCTGCTTCGTCCACCACGACTTGTAATAGAAGAAGCTGTCTTTGGGGAATCCGCAGGTGTCCACGATGCCGTACTGCGAGCTGATTGACGGCCATCCGTACGGGTCCGGCTCGCCCCGATAGTCGAAGCCCTCCCACGCAAACCCGCCAGCTGCCCACTCGCGCGTGGCGTAGAAGGTCCACCACGCTTCGGCGGTTTCACCCCAGCCGGCGGGGTTCACGTCGTAGGCGCTGACCGTGTTGCGCAGTGGATCGGTTTGGTACACGCCCCGGGTGGAAAACGCGGACGCCTCCTCCGATCCAAAGATCGGCCGCGTCGGATGTTCCTTGTGAAAACGGTCGGGGATCATGAGGGCGTAGTTGAACCCGATGATGTCGAGCGGATTTGACAATCCCTTCTCGTTGTCGCCGTGCACGGCGGCAGAGACGACGCGGGTCGGGTCGAGCTCGTGGCACTTTCTCACCATTGCGGCCGCGATCTTCTCGCCTTGTTCGGCTTCATCGGTTTGGAGGCGTGCCTCTTCATTGCCGATGGACCAAATGATGATGGAAGGCGAGTTGCGATAGCGCTTGACCATAGTCTCAAGTTGCGCCATGCCTTCGGGATTGGAGCTCATCTGGCGGGTTTCGCACATCATCATCATTCCCATGCGATCGCAGGCTTTTACCCATTCAGGCGCAGGCATGTTGTGCGAGGTGCGCATGGCGTTGCAGCCCATTTGTTGCAGCACTGCGATCCGGAACGCCTGCAGCCGGTCGGGCAGCGCCGAGCCGACCCCGGCATGATCCTGGTGGTTGCAGGTGCCCTGGATTTTGAGCGATTTGCCATTGAGGAAGAACCCGCGGTCGGCGTCGAAATGGGCAGTGCGTATGCCAAAGGTGACGCGCTCGGCGTCGCGCGACTTGTCACCTGATTTGACCGTAACGACGGCGGTGTAGAGATTCGGGGTCTCAACCGACCAGATCTTTGGATTGGATACGGATGTCGTGGCTGTGAAGGTGGCGGAGCGATCCACGGCGATCTGCTGCGCAGGTGTTTCGGCTGTGGCTACGGTCTCTCCTGTGGCGTCGATAATTTGCCAGGTAACTCTCACACTCTCAGGTTGTATACCCTCATTGCAGACTATTGTGCCAAGGGAAAGCGCCGCCGAATTGCCGCTTAGCGCCGGGCGCACTGTGCTTTCCCAGTTACCCAGGTGGAGCGGATCGGTCTTGGTAAGCCAGACATGGCGGCAAATGCCGGCGCCCTTGTAGAACCAGCCGTCGCCCAGAGTGGCATCGACGCGGGCGACAATGTAGTTTTTTGCGCCATAGGCCAGGAAATCCGTCAGATCGAAGCGGAAAGGGGCGTAGCCATTGTCGTTGCGGCCGATGAAACAGCCATTCACGAAAACGAAAGTGTCGCGGAAGGCGCCGTCAAATTCAACCGAGATGCGGCGGCCAACATCGCTGGCCGGGATTTCGAATTCGCGGCGATACCAGCCCACGCTGGTTTCGGGGAAACGGCGGCCAAGGGGCTTTGAGCCGTGAAGCACCGTGGACTCATCGCCATTGGGACTCTTTGCCTCGTCGCGGACAAAGGGCAGCTCAACGGCCCAGTCGTGGGGTAGGTTCAGCGAGCGCCACTTTGAATCATCGAACCTAGCTTTGGAGAAATCGAATTCACCGGTTTTGGCAAAGTCATCCTGGGCATTGCCAAAGCCCAGGTCGCGAGCCGGGTCGGTGCCGTGACCAAATTGGAACTTCCAGCCAAAGTCGAAGAGCAGTTGTTCGCGTGGCGGCAGGGCAGCCAGAGCCGAAGTATCGGGAGGCGAAGCTAACAGAGCTGCGGTTCGCGCCCATGCTGAGCGAGCCGCAAGAGAGGAAGCCGAAAGCGCCAATCCGGAACAGAGCAGCTCACGACGGGAGATGCCAGACATAGAGGACCTCTTTCCGAGAAAGTTCGTCGGTGATGAAGGCGGACCGGTGACCGGGGCCCCGAGCTGCAGGACGGGTTCCCGCGTTTATGGACTTGTATTCGGATTCAGTATGCAATAGACAGAATCTAATCAGGGCAACCCGGCCCCTAATCCTATCTACCCCGCATATACTTGCAGTGAAAACTGGACGGCATCCGAAGAGGTCGTGACTATCGAATGCGGAAGTCGGTTGATTAGTACCACGACCGCGTAGATAGGTGTTTTTCCAGGTCTCAAAATCGGGACCCCCACTCCAGCGAGCAACGATCACTCGCTGGGGACCCCGGAGACCTGGGGCATCCATTTTGGTACTGAACGTGAGGGCTGATGGGGTTCGTGCTCTCCCACCCAAGCAGAGCTTGGATGGGGCACCCAAGTTTGCGGGCAAGCTTACAAAATCAGCAGGTCAGATACTAGATTTGGCACTGAACGAGAGGGCTGATGGGGTTCGCGCTCTCCCACCCAAGCAGAGCTTGGATGGGGCACCCAAGTTTGCGGGCAAGCTTACAAAATCAGCAGGTCAAGATACTAGAGAGCGAGGACACTCAAGGTATATGGCGATCGGCAGGCGGGAGTTTGTTGTTGGGTCTTTGGCGGCATCCATCGGAGGAGGGTTGAGTGGAATCCGCGCGATGTCCAGTCCGGCGGCTGCTGACGATGTCGCTTCCACACCAATAACGGGCGTGAAAGTCGGGACGGCCGTCAAGCTCGAGGACAACCAGGGCGATACCTGGATCGCAGCCTGGGCGGGCGACGACAATCTTTACTCGCCATCCGACGATACTTCGGGATTCCGCAAGGCGTGTAGCTCGAATGTTGCCTTTAATCGTATTGAAGGAAGCGATCCGCTGCACCTGACCGGGACCACCATCAATCCGATGTCGGAGTACGCCAATGCCGGACAGGTCGGCCCCGATGGATGTACCTGGAAATCAACCGGGTGCATGTGGATTGACGGCGCGCTTTATCTGAGCGTGGCCAGGCATCTCTACGGGGACGACAGCGGAGATCCCAAGAGACGGCAGACGGCACAGAACGCAAGCATTATCAAGAGCGCCGATCTGGGAAAAAGCTGGACGCGCACGGCGCAGGAGAACTATGAGAGGCCGATGTTTCCAGGACGACGTTTTTCGACCCCTTACTTCATTCAATATGGTTACGGACACGGAGAGAGCGCTGTCCATAATGCGAATGAATATGTTTATGCGACATCGAACAACGGGTTCTGGGACTGCGGCGACGAGATGGTTCTGGGGCGCGTGGCGCGATCGAAGCTTGCACTGCTGAACGGCAAGGATTGGGAATATTACATTGGCGGGGACGGAATGAAGCCGGCCGCGTGGGCACCAAATATGGGGCAAGCGAAGCAGCTTCTGGTTGCGCCCGGCAGATTCGGGATGACCGGGGCCGTCTATCTTGCCGCCCAGCGAAGATACTTCATGATCGGGTGGTACTATCCGGCTGGCGGCGGGAAGATGCCAGGCGCAGGCACGCATACCGTTTGGGATTTTTACGAATCTCCGCTGCCGTGGGGTCCGTGGACTCTCATTCAGTCCTATGATTCCACTCCGGCGGGACTCTTCACCTGAAGTCTGTCCCAAGTTTCAAAATGGCAATCATATTGTTGTGATGACGGCCGGTTACTCGAAAAGACATCCGCCGGACTATCGGCTGACGGTTGTTCCATTGGAGCTTGAGACAGGGCGCGGTTGAGGCATTTTCAAGTCAGGTACGTTGATTTCCCAGGTCTCAAAATCGAGACCTGGGGCACCCAGCGCTCGGGACGAGCTTTGACGTTTGATGAGAGTGTCGGTGGTGATGCGAGCGGAAAAGCAACCGCAGGTCCTTCGACTCCCGCCGCTTCGCTCTGGTCGCTCAGGATGACAGGCGTGAAGGTCAGGCACTCACATCTATTTAACGGAAGATGTAAGGATGAGGGGCTCCAATTCGCATGATGGCGAACAGGTCGGCGATCTAGTTGAGGAACATGGTGCGATAGAGGGTGTCGCGCTGGACGGGCTTGAAGCCGGCGTCGCGGATGATGCGGCGGAGTTCTTCTTCGGTGGTGCAGTTGCTGGTGCCGGCGGCTTTGACTACGTTCTCCTCTAACATGACCGAGCCTACGTCGTTGCCGCCGAAGTGGAGGCCTAACTCGAGAACCTTTAAGCCTTGAGTTACCCAGCTAGCCTGCACGTTTTCGATGTTATCGAGATAGAGCCGGGAGATAGCCAGGACCTTGAGGTATTCGACGCTGGTCGCTTCGTCCCAGCCGCGGCCGCCGAGGGCGGTGTTGCCGGGCTGAAAGCTCCAGGGGATGAAGGCGGTGAAGCCGCCGGTTTCTTCCTGCAGGTTGCGGACGACTTCAAAATGGTTGATGCGCTGATCGAAGGTTTCGCCGACGCCGAACATCATGGTGGCGGTGGTGCGCATGCCGAGCTGATGGGCGGTGCGATGGACGCTGACCCAGTCCTCGGTGCGGCATTTGAGGCGGGCGATGCGCTTGCGCACGTCGTCGTCGAGAATTTCGGCGCCGCCGCCGGGGATGGAATCGAGGCCGGCATCGCGCAGGCGGGCGATGGTGTCGCGCAGACTCAGCTCGGAGTACTCGGCGATGGCGAGCATTTCGGAGGCCGAGAGGCAGTGCAGCCAGATCTGCGGGAAGCGCTGCTTGATGCCGGTGAAGAGGCGCTCGAACCAGTCGATCTTGAGGTCGGGGTGAATGCCGCCCTGCATCAGGACGCCGGTGCCGCCCATCTCGATGGTCTCGGCGATCTTCTCGTAGATTTTTTCGAACTCGAGGATGTAGCCTTCGTTGGCGCGGTGTGCCCTTTGAGCGGGCGATAGAAGGCGCAGAAGTTGCAGTACTCGGTGCAGAAGTTGGTGTAGTTGATGTTGCGATCGATGATGTAGCTGACTACGCCCTCGGGATGGAGGCGGCGGCGGACGGCGTCGGCTTCAAAGCCCAGGCCGATGAGGTCGGGGGAGTGGAAGTAATCGAGCGCTTGCTGGCGGGTCAGCGACATAGGTTGATTCTACCAACCTTCCAGCCCAGCGACGAAGACGTGTCGCCGGGGACCCCGAACCACCCCGGCGACGAGGACCTGTCGCCGGGGGCGAGCGGGGCTATTTACCCGAGCGATTTCGGAAGAGAAAGACGCCACGGCTCTGTACTGGGCGTTTTTGAGTGCGGGACAGATTGGAGGCTGTCGAGATTCCGCTGAAGAGAACGAGGAAGTCCCAGAAGGCGCGGAGGCGGCCTTTCTTTTGGTTGGTCACTGGGGGAAGAACCTCACCACTTGGCTCTGGTTGGGACATCGTTACACCCTCTCATTCGATCGTGACTGAAGCGGGGAGTTGCACAATCTTTCGAGGGGGACGGCGGCTGACTGGTTTGGCTCCGATGGAAGCCATCATTTGGGTAATTCGGGCTTCGGGGCGGATTTTGGAGCCGTCTGGGGCTTCTT
>CAVQZQ010000057.1:0-288824 GCA_963718435.1 uncultured Acidobacteriota bacterium | reverse complement strand
AAGTGCAGCGCGCCATGGGGTTCCAGAACGAGAAGGATCACCCCGAGGTCGCGCCCAGCCAGTTCGAGATCAACTTTGGCTACAGCGAAGTGGTGGCCGCCGCCGACCAGATTCAGCTTTACAAGCTTCTTTCCCGCCAAATCGCCAATAACTACGGCTACACCGCCTGCTTCCTGCCCAAGCCGGTTGCGGGCGTCAACGGAAGCGGCATGCATACGAACGTCTCGGTTTCTCAGGGCAAGACCAATCTTTTCTGGGATGAGAAGGGCGAAGAACAGCTCTCAACCTTCGGCTGGGCTTTCCTTGACCGCATCCTGACCCGCGCGCTCGATCTTTGCCTCGTCTTCAATTCGAGCGTGAATGCTTACCGGCGACTTGACCCGCATTTCGAGGCGCCCAACCAGATTCGTGCGTCGGCCGTCGATCGCGGCGCCATGATTCGCGTGCCCATTGGCAACTCGCGCTCGATGCGCACCGAGGTACGGGCCGTGGCTCCTGATGCTAATCCGTACTTGTCGATGTACTCCATCTTCAAGACCGGCGTGGATGGCGAGATCGCCAAGGTGGACAACCTGCGCGAAGGCGGGCGCTACCTGCCGGACAACATCTACAAGGCCATTGAGGACTTCAGGGCATCGAAGTGGATTGCGGAGATCATCGGATCCGATGTTCAGGGCCGCTATGCCGAACTGAAAGAGGCTGCCGCCAACCGCTGCCCGCGTGACCTGGGAACCATCGTCAAAGGCAGCGAGGTACAGTTCCACCACGCGGTTTACAACCAGTCGCTGTGGAATATGTTTTAACGCGGCGCAAAAGGCCTTCTTTTGGAATGCGAATCGGGGCGGCGCGGCCTATATCGGCTCGCCGCCCCGCTTCCGTTGGGGTGTCCGCCGCTAGGTGAGGCTCAGGAGCGGTACCCGGAATCATGGCTTCCTGATTGTGCCTTTATGCCCAGCGTGTTAAAAGCTAAACAACAGGGTGCAGCGCAATGGGCTCGAAAGGTCGGATCCGGGAGAGATGCAGCGCATCTGCCCGGAAGATCCCACTCATCCATCGCCGGACCCCGAATTCTGGGACAAAGGACTTACCATTTCCCATGAGCGCTGGCCATACAGAGGAAGTGGAAACGCTCTACGGAGACTACCCGCTTGACTGCGCGTTCGACGAGATGCGTGAACCAGGCGGCGAAGTTCGCCCCCACTATCGGGCGCTCGCCGAGACGCTGGCCCGCCTGCCCCATGATGAGTTGCAGCGCCGCAAACAATCGGCCGAGTTATCATTCCTGACTCAGGGCATCACCTTCACCGTCTATGGACGCGATGAGGGCACCGAACGCATCTTTCCCTACGACCTGTTGCCCCGGCTCGTGACCGCCCAGGAATGGGACCGGATCGAGCGGGGACTTACGCAGCGCATCACCGCGCTCAATCTCTTTCTGCGCGATATTTACTTCGACGCCAAAATTTTGAACGACCGCATAGTGCCGCGTGAGCTGGTCTACAGTTGCAAGCACTACCGGCGCCAGATGCGAGGCTTGCAGGTTCCGCGGAACGTGTATATCGCGGTAGTGGGCTCGGACCTTCTGCGGCTGAACTCGGGAGAGTTTGTGGTGCTCGAAGATAACCTGCGAGTGCCTTCCGGCGTGAGTTACATGCTCACCAATCGCAGGGTGATGAAGAGGACCTTTCCGCAGCTCTTTCACAGTTACGGCGTGCGGCCTATTGAGCATTATCCGCAACTGCTGCTGGCCACGCTACGCTCCCTGGCCCCGGAGGGCAGGCCCGAGCCGAATATCGTGCTGCTTACGCCGGGAGTTTTCAATTCCGCCTACTTTGAGCACACCTATCTCGCGCGGCAAATGGGTATCGACCTTGTGGAAGGGCGTGACCTGGTCACTCACGACAACATCGTTTACATGCGCACGACGGACGGCCTCAAGCAGGTGGATGTGATCTACCGCCGTGTGGACGATGACTTCAGCGATCCGCTGATCTTTCGTTCCGACTCGTCGTTGGGCTGTTCGGGGCTTTTCAACGCATATCGAGCCGGCAACGTGACGGTGACCAATGCCTTTGGCACAGGTCTGGCCGACGACAAGGCGCTGTATGCGTATGTGCCTCGCATCATCCGCTACTATCTCGACGAAGAGCCGATTCTTCCCAATGTCGAGACCTACTTGCTGACCGAGGAGAAAGAACGGCAGCATGTTTTGGCGAATTTGGACAAGCTTGTCGTGAAGGCAGTCGGTGAGAGCGGCGGATACGGCATGTTGATCGGCCCTCACTCGACTGCACAACAGAGGGAGGAGTTTTCCCGGCAGATCACGGCCAACCCGCGCAATTACATCGCCCAGCCCACGTTAGATTTCTCCCGCGCTCCCTGTCTGATTGGCGATCATCTGGAACCGCGTCACGTGGATCTGCGGCCGTATATCCTTTTTGGCGACAAGGTCAGTATTGTGCCCGGCGGCCTGACGCGCGTGGCCCTGGAGAAGGGATCGCTGGTCGTGAATTCTTCGCAGGGCGGCGGCAGCAAGGACACATGGGTTCTGGACTAGCAATTCATAGCGGAATTCGGGAGAGTACGACGATGCTTTCGCGCGTTGCCGACAGCCTGTACTGGATGAGCCGCTATCTGGAGCGCGCCGAGAACACCGTGCGCCAGTTGGACGTGACCATGAGCTTGATGCTCGACACGGGCGGCACCCGTGCGGATACGCGCTGGCAGCGCCTCCTAGCGGCGCTGGGCAAGCCAGCAGAACTGGACTGGAGTGGCTCCCTTGATGAAATGGCGGAGCGCCTCATCTTCGACAGCATCCATCCTGCTTCCGTAACATATTGCATCAACGCAGCTCGCGAAAACGCCCGCCAGGTACGCGAAGAGATTTCGACCGAGCAGTGGCAGCGCCTCAACCGCTTGTATCACCAGATGCATTCGCCCCACGCGCAGACCCAGTTTCGTTCCAACATCGGCGAAGTCCTTGTCTCTGTGGTGGATGGCATTCACCTCTTCAAGGGCGTCACCGACACGACCATGCTGCACGGGCAGGGATGGCACTTTATCCGCCTCGGACGTTACCTTGAGCGCGCCTACTCTACGGCTACATTGCTGGAGGTGTTCCAACCCGACCTGTTCGGATCGGGGGAACGTGAATCTTCCGGATACCAATACCTAGAGCAGGTCGGGCTCCTTCGTTGTTGCACCGCATTTGAAGCGTATTGCCAGGTCTACACTGCCGACATCACGCCTGATCGCATTCTTGAATTCCTACTTCTGAACCACGACTTTCCTCACGCCATTCGCTATTCAGTGGATGGGGTTCGCCACGCTATTGAGTCGATCCAGCGAACCGGGGGTCGACGCCCACCGGATGAACTTACGGCGAGTATTGGCAGATTGCACGCCATGCTGGGTTACACCACAATCGGAGAGATTCTGGCTGGCAATGCGGCATCATTCCTGCACAACATCCGTGCGCAATGCCTGCTGATCCACGAGATGATGTACCGGTATTACGTCCACTATTCGATCCAATCGGCGCTGGCAATTTAACGGAGCCTGAGCATGAATTTCTACTCCATTCGGCACCTCACGCGTTTCCGGTACTCGCAGCCCATCAGCGAGAGCATCATGGAAACGCGCATGCACCCGCGCTCCGACTCCAACCAGCACTGCCTCACTTTTTCTCTCTCGGTCAGCCCGCGTTGTCGCGTTTTCAGCTACCGCGACCACTTGGGCAACAATGTGCAACACTTCGATATCCCCGGAGATCACAGCCAGTTGGTAATCGTCGCCGAGTCCGTGGTCGAGCAGCAGTCGCTGCCCGACGTGCCCGCCTTTCTTTCGCCAGATGCCTGGGGCGCTCTCGACAGCCTGGTCGACTCCGGGGATTATTGGGAGATGCTGCTGCCCAGTACGTTCGCCGTGGAAACGCCTGCACTCACTCTTCTCGCTTCCCAAATGGGCGTTACCCGCCGCGACGATCCCTTGATGCTGGTGCGGGAACTGAACCAGCGCCTGTTCAATTATTTCGAATATGTCCCCCGGCATACGCGCGTCGATTCCCCGATCGATGAGGCCATTGTGAGTGGCAAGGGTGTGTGCCAGGACTTCGCGCACACGATGATCGCCTTGTTGCGCCATGTGCGGATTCCGGCACGCTATGTTTCGGGATACCTCTACCGCAGCCGGGAGGATCACGACCGTTCCACGCCCGACGCGACGCACGCCTGGGTGGATGTCCTGCTTCCTTACCTAGGCTGGGTTGGTTTCGACCCCACCAATAATCTCGTCGCTCACCATCGTCACATCCGAACTGCGGTTGGCCGGGACTACGCCGACGTGCCGCCCACGCACGGCATTTTCAGGGGTAAGACCGATAGTGAGCTTTACGTTGCTGTACATGTGGAGGCCAGCGAGCAGCCGCCGGCTCTGGATCGCAAGCTGCCTATCCCTGACGACTGGAGTGTGCTCGTGGAGCGCGCTCAACAACCTCCGGAGCACAGCCAGCCGCTCGTCGATTTACAACAAATGCAACAGCAGCAATAAGCCAACGCGCCGGCGGGTGATTTTAGATCGTTTGTTTTGCGAAATATGGCTTTTCTATTGAATCTTTAGTAAATATCCCGCAAGATGGTTTCGATCCATTGAAAAGACAGCGCTCGCTGGCAGCGTCATCGCAAGACGCAACAAAGTACTTTCCACAGTCCCGCCGCTAGGGTCTTATCGTTCAGACGGGACTCGTCTGCACCACATTATCTGCAACGCGACGATCAGGTTCGCCGCTGCGCAGATGTGCGTGGACAAGAGACACGATCACAAATGCAAGACCTTTGGAGGAACTGCCGTGAAACAATCCCTTTACGGATGGGCCCTGCTTCTGACCCTTTCCACCTTCACCCTTTCATTCGGCCAGACAGCAACCACATCACTCCGCGGAATTGTCAAGGACCCAAGCGGCGCCCTTGTTCCCGGGGCAAAAATCACAATCGTTGACAGATCCACCGGCACGTCATTCAACGCGATCGCGAACTCCGCGGGTCTCTATACCTTCGCGCAGATCCCACCCGCGAGGTACACCATCACGGCGACTGCGCCTGGGTTTGGTGACCAGAGCAAGACCGCTGAGCTGTTGGTGAACCAGCCCGCAACCATTGATTTCAGCCTCACGATTCAGAGCAGTTTAGAAACCGTGGATGTGTCTGCGACAGCTCAGACGCTGAATACCACCGATGCGACGTTGGGCGATTCGGTGGCCAATGAGCAGATCCAGGCTATGCCCATGGACGGACGAGATCCTATTTCATTGCTGAGCCTGCAACCCGGCGCGCTTTTTCTTGGTGAGACGGTTTCGCTGACCGACAAGACAGCGCCCCAGGATCTGGACAGCAGACAGGGCGCAGTCTCAGGAGCCCGTTCCGATCAGGGCAATGTGACCCTCGACGGCGTTGACGACAACGACCAGGTCAACGGATATGGGTTCAACGGCGTTCTGCGTTCCACCCTCGACTCCACCGAAGAATTTCGAGTCACAACATCCAATAGCAACGCTGACTCCGGCCGCTCGTCCGGCGCTCAAATCTCGCTCATCACCAAAAGCGGAACCAACAAGCTTCACGGATCGCTTTATGAATACCATCGCCCGTCCAACATGGTCGCGAACGATTGGTTCATCAAGAACCAGCAAGTTTCTTCGGGTGAACCGAACCGGCCCACGAAGTACATTGTGAACACTTTCGGCGGCAGCTTCGGCGGTCCGGTTCTCAAGGACAAGCTCTTTTTCTTCTACAACTATGAAGGCCAGCGGCTGGCCACGAACAAAACCGTTTCTGCCACCACGCCGTCCGCCACATTCTTGAATGGGCAAGTCGGGTATGTCGCCGGCGATGGCTCCACCGTCCTACTGACCGAGGCACAGATCGCAAAACTCGATGCCGGTTGCACTCAGTGCGCAGCGCCGGGCGTGGATCAGGCCATGTTGAGCTATCTCTCGACCGAACCGCCTGCGACTGTGCTCGGTGCCGGCGATGACGTCAATTTTGGATCGTTCAATTTCAGTTCCCCTGCGCCGAGCAGGCTCAATACCAACATTGGCAAGATCGACTACATCCTGAACTCCAAGAACCACATCTTTGTCCGCGGGAATCTGCAGAAGGATGCCGCAGCAGGCGCTCAGGAATTTCCAGGTCAGCCCGCTTCCAGCTTTCTTGAGGACAACACCAAGGGCATGGCTTTTGGTCATACCTGGACCCCTACGTCGAATCTGGTCAATGATGTGCGCTACGCCTATATTCGCCAGGGCTACTCAAGTGCTGGTGTCGGTAAAGGCGACTATGTGACGGTTCGCTTTTTCACCCAGCCCACATCCCAGTCGCGCAGTTCCATCGTGAATATTCCAGTGAATACGATCGACGATACCCTCAGCTGGACGAAGGGCAACCATAGCCTCTCGTTCGGGGGTAATTGGCGGATGATCCAAAACAACACGAGTAACGATACCAACTCATTCAACGGCGCCGACACGAATCCCTCGTATCTAAGTGCGAAAGGGAAGCCGGATCCGACCACGCTCGGCCTACCCGCCATCGGTCAGAATGAAACTTCATTTGATGAAATGTACGCGACGATTATCGGCGATGTAGCGGAACGGGACGCCAGTGCGAACTACGTGGTCACCTCTCCGACCAGTGCCACTGTTCTCAATGATGGTGCATTCGTTACGCGTCATTTCAAGTCCAACGAGTTTGAGTATTTCCTGCAGGACTCCTGGCGGATTCTTCCGAACCTTACGATTACGTTTGGATTGCGCCACACGATCCTGCAAACGCCCTATGAAACCAAGGGACAGGAGATTGCCCCGACCGTTGATACGCACGAGTGGTACCTCAAACGCGGCATGGCAGCCGCTCAAGGGCAGGTCTATGAACCTGATCTGCTATTCACTCCCGTGGGGAAGATGAATCATGCGCCGGCGTATTGGGCAAAGCAAAAACTGAACATCGCTCCTCGTATGTCGATTGTCTACTCTCCCGATACGAAAACATCTATTCGTACCGGCTTCGGTCTCTACTTCGATCACTATGGAGAGGCTCTTACCAATCGATTTGCCTCGCTTGGTTCTTTCGGTCTGTCGTCGCAGTTTCAAAGTCCGGCGAACACGGTGAATTATCAGACCGCGCCCCGTTTCACCGGCCCCAACGATTTGCCCAATTTGCCGGTTCCGCCGGCGCCCCCAACGCAGAGCTACCCCTACGCAGTTCCCGATGGAACGTTTGGCATCAACTGGGGCATCGACAACCACGTGAAGACGCCCTACGTCGAAGCGTTCAATCTATCGGTGCAGCATGAATTTCCGGGGGGCTTCCTGCTCGACGCCGCATACGTGGGGCGCCTCGGACGGCACCTGTTCCAGCAGCTCGATCTGGCCGAACCGGTCGACTACAACGATCCGCAAGGAGCAGGCGACTACTTCACGGCGGGGTCAGAGCTCTCCAAGATACTCGACCAGAACAACGGGGATACGACCGCGCAAGTTCAACCGATCCAATATTTCGAAGATGTCTTTCCCCAGATGCAGAACTGGGATTACAACGGGGAGAGCGCTACTCAGACCATGTACTCCGATGAGTGGGGGCAACGGTACGTGTACGGCGAAACCGGCGCCCTCAGTGACGTCGATTTCGCATGCGACTATGGATGCCCGAACGGCAGCTTGTTTTGGAACCAGCAATTCTCATCTCTGATTGCTTTGTCTTCGATTGGAATGAGCTACTACAATGCCGGCCAGTTTACCCTCCGGCGTCCTTCCCGGAACGGCCTGACCCTCGATTTCAGCTATACGTGGTCCAGATCGATCGACATGGGCTCCGATGCGGAACGGGCGACTACTTCGTACGGTTCCATTCAGAATGTTTGGGATCGAAACTAAGTCGCGCCGTTTCAGACTTTGACACGACACACCTGATCTCCGCCGACTGGAGCTACCTCATGCCTTTCGGAACCGGCAAGATGCTGCTTGCCAATTCCGGCAAGGTCGGCAACGCCATCTGGGGTGGTTGGCAATGGGCAGGGTTAGGCCGCTGGTCGAGCGGACTGCCCTTCGGAGTCCTCGAACCAGGGTGGACGACGAGCTGGGAAGTGCAGGCATTTGGCGTGACGACTGCTCCGGTGAAGACGCATAGGCACATCGAGAACACCTTGCCGCAGGTCTTCGCCGATGACCAGGCGATTCAGAGCGGGGTGCAATCCGGCTCGCCGATTCGGCTACCGTACCCGGGCGAGGCGGGCCAGCGCAACAACTTCCGCGGGGACGGCATTTTCGACATCGATTCGTCCGTTAACAAGAGTTGGAATCTTAGCGAGAGAGCAAAGATGAAATTCGCCTGGGAGGTTTACAACGTGACGAACTCCACTCGCTTTGACGCCGGGTCTTATAACAACAGCACGTTTGGCAATGGACTGACCCTGGGAGGCTTCGGATTCTACGGGAGCCGGCTCGGCGACAGGACATTCCGCCGCATGCAGTTTGGACTTCGCACGGATTTCTAAAACTGACAAAAAGTGCCGTTTAAAACATGAGGCCGGAGTCTTTGCTCCGGCCTCATTCATTTCTCCAAAGCGCGAATCACCCCGACTCTCATTCACCGACAATCTTTACCGGGGATCAAGCCGACGAATCACTCAACTCACTTTTCGCACTTGAGCGGCAATCCTGCGCAAGTCGGGCAATATGCCACCGAGTGACACCGGCTCCGCGCTACGGATGCCTAAAGCGAAATACAAGTCGCGATAATGCCGGTAAAGTTGCTCGTAGACAGCAGTGGCTTGCGGCTCGGGCTCCGCGGTCCGGAAGGGCAAGCACACGGCGGCTTGCGCCTCTTCAATCGTCTTGAATGTACCAGCCGCAAGCAGTGCCATGATGCCGGAACCAAGGCTGGTCGGAATGCCCGCAGGCACAAGCACCGGCTTGTTCAGCACGTTGGCGTAAACGCGGTTCAGCACCTCACTCTTTTGCGGGATTCCGCCGGCATTGATCACGCGGTCAACGCGTACTCCGTGCTCAGCCATTCGTTCCAGAATGATCCGGGTATGGAATGCCGTGCCTTCAATGGCCGCAAACAATTCATCCTGCGCGGTGTGTACGAGGTTCCAGCCGAGAGTAACTCCACCCAACTCTGAATTCACGAGGACCGTGCGATCGCCGTTATCCCAACTCAGGCGAAGCAGGCCGGTTTGACCCGCCTTGTAGGCATCGAGTCCCTCAGAAAGGGCTGCTACCGTTGTTTGCGCGCGCTGAGCGATGGCGTCAAAGATATCTCCAGTGGCCGAAAGGCCCGCTTCAATGCCCGTATAAGCGGGATGCACGCTTCCCGCCACAACGCCGCAGACGCCCGGCACCAATTCCGCTTCGCGGGCGATCGCAATGATGCAGGTGGAGGTGCCCACCACGTTCACCGCATCGCCCTCGCGGATGTTCGAGCCGATCGCATCCCAGTGTGCGTCGAAAGCCCCTACGGGTATGGGAATCCCTGCGCGCAGGCCAAGCTTTTCGGCCCACTCGGGGGCCAGGTGCCCGGCAAGATGATCGCTGGTCAGGAATTCTCCGCCAATCTTGGCTCGTACGCCGGTGAAAAGGGGATCAACCGCCGCCAAAAAATCTTCCGGAGGAAGCCCATCCCACTTGGGATTCCACATCCACTTGTGGCCCATCGCGCATACGCTGCGCTTCAACTCGCTTACGGTGTTGATGCCGCTCAGGGTGGCTGCTACCATGTCGCAGTGTTCAAGAGCAGTGACGAAGTGCGCGCGTTTTTCCGGGTTGTGTCGCAACCAGTGGAGCAGCTTGGCGAACCCCCACTCGTGTGAGTAGACGCCTCCGCACCACTCGATGCCTTCGAAGCCCAGCTCATGAGCTTTTTGTGTGATTTCCTGGGCTTCGGCGTGGGCGCGATGATCGCACCACAAGTAGTAGTCGTCCAGCGGCTCCAACCCTTCTCCGACCGGAATTACGCTGGAACCGGTTGTATCGAGAGCGATGGCCGCAATCGCGCTGCCGTCAATGCGCGTACTGCGAAGAACGTCGCGGGTGGCAGCGGCCAGAGCCGTCATCTGATCCGCGTGAGATTGGGTGGCGAAATCGGGGTCTTCGCGGCGCCGGTGCAGCGGATAGGACGCTGACGCGGTCCCAATCGGGCCGCTCTTGCTGTCTACCAACGTTACGCGCACGCTGAGGGTGCCGAAATCGACTCCGGCAACAATGGTCATGGGAGAGTTCCTCCAGTAAACGCTTTCTTGCTCGCCCACTAGAGTACACCATTCAGGCTGACCATCGACAAATCTGTTCGTTGCTTATCGCGCGGGGTTTTTTACCGGCGCATCCGCCTTCGCTTCGCGCGCCGATGCATCCGTCGGACCCTTCACCACGCGTGCTCCTTGCAGATTCTGAAGAGTCCCCTCCTGATTTTTTACAAGAATGGAGATTCGCCGGTTCGATGGATCGAACGGGTTGTTCTTTACACGCAGGAACTGGTCAGCGTACCCGCGCACCTGCGTTACCTGGTCGGAGCGAACACCATCCTGTTGCAGCAGGCGCCGCGCAGAGTTGGCGCGATCGGCGGAGAGTTCCCAGTTTGTGTAGCTGGCATCGCTCGAGTATTGCGTGGCGTCCGTGTGCCCCTCGATGAGCAGATTATTGGGCAGCGTTTTCAACTCTCCTGCCAGGAGCGCCAGCAACTCTTGCCCATTGTCACTCAGCCGGGCACCGCCGCTCTGGAAGAAGGTCCCCTTCTTGTCTTCGATCAATTCAATGCGCAATCCTTCGCTCGTAACGGTGATCTCGATCTGCTTCGAAAGCTTCTCCAGTTCTTTTCTGGCCTTGATTTCCTGTTCGAGCTTCTCTTTCAGCTTCTGCATAGCGTCGCTTTTCTCGATAGTCACAGCAACGCCATTGCCCGACATGGTGGTGCCCAGCAGGTTGGCCGTTCCTTTAGGGTCATTGAAGTATCCAGCTACAGCCTTCTTGACCTTCTCGCTCGAACCCATCAGCCAGAGCACAATGAACAGAGCCATCATCGCTGTGACAAAGTCGGCGTATGCCACTTTCCACGCTCCGCCATGGTGGCCGCCGTGGCCGCCCTTTTTCTTGATGACGATGATTGGCTGAGCCCGATTCGGGGCCATCTTCTCACTCCCTCTCTGGAGACTGTCGCCTCTATGCGGCCGCTGCCGGTTCTACGGCCGCCGGCGCATGGTTCTTGCAACTCGTTTCCATCTCGTCGAAGGTGGGCCGCACATGCGCGGGAATCGCGCGCCTTCCCATTTCGATGGCAATCATCGGCGCAGAGCCCTTGAGAAAAGAAAGCAGGAGTACGCGGAGCACATGCAGATAGCTGTTGTGGTCGTCGGCCGTCTTGCTCATGTTCGAACTCAGTGGACCGGCCACGCCGTAACACAGCAGGATGCCGAGAAAGGTGCCCACCAGCGCCGCCGCAACTTTGTGGCCAATCTCTTCAGGCGGCCCGCCGAGCGCACCCATGGTGATCACCACGCCCAGAACTGCCGCCACAATACCGAGGCCCGGCAGTGCGTCCGCCACGGTTGAAAGCGCGCTGATGGGTTGCATCGAATCGTTGTGGTGCACTTCCATGTCGAGCTCCATCATTTGATCCATATCAAACGGCTCAACGCCTCCGGTAATGGCCATTCTCAAGGTGTCGCACACAAAATCGCGAACATGATGATCGGCAAGAAAGTCAGGATAATTTTTGAAGATCGCGCTTTCGGCGGGTTTTTCCACGTCCATCTCCACGCTCAACAGGCCTTCCTTGCGCACCTTGTTCAGAAACAGGTACATCATTTTCAGCGTGCTCAGGTAACGCTCCTTGCTGAATTTCGAACCACCCAGAACACCCTTCAGGCCACCAAGAATTCCCTTCAATATATGTGCAGGGTTCGCAACAAGAAGTGTGCCTGTGGCCGCCCCTGCAATGATGAGGAGCTCGGCCGGCTGAATGAGCACTTCGATGTGCCCCTTCTCCATGAGGAAGCCGCCAATGACTGCTGCAAACACGAGCAGAATGCCTACAATGGCGAACATGAATGCCTCCCTTGCGCGAGCGAGATGTGGTTGCCTCCCGCGTGAATGCTGGTGAGCATTGCGGCCTGCGCTCGCGCCAGCATTTGAGCCAGGGGCTCGCCTGAATGAGCCTGGGCGGCACCGATGCTGACCGTGAGCGAAACGCGGTCGCCCCACCAGCGAAAATCGGTTGTCCGGGACAGTCCGGCAAGCACTTGCCCGTGTGCCTCGAGCGTTTCGGCGGTGCGCTCATGTGAAATGACAAGGAATTCGTCTTCGCCCCATCGCCCGATTTGCTCCGTTGGTCGCAACCCGTGTATCAGGGTCCGCTCCACTTTTTCGAGCATCGCCTCGCAAGCCCGGGCTCCGTGTGTTTTTCGAAGATCATGGGCCTGATCGACGGTAATCCACAGCACACCAAAAGGTATGCCCCCGCGAGAAAAGTCTTCATGCTCCGCTTCCAGCCTGTCTTCAAGCTCCGTTTGGCTTGCCTCCAGACCCAGGTTCTCGCCACAATCCCCGCGAGGCAGCGCGTCCAGGTTATCGGCGGGATGGAAGACAACCGCAGTCCCGATGCGACCTCCGAGCCCATCTCGCAGAGCAAGGACACGCACCAGCACGGGGAATTCATGGCCCAACCCATGGCGTACGCGAACCATGGATCCGCGGCCCGGATGCGTCTCCGCATCTGTCTCATGAACCCACTGTCGCGCTCCGCCTACGATCAGATCTTCCAATGTCTCACGAACGGACCGCCCCAACAGATCGGAGCTCGTATGACCAGTGATCGCTTCCGCTGCCCGGTTCCAGAACTTTAGCTGACCCTCGAGATCGGCAAACGCAATGCCTTCCGGAAGACAATCCAGAGCGGCCTCGAGCAGTTCGATGCGATCCTTCATCCCAGTCCTCACTCAATACATCGGCTGGGTCGGGAGCAACTTCATCGAAGGGCGAGAAGGTAGAAAGGTTGGGCTTTGCTCATGAACAAATTTAAATAGGGATTTGACCTTATCAACTTTTGGTATCGGATATGTTGCCCATCGGAATTCGCACAATAAAACGTGTCTTACCCGGCTCCGATTCGACGTCGATTTTCCCGCCGAACTTCTGCGTCACAATCCGGTGTACAATTTCAAGGCCGAGACCAGTGCCTGAACCTTGTGGCTTTGTTGTAAAAAACGCCTCGAATATGCGCGGGAGCACCTCGGGTGGAATTCCGGCGCCATGGTCGGTAATGCTCACGGCCAGCCAACCAGCCTCGGCCGTCGTCTCGGTCCAGGTCGCAATCTCGATCTGGGATTCGGGCGGCGATGCATCCACCGCATTATCGATCAAGTTGGTCCACACCTGGCTCAAGGCCGAACCGCGTGTCTGAATGACGGATGGTGCCGCCGCAAAGCTTTTTTCGACCTCGATCTGCTTGATGCGCAACTTGTGCCCAAGAATGGTGAGCGTGCTTTGCAGGCTGTCGTGCACATCCAGTTCTCTGGCCGTCGAACGTTCGTCGTAGGCGAACTTCTTCACTGCCATTGCAAGGTCGGAGATGCGCGTGATGCTTTCCTCGATGGCGCACACAAGAGATACGCTCGAAACCAGCGCGCCCAGCCAATTGAGCGCGTCGGAAAAGGCGTCCGCCTCGAAGTATTCCCTTGCGCAACTCAGTTCATGTTGGCTGAAGCCCATGCCCACCAACGATGGCGCAATCGTGTAAGCGTTCTCTACGCCGGCCGTCGTGAGCCACTCCCCCATCGCTTCTTCCGCGTCCCCTTGTTCCAGGGTGCTCATTGCGGCAAGGCGGCAACCTTGCAAGGCATGTTCGAGGAGACCCTTCATGCACTCAAGCTGGTCGGGAGTTTTGGGTCGCGTACCGTTGCGGAGGCTCAATCGCTGCAACTTGAGCAGGTTTTCTCGCAATTGCGCAGCAGATCGCTTGGCTGCCGAGCCTGGATTGTGAAGCTCATGCATCAGTCCGGCGGCGAGCGTGCCGAGCGAGACAAGTTTTTCGCGATGCAGCGCCTCCACCTGGTATGCCTGCAGACGCTGTACCATGTCGGCCAGAATCACTTTACGTGCGACAGGACAGCAGGCAAGGAGTGCCCAGAATTGCTCGCTTGTGAAACGCACCAGCCGGCTGTCTTGTGCGGCCGTGACGAGGAATTGGATATGCGACTTGCCCGTAAGCAGAGGCGCTTCGCCAAATCCGTCTCCTTCGCTGGCAATGCCGACGAGGGTGCGTGTTCCATCTGCCTCAAGCCGTTCGGCACGAACCTCGCCATGTAGAACGAGCCAGTAGAATTCCGCCGCTGCACCCGGCTCCACCACAACCGAGCCTGCCGGGACAGTGACATAATCCACTCGATCCAGGCCATGCAGCTCGTCAAGGTTCGTCCCTGCAAACGGGCGAGTCGAGCCCAATTCCGCGGCGACCGTCTTCAGCGGGACCGTTTCAATCATCAAGGATTTCGTGCCTTCGATCATTGCCCCTTTTTCTGCTTTCACCTAAAAACCAGCCAAATACTGATGCGCAAACTGGACAGCGATAGACCCCTCGCCCACGGCAGAAGCTACTCGCTTCACCGACCCGTGACGCACATCCCCAGCCACGAAGATCCCGGGCACGCTGGTCTCCAGCAGAAAAGGCTCACGCTGCTCCGGCCAACTCTCGGGCAGTTTACCTTCACGACGCAAGTCCGGTCCGGCCAGGACAAAACCTTTCTCATCTCGCAATATGCAGTTTGGCAACCATTCTACAACCGGTTGCGCGCCGATGAAGACGAACAGAGATGACGCGGATGCCCGAGAATCCCCCTGCGGGCCCCGCAGGTGCAAACATTCGAGCCGATCTTCGCCTTCGACTTCGATCACCTGGGTGCGGACCTCCACCTCGATATTGGATGTCCGTTCGATCTCATCGATTAAGTATTTCGACATGGTGGCAGACAGGCTCAACCCCCGCACCAGCATGGTGACCTTGCGGGCGTATTTGGCAAAATGCAGCGCCGCCTGCCCGGCGGAGTTGGCGCCGCCGACCACGAACACCTCTTCGTCCTTACAGGAGGCGGCTTCGACCAGCGCCGCCCCATAATAGATACCGCGTCCCGCCAGTCGACTGGCGCCCGGGATGTCAAGCTTGCGATACTGCACGCCAGGAGCCAGCAGAACAACGTGGCTCGCCACTTCGCGCCCATCAGCCAATTGCACAAATCGGTACTGTCCGTCGATGCGCAGGCCGGTGGCGCGCTGGGTCAGGAATTCCGCCCCGAAGCGGGAAGCCTGGATATGGGCGCGCCGTCCCAGGTCTTCGCCCGTAATGCCGGTGGGGAAGCCAAGGTAGTTTTCAATACGTGAGGTGGAGCCTGCCTGGCCGCCAGGAGCTTCGGGCTCGATGATGAGCGTGCGCAGTCCCTCGCTGGCCCCATAGACCGCGGCCGCGAGCCCGGCTGGGCCAGCGCCCACGACTGCCATGTCATAAAACTCCTGCGTCGCCTGCGTGCTCAATCCAACTCGCGCAGCCAAGGTATCCGGATCGGCTTCTACCAGCATGGTTCCATCGGGGAAGAGCACGAGCGGCAGCTGCTCTGCATTCAATTGGCGCTCTTCGAGAAGCTTCACGGCTTCTTCGTTCCCGGCGATGTCCAGCCAACGGTAGGGCACATGGTTCCGCGACATGAAGGTGCGCAGCGTGTAATCCTTCAACGACCAGCGGCTTCCGATCACCCGGAGCCCCTCGAACGGGGCACGGTAGCCCGCCTTCCAGTCGTCAAGAAGGTCGGTCAACACGGGATAGAGCTTCTCTTCCGGTGGGTCCCACGGCTTGTTGAGGTAATAGTGGATGCGAGCCGCGTTGATGGCACGAATCGCTGCTTCGGTATCGGCATAGGCGGTAAGAAGAACTCGCCGCGCGTCGGGGTAAAGCTCGCGCGCACGCTCAAGGAAATCGACCCCGGTCATGCCGGGCATGCGCTGATCGCTCAAAAGCAGCGCCACAGGCTCCTGGCGCGCTTTCAGCTGCGCCAAGGTATCCAGAGCCGCCTGCCCGCTGGCCGCCCGCATCACCCGGTAAACAGCTCCGTACTGCCGGCGCAGGTCCTGAACAACTGCTTCAAGCACGCTTACGTCGTCATCCACCGCCAATAAGATCGGCCTCGCCATATGCTTCTAGTCTAGGGCCTCCCGGTCCCGGGGACTTTACCAAACTACCAGAGCGATTAAGAGCATAAACAGTAAATACAATGCCACGAAGGTTGCAGGATTCTTGTGACGCTTTTGCCGTTTGGGCTGTAAGCTGTTTGCAGGTGACGTTACCTTAGGGTAGGTTCCTTTGGACTGAATGATGACGAAAGGCACGGAAATTGCCTGTGTCCCGGAGAACCGGACAATTCCTGTGCTTTTGGTATTTGCGCCGATTGGAACCACGGGCCGATTGCACCCTCAGGTTGAACCTCAATGCCCGGGCAGGTCGGATCGCAGAGCCGGTCCCGGGCTTGATCCTGGAATTCTGTGACGGATGGGGCACGCGACATGAATAAGGTTATTCTTGCCGACTCGCAGGCAATTTTCAGGGCCGGCACCGCGAAGGTGCTGGCCATGGACGAGGATTTGCGCATTATTGCTCAATGCTCGGATCTGGATCGAATGCTGCATGCCATCACCACGTTTCCAGGCGCAATTGTCGTCCTGGCGGCTTCGTTGCGGCCCGATATGAAGAATCTTCGCTCATTGCTTGAGACCACTGGCAGCCGCGGCATCGTGATCGCAGAAAATAACGAGATGGCGGGTGCTTTTTGCAGCAGGGATTCCGTGGTGTCGTTTTTCGCAATGTGACCGGCCCTTCGCTGGTGGAGTGCGTTCGGCGCGTGGCTGCGGGCGACACCTGGGCGCCACCCCAACTGATGATGCCCGAGTCGCCCGAAGATGATATGGTCGGCGCTCGAGTTCGCGACCGACTCACGCCCAAGGAGATGCGGATCGTAGCCCTGATTGTGCAGGGCTGCAAAAACCGCGAGATTGCACTTCGGCTCAAGACGACTGAACAGGTCATCAAGAATTATCTCCGCTCGATCTACGACAAGACCGGGGTCAGCGATCGTCTGGAACTTGCTCTCTTTACCATCCACCACAGAGTGCTGGCGCAGGCGGCCGCCGAGGTGGGCAGCAAGCTCGAAGCCGAGGAGCAGGCCGCACCCCCCGCCGTTGCATGAGGCGAACCCGGGCTATAGCTTTTCTGCAACGCTTTTGGCCTGGGTGAAGAGCAGCAGATAATCAGGGCCACCGGCTTTCGAGTCCGTGCCGCTCATGTTGAATCCGCCAAACGGGTGTGCTCCCACCATGGCTCCTGTGCCCTTGCGGTTGAAGTAGAGATTGCCTACGTGATATTCGCGACGGGCATAATCGAGTTGTTCGCGGTCTTCAGTATAGACAGCCCCAGTCAGGCCATATTCTGTGTTGTTGGCCACCTTGATGCCTTCGGTGAAACCCTCTACCTTGATGACCGCGAGCACGGGTCCGAATATCTCTTCCTGGGCAATCACTGCATCCGGCGCGACGTCAGCAAACACCGTAGGTTCAAGGAAGTAGCCGCCCTCGGCTGTCTCTACCGCGTTGCCGCCCGCTACGAGCCGGCCTTCCTTTTTGCCAATCTCAATGTAGCCGACAATTGAATCAAGTGCGGCTTTGTTGACCACCGGACCCATGTTCGGGTTGACCACCGGATCGCCAACGGTCAGTTGCGCGACCCGCTCGCGCAGACGCTCTACAAAGGCGCCGTAGATCGGAGCCTCGATAATTGCCCGCGAGCAGGCTGAGCACTTTTGCCCGCTGAAACCGAACGCGGAGGCTACGACGGCCTCGACGGCATCGTCCAGTTCGGCATCAGCGCACACCACGATGGAATTCTTACCGCCCATTTCAAGGATGGTCCGCTTGATCCAGATTTGGCCCGGAGGTGTTTTGGCAGCCCGCTCGTGAATCTCAAGGCCTACGGATTTAGAGCCGGTGAAGGCAATGAAACGGGTTTTGGGGTGCTCAACGATTACGTTGCCAAACGTGGCGCCGGAGCCGGGGCAGAAGTTGACCACTCCGCCCGGCATTCCAACCTCTTCCAGCACTTCAACAAACTTGGCAGCGATCGTCGGCGAGTCGCTGGAGGGCTTCAGAATCACTGTGTTGCCGGTAACGATTGAGGCTGCCGTCATCCCCGCCATGATGGCGAAAGGGAAGTTCCACGGCGGAATCACCGCCCCAACACCCAATGGGATGTAGAGCAGTTCATTTCGCTCGCCGGGAAGCTGGATCGGCGTTGTGGCAGCGGCCAGGCGGAGCGCTTCGCGCGCGTAGAACTCAAGGAAATCAATGGTTTCGCCGACATCGGCGTCGGCCTCGGCCCAGTTCTTGCCTACTTCGTAGGTGAGCCAGGCGCAGAACTCGAATTTGCGCTCGCGGATGATCTCGGCGGCGCCCAATAGAAGGGAACTCCTTGTCTGGACGTCTGCTCGGCTCCAGAGCTCAAAAGCGTCGAGGGCGGCTTGCATCGCCTGCCCGGCATGCTCCGCGCCAGCTTTCTGATGAATACCAACGACTTGCGCGGGGCGGGACGGGTTCAGGGAGCGGATCTTTCCGGCGGTCTTGAGGTGATGGCCACCGATGATCAGGTCGTATTCCAGACCCAATTTGGCGCCCACCAACTCCAATGCATTCTGCATGGAGCGGGCGTTTTCAGGATTTTTGAAGTTGATGAAAGGCTCGTTTGCGAACTTGCCCTTCGGGGAGCGCGGCTGGATCGAAGTTGGAAGCGTGAGAGTAGCCATAACTCCTCCAGTTTAGTCGAGAATCTGGAGCAGTGAAACAAGGCCAGGAGGGCCGGAAGAGGGAAAAGCGCACCTTCTTTGAAGTATGCCGAAACAGGGCCGAAACTATACCGGGCAAGCGGGGTCCAAGATAGAGCGGTCTTTTTCTACTGGAGCCCGGGTTACTCGGGCACCCACGGAAAAGGCGACGATAAAGTGCAAGGACCGTGCACCGCGAGTTCGGGTACGAGCCGCGGTGCAGAACCCTGTCAATTGCCTTTGACGAACGTATTCGGGCTCTGTGAGGGAAGATGGAACTCCCAATTGTCTTGCACGAATCACGCCAAGCAAGCTTCACCCACTTGCCCGACGAGTTGTCCTGCATCCCGTTAGACGGCGAATTCTTGTTCAGAGCCGTTGGTCTACGGGGCATGGCAGCAATTATTTTTTCAGTAACGTTGCTCCTGTTTCCTCTGGGTTCGCTGCGTGCCATGGCACAGCAGGAGCCGGGGCAGGACTGGCCGCCGGACGACACCGACAGCGGGCAATACGCGCCTACGCCGCAGCCTGGCTATGGGCAGTCGCCCTACGCGCAACCCCAGTACAGGCAGCCACAATATGCGCCAGGTCCGGGCTACGGCTACGGTCAACCGCAATACGGTCAGCCGCGCTACGCGCCCAACCCGCAATACGGCAATGCACAGCAGTTCGCGGGAAATCAGGGGTATCCGCAACAACCTTATCAGGGCACAATCCAGCCCTACCAGCAGCCTTACCAGGAGCAGGGATTTGGCCAGGGGCAACCCCTGAGCGCAGGCGACTTGGAGCAAATGCTGGCACCGATCGCGCTTTATCCTGACACCCTGGTCGCTCAGATACTGGCTGCCTCAACCTATCCGGCGCAGGTAGCAGCGGCCGATCAGTGGCTACGGACGATGGGCAACGCGCCGCCGGAGCAGATTGCCGCCGGGGCGACCGCGCAGACTAGTTGGGACCCAAGTATCAAAGCGTTGACGGCGTTTCCGCAGGTGCTGGCCATGCTGGACCGCAACCTGCAGTGGACCACCAATCTTGGCAACGCCTATTACAACCAGCCGCAGGATGTGCTGCAGACGATCCAGGTGATGCGCGAGCGAGCGGAAAGCGCTGGGAACCTGCAGAGCACGCCACAGGCCGAGGTGAGCAATAACCAGGGCTATATCGATATCGCACCTCCCAATCCACAGACGGTGTACGTGCCGAACTACAACCCCTGGGATGTGTATGGGCAGCCGGTTCAACCCTACCCCGGCTTTTCGCTGATGGACGCCGTGGGCGCAATTGGCTCATTCCTTGGCTCTTCGCCGGTGCAGTATGGGGCGGGGATCGCCATGTCAGCCTTCATGGGCACGCCCTTTGGGTTACTGGGATGGGGAATCGACTGGCTTGCGCACGCCATCCTCTTCAATCACGGTGACTACTATACGAACAGCAGGTCGGTGGCGGACTGGGGCTTTCCCCGGGGAGGCCCGCGGGCCTACTATGGGCGGTCGGAATGGGGCCGTGGGGCAGACCGTAACGGCTGGTCCCATGATGGCGGCTACAACCACTCTTCGTACGCGCGCGGTGGCTTCAGCCGGCCAGCCGGCGGGCCGGTCGCGCGTTTCGGAGGCGACGCGCGGACCGAGGAAGGGTTCAATCGCGGCTTCCCGTCGCGAGGGAATGTCTACGGGCGGCCGGCGCTTCCCCAGGGCGGCTATGGCCGGTTCTCACAGCCTGGCAACCGCGAGGGGCAGGTTGCAAGGCAAGGATTCGCGGGAGGTTACGGGTCAAACTCGTATGGCAGGGGTAACTCGTTTGGCGGCGGGCAGGGCGGCAGGGGTGAGGGCATGTTCGGGGGGAGATCGGGACCGTCTTTCGGCTCTCCCTCGCGGTCGTACGGCTCGCCCCAGACCAACTATCAGCGCGGAGGTTTTGGCGGGCGAGGCTACGAAGGCTACCAGAGTTACAACGGTAAGTCACAGCATTCAGGCGGGTTCCACCTCTTTGGGGGCGGACACCAGTCGAATAGCTATCGCAGCGGCTCTTTCGGCGGGGGACACTCAGGCTGGGGCGGCGGAGGCGGGTTTAAGGCACCCAAGGCCAGTCATTTTGGCGGCGGGGGCGGCCACTTTGGCGGTGGAGGCCATTTCGGCGGTGGCGGTCATGGCGGTGGGCATGGGGGCGGCGGCCACGGCGGCGGTCACCATCACTGAGTCCTGCTGAAGGACTGTACAGTTTCACAGTTGTACAGCTTCACAGCCTCTTTTGAGAGATCGGGAGAATGTTCCTCTATCTTCCTCATCGAAAAGGCGTTAGCCTTTTCGCGCAGGCAAATTTGCTTCGATTTGCTCGCATTTGAGTGCGTTTTAGTGCACTTTTATGCGCATTTGGTCGCCTTTGCTGGGACTGAACGGAAGAGTGAAGAAATTCTCTCTTTTCAGAGGATGCCCAAACAGCCCCATTTGAGTGCGTTTTGTGCACTTTTATGCGTATTTGAGCGCATTTTGCTGCGAATGGAGGACTGAAAGCTTATCTTTTGTGATTGCCCGAACGCGCGGAGCGATGTTGAGACGACTCGGGCCCTGCGGAATTGCGGTTTTGTTTTAGGTGTCTTCAGGGTAACGCGATGTGGGGAATCAATCTGCAATTTTCCGTTTTCACTGCAGGCTTTGTTTTGAAGGGTTTGGGCGGGGTAAGGTGGGAATAGGGCTTGACCGGGGCGAGGGGAACGCCTACGGGCTTCGAGTTTGTCGGGTATTCAGTGATTCGAACGATCCGATTCAGGCTGACTCGCGGCTGAGGTTTCTCATGTCCCAAAATCGGGACATGAGGCACCCAGCACTCGGGAATAGGGCTTGACCGGGGCGAGGGGAACGCCTGCGGGCTTCGAGTTTGTCGGGTATTCAGTGATTCGAGCGATCCAATTCAGGCTGACCCGCGGCTGAGGTTTCCCATGTCCCGAAATCGGGACATGGGGCACCCAGGCTTCGGGGGGATCCCGCACGGAAGCCAAGGAAATCCAATGCAGTTAGTTAGTCGGTTCTTAGAGCTTGCATGGGATCGATCGAGGCGGCCCGGTGCGCGGGGATGAATCCAGCCACGGTGGCACAAATCCCCAACAACAGAATTGCAGCAAGGAACGCAAGCGGATCATAGCCTCGAACTTCGTAAAGAAGGCTGGACATGAAATGGCCGGCAAGTAACGCTGCGGGAATACCAATGGCGAGGCCGATGAGAATCTGCCAGAGCGCACCGCGCAGCACCATGGCCACCACGCTGGAGCGCGCGGCGCCGAGAGCCATGCGGATACCGATTTCGCTGGTGCGCCGGACGACCAGGTACGACATCACTCCGTAGAGCCCGACTGAGGCCAGGATCAGCGCAAGCAAGCCAAACAGGCTTGTGAGGCGCGCGATCAGTCGATCCTGGTTGAAGTTATCGAAAACCTCCGACTCATATGTTCTGAAGCGAATCACGGTCAGGTTTGGATCGATCGCAGCGAGTGTTGTGCGTGCCACTGCCTCTGCGTCGGGGGGTGTGTTGGTGAAGTCGAGAATGATGAAATTGACGAACATCGAGGCATTCTCCGCAGCGTCCGCATCCGGTTCCTTGTAGCCGTTGAACTGCTGAGACAGTGGGCGGAAGAAGAGCGGCTTGACCTCTTCTCGCGGGTCGGTCATCTTGAAGTCCGCAAAGACCCCGGCAATTTCAAATGCGCCGGAGTATTGCGGCGAGTCTGTGCCGAAATGCTGGCCGATTGGATCCTGGTTGGGGAAGAAACGCCTGGCGAATGCTTGATTGACGATGGCGACCTGCTGCGAAGTGGCCGTGTCCTGCGCGGTAAAATCACGGCCGCGTACAATCGGCACTCCGATGGAATTAAGGAAGTGAGTGCTCGCGCGATCCCAGGTTGCGAAGCAGTTGTCGTTTGGCCCCGGCGCGGATGCCCCTGCTGAATGACAGGCGCGCCCAGTTGTTGCCGCCAAGCGGGGTGTAGCGTACCAGGCTCACACTGGACATGCCCGGCAGCGCAGAAAAGCGATCTTCGATCTGACGATAGAGCGCCGGGAGCCGGTCGACCGTGTATCCCACGCCTTTGGGATCGAACTCCAAGATAAATCGGTTGGTAGTGGCGATGCCGAAATTCTGCTGTTCCAATTTGCGCAGCGATTTGGTCATCAGTAAAGCGCCGGCCAGCAGGATCACCGACAAAGCCACTTGCATTACGACCAGGGCTCGTTGCGGCATCGATGAGCGGTCACCCGCAGATCCGGTGCTCCGGTTGATGCCGCGCAAGGCATCGGCTGGTTGTGAATGCGAGGACAACCATGCGGGCGCGGTTCCGAAAATAACGCCGGTGAGAAGTGAAATCAGGAACGCGAACCCCAGCACCACCGGGGAGGGGCCGGCCTCGACGGGCATGTTCTTCGCGTAGGGAAAAGCCAACACCAGCATCATCCGCGATAAGAGGTAGGCAACGGCTAATCCCGCCGCTCCGCCGATCAGGCTTAGTACGACACTTTCGGTAAGAATCTGGCGAATGAGTCTGCGCCGCCCGCTCCCAGTGCCATGCGCACAGCCATATCGGAACGCCGCGCAGCGCATCGCGCCAGGAGCAGATTCGCAATATTTGCACATGCGATCAGAAGCACCACCGTGGAGAGAATCATCAGCATGCGCAAGCCCGTGCCCCCCGTCTGTTGCTGCTGCAGTCTCTGGATGCCGCCTCCGGCCGGCGCCAGGATGACATGTTGCCGGGGAATCAAGGCTGCTCCGCCATGACCGGTGATTGAAGGCTCTGTAAACAGCCATTGCCGCAACGCAACGGAGAGTTTTTCCTGCAGAGCGCCAATGTTTATGTCTGCCCGCACTCTGCCAATCGGATAGAGCCATTCCTCACTACTTTGCTTGAGCGCCGAGTTCGCGCCTTCAATCACTGGTTCGCTCGTGAGGGGCATCCAGAAATCGGGCGGGTTCGGAATGATCCGATCGCCAAAGAAGCCCTGCGGTGCAACGCCTGCCACCGTGAATGGATGTGTCTGCACATAGACCGTGGAGCCCACGACGCGCGGATCCGCCGCGAAGTCCGCCTGCCATGTCCGATAGCTGATCACGAGGGTTGGAGCGGCTCCGGGAGCGTCATCGCTCTGGTTGAGCAGGCGCCCCGCGGATGCACCCACGCCGAGGGTGGTGAAGTAGTTTCCTGAAACATACTCACTGTGCATGGGCTTGGCCGGCGCAGTACCAATCCGAATCGTAAAGCGGTCACCACCGGCTTGAACCGCGGCCAACTGCTCGAATTCAGGGGCCGTGTGTTTGAGGTAAAGATAGAGATCGTAGGAGAAGAGATTGAATTCGCCGTTCTCCTTCTGGAATCCGCTGTAGTAGCAGCAAAGGTTCTTGTCTCCGACACGGTAAAGGCGCGAGGGATCCGCCACGGGCAGGGTTCGGAGCAGAATACCCTGCACCAGGGTGAAAATGGCTGTGTTCGCGCCGATGCCGAGGGCCAGCGTAATTATTACTGTCAGAGTGAAGCCGGGCGACTTGCGCAATTGCCGCAGTGCATAGCGGACGTCCTGCATCAGCAGGTCCATGCGCAACCATCTCCATTGATCCCGGGTTACGTCGACAATCATCGGAACATTTCCAAATTCACGGATTGCCGAGGTTCTCGCATCAGCGGGCGATTGCCCGCGCGCCGCTCGGTCGGCTGCTGCCATCTTGAGATGGCTCTCAATCTCTTCTGTCAGCTCCGATTTGCGCCGCAAAAATCGAAATAGTCTCATGCGCCACCTCACTTTGCAGTCATAATTGCTTCGATTGTCGCGACCATCTTCCCCCAGCGTTCATAGTCGGAAGCGAGTTGCTCCTTGCCCAGTTTCGTGATCTTGTAGAATTTCGCGCGCTGATTGCTGTCGCTCTTCTTCCACTCAGCTTTGACCCAGCCTTGACGCTCCAACCGGTGCAGAGCGGGGTATAGCGAACCGGTTTCCACCTGCAACACTTCGCCGGAATTCGCTCGAATTGCCTGGCTGATCCCATAGCCGTGCTGTTCGCCCCATTGAAGCGTTTTGAGGATCAGCATGTCCAGCGTTCCCTGCAAGAGTTCAATCCGATTTTGATAGCCGTCTTTTGTCGCCATAGGGTGTAGACCTTCTACATCAAAATGATGTAGATAATCTACCCCTTAATGGGCTGGGGCGCAAGCTTATCTTTTTGGGAGGCGGATTTGGGCTTTGTGTGGTGAGTCAGAAGCTCGTGACATTATTCGCAAAGAGCAACCGCAGATCCTTCGACTCCGGTCGCGGCGGCGACCTACGCTCAGGATGACAGATCAATTCTGGTGCGAATTTTAGGGCAGCTCAGGCTAGATCGGCAGTTTTCATACTGGCGTCCTCTGCAATGAGCGTGCGTAGGTAAGCATTTTCTTATTTCGGTAGCTCTGCGGCCATGATCTGGCAGTCGACGCCGAAGTCTTTGGCCTGGCAGTTGGTGAAGTAGATTTTGGTTCCGTCCAGGGACCAGCGAGGTTCTGTGGCGCGTCCCTCGGTGTTCGCAACCAGCCGCACGTTGGTACCATCCGCGTTCATCACGTGGATCTGATAGCTTGACCGGCGGTTCGATGAGAATGCGATCTGGCTTCCGTCTGGAGACCAGGCCGGCCACCCATCGAATGCAGGATGGTTGGTCAAGTTCCGTACGTTGCTCCCATCGGTATCCGCCACGAATACCTCCGAATTCGTCTCTCCCAACATGCGGCGGAACGCGATGTGTTTCCCATCCGGGGAATAGGACGGATATGTATTGGTCCCGCCGGAGATCGCCATCTTTGATTGCTTAGTCGCGAGATCGACCACGTAGATCTCGGTTGGATTCTTCTTCGGGGGATGCAGATCGTCATCGGTGCAATAGATCAAACTTCTTCCATCCGGCGACCACATCGGATGTATGGTCCGCAGTTCATCGCTTGTGACCTGCTCCTCTCCCGTTCCATCGGCGTTGATGATTGCGATCACCTCGGCGTTACTACCTTTGTCCGAAACGAATGCAATCCGCTTCCCATCGGGCGACCACATTGGATTGTCGTGGTTCTCCTTATTTGCCGTGATCTGTACCTGTCCGGTGCCGTCTGTATTCATTACGAAGATTTGATAGATTCCGGCGATCGCGCTCTCATACACGATCTTTTTGCCATCGGGAGAGGGATCTGGCTCTCCGGTGTCTACGTGCGTGAGTTGATACGCCAATGTCAGCGCTCGATTCTGGGGGAAACAGCTTGGCACAAGAAGGAATACGGCAACAACCATGGAGGAATAGAACTTTCGATGCATCATGCATGGTCTCCAATACCCGCATTAAACCACATTGCCTGCGGCGGCGGCGCCGGTATTCCAGCGGGCGAACGGGTTAATTTCGTGAGACTTGATAAGGTATCTGAATGGACAGATGGAATGCCCGGCGCGAGATCTTCCGCACCATGCCCCTCCGCTCGTTCCTGACCTTTTGCCTCGCGGTGGCCTTCACGTTTGCCGCGGTGGGCGTGGTCAACGATCTATTCGATCTTGAGCGTTCCGATGTTCGGCACCTGGTTCTCAGGGTTCTGACGACTTCGGGCTTTGCCGTGCTGTGGATACTCGTTCTTCACAGGCGGATGCCAAAACTGCTGATCGTGCTTGCCATCGCGCAAACACTCTGGCTGGTGGCTTCGGCACGGATTCTGCCGCCGCCGTCACAGCACACTTTTACGCAGCAGGAGTGGGCGATGCATGTTGACCTGCATGGCCTGCTCATCCTGGCGTTGATTCTCTTCAGCTACGGGTGGTTCGGCACTTTCTTTCAGATGGAGGGAAAGCGCTATTTCGCAGCGCACACGGAAATTGAACTTGCCTCGCGCATTCAGCAACAGCTTGTCCCGCCGATTGATTTGAAGACGGGAAATGTGGAGACCTACGGGATTTCGATTCCGAGCGGAACTGTGGGCGGCGATCTGCTGGACGTAGTGGAGACCGATGGCTTCGTGTGCGCCTACGTGGCCGATGTGGCGGGCCACGGCGTGGCTGCAGGAGTGATGATGAGCATGGTCAAGACCGCGGTTCGCATGCACTTCATGGCGAAACCGCCTACGGGGGCTGGGCTGCTTGAGGCCGTCAACGACACGCTCGCCCCTTTAACCGAAACGGCTGCGTACGCCACGTTTGCCTACCTATTGATCAGGCCGGAGATGCGGGCGGAATTTTCTGTGGCTGCGCACCTGCCGATTATTCATTACGAGAGAAAAAGCGGGACCGTGTTGCGTCATACGGTCGAGAACCTGCCGGTCGCCATGTTTCCCGATACCCGGTACCAGACTTCGTCACTCGATTTTGAGCCGGGCGATGTGCTGGCCATCGTGACGGACGGATTGACTGAAGTCTCCGATGCGAAGGGGAATGAACTGGGGGATGCGTACATTGAGACCGCGCTGATTCGGCGTGCTGCACAACCACTCGCGCAGATTGCCAAGGGGATTTTGCGATCGGCGACGGACTTTGGTAAGACGACGGACGACCAGACGCTGCTGCTGATCCGGCGGGGCGAAGGTGGCGCGAGCGATGGATTGCGGGAGGGGTGAAGCTCAGGCCCGGGTGGGCCGCTGCGAGGGATGTGGTCTCCCACCCTTGGCGAAAGCAACGATCCCAGGTCTCAGACGCGAAACCTGGGGCACCCAAGCTTGGAGGCGCGTTGAGATATGCACCCATCCCGACGTGCTACGGTCCAGAACGACTCAATCTCAACGGTGCGGACTTCGCCGCTGGCGTAATGTCGAAAGCTGGACCAAAGCCAGTCTTCCGGCTTCTCGACCAAGCCGCGCTTGACAGGGTTGCGATGCATATAGCGGAGCTTCTCGCTCCTCTTCAACTCGTTATGCACGTTGAAATCGTAATATCTTGGCTGCCAGAAGGGGCGTTGCCGCTGCTGAACCGACACGGATAGCTTCAAGGCTTGAATCGCCCGGGAAAGGAGAGCCTTCTTCGGTTCGCTGACCAGCAGATGCACGTGCTCCGGCATGACCACATATCCACAGACGACAAAATCGTATCTGGTACGCATGATCTCCAAAGACCGTTCGAACAAGGACCGGGTTTTGTTGGTTCCAAGGTGGGGGAGTCGGTGATAGCAACTGAAGGTGACGAAGTGGAAACAGCCGCATTGCTGATAACGAACGAGGCCCTTCGTCATGCCAACATCCTACATCCCAGGTCTCAAAGGCGAGACCTGGGGCACCCAAGCTTTTGGTGGTCAGACCTGGGCCACCCGCCAGCTCCACACGTTTTTCGCCGGATCGATGTTCAGACTGGGGTTCCGGTCGTCGTGGAACGGGCACAGGCCGATCAGTTCCTTGCCGCTGCGAACCAGCTTGATTCCCCGCGCCTCGGCCAACCGCTGGATGGATACTTCCCGCTTGATCCGCTCCTTCACTTCCGGGGGAACATAGGGCATCGGCCTCGCCGCCTCTCCGCCGTTTTCCCGGCTTTTCTGGAAAAACCTGTCAAGAGGTTTCGCAGGAAAATATTCGGGAGAACAACTGAGTTGCAAAATAACGTAAATTACGTTATCAGGTCAACAGGAGATTGACTGCCCGATGGAAGCCTGCCCTTACACTGACCTCATCATGGCGCGGACCAACACGCACAAGTCGCCTCAAGCGGAGGCATCGGAGACCGTCGGCCAACGGCTGGCCCGGCTGCGCAAGGAACGCGGCTGGACCCAGGTTGAACTGGCTGAACGGCTTGGGATTATTCAGTCGCTCATCTCCGACTACGAGCGCGACCGGCTGCGCATGAACCCCGCCATGGTCGTCCGATTCGCCGCCGCGCTGGAAATTACCACCGATGAACTGCTCCAGCCCAGTGCTGCGCAGACTCCCTTGCGCCGCAAGCCAAGCCTGCGCGTTCTGCGCCGTCTGGAGAAGATCGAGCGGCTCCCCGCGCATCAGCAGAACACCCTGCTCAAGACCATCGACGGCTTCTTAAAAGGCGTCGCCAGCTGACGCCGAACAGACCACGAACGAAGCTCGGACAACGCTGGACACCGTGCGAACTGCGTTCGATCCTCATTCGAGGACGGGCCGCAACGCGGCCACGCTAAGCCGTCAGGCTTAGGGATGGTGTCTTGCTTCAACACACGGCCACGAGCGCCACGGAGGCCGCCGGATCGCCGCAGTCGTGCTCGTCATGTGGAACATGAGAAGAAGACATTCTTCTCATAGCTGAGAACCACCCGCAGCGAAGACGGCGGTCAAGGGCGCACGTTCTTTGTGCGCCGCGAAGCGGGCTTGCCCCTTGACGGCCACAGCCGCGCCGGGACGCACATTCCGCCCCGATCCTTTGCTCTCAACAGGTTCGCAGCAAGGAACCTCCGGTATCTCGTTAGATACCGGATTTCGCTAAGTGCCTCGCTCCACGATGGTTCCCCACGAGATACCAAGGTTCCTCGGCAGTTACCTTGAAGGGGTGGAGTGTCCCTATCCTCCCGACGCCGTAGGCGGCGTGCTCTTCAGTCTGAACGCGTCACTGCTGTTTTCAGATGTAAACGCGCCACAGGCCGCTCACTTCGGGCAGAAGATCTCATGCAGGCTGGAGACGGCTTCGCCGCAGCCGACGCATCAGGTCGCCGCCGAGAAGCGCCAGGAGCGGACTGGCCATGAGCAGCAGCACCTGCAACCAGTGCGGGTTGGAGTCCTTGCCCGTCGAGATTGTGTAGATGCTCAGCGCCACACAGAGTACCGACGAAAGGCCCCCGTTCAGCAACTCGTTGTGCTTTGCCAACCAAGCTGCCACGTAGCCACCCAGCACCGAACAGGCCAGGCCGACGAGTAACTGAGCCGCGTACAGCGGCACGTTCCCGTGGATCGCCGCCGTCACTGCTGATGATGCCTGGGTGTTTGGCGTATGGGACAGGTCAACCTTCAGCGTCGCATAGAGGGCGAAGGGGAGGCCGAGAACAACCGACGCAACTACATCCACAACACCCCCGATGAGTACGCCTTTGACCGATACCTTGCTCATGACTTGCTCCGATTGGGCCAACGGGCCTACTCAGCTCCCCACAACATTTTGACGCCTATGCCGATAAGGCCCACGCCAACGACGATGAAAACGAGACGCCCTGACCATCTCGAACTCTTCTGCTTAAATTCACGCAGCGCGATCACATCTGCGGCGTGGAAGTCCTTCCCCAGTACCCCTCCCACGATTGCCAGGACACCGAAAATCACTAACAGAACGCCCGTCATTCCGTCTCTCCTGACCTACCACGCCATCTTTGCCTTCTATTCCTGATATTTCATTGGGGCCTTGCACAGCCTCCTGCGCCACATGTCGTAGATTCCTTGAGGTCCCGCACATATTGCTTTGTGTCTTGTACAGCGCCGTTCACAACCGCACCTCCGACACCCTGAACCTCCTGCGTCCCTGCGGTCACCTGAACACCGGCCTGACCAACACCAACATTCACGCCAACGCCGACAGCTACCCTATCGTCAGTCCCGACTGCAGCGTTGGTGCTGCTGGCGTTGTCGCCGTGGGCAAGTGATCCTGTCAGTTTCGCATTGCCGCCCAGATTGTCCAGAGGATTGACGAACGATCCATTCTTTTCAAACGTCGCAGTTCCATTGCCTTGAACACCGACACCATTTACGGATGCGGCTCCTGTCAGTTGCCCCTTTGATGAACCCGTTCCATCAACTCTCGCCTCAGACGTCACAGTGGCAGCTGCGCCAAGCTTTACGCCACCTATAGTTACCGTCTTGCCAACGCCCGCCGTCAGCTTAATTCCAACGGAGTCGCCCAGCTTTTGAAGCGCCTGGCCAACCTCTGGATGTGTGGCAACGTATGTACTGACCTTAGCGATGAACCAGTTGCATATGTCACCGCAGTGGCCATCAGGGTCCGTACCACCCAGCGGGTTGTTCCGCATGTAGTTGTACAGGTTGAGCGACTGCGGATCGTCCAGCTTTGCGTATGGCACGGGCTCGGCCTTGGCGCTCCAGTCGGGCGACATAAAGCGGCCCATGCTGCTGGCGTAGTACCTGGCCCCGAAGTAGTCGTTACCTGATTCGGAGTCTCGTTCTTTGCCGGTGAAACGAGATGGGCTGGTCGACAGTTCTGCGTTTGCACATGCTGACACTGGCGTCATAGCGAAAGGTTTCTTGTCGTAAGCATAACTCCAGCGCCGGGCGCGCCGCATTCTCATCGCGTTTCGGTGAGGGCTTCGGTGGCTTTGCTCATCTGGGCGGTGCGTTCGAGTTTGTCCCAGTTGAAGGGCTTGCCGTCGATGGCGCGCACGAGGGTCTTGAAGAGCACGACGGAGAAGACCTGGCGGTAAGCGAAGCGCTGCAGCCAGATGTGGAAGAGGAGCCATCCGTCGCCTTTGTTGGCGGGGTGGCGGCGCTCGAGCGAGAAGGCGATGCTGGAGGTGACGAAGTCGATGATCAGGAAGGCGCCGAAGTAAGCGAGGAGCTTTTGCAGGCTGGCCATGGAGGCTGCTTCAGGGTGGTAGTGACGGTCGATGAAGTAGTGAACTACGCCGGCTGCGAACATGAGGTCGATGAAGGGCGAGACCAGCGGCAGCAGCATCTGGAAGATGAGGATGTTGGGCAGGGCGAAGAGGCCCATGGCCTTGTTGCGGATGAAGGCGGCGCGGTGTTTCCACACTGACTGCAGGATGCCGAAGGACCAGCGGAAGCGCTGGCGCATGAGGCCCCTGGCATCGATGGGAGCCTCGGTGAAGGCCAGCGCGCGATCCTCGTAGATGACTTTGTACTGCTGCTCAAGCAGGTTCATGGTGAGGTCGGCGTCTTCGGCCACGGTGTTGAGCGGGTAGCCGCCAGCCTTTTTCACGGGCGCGGTACGCCATGCGCCAATGGCTCCGGGGACGACGGTAACGACGTTGAAGAGGTCGAGGGCGCGGCGCTCGAAGTTCTGGCTGGTGATATATTCGAGGGCCTGCCAGCGAGTCCAGAGGTTGACGCGGTTGCCGACTTTGGCGTTGCCGGCGACGGCGCCGACGGTGGGGTCGGCAAAGTGGGGGATGAGCTTGGAGATAGCGTCGGCGGCGATGACGGTGTCGGCGTCGATGCCTACGTAGAACTCCTCGTCCAACTGATCGAGGGCGAAGTTAAGCGCGGCGGCTTTGCCTCCGTTGGGCTTGGTGATGACGCGGACGCGGCCGACGGCGATTTCGGCGCGGTAGGCGTTGCGCGCGACCTCGAAGGTGTCGTCGGAGGAGCCGTCGTCGATGACGATGACGTGGAGGTTTTCGTAGTCAGAGTGGAGCACCGAGCGGACGGTGCGGACGATGACTTTCTCTTCGTTGTAGGCGGGGATGAGGACGGCGATGCGCGGCTGAAAATCGGGCGAGGCCTCGCGGCGCGGCCGGCGCAGGCGATCGATGATGGCGAAGATCCCGACCAGTGCAAGACGCGCGCTCATCAACACGTCACCGACGAAGAAGATGAGGACGATGAACTGGCCGATCATGGCAAGCGTGGAAAACGCGATGGAATCAGGAACGGCGCGCACGGATTGCCAGAAAGTGAGCCGGGGCATGACCTCCGCGGTGGTCTTGCCCATGAGCGCGGAGACTGAAACGATGGTGTAGCCGTGAGCGCGCAGGGTGTCAATGACTACAGGCAGCGAAGCCACCGTGACGGAGCGGTTGCCGCCGCCATCGTGGAACAGGATGATGGAGCCCTGAAACTGCGGACGGGTCTTCATTTTAGTCAACTGGTCGAGGACCGACTGCGCAATCTCCTGCGGGGTTTTGCGGATGTGTTCATCCCAATCGTTGGTGTCGATCTTGTTGCCGACGATGATGAATCCGTCATTTTGGACGTGCACGACGGGCGCAGCCTGATCGTCGGTGTCCGGCTCCTCGTCAATATCGTAAGGAGGACGGAAGTAAAGCGGCTGCACGCCGAGCTTGCTGGCGAAGAGGCGCTCAGTGAGCTTAACTTCGAGGTCGAGACGGTTGAGTGAGATTTCGCTGATACTGGGATGCGAGTAGGTGTGGTTGCCGATCTCATTGCCTTCGCGTAGAACGCGGCGCATCAGGCCGATGTTCTGCTGGGCCTCTTCGCCGATCATGAGGAAGGTAGCGGTTGCACCCTTTTGCTTGAGGATGTCGAGGATTTTGGGCGTCCACTGGGGATCGGGACCATCGTCAAACGAGAGGGCGACCTGGTTGGGATGGTAGCCGTAATACTGCACGGTGTAGGTGTGAGGATACACATCCATGTGCTCATCGATGATGAGTTTTTTGCGCGGGTCGGGCTCGTCGGTGTCGATTTGCACGGTGCGCTTGCCGGGCTGGGGCTGGCCGGTGACGTAGATGATGTCGCCGGTGCCTTCGGTATTGACATCGTGGCCGGGCTGCATAGAGGCAAGGCCTTGCAGGGAATCGGGGCTCCTGGGCTTGTCCCACACATTCCACATTGAACTGTCTTCAGAACCGAGGCGCCAGAGCGCAAAGGTCTGAATACCGAGTTCGTGGGCTCCGCGCATTTCGTCGAGCAGCGTGACGCCATCAAGAAACCAGACAACGTGACGCTGGTTGGCATCCTCGTCGATGTATTCGTAGTGGGGATTGAGGGAGTCGTAATCGAGGTCGAGATCGGCGTCGGCATCGGCGGCGCGCTGCCATGCCTCGGAGACGGAGAGGTCTTCAGTGTCGATCACGGTGGGCTTGGCAGGCTTTGCACCGCGCCTGGGAGGCGGGGGGATCGACATGGTCCAGTCGTAACCGTAATTGCCCACGGCGCAGATGAGCTTTTGGATGGGTACGACTTTCATGACGCGGCGCAGGTTGGCGAGGAACCAATCTTCGCTTGCGATGGGACCGGGATCGCTTTCGAGCTCGTGTTGATCGTAGTTCATGAGCACAATGCCGTCGGAGTTGGCGCCGATTTTTTGAAGGTCGGCGTCGGGAGTAGAGGCCGCGGCGGTGACATAGAGACGCAGATTGAGCGGGTGAAGATCAGAGTAGAGCTGCCGGATAAAGTCAAGATAGGCGGGATTGGCGTCGTCGCCGAGGCTCTCAATGTCTAATGAGAGGCCGCGGTAAAGGGGAAACGCGGTGAGGAAACGAACAATCTGCTGGCGGAGCTCTGCGCTTTTTTGAGGATCCTTGAGGATGGCGCCGACGCCAGCGTCCCAGCTTTGTTTGTGGACGTCGTAGTTATTGAGATGGGGAAAAATTTCAGTGTCTTCATGACCCTCCTGAATGACGCGCTTGATCTTGTTCAGATCGTCGGGGTCGTGGATCGAGGCGCCTTCGATGACGGGATACTCGAGGATGTTGTCGCTGGTCATGGCCATCAGCATTCCCTGGGGCGCGTTGACGTGCAGCCATTCGGGGAAGACCATGTCGATCTGGTGGACGTGGGCCTTGAAGGAGGAGTAACTGGCCGGGTCATCGGGCGCGTAGTAGGCGGCGCGCACACCTTCGCCGGTGTTGAAGGGGATGTCTGATGGCTTGCGGGTGGTCTTGCGGTGCGGAGCGCGGAGGGTCTTGGCGCCGCGGACCTGCGGTTCGCGAAGGGCCTTGTAGTTATGCCTGGGCGCGGGCAGCAGGAGTTCAGGCAGGCGCTGCTTGCGCATCACGTTGAAGATAAAGCCGGCCAGCACCAGCGTGGTGAGCAAGGCGGTGACGTCAAAGATGCGGCGCAGGCGCTTCCAGCGCTTGCGGTGAGGATCGGAGAATATTTGTCTATCCAGCATTTTGAGTGTCGTTACGTATTGTTTCCACGCGCTTTTCAGGGATATCGCCACGCGCGCAGGATGCGTGGAAACCGACTAACCTATACAGTACGAATCGTATGGAAGCGGAACCCCTGAGTCAATCGACTGAGCTGCGCGCCACACCACGGCTGACGGCGTCGAAGGTGTCTGTCGCGCTGGCGCTGGCGGCCGGTGGGCTGCTGCGCGCGTGGATGCTGGGTAAGTTCTTTGAAGCCAACGGCGACACGCTGGTTTATGGGGGTATTGCCAAAAACCTTCTGTTGCATGGACGTTATGCCCTGACGCTGAATTCGGGTGAATCGTTTTCTACGCTCATTCGCCTGCCGGGCTATCCGCTGTTTCTCGCGGTGTGCTTTCGGCTCTTCGGGATGGACAATTATGGCGCGGTGGCGTGGGTGCAGATTGCGCTGGAGCTGGCCGAATGCCTGCTGTTGGCTGATTTTGCCCACCGCATAGCACCACCGGAGCTGAAAGGGGGCGCGGCGCAGGCTACGCTGTGGCTGGCCGTATTGTGCCCGTTTACGGCGGTCTACGCGGCTACGCCGCTGACGGAGGGACCTACGCTGTTTGCGCTGGCCCTGGCGCTGTGGTCGGCGGCGCGGTTTCAGGACGAGCCGGGGTGGGGGCCGGCGCTCTGGTTCACATTTGCGGTGACCTTTGCGGCGCTGCTGCGGCCGGATGGAGCGCTGGCCGCGGTGGCACTGGCTCCGGCGTTGCTGGTGGGTGTGCGCGGGGGCGGAGCGCGGAGTTCGATGGCGCGGTCGCGGATTGTGCGCATGTCGGTTGTTTGCACGCTGCTGGCGCTAACGCCATTCGCGGTTTGGACGGCGAGAAACTGGCGGGTGTTTCACGTGTTCGAGCCGTTGGTTCCTGCGTCGGCTACCGATCCGGGAGACCCGGTCTATTCCGGATTCGATAGGTGGGTGAAGACGTGGTGTCTGGATTTCGTGTGCACCTACCAGGTGTATTGGAATGTGCCCGGGGATACGCTGGACATCAGCAAAGTTGCGGGCCGGGCCTTCGATACGCCGGCGGAGCGCAAGGAGACTGCCGCGCTTTTTGACGAGTACAACGACAACGGTTTCAACATGACGCCGGAGATCGACGAGGGGTTTGCGCGGCTGGGCCGGGAACGTGCTGCGGGGCATGCGCTGCGCAGCCACGTGGGTCTGCCGCTGGGGCGTGTGGCGGATATGTGGCTGCGGCCGCGGGTGGAGAATCTGCCCATCGATCTGGACTGGTGGGTCTATGCGCATCACCATGTGGAGACGCGCTTCAGCTGGGCGTACGCGGGGCTGAATGCGTTTTATCTTTTGCTGGGAGTTGCGGGATTGTGTCTGCGGCCGCGAATGTGGCCGTGGATGCTGGCGTACATGCTGCTGCGGAGCGCGATGCTGCTGACCGTGTCGGCGCCGGAAGCGCGTTATACGCTGGAGTGCTTTCCGATGCTGTTTGCGTTGGGCGGGGTGGCTGTGAGCGCTTTTGCGAGAAAGCTCGCGAGGTATTCAAATCTCCAAGATCCCACATCCCAGGTCTCAGAGGCGAGACCTGGGGCACCCAAGCTTTGAGGTGGTTCAGATGTGGGCCACCCGCCGAGAAAGCTCGTGATGTATTCAAATCTCCAAGATCCTACGTCCCAGGTCTCAGAGGCGAGACCTGGGGCACCCAAGCTTTGAGGTGGTTCAGATGTGGGCCACCCGCCGAGAAAGCTCGTGATGTATTCAAATCTCCAAGATCCTACGTCCCAGGTCTCAGAGGCGAGACCTGGGGCACCCAAGCTTTGAGGTGGTTCAGATGTGGGCCACCCGCCTGTTTGCGTTGGGCGGGGTGGCTGTGAGCGCTTTTGCGAGAAAGCTCGCGAGGTATTCAAATCTCCAAGATCCCACATCCCAGGTCTCAGAGGCGAGACCTGGGGCACCCAAGCTTTGAGGTGGTTCAGATGTGGGCCACCTGCCGAGAAAGCTCGTGATGTATTCAGGTCCGCAAATCTGAGGTTGTCGGTCTCCCACCCTTGCCGCGATGGAACTGCGTCAAGGACGGGGCACCCAGATTCAACCTCTGACAAAGACGCGCCGAGGGTGGGCACTTGCATTATCGGTCTCCCACCCTTGCCGCGATGGAACTGCGTCAAGGATGGGGCACCCCAGATTCAACCTCTGACAAAGACGCGCCGAGGGCGGGCGCCTACATCATCGGTCTCCCACCCTTGCCGAACAAGGATGGGGCACCCAGATTCAACATCTGACAGAGACCCGATGAGGTGCCCGAGACCCGCTCCCTTTTAGCGGTCGACGAATTGGGTTTTGCTGTCGGTTGTGAGCTTGAATGCATCGGCGGGCAAGGACTGATTGACCTTGATGTTGAAGTAATGACAGACGCGGGACTGACCCTGGCCCTCGTCGAACACCTGCTTCACGCTGACTCCGCGCGCGGGGTCGACCCAGATGGTGACCTTGGGTAGATTTTTGCGGACAGCGGGATCTTTCGCGACCAGTTCGAGCTTATCGGTTCTGATGCCGTCGATGGTTTCCTGGCCGTCGTAGGTGAGGTTCCACTTTTCGGCGAGATCTTTGCCGCTGGCTCCGAAGCCGAGCAGGAGGTAGCCTTCAAATTGCTTCGCCTTCTTAAAGCGGGTTACCTGGTCGATCATGGGCTCAAAGAGCTCGAGGGCACCGTCGGCATACATGTAGACCTTGGGTACGGGCTTGCCGTTCACTTCAGTGATATGGGCTGCCATTTTGAAGGACTTGGCTTCGCGTTCGTAGTAGGCGGTGCCCTTTTGGACGTCGGTATCGGGGATGGGGTCGGTTTGGATGGAATCAAACTCGAAGGCGGCGGCGGTGGAGCGAAATCGGGCTGCAGCGAGGTCAAGCTGGTGCAGCGCGGCCTGGAGATCGTCGGCGGCAAACACGGCGCGGCCGGGCAAGAGCAGCATTGCCAGTGAAACGAGAACGAGATTTCTTTTCAGGGACATGGGCTTCCTTAATGGTTGGATGCGAGGAGGGACTGCACGGACTGATTCGTTGCGGCAAAAAATCCGCTAAGCCTGTGCTGTTGAGCGATTTGCCGGTGACCACCGCCTGGTGCTATTCGACGTGAGATTTGCGGGTCCGGCTAAAGCATCCCTGGCCTCTTGATTAGCGGTGTGCCCAGATTCGCCACACCAGGTTGCCCTGTGCGTCCGTGCCCGTCTCCCAGCGTTGTACGAAAACTGCGTCACCGGTCACGGGCTCGATGGCCGCGCGCAGCACTTTTCTCACTTCGCGGTCGGAGGCGCCGGGAGGAATATTCACATCGGCGGCCTGCACCGAGACGATGACCCCGCGTCCGTCGTTGCCGACAACCTGGATGGGATGCAAGGGCGCGGGCGCGCGAGATGGCTTGTCGCCGTAGTTCCACAGTTGGGGCGTAATGAAAATGAACAGCAGAATCAAGGTCACCATTACGTCGTAGTGGACATTGCCACGGGGGTAGGTCCAGTAGAAATAGCTTTTGAGAATCCTGTTCATTGCGTCCTTACTGTGATGCGTTCCATGCCGCCCATATAGGGCCGCAGCACTGCGGGAATCGCGACCGAGCCGTCGGCCTGCTGGTAGTTTTCGAGAATCGCGAGCCAGGTGCGACCCACGGCCAGGCCGCTGCCGTTGAGTGTGTGGACAAATTCGGTTTTGGTTTTGGGGCCCGAGGGTTTGAAGCGGATGTTGGCGCGGCGCGCCTGGAAGGCCTCGTAGTTGGAGCAGGAAGAAATTTCCCGGTAGAGTTGCTGGCCGGGAAGCCAGACTTCAAGGTCGTAGGTCTTGGCGGAGGCGAAGCCAGTGTCGCCGGTGGAGAGTAGCACGCGGCGGTAGGATAGGTTGAGCGCTTCAAGGATTTCCTCGGCGTCGCGAGTGAGGCGTTCATGTTCGGCGTCGGAGTCTTCGGGACGGGTGAACTTGACGAGTTCGACCTTTTGAAACTGGTGCTGGCGGATGATGCCGCGCGTGTCTTTTCCGGCCGCTCCAGCCTCGGCGCGAAAGCAGGGCGTATAGGCCGTCAGGCGGATGGGCAGGACGGCTTCGTCGAGGATTTCGTCGCGATAGAGATTGGTGACGGGGACCTCGGCGGTGGGGATGAGCCAGTGGTCGTTGTCTCTGAATTCGCCGCGGCTGACGGCTTCGGCGTCGGCATCGGAGCAGCGGAAGAGGTCTTCAGCGAACTTGGGCAACTGTCCGGTGCCAAACAGGCTCTTGCTGTTGACCATGAAGGGGGGCAGGACTTCGGTGTAACCGTGCTTCTGCGTGTGGAGGTCGAGCATGAAGCTGATGAGAGCGCGTTCGAGGCGTGCACCGGCGCCCATATAGACGGCGAAGCGGGCGCCGGAGAGCTTGGTCGCGCGTTCGAGGTCGAGGATGCCGAGTTGCTCGCCGAGTTCCCAGTGAGGCTTGGCTTCGAAGTCGAAGGTCGGTTTTGTGCCCCAGGTTTTTACGATGACGTTGTCGGCTTCGGAGGCGCCGGTAGGAACTTCGTCGCGCGTGAGATTGGGGATGCCGGCGAGGGCGAGGCGCATCTGCTCGTCGAGAGTGGAAGCGGTTTTATCAAACTCGTCGAGTCGCACTTTGAGGGCGCGCGTTTCTTCCATGAGAGCGGCTGCGTCCTGGCCCGCTTTTTTGCGTGCGCCGACCTGCTGGCTGAGCTCGTTGCGGAGAGCCTTGAGTCTTTCGGCCTGGGTGATGGCTTCGCGGCGGCTTTGGTCGAGGGCGCGAAAATCGCCCAGCAGGATGGCCGGGTCGGCGCCACGAGCACGCAGTTTTTCTTCTACTTGTTCCAAGTTGGTACGGACAAAATTCAGGTCAAGCATTGCTACTAGTTTAACTGACGGGTTTCAAAAGCAGCCTGTGAGAGCGGCTACGAAACCTCTTGTTTTTGCTCGGCCGTGCTGGGCTGTCCCTCCAGGACCTGATCGTTCCAGCCGGGAAGGTTCTGGTTGCCGGTGATGAGGCGTGCGTCGCTGGTGAAGGTGAAATAGGTCCAGATCCATGCGGCGAACACGGAGATGCGGTTACGAAAGCCGATGAGGAAGAAGATGTGCACGCTCAGCCACGCGACCCACGCGATCAGGCCGGTCAAATGCGCTTTGAAGGGCCACTCGACTTTGGCCACGGCGGCCAGGCGGCCGATGGTGGCCATGTCGCCCTTGTCGAAATAGCGGAAGGCGGGGCGCCGTTTTTGGGCCAGATCGGCGGCAATCATCTTGCGGATGTGATCGCCCATCTGCATGGCAGGCTGGGCTACACCGGGGACCTGGTGTCCGTCCTGCTCGAAGTGGGCCAGGTCGCCAAGGACGAAGACTTCAGGCAGGCCGGGAGGATTGAGGCGATCGTCGACGAGAACGCAGCCGCGCCGGTCGACGGGTGCTCCCAGCATCTTGCCGAGGGGTGACGCCTGCACACCGGCTGCCCAGAGTGTGACTGCGGCCTGGATGCGCTGGCCGTTCGCTTCAACCCAGCCGGGGCCGACGCCGGTGACGTTGCTTTTGGTTTGAACCTCAACGCCGAGTCTCGCCAGCTCCGCCTCAGCGCTGGCCGAAAGATCGGGCGGGTAGGCGGCGAGGACGCGGGGACCGGCATCGAGCAGGATCACGCGGGCTGTGCCGGGATCGATGTGACGGAAATCATGGCGCATGACGAGCTTGGAGATGTCGCGAATGGCTCCGGCCAACTCGACGCCGGTGGGGCCACCGCCGATGATGACGAAATTGAGCGGGGGATGCCATCCGTTTTCCTGTTGCGCGCGCTCGGCCAGTTCGAAGGCCAGAAGCACGCGGCGGCGAACTTCAAGGGCATCTTCAATTGATTTGAGACCGGGGGCGAGCGGCGCCCAGTCGTCGTGTCCGAAATAAGAGTGAGTGGACCCAGTGGCCAGCACCAGGTAGTCGTAGGGCAGGCTGGCGCCGGAAGCCAGCGCCAAATGACGCGCCCGCACGTCGATGCCGATTACCTCATCCATGAGCACTTCGGTGTTTTGCTGGCGGCGCAGGACAGTGCGGATGGGCTGGGCGATTTCAGCGGGCGAAAGCACGGCCAGCGCTACCTGATACAGCAAGGGCTGAAAGGTGTGGTGATTGCGGCGGTCCAGCACCGTGACGTCGACGGGGAGATGACCCAAGCCCTTGGCGGCGTGGAGCCCTCCGAAACCGCCGCCCACAATGACGACGCGGGGCCGGCGAGACGGGGATTCGGGATGCAGCGGTTCAGTCAATTTACTCATCGCTACCTAATAGATGCACCAGCGGGCGGCGGGAAACATCGGAATTCCGCGCGCCGTATGCCACTGAGACCAAACAACTCACGCGCGGCGCTTTGGGTTTCCCCTGCCTGGCCTGATGCTTGTGCGGTCACTGGCCGGCACGGTAGATTGGGTGGCTTCAGGGACTGGGAGGGTTCCGCGACATGAACGAAACGCACCCGTCTTATCATGTTCTGCGCAGCATCGGAGCCGTGGTTGCCGGCGCACTGGCGGGTATTATTCTCTCCATCGGTACTGACGCTGTATTGCGCTGGGCCGGGTTTTCCCGCCGTTGGGTCAGCTCATGGCCAATCCGCTCTTGCTGCTTGCCACGGTGTATCGCACCATCTACGGAATCGGGGGCAGCTACATCACGGCGCGGCTTGCGCCCAACCGGCCGATGGCCCACGTGATGGTGCTTGGGTTTGCAGGCCTTGCTGCAACTACGCTGGGCACGGTGGCCACCTGGAACAAGGGTCCCGCTTACGGTCCGCATTGGTATCCGATCACCCTGATGGTGCTCGCGCTGCCCACCGCGTGGCTTGGCGGCAGACTATGGATCGCGCAGGGGATCGCGGGGCGGCGGCGAAAACGGCGCTGAAGATGGCCCACGCTTCCCGTGAGGAAATGAAGCTGTTGGGCCGCATTACGGGTGCTGTTCGATGGCGACACTGAGGGTGCTGGAATTGCCGGTGGCGGCCAAGCCGATGAGGGTGGTCGAGACCCCGGGCAGCGAGGCGGGGCTGAAGACGACGATGCCGTCGATGCCCGATATGGCCGAACCGGTTTGGGTCGCGAGAAGCTCGGAAGAGCCGCAGCGGCCGTGCGGCGGGCAAGGCGGGGCCCAGGCGTAGAGCGCTTGGTAGAGGGTGACGGTGCCGCCGGCCATGGGATTACCGTTCATGTCGCGGAGGCGAAGGACGATCTGGCTGGGGGTTCCGGAGACGGCCATGCTTTGGGCGGTGCCGGAGACTGCCTGGAGCCAGGCAAATTCGGGACGAGCACCGAGGACGGTGAAGCTGGCGCAGTTGCTGGTGCCGTTGACGCAGGCAGTTGAGGTGGATTGCTGACCTTCAGCGAGCGGGCCCACTGTGAGTGATTTTGTGGCGATGCCGGTGGCGCTGGAAACGGCTGCGGTGCTGCCGGTCACGGCGATGCCTGGGGCGGGCTGCCAGGCCACGGTTTGGCCAGCCATTGGCGTGCCGTTGTTCAATACGAGGGCCTCGCCGGTCCAGGTGAAGGTCGAGCCCGCGGCGATGGAAAGGGTAGGCGTAAGCGCGGTGAGAACAGGGGCTGTCCCGCCGGTGAAATGCGCCTGAACGCTGGCTCCGTTGGTTAGAGAGGCAATGACGACGGCGGGGCTGGAGTTGATGGCGGTGACCGACATAGTGGCGAGTCCGTCGCCGGTTGCGGTAACAGCGCAAGTGGGAAGTCCGCAACCAAGCGTGGCGGTGCCGCTCGCTACGGCGTAGGTGACGGTGACACCGGCTGCGGGGCCCATGGAAGGCCCGAAAGCGGTTACGGTGAAGGGAAGGGGCACCCCGAGGGGGACTGTGTTGAGTGGCGCGGTGTTGAGGGTGAGCGAGTCGCCGGTGCCGGAGTCATAACTGACGCCCCCGGAGATGATGGAGGCTGCGTAAAAGATGGGCAGGTCGTCCACTTCGATGTCCACGGAGCCGGTGACGCCTTGAGAAGCGGGGGGCGCGATGGCGGTGATCTCATTGGGCGAAATGCTGGTGACGAGGGCGGGGTGGCCGCCGACCAGGACTGTATCGGAGGGGCGAAAGCCCATGCCCTGGATCACGATGGGCCCGCCGGAGAGGGGAAGGCGCGCGGGAGCGACGGTATCGGCGTAAAGCACCCAGCCTACGTAGGCGTAGTCGGGGCGGCCGTCACCGCGCATGTCCGCAACTCCGAGGCGGACAACATCGTCAAATGTGGTGCTGACGCGAAGCCAGCTTTCGCCGGTCGCCCAGCCGTTCAACCCTGGCGCCCAGCCGACGGAAGGTGCGCCGACGGGGTCAAAGGCGTCCCATACGCCGAGTGCGAGCAGGGCCTTGGTTTCGGTGGGAAGGCCCTTTTCATCGAGTGCCTGCGTGACAACGGTGAAGGAATGCCCGGCACGTACCGGGAAGACAAACCAGTCGGTCTGACCCACCTGGCTCAACCGGCCAAGCCACTGGCCGCTGCCGGCAAGATTGCGCGGCGAGGCTGCGGTGGCGATGGCGTCCTGATAGCCGCCAGCGGCAGAGTCGGCGATGTTCACGGTGAGCGTCTGCGACGATCCCGCAGCCATGGATGGGACCGAGAGGACGGGCATGGTGCCGGAGGGAGATGGCGAGCCATCTTCATAGGGGCCGACGGACTCCGATTCCATGTAGAGAGGATTAATGGGCTCAAAAGTGACCTGATAATTGACGGTGGTCAGGCCGGGAGGCAGGGGCATGAAGCGGAGGTCGAAGAAGCCTTGCAGGGCGGGATTGTTAGAGCCCCACATGGTGAGCAGGTTGCCGTCGGTATCGTCAAAGCCGGTGACCGGGTTGCCGTGGCTGCCTCTGAAGTACGCGCCTGAAACGAAGGTGACCGTGTATTGGTACAGGGGGTTCCCGTTGGAGTCGAGAGGGCGCGCAACCACGTTGACGCCCTGCATGCCGGCGCCGCCGCGGAAGGCGATGGTCCCCTGAATGGAGATGGTGTTGGGAGCGGTGAGCTGCTTGCCGGGAAAATTGGCGAGATTGGCGGAGATGAGGGGATAGATGCGGTTGAGCGCGGCAATGTCATCGTAGCGCAGGACGGAGGGGTTGGGGATGCAGATGCCACCGCCCGACGAGCAGAGGCCGCTGATCGGCTGCATGACCGGCCAGCCCAAAAGACCGTTGGCTTCGCCATTGAAGAGGGCGCCGGGGTTGACCTGCGCATAGTCGAGACCGAGAACGCGGCCGAAGCCACGCTCGAGTTCGTAGCTCATCATGTTGAGCTGGTCGGGAGTGGCGGCGCAGAGGCCGTTGAGCAGAATGATGGCGTGGGCGATGGTTGCGTCCGGCTGAATGTTGTCGAGCCACGTCATCACGCCGTTGTTCTGGCAGCTTGTGGGGTCGGCGGCTCCGGCGCCGAAGATGGCGTTGGTGACCGATCCGTCAGCGTCAAAGATGATGCCGAGAGGATAATTGGCAGCGGAGGGTGTTACGTCGGCAGGCTGGGCAATGATTGCCTTGCCGGCGACGATGTTGGAACTGCTGACGTCTTCGTTCAGTTGGCCCGCGTCGACCAGTGCGACGGCGGCTGTGGGAACGGCGCTCCACAGGGCCGCAGCCGCATCGACCATAGCGGTGGCCTGCTGGTTAGAGACCTGGCTGTTGAGCGCTCCCTGATCGACGTAATAGCGAACCTGACCGCCGGCCCAATGAATGGGCTGGCCGAGCACGGCGGGGTTGAAGTTGCTGACGCCGGCGACGAACTTGGGGCCGCCCGCGAGGAGCGCTTGCGGGGCGAAAGCGGCGGCGAGCAGGCAGGCTGCGATTCGAGGGGCGCGCACGGAGACAGACACGAAATGGGCTCCAGACGCCAAGCAGGGGCATGTTTGCGGCCATTCTGCTTGTTTCTTTCTAAGTGATCTCTAATGCGGAATCGCCCCGCAGAAACATCTCGATGAAACTCGCCTTTCTGCAGGTGGCGATGAATTACCTGCGTGCGACATACTCGATTGGCGCAATTACTTTAGTTTCTGCAAGATTCCTATTCTCAGCTAAAATAAGCCAGTTACCTGATTGGAATTGACGCAGATCAGGGGGTTACCTGCGGCTGGAGGCGCGGTTTGGTGCGCCTGGCTCGAGCCAAGGGGCGAAGTGCGGTCACGGGGAGGACACCATCGCTATTCGACTTCGAATGGGTGATTTGCTGGTCCGGGCGAAGCTGGTTACGGAAGAGGATATAACCAAGGCGCTCGAGCGGCTCACGGAAAAGGGCGGCCGGCTGGGCGACAACCTGGTGGCTCTCGGAGCGATTACGCGCGAGAAACTGGACTCTTTCCTTCACCGGATACCGCGGGAGCCTGCGGATATCAAGGCTATTGGAATTGATGAAGTCGACCTGATGGGCCTGTTGCTGAAGCTCATCTACCGCGACCGCCTGGAGACGACCCGCCAATTCGTCGACGCGATCAAGCTGCCGTACCACATCGTGCTTGAACTGGTGCAGATGGCAGTGAACCGCCAACTGCTGCAGAACCTTGGATCGCGGTATGCCGACAACCCGATCGACTTGAGCTATGCGTTTACCGAGGAAGGGAGGAGATGGACGCTGGATGCGCTCTCGCGCCTGCACTACACCGGTCCGGCGCCGGTGACGCTGGAAGAATTCAACGATCAGGTCAGCCTGCAGAAGCTCACCAATGAACTGATTACGGTGGAGCGGTTGCGCAAGGGGCTGAGCGATCTGACTTTCGACGACACGATCGTCGAACAAGTGGGTCCGGCGTTGAACTCGGGCAGGGCAATTCTGCTGTATGGGCCGCCGGGAAATGGAAAGACCTCGACCGCACTGCGAATCACGAGCATTTTCCACGATGTGATTTATGTCCCGTATGCGGTGGTAGTGGAGGGACAGATCATCCGCGTGCACGATCCGAGTATTCATACGGAACTGAACCGGACGGAGATGAGCGATGACGCCGGCATCTCGGTAGTGCGTCGCGAAGATTACGATGCGCGCTGGGTTCCGTGCCGAAGACCGTTTGTGGTGACGGGTGGCGAACTGACGCTGGAAATGCTCGATCTGCGGTATGACGAAACAGGCCACTACTATGAGGCGCCGCTGCATGTGAAGGCGCTGGGCGGCACTTTCATCATCGATGACTTCGGCCGCCAGCTTGTAAGCCCGACGAACCTGCTGAACCGGTGGATTGTACCTCTTGAGAGCCGCATCGATTATTTAAAGCTGCATACAGGCAAGAGCTTCAGCATTCCTTTTGAGGAGCTGATTATTTTCTCGACCAACCTGGAGCCTGAGGACCTGATGGATCCGGCGTTCCTGCGGCGGTTGCCCTACAAGATCGAAGTAGGAGCGCCGAGCTACGAGAATTTCAAGATCATCTTCAAGAAGGAGAGCGAAAAGCAGGGGATGCCGTTGGAGGACGAAGTCTTCAACTACATTGTGCACAAGCTCACCCACGAGAAGCAGATGGAATTTGCAGCCTACATGCCGCGATTCGTCGTTGACCAGGTTGTGGCGACTTGCCGTTTCATGGGCCAGACCTCGCACTATGAGCCGCGCTATATCGACTATGCGCTCGACAATTTGCGCGTGAAGACCAGCGCCGCCGCAGCCGCAAAGAAGAGCGCCAAAACCTCCGCACGGATCGCAGACATAGAGTCAGTTGCGGTTTAAATTGCAACGGTAGCGCACGGGCTGGGAAATCCGGTCCGCAGTTCGTCAGAGTTCCGGATAAAAATCGAAAAATGCATCCAAGCTCTGCTTGAGCTGTTTCTCAATCTCCTCGCGGGAACCCTCTAGCACGTGCATGGTGACGTGGGCTTCGTGCCCGTTGGTCAGCTTGAGGGTGGCGTCGTGAATCTCTTTCACTTCGCCCTCAGGGAGCAGCCGCATTCCGTAGACTAGAGTTAGGTTGGCCATACGCATCATCTTAAAGAAAGGCGCGGACGGCTGCAGGGGCCGCGAAGGGACAGCGTGCATTGAGCACCTTGAGCCGGCGAGACTGTTTGAAAGGGGCGACCGCGGTTTGGGCGGTGGCCCAGGGGGACTGGGGCGGGATTGCGGCGTTGGCAGCGGAGTTGCCGCATGCCAGGCCGTCGAAAGCCGACCGGCATTTTACGAGCGCGTCGGTTGAGGCCCTGATTCCGCGGGTACAGCGAGGGATGGGCGATGCGGCGCTGGCCACGATTTTCGAAAACTCTTTTCCCAATACGCTGGACACGACGGTTTATCCGGGGAGCTTTGAAGGCGAGCCGGACACGTATATCGTGACGGGCGATATCGATGCCATGTGGCTGCGCGACTCCTCGGCGCAACTGTGGCCCTATGTGCCGCTGGCAAAGGATGACGCGCCCCTGCGGGAGCTGCTGGAAGGCGCAATTCGCCGCCAGGCGCGCATGATTCTGCTGGACCCGTATGCGAATGCGTTTATGCGCGATGCGACGGCGGCTCCACTGACGTGGGCGGTCAAAGACCAGACCGAGCATCGGCCGGGAGTTGGTGAGCGCAAGTGGGAGGTGGATTCGCTGTGCTATCCCATCCGGCTGGCGCACGGGTACTGGCAGGCGACCGGAGACACGCGGCCCTTCGACGCGCGTTGGAAGGAAGCGGCGTGGACCATCGTGCGCACATTTCGCACTCAGCAGCGCAAGGCGGGACGGGGACCGTATTCGTTTCAGCGCGAGTCGGCGATACCCAGCGACACGCTGCCTCTGGGTGGTTTTGGAAATCCTGCGCGGCCGGTGGGCATGATCTTTTCGATGTTTCGCCCTTCGGACGATGCGTGCATTTATCCGCTGTTTGTGCCTGCCAACCTGTTTGCAGTGGCGAGCCTGCGCCAGTTGGCGGCCCTGGCGACGCACGCGTTGGGCGATGCCAGTTTGGCCACCGAGGCCGAGGCGCTGGCAACGGAAGTGGAAGGCGCGGTGCAGCAGTATGGGAAGACGCACCACGCAGAATTCGGCGATATCTGGGCATATGAAGTGGACGGCTACGGCAACGCGCTGATGATGGACGACGCGGGCGCGCCGGGTCTGCTGAGCCTGCCCTACCTCAAATGCTGCGGGATCGAAGATGCGGTTTACCAGCGGACGCGGCGATTCGTGCTCAGCGAGGCCAATCCGTATTTCTGCCGCGGCAAGGCAGGCGAAGGCGTGGGCAGCCCCCATGCGGGACTCAACATGATATGGCCCATGTCGATCGCGTATCGCGCTCTCACAACCATCGATGAACAGGAGATAAGGCAGTGCCTGCGTGTTCTTCGCGACACGACCGCGGGCACGGGGTTTATGCACGAATCGTTCTCGAAGGACGATGCGGCCAACTTTACCCGCCCCTGGTTTGCCTGGGCCAATACGCTGTTTGGCGAGCTTGTGGTCAGGCTGGCTGCGGAGCGGCCGCGGTTGCTGGCGGCCACACTGGGCTGAGCCGGCAGGAGGCTGGGCGGGCGGCTTGAATCCGAATCGCGATTGAACCATCTAGAATCTGGGCAGGACGACAGGCAGGACGAACCGAATGAACGAAACTCGCGACACCGTAATATTGGGGTCCGGCTGCGCCGGGCTTACTGCAGCCATCTACACCGCGCGCGCCGGATTGAATCCGATGGTGCTGGAAGGACATGAACCGGGGGGGCAACTCTCCATCACCACACTGGTTGAGAACTTTCCTGGCTGGCCGGAGGGCATCCAGGGGCCTGAACTGATCGAAAACATGAAGAAGCAGGCGGAACGCTTCGGCGCGAGCTACCAGTTGGCTCACCTGAATAGCGTGGACCTGAATGTCCATCCCTTCCGGCTGCAAACGTCGACGGGCGAGATCCACACGCGCACGCTGATTATCGCCTCGGGCGCCAGCGCGCGCTGGCTGGGGATCCCCAGCGAGCAGGCGCTGATCGGTCACGGAGTTTCAAGCTGCGCCACGTGCGACGGGTTCTTCTTTCGCGGCAAGCCGATCGCCGTGGTGGGCGGCGGCGACTCAGCGATGGAAGAGGCGCTATTTCTGACGCGCTTTGCTACGAAAGTGACGCTGCTGCACCGCCGGGAGGCCTTTCGCGCTTCAAAGATCATGCTGGAGCGGGCGATGGCGCATCCCAATATCGAGTTGCGCACCAACACGATTGTGGACGAAGTGTTGGGAGTGGAAGATCGTGAGGTGAAGGGACTGCGCTTGCGCGACGTGAAAAGCGGCAGCACCAGCACACTGGATATCGACGGCCTGTTTCTGGGGATCGGACACGAGCCCAACGCCAAGATGTTCAAAGGGCAAATCGACCTGGACGACGACGGGTACATCCGGACCAAGGATAACGTGCTCACCACGCATGATGGTGTGGTAGTTCCGGGGGTGTATGCCTGCGGCGATGTGCAGGACAGGCGTTATCGCCAGGCGATTACCGCCGCGGGCACGGGCTGCATGGCGGCGCTGGAGGCGGAGAAGTATCTTGAGGAGCACGGGCGCTGAGGCGGACACGGGGATGCGGAGAGGAGCGCGATGACAGCGCTGGCTGACAACCTCGAGAGGCTGGAAGCGGAGATCGAGTCCGCCTGCAGACGGGCGGGGCGGGGCCGGCACGAGATCGAGCTGATGGCTGTGACGAAGACGTATCCGGCCACGACGATTGCGGAAGCCGCGACGCTCGGGATCAGGTTGTTTGGCGAAAACCGCGTGCAGGAGTTTGCGGCTAAGGCGGCGAAGCCAAGTCCGTGGCGCAAGAGCACGGAGTGCAATCTGATCGGACATCTGCAATCGAACAAAACGCATCGTGCCGTGGAACTTTTTGACGGAGTCGATTCGCTGGATTCGGTGCACCTCGCGGAGCGCTTGAACGAGGCTGCGGGCAAAGTGGGCAAGCGGCTGCCGGTGCTGATCGAAGTGAAACTGAGTCCGGAGGAGACGAAGAGCGGGGTTGAGCCAGAGTCTTGCGAAGGGGCTGAGTTGTTGGATGTCCTTCCGGCCTTCTCCATCTTGAGGTGCGCGGGCTGATGACCATTGCGCCGTGGGGCGTGGCGGAAGACGTGACACGGGCCTGTTTTCGCAGCTTGCGCGAGTGGCGGGACAAGTGGGCTGCGGCCATCCTGCGTTGAGTCTCGATGTGCTGTCGATGGGGATGAGCGGAGACTTTCCTCTGGCGATTGAAGAGGGCGCGACGCGGATCCGGATCGGGACTGCCTTGTTTGGGAAGCGTGCGCCCTACACTGGTCCACCCGAATGAGCGGTGGAATGCTGCGCGAGATCGCGGGCGGCGTAACGCTTGCTGTACGTGCGCAGCCGGGTGCGAAAAAGACGGCGATTGTGGGGATTTACGGGGAAGGTGTGTCGGCGCAGTTGAAGATTGCCGTGCAGGCTCAGCCGATCGAAGGACGCGCGAACGAGGCGCTGATTGATTTTCTGGCAGAGACGTTTGGGGTGCCGAAGCGATCGGTGGAGCTGGTCGGCGGGGAGCTTTCGCGGAGCAAGGTGTTTTTGCGCGGTACGCTGGGATCGCCAGACTCTTATGGCGGGCCGCGGCGCTGCTCGAAGCACGTAGCGCAATCGATGCGAAGTCTATGCGGTTGGGTGCTGCGAAGGCGGCGCACGAGGACTTCTTCGGGCTCGGGGCGGACGCGGAAATCGGCGTGGGCCTCGGCGAAGACGACCTTGCGGTCTTTCGCGATGACGTAGGTGGCCGGCAAGGGGCAGGCGCCAGCTTTTCTCGCCGTTGATGAAAGGGATTTGACGAGGATGGAGAGATAGTAGTCGCGGTGATACTCGGGGATGGTGTAGACGAGGCCGAACTTTTCGGCGACGGCGTTGTCGGGGTCGGTGAGGACAGGGAAGGGCAGGCCGTGCTGGCCGGCCATGAAGTCGCTCTGGCGCTGGGTTTGCGGGCCGATGGCGACCATGAGCGCGCCGTGTTCGCGGAGTCTGGCCGTAGAGGTCGCGCCAGGCTTCGAGCTCCGTCACGCAATAGGGGCACCAGCGGCCGCGGAAAAACTTGATGACCAGCGGGCCGAGGGCGAGCAGGTCGGCTGAGCGGACGAGCTTGCCGCTGGCGTCCTTGAGCGCGAATCGGGCGCGGTGGCGCCGACGGGGAGAATCTGTTCTTCGATGCCGGTGGCGAAGAGCTCTTCGAGGGCGCGCTCGCCGACGGCGAGGCGCTCGGCCTGGACCAGGTGCCGGGTGTTGGCGGTGATCTCGTCGAGTTGGTCCTGAAGGGGGGTCATGGTTGTGCCTCGGTGGCTGCTCAATCGCTCAGAGTCTTTGCAGGCGTGCGGTACCCGTTACAAAAGCAACCGCAGGTTCTTCGACTCCCCTTCGACTTCGCTCAGGGTCGCTCAGAATGACATCTCAATTTCAAACCTCAACGCTATCTTCCGAATTTCTGTTTGCCCATGCCCAGGGCGCCGATGCCGCCGCGCATCATGTTGCGGGCCAGGCCGCCTTTGCCCATTTGCTTGAACATTTTGGCCATCTGGGCGTATTGGCGGAGAAGCTGGTTTACGTCCTGCACGGTTGTGCCGCAGCCGGCGGCGATGCGCTTGCGCCGGGAGCCGGAGATGATTTCGTGGTTGCGGCGTTCGTTGGGGGTCATGGAGTTGATGATGGCTTCGAGGCGCGTGAACTGCTTTTCGTCGACATTCTTTGCGCCTGCTGCAGGCCGGCGAAGGGGCCGACCGACGGCAGCATCTTGAGGATGCTTTCCATAGAGCCCATCTTTTTGATCTGGAGCAGCTGGTCGCGGAAGTCTTCGAGTGTGAAGCCGTCACCGAGGAGGGCTTTCTTGGCGAACTCTTCGGATTTTTTGCGGTCGAGGGTGGACTCGGCTTTCTCGATGAGCGACATCATGTCGCCCATGCCGAGGATGCGGCCGACGATGCGGTCGGGATGGAAAGGCTCGAAGGCGTCGGGCTTTTCTCCCACGCCGATGAACTTGATGGGCTGGCCGGTGACGTGGCGAATGGAGAGCGCCGCGCCGCCGCGGGCGTCGCCATCCATCTTGGTGAGGACGACGCCGGTGAGGCCGAGGCGTGTGTGAAAATCCTGCGCGGAGTTGACGGCGTCCTGGCCGGTCATGGCGTCGGCGATGAAGAGGATCTCGCTGGGGTTGAGCAGCTTTTTGAGCCGCGCCATTTCGTCCATGAGTTCTTCGTCGACGTGGAGGCGGCCGGCGGTGTCGACGATGAGCGTGTCGCAGCCCATGATGACGGCTTCGCGGCGAGCCTCTTTGGCGAGGCGCTCGACGAGCGCGGACCCGGCGGGCTTCGCCTTTGAGGTCGCCTTCGTAGATGCGGCTTCGATGGACTTGGCGACGACTTTGAGCTGCTCGCGCGCGGCGGGGCGGTAGACGTCGACCGAGACGAGCATGGGGCGGTGGCCGCCCTTTTTGAGCCAGGCCGCGAGCTTGCCGCTGGTGGTGGTTTTGCCGGAGCCCTGCAGGCCGGCCATGAGAATGACGGTGGGCGGCTGCGAGGAGAATTTGAAGCGGGCGGTGTCTTTGCCGAGCAGTTCGATGAGCTCGTCGCGAACGATCTTGATGACCTGCTCGGAGGGCGAGAGCGCGGTAAGCACTTCGGTGCCGACGGCCTTGACGCGGATGTGCTCGATCAGGTCGTGGGCGACGTTGAGGTTGACGTCGGCCTCGAGCAGGGCGACGCGAATCTCGCCGCAGGGCTTCGGCGATGTTTTCTTCAGTGAGCGTGCCCTGGCCGCGGAGGTTTTTGAAGGCGCGCTGGAGTTTGTCTGTAAGGTTCTCAAACATAGGTCAAGTTCAAGTGTATCGCGGCAGTACCTGCGGTGCGGTCGGTGGCGCATGCGCGCGGTGTGGTTGGTAAGGAAATGGCGCGGGGCTTGAGTCGGTGGGGCGTGCGGTTTGGTAGTTTTCCCAGGTCCGAGAATCCGGACCTGGGGACCCAATTTTTACGAGGCGAAATGTGGACCACTATTCTGCGGTTCGATCAGGTATTGCTCGAGGTTGCCGTCGGGGTATGTGTAGGTTGTGAGGGTCAGGTGGCGTGTCGGATACACAATGCTGAAGGCACGGAAGGTCATGCCGCCGCGGAAAGACTCGTGGGTCTGACGGAAGGTCAGAGGTTCGCCCAGGGGGCCGAGGCTGTCGCGGAAATCGGCAATGGTCTGGGCGGAAAAATAATCATTGAGGTTCGGCGCGAGGAGGCTGCGGTCGATGTGACCCTTCTGCAGGCCGCGATAGATGGCGATCGCCTGCTGCTCGGCGGGGATTGGCTGCCTGCTCCGGCCACGGTGGCGGCGGCCAGGCGGGCGATCTCCTGGCTGCTCCGCCTGCCATGTGATTTGTGAGCACGGCGACGGCGACGCCATCGTCGACGCACACGTCATTCTCGCGAGACAAAGCCGGTGACTTCACCGCCGTGCTCGATGGAGCGATGGCCGTTGCGATCTTCAATTTGGACGCCGAGGCCATAGTGCGTGGGTTTGCCATCCTTGCAGTCTTTACCTCGGTGAACATTTCGTTGTAGCTCCCGGGCGTCAGGATGGTGCGCGCGATGAGGCTTTCGTCCCAGAGGGCGAGGTCGTGAGCGGTCATGGCCAGTTCGCCGGCGGCGAACATCCAGCCGCGGCCCTCCTTGGGCGCGGCACGCAACGGTCCCAGCGCATTGCGATAGTAGGAGGTGGCATCGGCCCGGGTGGCTTCTCTTCGTCCGAGTTCCACACCGACTTCATGTCCCAGCGGACGGAAGATGTGTTGGGTGAGGAAATCCATGAGCTTTTCGCCGCTGACTTTTTCGACGATGAGGCCGGCGATGACGTAGTTGGTGTTGGAGTATTGCCATTGCGTGCCGGGATCGAAGTCGAGCGGCTTCTTGCCCAGGCATCGAGAATCTGTTGCGCGGTCTCGGGCTTTACCATCGGGGTCATCAGGTAATCTTCGGGCCAGTAATCCTGATAGCCCGATGTGTGGGAGAGGATTTCGCGAATCGTTACCTCGTTGCCGCGCGTCAGCCCCGGCACGTACTTGCCCACGGGATCATTGAGATGGAGCTTGCCCTGCTGCTGCAGCAGCAGGATGGCGGTGGCGTGAATTGTTTGGAGATGGAGCCGATGGAGTAGCGCATGTCGGGCGTGGCGGGGACCGGCGGCTCGATGTGCGCCATGCCGTAGGCGTGGGTGTAGACGAGCTTTCCGCCCTTGACAACGGCGACCGAGGCTGAAGGAACACCGCGCTGCTTCGAGCACCTGCGCGGCGATTTGATCGATTCGTGCTTTTGAGCGCGGGGTCGATGGTGTCTACGGTTTGCGCCTGCGTGGAGACCGAAAAGCGGCAATGGCGATCAGACAAACGAACTCGATGGCGCGCGTCTTTAAAACGAAAACCCTCGGAGATCACGGAACCAAGCTTAACAGGCGGAGGCGGGGTTAACCTGAGGCCAATGCGATAGGCTGATTCAGGCACGATGTGCAAAGCATGGTCATTCGAAAGGTGACGACGCGTAGATGGAACGACTGATTGAGGGGCACAAGAGATTTTTAGCCGAGGTATTTCCGGGAAGGCGGAGTGAGTTTCATCTGTTGGCGGAGTCACAGGCGCCGGAGTGGCTGTTCATTACCTGTTCGGACTCGCGCGTGTTGCCGGATTTGTTTTTGGGCACGGGTCCCGGCGACCTGTTTATTACGCGCAATGCGGGAAACGTGGTCCCGGTGACCGCCAATGATGTGGACGGATGCACGGCGACGATTGAATATGCGGTGGAAGTTCTGAAGGTGAAGCAGGCGATTCTTTGCGGACACTCCGATTGCGGCGCGATGAAGGCGGCGCTGGCCGGCACGGGCCTGGAGAGTCTGCCCAAGGCGAGCCGTTGGCTGCATCATGTGGAGGGGGCTTTCAGCCATCGCCAACCACAGAATCCGGATGAAGGCGCGAGCGCTGAACTGGCATCGCTGATTCGCGGCAACGTGGTGGCACAATGGCTGAATTTGAAAGCGCAGCCTTCGGTGGCGCGGGCGATGCGAGAGGGACGGCTTACGGTGCGTGGATGGTATTACGACATTCTCAGCGGGCGGATCGAGCAGTACGACGAGAATGAGAAACGATTCCTGCCGCTCACTGGGTAAGGCTATGCGGGCGATCAGGAAGAGTGCAGGCAAAAGATATGGGCTGCGTCGCGATTCTGGAGTAGGGAATCCGGCGCAGCCCATTTTTGCTCGGCGCGGCGATTACTGCGGAGGGTTGGCTACGCCTGACGGATTGACGGGAACCGCGGGCTGAGAAGGCTGCGGTTCGCTCACGGTCGGTGGCGTTTGCGAGGCGGCGCCGGGGTGTTTCCTGAATGCCGATCGAGGCGCCTGAAACCACTAACTGCACGCGCCGGTTCTGGGCTCTTCCGGAGTTAGTGGAGTTATCGGCGATGGGGTTGCTCTTGCCATAACCGGTAGCGGAGATACCGTCACCCGGAACTCCCTGCGATGCGAGATAATCGCGCACACCGTCGGCGCGCTCCTGCGATAACTTCTCGTTATATTCGTCGGAGCCGATGTTATCGGTATAGCCTTCCACCTGAAGCTTCAGGTTTGGATAGGCCAGCAGAATTCCAGAAACCTTGGCCAGCTTTTCACGCGCTTCCGGCTTTAACGTGTACTTGTTGAAGTCGAAGAGGACGTCAGACATGTTGACAATCAAGCCGCGCGCTGTCTCAGTGGTCTGAAGGACCTGGTTGAGCTGCTGCTTGAGGCGTTCCCGTTCTTGCTCCGCCCGCTGAGTGGCTTGCTGGGCGCTCTGCTCGGCGGCCTGCTGGGCATCACGCGCCTTTTGTGCGCGGGCTTCCGCTTCGGCGGCCTGAGCCTGTGCCTGCGCCGCTTCAGCCTGTGCTCGCGCGCGCTGCGCGGCCTGCTGTTCCTCTGCTAACTGCGCTTGTTGAGCGGCCTGCTGCGACTGCTGTGCCGCTTGCTCGGCATTCAGGCGTGCCTGCTGCTGTGCGGCATCATCCTCTGCCTTGATCTTGCGAATGGTAATGATGCGCGCATCTTCGGCGGCCTGTACCGCTTCACGCGCGAAGGTGATGGTCTGTTTGCGATCTTTTTGGTGAGTGTCTGTATCCTGTGCGTTCTGAAGAGCGGTTTTAGCGGTGGCCATGGAATCGGCCGCGTACTTTTCAGCGCCGGCAGCATCGGCAATCTGGACCGCATTCACTGCCTCGTACAGTTCGAGCGGGGAGCGCTCATCGCGGGTGATGGGGTGAAGCACAGTGTGGCGTCCCGCAATCTCTTCGTACGATCCGCGGGGCAGAAGGGAATAGTGCGCGTTCACCTGCTGGAGAACACCCTGCGTTTTGTCGTCGAGGACGTAGTTTTGCATCACGACAACATCGCTGGGCATGGTGACTGAAAAATATGGCTCGGCAGTGACGATGAGGCCGAACGCCTGCAGGTTGGTTGTGACGGTGAGATTTTCAGTGCCCTTCGACCCCGTCGGAAGGACTTCACCAAGGTTGACCGGACGGCCTTCGGGCGTGATGGCCCAAAGGACATATGTCAGATACTCGACGCCGTAGCCGTTGGCAGGAGAGAGCCCTTCCAGGTGGGCGTCGATGACGGTGCGGCCGAGTTTGCTGTCCACCTTGGCCGAGCCTTTGGCTTCAGGGAGAAGACTCGTTCCCTGAAAGCCAATCTTGGTGGAACCATTGCGATGAAAGTAGTTGATGGCCGGAATGTCGCGTCCGACCACCTGAATTCTATATAGGGGTTCGCCATTGTAAGTTCCTACCTGCCCGGGCGGCTCGGTGTTTTGCGGATTCGAATTTGAGGTAGGATTCGCATCTTGCGCAGTCAGCAGGCCCGACGTGGCAAGTAACAAGACTAAGTAGTTGTAGTTGCGATAACTCATCATCGACTGGGCTCCCTACTTGTAAATTGAGCAAAACGCACTCCGCGCGAGTTAGCGGACGGCACTCGCGAAATGGATGCTAGTAACATGTGGGAATGGATGCTAGTAACATGCTTGGAGTTGCACCGATGCAAGGCTTAACCGGGTTCAACGGGCACGCTGTTTGCGTGCATCGGAGCGCGCGGAAGCGGTGGAACGAGCGGACGCGGAGGGATTCCGGATTGCGACGGAACGGAATTTCTCTCGGCTATTGTTTACAGCTGTCGCGGGCGGTTTTGATATATTCGTGCGAACTCTCGATGTGGGCCGCCTGGGTGGCCAGCATCTGGCGGATGGGGAGGGGCAGGTACTCCTTCATCGCATCGGAATAGACTCTCTTTGCGGCATCCTCGCCAGCCTCCGCAGTGTCAAGAAGAGCGTGATCTCCGCCTCCCAACTTTGCCATGAGGGCGCCCCAGGCGCGACGCAACGCTCCCTCTACCGTCCCGCTCTCTTTCACATCGTGGACTCCCTCCTGGTGAAGAATATTTTCAAGATCGCCTCGAAAACTTGCGCGCTTCAAGGACTCTTCGAGGAAAAAGCGTTTGAGGGTTTCGTCGCTCAGGTGGTCTCCGATCTCTTGAATGCGCTCCTGACTGTCAATCAGGACCTCGATGACATTGCGCAAGGTAGACTCGGTTTCCTTGAGATCTTCCGAGGGGTTCGACATAGGATTCCTTTCGCCATGAAAGAGGAGGCAGTGATTGAGGGATGTGCGGGGCAGAGTCCGGTGACTGCCATTGCGATTCTCCTTCGTCACCGGCAAAGTGAGGGAAATCGCGAAAACCCCAGCGCCTCTGCCCTGGCTTGAGACGACAGGGCCGCTGGAGCGGACCAAGCCGTTCAAAGGTATAGAGGCTTAAGGGAGCGATGCGGTTGCCTTGGCGGAGAGAGCGAAATGCCCTGAGCGGTGTGTTTTCGATGAGATGTTGGGTGGCGCCATGAACGGAGGGTCAATGCGCTCCCGGCGGCGGGGCGGCGTGTTTGATGGGCTTTTTGAAGAGCCAGACGGCTGCCGCGCAGAAGAAGGCCAGGACGGCAGTCCAGCGGAAGACGTCGACATAGGCCATGAGGGCAGATTGCTGTTGCATCATGCCGTAGAGCAGGCCCATGGAACCGGGACGGCCCTGGGCGCGGCCGAGCTGGTGGCCGAGATAGCCGGCGATGGCGGTCGAACGCTGTTGGAGGATGAAATTCGAGGCTCCCAGGTTGGCGCCGAGCTCGTTCTGGTGCAGGGCTGCGCGACGGATGAGCGCTGTGGTAGCCATGGCGATGCCGATCGATCCGCCAATGTTGCGCAGCATGTTGAAGAGGCCGGTGGCATTGCCCATCTCTTCGCGGGGAATAGTGGAGGTGCTCATGGTGGCGAGGGGCACGAAAACGAAGCTCAGGGCAAACCCGGTTAGCATGATGGGGAAGAGCAGGGTGTACGGACCGATGTCGAGGTTGACCATGCCGAAGATGAACGAGCATACGCCGAAGCCGATGAAGCCAGCGCTGAGGAGCTTGCGATTGTCGATGCGGGAGCCGAGGATGCCGATGACGGGTGACCCGATAAACGACCCGATTCCGCGGGGACCGACGACAAGGCCGGCGCTGAAGGCTGTGTAGCCGAGCACTTCCTGGTAATAAAGCGGCAGGATGGCGATGGTGATGTAAATGCACATGCCCAGCAGCGCAATGAGGAAGCAACCAGTGCGGAAGTTGCGATCCTTGAGCACATGCAAATCGACGAGGCCTCGGGGATTGGACCAGGAGCGCCACACCCAGGCGATGAAACCGAAGATCAAGGCTGCCACGGCCCAGCGGACCCAGATGGCGCCGAACCAATCGTCCTCCTGGCCCTTGTCCAGCACGATCTGCAGGCAGCCTGTCCACACGATGAGGAGGCCGAAGCCTATGTTGTCGAAGGGGCTTACCTTCGCGTTCTTGATGTAAGGCGGGTCGTGGACGAAGCGGGTGATGAGGATGACGGCGAGAATGCCGACCGGGATATTGATGTAAAAGGCATAGCGCCAGCTGAAGGTGTCGGTAAGCCAGCCGCCGAGGGTGGGGCCGAGGACCGGAGCGACGACAATACCGAGGCCATAGGCGGCCATGGACATGGAACGTTTGGCCGGGGGAAAGCTTTCGAGCAGGATGGACTGCGATAGAGGTTGCAATGCACCGCCACCGGCACCCTGGAGCACGCGGGCCAACAGGATGATGGAGAGGGACGGGGCGGCTCCGCAGAAAAACGAGGCAATGGTGAAGATGATGACGCAGAAGAGGAGGAACCGCTTGCGTCCGAAGCGGCGGGCGAACCAGTTGGAGGCGGGAAGGATGACGGCGTTGGCGACCAGGTAGCTGGTGAGGACCCAGGTGGCTTCAGAGTTGGACGCCGAGAGGGATCCGGCGATGTAAGGGAGGGCTACCGAGGCGATCGCTGTGTCGAGCACCTCCATGAAGGTGGGCAGCATGACGGAGACGGTGACCAGCCAGGGGTTTACGCCCTGGGTGAGGGGGTAGCGGGCGGCTTGGGCCTGGGCGGTGTTCATTATGGCCGGAACAGTCGAGGGTAAATGATCCGGTGCGCAGCGGGCAGTGACGGATGCCGCATTGCTGCTGGGCCGACCTGTTCGGATGGAGGGGCGGCATCACCGCCCGGTTTATGGAAGAGACCGGAGGTAGGCGACTATTTGCCAGCGCTGGGCTTCGGGCAGACTCGACCACGAGGGCATGCCGTGGCCGAGATCGCCCTGGCGGAGGAACCACTCGAGTTCGCCATCGGTGGCGGAACGGACGCTCAAGGTGCGTAGGGAGGGTTTTTTGCGGCCGTCGCCCAGGGCGTCGGCTTTGTGGCATTCGGCGCAGTGATCGTTGTAAACCCGCGCACCGGCGGCAACGGCGGTGGCCTGGTTGGCGAAGGGGTTGGTACGGTCACGGTCCTTGGGCGAGGCATGCTGCCAGTGAGAACCGGCGGTGGCCGCAAAGGCCAGGGTGGCACCGAAGAAGAGGCAAGACATTCCGGCCGAGCGACGAGTCATTGAGCGCCTCCGATGTGGTGGAACCACTCCCCAAGCTGGCTGAGCTCGAATGCCAGGCCGGCGCGGTAGACGCGGGCCAGGCTGGTGTCGGTGAGTCCGAAACCCGGCGAGAAGCTGAGGCGGATGCCGCGGGGAAGCTGCCATCCGATTAACGGGGCGATGTAGTGAGAAGTATCGCGCAGGGTGAGGGAAGCGGTGTCGCCCAAACCGCCATAGGCTTCAACGCCGGCGATGAACTTGTCTGCGCAGTACATGCAGGCCCGTTCGCTGGCAGCGCTGCGCAAGGGACGTGTGGCCCCGACGGCGTAGCCGAACTCCCATGGGGCGTGGCCTAAATTCTTCTCGGAGATGAAGTTTTCCGAGACGTTCCAGGCTTTGAGGTTGGACGAAAGAATCAGCTTCAGTTCGGCCTCGTGCTGGTGTTCGCGGCGGGCTTCGCCATTGGGCTCTGCCAGATCGGCCTGACCGTCGTGGCCGACGAACTCAAGGATCGTCTTATCGGCGCCGGAGATGCTTTCGTATTCGACGTAGAGGACCGGATTGATGAAGGTGTTCGCGCATCAGCGGGCGGACTCGGTTCTCGATGCGGAAGCCGGTATAGAGGGTCGAGTCCTGTGCGGTTACCTGGCCGTCGAGGTACAGCTCGGAGGTCCACCATGCGCGGACGCCGTACTCCAGTTCCATCGCCGTAGCGCCATAGTGGTTGCTGCCATCGGGCCGGGCCAGCGCCGTTTTGGTCTCGATCTCGAGGTTGCCCGGTTCTTCGAGATCATGCGAATAGGTGACAAAGTAAGGCTTTTCCTGGGACCTCGCTGAGGACGCAAAGAGGAGCGGAATGCAGAGTATGAGCCAGCACCAGGGCCCGGGAGCACGGGACATCATTCTTGAGAACAAAAGGACTTTCCTCCGAATATGCGACCGATTCTGTCGGATTTAATTAAGACTAATTCAGTCGGACATTGTGTGCAAGAGGGTTGGTTCGCATTGTGAAGCATGGGGATGGGACGGGTGGGCTGAATGGCTTATAGGAGAACCATCAACAAAAGTTGACACTATCTCACTCAATGATGCATCTTATAGAAGTCAGTATTTCTACAGGCAGGCAGGAAACCAACATGGCAAAGATTATCGGAATCGATCTGGGAACGACTAACTCGTGCGTCGCGGTGATGGAAGGCGGCGAGCCAAAAGTCATTCCAAATGAAGAGGGTTCGCGTACTACTCCCTCAGTAGTCGCGTTTGCAAAGAATGGCGAGCGGCTGGTGGGGCAGGTAGCCAAGCGCCAGGCAATCACGAACCCCGAAAACACGATTTTCTCGATCAAGCGCTTCATGGGGCGTCGTTACGACGAAGTAACGACGAAATGAAGATGGTTCCGTTCAAGGTCGTTCGACAGGGCGATCACGTGGCGGTTGTGGCGCAGGGCAAGGAGTACACCCCGCCGGAAATCTCGGCCATGATCCTGCAGAAGCTGAAGAAGAGCGCCGAGGCCTACCTGGGCGAGACGGTCACCGAGGCTGTGATCACGGTGCCGGCCTACTTTAACGACGCACAGCGCCAGGCGACCAAGGATGCGGGCAAGATTGCCGGCCTCGACGTGAAGCGCATTGTGAATGAGCCGACGGCGGCCGCGCTGGCCTATGGGCTGGACAAGAAGAAGGACGAGACGATCGCCGTGTATGACTTTGGCGGCGGCACCTTTGATATTTCGATTCTGGAAGTTGGCGAAGGCGTTATTGAGGTGAAGTCGACCAATGGCGATACGCATCTGGGCGGCGACAACCTCGACCAGCGCATCGTAGACTGGCTTATCACCGAGTTCAAGCAGGAGCATGGGCTTGACCTGGCTCAAAGGGCAATGAGATGGCTTTGCAGCGCCTGAAGGATGCTGCGGAAAAGGCCAAGATCGAGCTCTCGACGACCGTGGAGACGGAGATCAATCTGCCGTTTATCACCGCCGATGCCAGCGGGCCGAAGCACCTGGTGCGCAAGCTGACGCGGGCCAAGCTGGAGCAGTTGGTAGGCGATCTGCTGGAGCGTTCGCTGGAGCCGTGCAAGAAGGCGGTTGCCGATGCGGGCATCAGTTTCAGCGACATCGACGAAGTGGTGCTGGTGGGCGGCCAGACGCGCATGCCCAAGATTCAGGAACTGGTGAAAGGCCTCTTCGGCAAGGAGCCGCACCGGGGCGTGAACCCCGATGAAGTGGTGGCTATCGGCGCGGCGATTCAAGCCGGTGTGCTGGCAGGCGAAGTGAAGGATCTGCTGCTGCTGGACGTGACACCGCTGACCCTGGCTATTGAGACACTGGGCGGGGTAGCGACGCCGATGATTCCGCGCAACACGACGATTCCGACCAAGAAGACGGAGACGTTTTCGACAGCGGCGGACTCGCAGACCGAGGTTGAGGTGCATGTACTGCAGGGCGAGCGGCCCATGGCGGCGGCTAACCGCACGCTGGGCAAGTTCAAGCTAGCTGGGATTCCTCCGGCGCCGCGCGGAGTGCCGCAGATCGAAGTTACGTTTGACATCGACGCCAACGGCATTTTGAACGTGACAGCGAAGGACAACGCCACGGGCAAGGACACGCGCATCACCATCAGTTCGAGCTCCGGGTTGAGCAAGGAAGAGGTGGAGCGCATGGCCAAGGATGCCGAGGCCCACGCCGCAGAGGACAAGGAGAAGCGCGAGGAGATCGAGGCGCGCAACTCGCTCGACGGTATGGTCTACAACATCGAAAAGATGTTGAAGGACGCGGGCGAAAAAGTGCAGGCCGCGGACAAGACCGAGGTCGAGTCGGCGCTGGCCGATGCGAAAAAGACACTGGAAGGCACACCGAGCGCATCGGAATTGAAGGCTGCGCACGAGCGGTTGACCAAGGCCAGCCACAAACTGGCCGAGGTGCTTTACAAGGCCAATTCCGCGCAGACATCCGGCGCGCCGGGCGGGCCATCTTCGCAAGGCGATGGAGCGGCCAATGGCGACGGGCAGAAGAAGGACGAAGGTGTGATCGACGCGGAGTATGTGGACGTGGACGACAAGAAATAAGGCACCTGCGGTGCGGCCGGCGCCGCCGTAAGAACTCAGGGGTGGGCGACGTTGAGTCGCCCACCCCTGTTCCTTCGATCCGCACGCTGTCATCCCGAGCGAAGTCGAGGGATCTGCGGTTCAGGGTTTAGATCGGACGAAAGGGTTCAACATGGAGCTGACTGGCAACGAAGTTTCAGCGGTCAATCAGCAACGGCGCATTGAGGAGCTTTCTAAATCTCCTGTTGGAGCCGTGCTTGAATCAGGGAGCGCCGTTGCCGGCTCAGTCGCAGCACTTAGCACATCGTTAGCTGCCTCTGGTGTGTCTGGCTTGGCGATAGCTGGTTCAGTGGTTGCCGGAATAGGCATTGTCGACTGGTTTCGCAAGCTCGGGACCTCTAAGGTTAGTGAGAATCTTGAAGCGCTCGGCCAAGCGACCGAAGACGCTCTCAACAGAGTAGAGAAAATCCTTATGGTACATGGCGCGACCATTGATGAAATCAAGAGCAGGCTCAATAGCGACGAGTTCCGAGACGCGATGGCGAGCGCATCGCTTCAAGCCTTGCGTACAACCCAGGAGGAACGGTTGAAAAGGATGGCGCTGATTTTGGCAAACGGCGTGAAGGACGACGACCTAACACCGGACAGCACGGACGACATGATGCGTGCAGCTGTCGAATTGAAGGATGCGGACATCACCCTTCTGGGACATCTCTATGAGTATCAGAACCACATTTTGACTGAAAGGGGGATGACCCCAGGAAAGTGGTTTAGTGATATTCAGAGTGCGCATCGACAGCTTGTGGATTCAGGGTCTTAGACTCACGCGAACATTTGAATTACCGCAGCTCATACCTGAGGCTTGAGTCTCTGGGGTTGGTACAGGCGATTCCCTCTATCAATAACTTCGATGGTGTCGGGTATGAGTTATATGCCCTCCTCATGGCAGGTAAGAAATTCTACGAGCGCCTTCAGGAGATTGCAGCCTGATGCTAAGGCGAGGATTGGAACTATGACCGCAAGAGTTGTCGAAACTAAGTGGCCGAAGATTTGCCGAGAGGTTCCGATGCTTCCCATGCAGCGAAAAACCGGCGAGGTGAAGATGCAGCGGATTGCTTGAGCGGGGCGGTTGAGTTTGGACGGTTTCAGGCGAAAAGCATCCGCAGGTCCTTCGACTGCGCTGCGCTTCGCTCAGGATGACAAACATTTGGGAGCATGGCGAGGAATCGAGTCCACACACACATGGCGACGACTCAAAGCAAGGATTATTACGCGTTGTTGGGCGTGAAAAAGACGGCCACGCCTGAGGAGATTCGCAAGGCTTTCAGGAAAGCTGCGCGCAAGTATCACCCCGATGTCAATCCGAACGACAAGAAGGCTGAGGAGAAGTTCAAGGAGATCTCCGAGGCCAACGATATTCTGAGCGATGAGAAGAAGCGCAAGGTCTATGACCAGCTGGGCTTCTATTCCGACCAGATTGACCCGGCGACAGGCCGAGGCGTACGCGCGGCAGCAGAGCGCGGGCGGACGATCGCCGGTGGATTTTGGCGGGTTTCGACTTCTCCGGTTTCCAGGGTGGGCCGGGACAGCGGTCAGGCAACGCAGGGGACCATGGGGCTCTTCGTCCGGATGGGGCAGCTTCAAAGACATTTTTTCCGGCATCTTCTCTGGAGCGCAGCAGCCGCAGCGGCCGCGCGGTCCGCAGCCGGGAACCGATCTCGAATACCAGGCCACGGTGGATTTCTGGACGGCGATTCGCGGCGGCCAGGCGCGCATCCAGATCAGTCGCCAGGAGGTCTGCCCCACGTGCCATGGCCAGGCGCACGACCGGGGGACCAAGACTTGTCCGGAATGCAATGGCACGGGCCAGGTGACGCAGATGGGCGGACGCATGAAATTCAATATTCCCTGCCCGGGCTGCGATGGGACGGGACGGACTTCAAACGACTGCTCGACATGCCACGGCGAAGGGGTCGTGAGCCGGACGGAGACGGTGGAATTCCGCATCAAGCCGGGGACGCGGGACGGACAGCGCATTCGCCTGCAGGGCAAGGGTAACGCGGGGCTGAATGGCGGGGCGCCGGGAGACTTGTTTGTCATTGTGCGCACCGGGACGAACCCGGTATTTACGCGGTCCAGCGACGATATCCTGGTGACGGTCCCGGTCACGGTGCCCGAGGCTTCGCTGGGCGCCAAGGTGGATGTGCCGACGATTGACGGGCGCGCGCAGTTGAAGATTCCTCCCGGAACGCAAGGGGGACAGAAACTGCGCATGAGAGGTCGAGGGGTGGAGAACGCATCGCACCCCGGCCAGCGCGGCGATGAGATTGTGACCATTGATGTAGTGATCCCCGCGCTGCAGGATGAACGCAGCCGTGAGATTATGCGTGAGCTGGCGAAGCTGAACAATCAGGACCCGCGTGTGGAGCTGTTCAGCAAGCTGTGACAATGCAGCGGTCGGGGATGACTGGTCAGGGGTCACGGATTCAGCAGGTTGATTTTGGCACGGTTCGGAAAGCGAGCGATGACCGCAAAACGAAAGTCCAAGGGCGCGTACATGATTTCGGCGGTGGCCGAGATGTACGAGATTCACCCGCAGACGCTTCGGCTCTATGAGCGCGAGGGGCTGCTGAAGCCGTCGCGTACCGAGGGCAATACGCGGCTCTACACCGATGAGGACCTCGAGCGGCTGGAGTTCATCCTGAACCTGGCGCGCGACCTGGGGGTGAACATCGCCGGGATCGCCATCATTCTGCAGATGCGGGAACGCATGGAAGAGATGAACCGCCAGATGCAGAGCTTTGTGGAGTATGTGCGGACGGAGATGCTGACGCGCTTCCAGCAGGCGGCACCGGGCAAACCGGGGGCGATTGTACCGCTGCGCAGGTCGGCGGAGATGCCCAAGGTTGTGCCTCCGCGCAAGTCGTAGTTTGCTTCCTTGTCTTTCGCACTGAGCCGGTCTCGGACCTTTGCTCCATCACCATCGCGCATCGTGCACGTGGGCAGGTATTCTTAGGCTGCATCATGCACATCCTTCTGATCATCCTGATCATCGCGGTCTTTGGACTTGTTACGTCCACTGTATTTACCGGGATGACGCTGGCGGCGGTTCCGCGTTATTTGCGGGAGCGGCGAGCGGCGTACCTGCAGCTCAAGACCGGGCCGGAGTTCACGCCGCCGTTGACCCTGTTGAAGCCGCTGCATGGGATGGAGCCGGACCTGGAGGCGCATCTGGCCAGCTTTTTTGATCAGGACTATCCGGAGTACGAGATCCTGTTCTGCGCCCGGACGGACGACGACGCGGGCCTGGAGATGGCGCGGCAGGTAGCGAAGCGGTATCCGGCCATTCCGGCGCGTTTCTTCTGGACCGGGGAGCCGCCCTACATCAATGCGAAAGCGGCCTCGATGGAACTGATGGAGGAAGAGGCGCGCCACGAGATTCTTGTCATCAGCGACAGCGATGTGCGCGTGACGCCGAATTATTTGCGCTCCGTGGCGCTGCCTTTTGCCGAGAGAACGTGGGAGGGATGACCTGCCTGTATCGCGGCGTGGCGGCAGAAGGCGGGCTGTGGGCGCGGCTGGAGGCGGTGGGCATGAGCGTGGAGATGTCGTCGGGAGTGCTGGTGGCGCGGATGATGGAGGGAATGCAGTTCACCCTGGGGCCGACGATGGCGTTCCGCCGCGAGGCGATTCACAGGATGGGCGGCTTCGAGGTGACGGCCGATTATTGCGCCGACGATTTTGTGCTGGGGAACGAGACCTGGAAGCTGGGCAAAAGATCGTGCTGAGTCATCACGTAATTGATCACATGGTGATCAATGCGAGCTTGAGGCGTCGTTGAAGCACCAGGTGCGGTGGATGAAGTCGACGCGCTTTTCGCGGCCGAAGGGGCACTTTGGGACGGCTTTGACGTTCAGCGTTCCGTTCGGGTTGCTGGGATGGGCGTCTGCGGCGGCGATGGGGCATCCGTTGGGGGGCTCGGCCTGCTGGGTTGGAGCGTGGCGACGCGTCTGGCGCTGGCGATTGCGGTGGGCAGGCGGGTGGTGCGCGATTCGAGCTGGTTCGGACTGCTGGTGCTGTATCCGATTCGAGATTTGATGGGGTTTGGATTCTGGGTGGCCAGCTACTTCTCAAGCCGCATTGTGTGGCGCGGGCGGCTGTTTCAACTGTTGCCCGGCGGCAAGATGCGGGCTGCGGAGTAAGAGCCTATCAACGAGTAATCGAGGGGGCCCAGGCGATTTCGCAGCCTGATTTCGAACACGATGCCCCCTCTTGAGACGTGACTCTCTATTGCCCCACCGTGCTTGTGAGGTTCGTGGGGGCCAACGGACCCGAGGCGCTGCTGCTTACGAATGTCGTGACGCTATCAGCAGGTAGTGTATATGTGAAGGAATTTCCTTTTACAGATACATTCGATTGTGCGGCGAGACTCAAATCCGCAGAAGTGATGGTCGGGGTCAGCGTTGAAAACGTGGGAGCATTCGTTAAGCTAAACGCTTGCGACACTCCCGAACCGGTGTAGTTGGTGGCGATAATGACCAGCTTATTCGTGCCTGTGTCCCGGTATGCAGAGACGCTCACTCCTGTTTGTGGAAGGTGCGTCGCATCTACGCGGTAATAGCCAGGACGCACAAACTTGCTGTACTGACCCAGCACGTAGGCACGCTGTGCGACGACGTTCCCACCGGCCGTATTCGACATCAACGCGCCCTCGTTGAAAGATGCCGCGTTACCGGCCTGGTTGTAATCCTGCAGCAGCCAATAGAGCCAAGCGTTAGCGCCATCAACGGCGATCCGCTGGTCTATGACCGCGGCCCAATTGAGAGCATCTGAAATGTTGGTATTAAAGCCAGCCTGGCAGAAATTAGGTCCATAGCCGGTCCCGCACGAGGTCTCTGTTTCCCAATACTTTTTTCCAGCAGGCCAGTCGGAAGGGTAGGCATTCGCAGCAACCGTATTCGTTCCGCTAAGACTGGCCTGATAGTCGTGAAAATTAAATCCATCAACATATTGCATACAGGATGAATCGCCGCCGCAAGCAGCGCCTAAACTGTTTGACACGGAGGAGTTGCTACCTTCCGGTGCAAAGATGAGCGTAGACAACCCATCTGCTGCAAACGTAGGTCCCAGATTAGCGCTGACGAAAGTGTCGATGTCTGCCCCTGACCAAATGGCACTGGCATAGGGCTGGCACTGATCCGGCTCATTCTGGAAGGAGAGGGCATAGAGAGGGATGCCGTCTTCTGTTTTCAAACTCTGAACGAAGTTGGCAAGCCACGTCGCATACGCAGCATAGTCGGAGGTGATCAGCCGACCACTCCCTGAACCAGCGGAGCAAGCCGCGTTTCCATTGGTCTCGTAGGCAGGGGGCGGTGAGAAGGCAGTCGCATAGACTTTTCCACCATTCGCAATCACCGCCTGCATATCGCTGATGTACTGACTCTGACCAGCACAGCTCGTGCTAACACTCGTACAAGTGCCGGTGTTCGCGTTGCCGCCATTGTTGGATACCGGAACCCTCAACAAAGACAAACCGAGTTGGCCGCTCCCCGTTCCAAAAAAGAAGCTCTGCTGCGCCGACGATAGCGTACCGCCCTGAATCGCTGTAAACGCATCTGATGCGCCGAAGCCGTCAATCACCTGGTGAACATCTGTCCAGTTGACTGTAGCCGTCTGCGCCTGCGCACTGCCGGATCCGGCCAGGAGCAGAAAGAAGGCCGCTGCCAGAGTTGTAGCCCAAAATTTTCTGTGATTACTGGGCCTCGTTTCGCCCGATATGACCAGATATTTATGGGTTGCCGATACAACAGACGATGAGAAAAAGACATTTTGCGATAGGGGTCCCAAGTGTCTCCTTTATTTCCGTTTAGATAAATAAGTGCAATAGAACTATCCATAGGGTAAGTTACCTTTGTGGTAGAAGATAGATTACTTAAGTATCCCTGCCGTAATGCATAAACGCGCCTCTCTATGGTTTTGGCGGGGGCGATCAGGAATGATCCTCCCTGCCGCGGCAGTAACTCGCGACGCTCAATGGCGAGTTTTCAACGGCGGGAATTGGGCATTCAGGTTCTCTATCATTCTCATTCTCTACGGGCTGCAGGCGACGGCTACTGTAGCGGACGGTCGGTCCAGAGAGCTTTGTCGGCGATGGATTGGACAGGGTAGAGGCGGCCGGCGAGGAGCTGTTCGGCCTTGGGTTGGAAGGTGTCCTGGGCGAAAAGCCATTTGCGAGGGCCGGTTCCCCAAAGCTTTGAAAGCTGGTCTTCGCTCAGGAAGATGCTGGGCGCGTCGGGGTAGCAGGATCCCCACAACAACGACGAACCGTTGCCGTGCTGCGAGCATTGCTCCTCTACCAAAAGGCTGGGCTTGCGCAGGAAATCGTGGGTATAAAAGATCACCGAGGAGGCGTCAGACTGGTCGCCATAGATGATGAAAGTGTCGGCGGGCGAACCGTCGCGGAGGATGGTGTCGGCCAGTTGCTTTGAGCTAAGCATGGGCTCAAACCGTGCAAAGGCGATGTGTGCGGCCACGAGAAACATTGCGGCGGTAAGAGCAACGCTGATCGTAGCCTCCACGTGCCTGCCTCTGGCGCGGAGCAGCGACCCGATAGCCGGGCCGATGAGCAAAATGATGGCAGCCAGGGCAGCGGGCAGGCGGAGCGCGGCGAACGAAGGGCCGGTCAGATCGAAGATATGGGACATCGAGAGGGTGTAGCCGCCCACGTCGCGATGGGCAAGCAAGGTGCCGATGTCGGAGACGTAGGGGAGATTGCGCGAGGTCCAGAGGCCCCAGCAGAGGGTGGCCGCGGCGAGGATGCCGGCCACCGTAAAGACCGTATGCGCGCCGGTCAGCCACGCAGTCGAGAGGCGTGGCCTGTCGCTGTCGGTTGTGCGGCTCTGTTCGATCTCGGCGACAACGCCGGCGATGAGCATCAGCAGCGGCGGCCAGGCGGGAAAGGTGTAGTACTCCTGGTTGGTCGAGAGGGAGAAAAACAGCAGAATAAATGCCGAAAACAGGCTTAGGAGCCAGATGGTGCGGACGCGGAATTTGAGGCGCAAGACGTAGCTGGCGACGTCTTCGCGGGCGGCATAGTCGAGATAAAAATCGACAGTCTGGCCTGCATCGCGGCGGAGGTGCTGCAGCCAGCCATGGCGGGTCTTCCACGCGACAACTAAGGCGGCCGGCAGAAAGAGGCTCCAGGGAAAAAGCCAGACCAGGTGGAGCAGCCAATAGGCGGCAAAGGGAAGGCGGTTGTAATCGTGCGGATAGCGCTGGCCGAGGAAACGCAGGAAGTGTTCGTTGACGAAGTAGAAATACCAGAACCCGTGGACATTGCCCGGCGTGGGGTGATTGCCGATGGGATGGCCCTGATCGGGATTGGCGAGTCCGGCGAGGATATGCCAGGGAGCGGCAATCGCGAGATAGAGCAGGAATCCGGTGAAGGGCTTGAACTGGCGCCAGCGCCGCCATTGGCCGCTCAACAGCAGCAGGGGAATTGCCGCGCCGGAAAAGAAGACAGGGGCGATGAGGCCCTTGGTGAGCGTGGCCAGGGCCAGTGCGGCCCACATGACGTAGAAGCGGGCGGGGCGCTTCGACTCCATGCCGGTAAGAAAGCAGTAGAGGGCGAGCAGCAAAAGAAAGCTGAGTATCGCTTCAGGGATGGAAAAGCGGGTAAACAGAAATGGGCCGATGGCGGTGAGGATACCGAGCGCAGCATACAGGCCGGCGCGGGGTCCCCAGGCGCGCACGGACCAGAGCCATGCAAGCCATGCGCAACCCAGCAACGCCATTGCATTGGGAAGATGAGTGGCAAAGACGTTCTGGCCGAAAACGCGATAGAGGCCGGCGTCGATCCAGTAGGGCAGAGGGGGCTTCTCAAGATAGCGGATGCCGTCGATCTTCGAGGTAACCAGGTCGCCGGTTTCGGCCATGTGCTGCGCGATCTGGGCGTGGGAGGCGTCCGCGTCGTCGAGCAGGGGCGGGGTGAAGAGCGAGGCAAACTGGACGGCGACGAAGATCGTCACCAGGAGCGCCCAGGCGAGTAGTGTGGAAGGGGCCTGCTGCCCGAGGGAATTGGATTTTGCTTCAGTCGATCTTGTCACTTGGGCCAAAGTTCCGATCTTCAAATGAGCCGCGGCGGAGGCCGCCGGGGGCAAAGTGGCTTTGTGGTCCTGTACATCGAGTCTTTGCCGTGGGTGGCATGGGGCCTACCCGCGGGAGCGTTTCGGATCGCCTCACCCAATTTTGAGACATTTCCTGCGCGGAGCAAGACGCGACTCGCCTGGGACAGACGCTCCTGAACCATCGCTAAGTGGCGGGCGGTGCAGAAACGCTTTCAGACTCAAGGATACCAGCAGAAAAGGGACGGCGTTGCAGCTTGCAGGACATCGCGCATTCTGGTGCGGAAATGTGCCGGAAGCGGGCGCAGGGTGCAAAATGGTAGTGCGATGGTTAAGGTTCGATGAATTTCAGTACCTCTCTTCCTCACAAGCAGCTCACTTCGGCCGGCAAATCAGAATTGCGGCGTCAACTTGCAGCGTGGCTCGGGCTGTTGCAAAAATGCGGGCAAAAGCCGAGCCGAAGACGCGTTCACGGCCTGCGTGTGGCCACGCTTCGCTTGCAGGCAAGGATGGAGCACTGGCAGGCGGGTCAAGTGGCCGGCGGATCTCAGGAGCGGGCGATCAGTCGCTGGAACCGGCAGGCAGATAAACTGCGCCGCGTGCTCAGCACGGTGCGCGAGACGGACGTCTACCTTGGAAAACTCGACGGTCTGCGCAGCATGGTTGCCGAGCCGGCTCACGGTTCATCTCGTTTGACGCGCATGTGCCTGCGGCAGATCGATGTAGTGGAAGACCGCTTGAAACAGGATCGCAAATCGGCGGCGAGAAAAGCTGCGGACGCAATCGAAGACCGGCTGGGGCGTTTTGACCACTTGAGCAAAGAACTGGAGGCAGAGCTGACGGACGCAGTCCAGGGGGCCGCGAATTCTGATGCCAGCGGGGTGCGAGAGCTGATTGCCGGCTTGCTGGCGGAGTCTTCCGCATTGACCGCCGAAAATCTGCACGAGTTTCGCAAGCGGGTCAAAAAGGTGCGCTACGTGGCGGAGATTGCAGGCACGGGCGATGGGCTGGCGAGCCGGCAGTTGGCGACTCTCAGAAGAATGCAATCCGCCGCCGGTGTTTGGCACGATTGGCAGACTCTGGCAAAAAAGGCGGGCCGCGCACTTCGAGGCCGTGACAAAGATGGCGGTCTCGAAGAATTGCTGGAGACCCTGGCCGAGGAGTCTCTCGAGAAAGCGCTGGAAGTTTGCCGGCGGGCCACGGGGCGGTTGGCGAAAGAGGGCGTCGAGGTCGAGGATTCGAAGAGGACATTTCTGCCGAAGCGGCCAGTCCGAAGCGCCGAGGCTGCAGTCGCTTCGGACGAAGAACGCTACGCCTGACGACCTGATCTAAACCAAGGTCCGCATCTTGCGGTACCTGCGCCACAGAAGAATCGCGGGTAATCCCAGGATCAGGAGCCACACGAGGATCGCAGGTCCGTACTCCTCGAAGAGCATCACGAGGCCGAGAAGGGTGCCGGATGCGTGGCGGATGCCGGCTACGAACGCATTGTTAATGCGGGTCGAGATGGATATGGACGGCGGGTTGAATTGCGCCTTGTAGTCTTCGATAAGCTGCAGATCGATGGCCGCGAAATCCACGCGATGTTCAAGCTCCTGCTGCTGAGCTTCCATGCTTTCGATTTCGCCGCGCACGCGCGCGATTCCTTCTTCCACCTGCAGAACTTCATATACGTTTCCGGTGCGCTGCTGAAGGATCGCTTCGAACCGGTCTTCCGTATTGCGGGCAGTTTTGAGGCGAGCCACCAGGTCGGTATGCTGCGCAGTCACTTCCTCGCCGGATTGCGATTCGGTTTCGACGTGGCCGAGCGTCTTGAGGTCGGCAACTGCCGCCGTGAGTTCGGGCGCGGGGATTCGCAGTGAACCCTGGATGCCGCGCGGTGCGTTCTCCTGGGTGCTCACGGTGAGTTGCGCCGCATATCCGTGATGACGCGCAAGTATCGCATCCAAAGCCGCGCGGGACGAGGCGAAGTCTTTTGTAACAATGACGAGAGACACACTTCGCGCGATCATGGGGCCGGGCGCGGAAGGTCGCCCGGTATTCATGGCAAATCCGCTGCGTGGGCTATCCCGGCGGCCTAGAACCGGTCCATTTGAATCTTTAGCGACCTCCCGCGATTTTTGCGCCTGCAGTGAATCCTGAGGTCTGCCCTCGCTCTGCAGCGCCTCCTTATCCTGGCTGCCCCCGCCTCCGCCGACTATGCCGGCCAGGCCTTGGAGCTGTTGCTGCCGGGCAATGGACTGCGCACCGGCCTGCATATCGTAGGAATTCTTCTCGACGTCATCCCCGAATGCCAATTGAGACTCGGGCGGGGACGCATACCTCACGCGCAGGGAGCGATCCCAAACCAACGTAAGGGTGGCCGCCAGGAGGAAGATTGCCACGGCGCCTCCGCCGGTAATCGCCCACAGCTTCCAATTCCAAAAGCTGACAACAATGTAGGCGCCGGTTTTGGAGGCTTTCAGGCCCGAACGAGTTCTGCCTGCAATTTCACTGATGGAATCTGTCAGACCCAATGAGGGAGGGGCGACAGTCCACTGGGAAAGCGACTGCGATGTGAGGCGAAAGTGATCAGCGATGGCGGCACATTCTGCGCATTGCTCGAGATGTGCGGAGACGGCGTTCGCCTCGGCGCGGGAAAGCTCGCCGTCGAGGAAGGCCATTACATCTTCGGGAGCAACGGGATGGACGGCGATATTCATGCGTGCTCCTCCGATTCAAAAAACTCTGCGGCAGTTGACCTCGCGGCCGGTGCGGCAAGCAGATCGTGCAGGGCCATGCGGGCACGGAACAGGCGCGATCGAACCGTGTTGACCGGGAGACCCAACAGGGCGGCAATCTCCGCATAACTCAGTTGCTCGAATTCACGCAGCATGAGCACTTCGCGGTCCAGACGCTCCAGTTTGGCGATGGCATGGCGCATCAGCGTCTGCGTGTCGATGACGTCTTGTGTCGCTGGTTCCTGGCTTGGAGACTGCTCACCATGGAACATGGCGCGGAAGGCCGCTTTGCGCCGATGGGCTCGAAGAATTTTGAAGCCGATCGCGTAGAGATAGGTCCGGAAGAGCGCCGATGCCTGGTAACGCGAAGTTGCGCGGAGTACAGCGAGGAATGTTTCCTGGGTCAGTTCTTCGGCTTGCGATGGGTCGCTCACGCGGCGGCGAAAGAATCCAAACAGCGGCTGCTTGTAGCGCGTGAACAGGGTGGTGAAAGCATCCGTGGAACCTCGCGCGAAGGCGACCATCAATTGCTCGTCGGTTTCAGGAGCGGCCGGACCTTGCGCGTTGGTCCCGCTATGCGTGTCGTTCATTGTGGTTGGCTGTGCCGCCTCCGAGTGTAGATGGTTCGCTGTTGGCGTGCCCTGCATATGTAGCGACTGCACCCTTTGCAACTGGTAATGCCACGAGATAGCGAAAAGTTCCTGGCCGGATGGTTTTTCTTCAAAACGACCGAGAGGCCGTCCTCGCGGGGTAGTGTCCTGACTCGGCGTTCCCGTCGAAATCCAAGCATCATACCTACTGGGAAATAGGAGGAACCCCATGCCGCAATTCATCCCGCGCCACTATGACATCCACACTTGGACTCTGAGCGAAGCCAGAAAGTTCTTGGACGTGAAATATCAATTGGGATGGCGGGTAGTGAAGATGGTGCCCCAAGCTGGCGGACGAAAAGTTATTTTTCTTTTCGAAAAGACCGCCACGCCGAAGAAGAGACCTCCAACGACCAGCAGCGCACTATAAGGACACTACCTCCTTGCTGTGCCACCTAGGCGCGGTCGTGTATCTTGACCCCAGAACCAGAATTCGTCTTCCCGGAGCAACCGCCCCACAGTTATGCCTACCTTTGCCGCTATTGATATCGGATCCAATTCCTGCAGATTGAAGATTGCAAAAGTTGTGGCGCACCAGTTGAAGACGCTGCACGAGGACCGGGAGGTGACCCGCCTCGGGGCTAGTGTTTTTGATTCGGGACTGGTATCGCCGGAGGCGATGGCGGCCACGCTCAGGGCGCTCAAGCGCTTTCAGCGAGCGGTGCAGTTGCATGGGGTGGATCGGATGCGCGTGGTGGCGACGGCGGCCATGCGCGATGCGCGCAATGCTCCAGCGTTTCAGGCGTGGGTGAAAGCCGAAACCGGCTGGAACATGGAGATCATTTCGGGGCTCGAAGAGGGTCGCCTTATCCATCAAGGCCTGATGAATGCCGAGCCAGGTGTGGGTGGCCGAGTGCTGCTGGTGGATTTGGGCGGCGGAAGCTGCGAGATCACGCTTAGTGAACATAAGCGCATCAAGGAGACGATCAGCGTACCGCTAGGCGCGGTGCGGCTGACCGAGCAATTCCTGCAGGCCGATCCCCCACCTCGCGAGGGACTGACGCAGATGCGGCGTTTGATTGCCCGCGAGTTGCGCCGGGCACATCGCCGAATTCAGCCTTCCAACGTCTCTCTCGTGATTGCGACCTCCGGCACCGCCGCAGCGCTGACAGAGGCGATTGCGGCCTCGGGCAAGATGCGCAAGCCGGCGGGGAAGACGGGGCAGAAAGCATCTTCCGGGCGGGGACTTTCGACTGGTTTGGCGGGGATTGCCCCGGCTGCCGAAGTACGCAAGCTGGCTAACAGGATTTCCAAGATGACGTTGCCTGATCGAGAGGCGGTTGCGGGCATCGGGCCGCGGCGGGCAGAGATTATTGTGGCCGGCGCGCAAGTATTTGCAGAACTGCTGGAGAGCTTTGGGCTGCGGGGATTCCGTTACTCGCCGCTGGGGCTGCGCGACGGCATCCTGGCCCAGATGCTGGCGGAGCAGGATGCGCGCGCAGCAGGGCACAGGGAGTTTGAGCACGAACGGTGGCAGAGCGTGCTGGCGACCGCGAGACGCTATGGCGTTGACCCGCGACAGGCAGAGCCGGTGCGCGCCCATGCCGTGCAGCTTTTCGGCGAACTGAAAAACCTGCATGAACTGCCGGCGGACTATGAAAGCTGGCTGGCGGCAGCCGCAATTCTGCGCGATACGGGCAAGTTCATCAACCACCAGGGACACCATCGGCACACGCAGTACATCATCTCCAGCTCTGAGATATACGGGTACACCCAAGTGCAGCGGACGGTGGTTTCGGCCATCGCGCGCTATCAAGGCAAGAGCCGCCCGCAGCCGGGCGACCGCGCATTGCGTAACATTCCCACCGAGGAGCACAAGAGCGTACAGCGGGCGGTGGTGCTGCTGCGGCTGGCCGTTGCTCTGAACCAGGATCGCGCCAGCGACGTGTTGCGCGTTGCGGCCAAGGTGTATCCCAAGCGGGTCTACCTGGAATTGCGACAGGGGAGGACTGGCGCGGAACTCGAGCTATGGTCGCTGCGCAAAGAGGCGGGCTACTTCCGCGAGGTCTTTGGGCGGGAGCTTTTTGCCACGCTGGCATAGATCCAGCGCGCCATGCGCGGATCGATAAGCCACTGCAACAGGGGCGGATGGCGCTCCATATCGATGCGCGCGACAGAGCCCTTGCGCATGCGGACGCCGGCTCCGCCATTGCCGGTGATGATTCGGCCGAGGAACTGGAAAAGATTGGGATTGTGTCCCACAATCAGTACGCCTTCGCGGTCGGCGTACTTCTCCAGCAACTGCTGAAAAGCGAGGTAGTCCGCCTCAGGCCGCAGCGCCGGGCTGATCTCGACCTTGGCTTCGTACCCCATCTCGGTGCCCACAAACTGCGCGGTCTGTAGAGCGCGTTTCAGCGGGCTTGAGGCAATGACGTCCACCTGCACCTTGAGCGCGTTGAGGACCCGCGCCATCAGCATGCACTGTTCTTTTCCTTCTTTAATGAGTCCACGCTTGGCATCCAGAACTGGATTGCCCCGGGATATTCCGGCGTTGGCGTGGCGCATGAGATAGAGGTTCATCGAGATGGGTCAGAGGTGCGGATGAGAAGGTCTGACGGCTCCTTGGAGGTCAATATTAACACGCTGGTAACATACCGCGGTGTTCCACAAATGGCCGTAACGTGCCTAGGGAGTGTCGATTCGCCGTATAATCACGCCAAAGCGCGACGTTGGGAGCAAAGTAAGCCAAAGGGAGAGTAATCTCCCAAGATAAGTGCCTATGGACACCAGGAAATATTCTGTATACAACCAGGCCAGGGAAAACTTCCTGAGCACGGGTGTCACTGTGATCGATACCACTCTTGAGCCGCTTAAACTCTTAAGAGTGATGGTCGAAGGCCTTGCCCTCAACGCCAAGACGGGCATCTGGCTGACGCCGCTCACGGAGATTCCCAAGGTGCCGAGGCTCTCGCCGTTCGACCTGATCTATCTGGATGCAGATGGCCGGGTGGTGCAGGGATCTGAATTGCTCCCGGGTGTTGATTTTCCGGTCTTCAAGGAACGGGCCGCCAGCGCGCTGGTTCTACCCCTCAAGACGATGTCCTCGTCGAAGACTCTCCCCGGAGATCAGCTCGCCATGCAAGTTGTGGAAGAGCCCGAAGATGAGGCCGAGGCGGCTCCCGATTCGAACGCCGTTGCCCCCGAAGTGCGGGGGATGGAGAGTGGGCCGGAAAATTCCAAGGAATTGAGTACGGCTGCGCTTTCGGGAACGGACGATGTTTTCAGGCCGCGCCAGAGGGGGGTTGAATGGCTGGACGAGCCGGAAGAAGACGAGCCGGAAGAAGACGAGCCGGAAGAAGACGAGCCGGAAGAAGAGGAAGAGCCGGCTGTAGAAGAGGATGAGCCGGCCGAATCGCCAGCGGCCGGGAACGGGGCGGTGAAGGCTCCGTTCATGAGCGCGGACGAAGAGCCGGAAGACCACGCGAAGCCAATTCCGAATGCGGCGATTCCGCCAGTCACGAAACTGTCGCAGAGCGCGGACAAAGAGTCGGAAGACCGCCAGAAGCCAATTCCGAATGCAGCGATTCCAGCTGCCATCAAACTGTCGCCGGTGGAACGGACCCCAGGTAATGGCAACCTGGGCAAGTCCCGGCAGGACGGTCGACGCGGCCAGCAGGAAGCCGCGATGGAGCGGGCGGACAAGAACGGAAAAATAGAAGCGCCTGCCGAGAAAAAAGCAAACGGAAAAGCGGAAGCGCCTGCCGAGAAAAAAGCTTCACTGAACGCTCCGATCATCAGCGTGAATAATGAGGCGGAGAAGGAACCGGAACGCGCTCCGGTCTCAAATCCCGCTCCTCCGGTCATGCAGGGCGGGCAATCTAGGGCGGCAAAGGTATCCGAAATCGGCGGGGTCGCGCCTGCCGAGGCCGATGAAGACTTGAAGACGCAACATGCCGCGATTCAGCGGTTCATCGAGGATGCGAAAGCTCACACCCAGGAAAAGAAATCGGGAATCACCAAGGCGCTGCGATGGCTCTATTCCGATTCCTCAGAGCCATCGGATCGTCGCCGCTCGATTCGACGACCTTCGTCGGAGCTGATGGCCTATTGCGCGGAGAAAGGCGCACAGGAAGGTCTCGATGTCGGGAATATCAGCTCGACCGGAGTCTACCTGGTGACTGACGAACGCTGGCCGCCCGGCAAACTGATTCCGCTCACACTGCAAAGGAAAGGTCCACCTGAGGAAAGCCCCGGTAAGCGAATTCGCGTACAGGCGGGCCCGGCGCGGTGGGGCAAAGATGGTATCGGCCTTTATTTCGTGTTTCCCACGGGCATGGATTTGAGACTCTGGGAGCGCCGTCTTCATAGGGACATTGCAGAAACTGAGCCGGAATATGTTCTGAGGGAGTTTCGAACCGCGCGGGCGCTGGGATTCGTGCGTAGAATCTGCGCCCCGGTGGTGGAAGAAGTTGGGCGACTGGTTCAGAAAGAACTCAGTAACTACAGAGCCGCGAGCGCGGTGGAGGTTGCCCTCAAAGCTGAAGCGTTTCTTTCGTCCCGGCCGGATGCGGACAGGATGCTGGCTCATCCTGAGATCGTAATGCGCATCATTGAACTCGGGTCCTGGGCGGACGCCGATCTTTTGCAGCGTTTCTGGGGGGGCTTGTTAGCGGCGTCCTGCTCGATTGAAGGTCAGGACCAATCGAATTCCGCCTTTATTGACTTACTCAGCGTACTTACTCTCGTTCACGTTCGCATCCTCTCCGCCGCCTGCTCGCGAGCAACCATGGTCACCTCAGATAGAGGGGTCATTTCCATCTACCCGCTTTATTGCACCGCAGACGAGATATGTAAGATTGCCTGCACGAACGACTTTTCCAAGATTCATCGGGCGATCGCAGTCCTGAGCGACCTTGGGCTGCTTGAGAAAAGCGCCCACTCGTCCTTTGTTTCTTATACTGAGAAAGCCAAGACCACTCCCACCCAACTCGGCCTGGAAATGTGTGCGCGTTGCAGCGGGGTTCGCTGAGCGGAAGATCGGCGTTCGGTTATGGAGACCCGCGGGCAACTTTTCAGGAGCGCCTTTCAAAGCGCTTTCGGCCGCCCATCGTAAGAAATCGAAGACGCGCGGCAACCGCGATTCTCACACGAATTAATCCAAAAATTCCGTCATGGGAATGGGTCAACCTGGCGAAAATTGCCGGATTGACGAATTTTGGTGCGGAAAATTTTCGCATGATGAGGTACGCTAGTGTCACTTTGTAAGGCCGGAAGGGCCTTAAGTGAATGATCCTGGCTCGACCCGACTTTCCCCCTTCGGTCAGCACCCTGCGACATTTCGAGGAGCACTCGTCCGCAAGGATCTGAACCGGAATGAGAGCAGCCCCAGGAAAGCCAGGCGGTAATGATGCGGCTTTCCTCGAATGAGGGCACGTGGACACGAAGAGATACTGCGTATACAACAAGACCACGGGAAGCTTCGTCAGTGTAGGAGCCTCTGTCGTCGACACGGAGCTTGAGCCTGTGAAGGCCCAGCAGGCGATGGTCGACGTGGAGAACCTGACGGCTGAATCGAGCTTCTGGCTGAAGCCCTTCAAGGCTGTTCCAGTGGCGCGGATCCTCTGTCCCTTCGACATGGTCTTTCTCGACGAAAGTCTTCGGGTTATTCAAACCGTTGAGTTATCTCCCGCAGTCGAGTTACCGCCCTTTGAAGATCGACCTGCAAGTGCGCTGGTTCTGCCGCTCCGTACCGTTTACTCATCTCGCACCTATCCCGGAGATCAACTCATCATTTGCGTGGCTGAGGAATTAGTTCGTCACCTGGCACATGTGCCAGGTGCGGCAACTGCCACCGCAGCCTCGCGGAGTACGAAATCGTATCCCGAACAGCCACGCGGTTCGGGGCCGGTCCTGGTAGGCGACCCAGCTGATAAGCGGCAAGCGGCGGTTCAGCCTCAACCTCCGGGCGGCAGAGAGAAAGTCGATGTTCGCGGGGCAGAAGAAGTGAGGAGGCTAGAATTCCAGGCCGAAGAGATCGATGCGGTGATCTCCCAGGTGCGGAGCTGGGCCGGCGAGCCACCGCCCCCGCGGGCGCCTGTTTCGATTGCGCCGACGCCTGCGCCAACCAGGAAGAACAAGTGGTCTGCGACAACGGAGGCTGACGGCAACGGCGGTTTGGCGCCGCATCTTTTGAATGAGCCACCACTACGAAAAGAGCCGCCACTACGAAAGCAGAGCGTATCCCTCCGGTTGGAAGAAACCGAACGGGTCGAAACTCAGATCCACGAGCTCAAAGAAGTGGTGGAGTTTCAGCCCGAGGAAGTGGATTCAGTGGTATCCCAGGTGTTGCGCTGGGCAGAGGAAACGGGTCGGCCTTTGGCCCGGACCCCGATGGCAGCCGCTCCGCCGTCGCCGGCTTCGAAAGGTACAGATTCTGTAGCGGAACAGCCGCACGGGGAGAGTGCCCTCGCAGCTTCAGTTGCGGATGATCGACACGGTCAACAGCAGACAGCGACTCAGCCTGTTGAGGATGCGGAGAGACCGGAAGAACGCCCCAAGGGTTCCTGGATTACCCGGTTCCTGCCCTGGGCCGATAGATCGGCGAGTTCGCTTGCGCGCAGGGCTGCCACCGCTGAGCGCCACGCAAGAAAAAAGGCTTCCGAGGCGGACCGCAGGTCGATGCGGGCTTCGTTGGGTATTCACGTAAAGCGATTGCAAGCGGCCACGGAGCAGATCAGCTCGAAGACGAAGGCTCCAAAGGTGGCCATGCACAGGGATTCGCTGAGAATTCGATTTACGCGTTGGCTCGATCGAGACAGCCTGGCCACAGTCGTCCCCGCACGTGGCGATCGGCGCCGTTCCAAGCGACACCCCCTGCCGGGGCTAGTCGCGTATTACTGGACCGGGGGCACTCCGCAAGCCCACCAGATCGGGGACATCAGCAGCACCGGATTTTATCTTCTGACTACAGAGCGGTGGATTCCTGACACCTTAATTCGGATGACGCTGCAGAGACCTGGACCCAAAGGGGACAAAGCAGAAGAGGCGATCACAGTGATTTCGAAGGTGGTGCGCTGGGGCGAGGACGGCGTGGGCTATGAATTCGTCGCCTCAAAAGTCCTGGAGATGACTGGCGAACCGGTCGATCGTCCCAACGAAGCACGGCAACGGCTCTACTAGGCATGAGGCGAATCCGCTTCGCGTGGATCGAGCGTCCACAACTCGCTGACCAGAAGACCGCCGAGCCATTCATGCTGGCGGATCAAGGTAAATCCGACCTGGGTTAAGGCATTGCGGTGGTTTGGGAGCTGCCGGACGGAGAGCCCGGTCAGCAACCAGAAGGCGAAATAGAGCGTTGAAATCACAGGCCGCGCAACAAGCCATCCGAAGCAGCCCCCTGGCACAGCGAACTCAGAGATGAGCCAGCGCGCTGAAGGAGTGAGGCAGGTGCGCAATCTCGCTGCAAGGGCAGAGACCTCATCCGAGGTCAGGCAATCGAGAAAAAAGTGAGTGGCGACGAGGTCGTATGGGGGGCTGGGCGGCTTCAACTGGCGGGCGTCGGCGAGGTGGAGGCGCACCCTTCCGCTCATGCTGCCGGCGCGGTGAGCCAGAGCCTGGAGCATGGCGCGGCTGGCGTCGACAGCGTCGATATGAACATGGAGATTCTGCATGAGAAGGCGCTCAGTGAATCGGCCATCGCCATCGCCGATGAGGAGTGCGTTGCAACAGGAGCCGAGTTGGTCGAGGAAGGCGCAGCGGCAGCGCCACAACCACGGGCCAAAGCTGGCCAACTCCAACCATTGATAGGCGCGAGCGAGACGGTTGAAGTTTGGCGGCCTCTTCATCGCGCCAGCAGAAGCAATGGAGTGAGCAGCACCAGGTCGGCTGCAGCGCGCAGAGCCAGAGGGGTCAACCGGCCGCGCAACCGATCGAGTTGGACCAGCGAGAGGGCGCTTGCCGATCCTGCCAAGAGCAAGGCGGCGACCCGAGGCCGGGCCGGGTAAAGGAAGAAAGCCAGCGGCAGACCGGCGAGCGCAAGCAGGTTGCCGGGAAGGGCAATGCCGCTGGAGATTCTGGCGGACTCCCAGCTCTCGATCGCACTGCAGTTGAGCCAGGCGAGCAAGGCGAAAAATGTGCAGGCAGCAAGAAGCGAGCCAACGGACCCGCCCGATGTGGGCGCGACAAGACGCGACAAAGCGGGAAGCACGCAGCCGGCGGTGAATAGCACACCGACCAGAAGCTCTTTGGAAAAAATCGAGCGGCCCCATGCAAACGCGCGGCGGGAAGCATGGACGCCTGAGAAATAAGCCAGCGCGGCGACAGCCAATACCGAGTTATGCTCGCGAAAGTTTGCGGGCATCAGGTCGAAGATGATGACAGCCGCGGCGCCGGCGGCAACGAGCGCGATGGGTAACAGAATTCGGCGATGACGCCAGTGAAAGAAATGCCGTTCGCGCAGGCGATGGAGATTGCCGGATCGCATGGCGGTACGCGCGTCGAGCAGACGATCGCCAATGTAAACGGCCCACACACCAAGTGCGAGCAACACCGGCACCCAGAGCGGCAGGCGAACTCCTGCGGCCCAGGCGAAACCGAGCGACCATGCGACGGCGACAGTCGGAGCGTCGAGGCTGGCCAAATGCCACAGGCGCAGCAGTTGGGGCGCGCCAATCTGTCGCGTTGCAATGTTCGTGCGGGAAGTGCCGCAGTCTTGTGCGGGTGGATTTGCCGGGGGAAGCGCCATTGTCTTGATTTTAGATTCAGTGGATAGCATGCCCAGTCGCACTGTGCGACAGATCCGGTTTCATGCGGTGGAGATGCTTTGATCCACGAGAGACTGAAGTTTCGCATCCACGTCTGCAGCGCTCATGAAGAAGGGCGTCTTGAGGCATTGCAGCGTGAGTTGCTGGGCATCGGGTGAGTAGTTCCAGGCGACTTCGACACCGTATTTGGAGGCAGTTCCGCTGTTGCCCGTGATACTGATGCCGTTGGATTCGGCTTTCGAAATTAAGACGGCATACTGCGCGGATGTGATGTTGGAAAAGACCAGTGGCGGGTTCTGCGACATCGCGTTCTCCCTTTCTATTGGATGATCTTGTGTTGAGATTGGGCGCACCAAGGTGGAGCGGGCCAGGTGCGGAGCCATCCCGCGATTCTGCCCCTCTGAAGGTGGCTGCGTTTGGTGCGATAGGGGGCTGATACAACGAACGCGTAGATAGGTGTTTTCCCAGATCTCAAAATCGAGATCTGGGGCACCCAAGTTGGCAGGCACGATTACAAAATCAACAGGTCACGGGACTAGATTGCGTCACCCGATTTGAACAAACTGATAATTCCTGGATTCCCAGACTCATCGGCGAGCAGCTTGAAGCGATTGCCGTGAGTGTCCGTGGCTTGGCGAAGACCGGGGAAGCGATTGAGGAATCGTGTGACCCATTCGACATCGCCTCGCCGGATCGCATATGCAAAGTCATCGAGTTCAATGCCCAGGAAGCCGCCCATTTCGCGGAGATACTCAATCGCCCACCCCGCCGGAGTCGCGCCGAATTGATCGTCACATGCGTTGATTTCCGCGCCTTCTTTCACCAGGAACTGAACGACAGTGCGGTGTCCGCCGAAAGCTGCGTAGTGAAGGGCGGTCGCTCCGAGTTTGTCCTTCTTGTTGATGAGTTCCGGATGGCCTTGAACAATGGTTCGGACATCTTCTATTGCGCCCTGTTTTGCCGCCTCGATCAGGTTCTCGAAGTCACTCATCGGCGCAACTCGATTCGCAAAAAACTGATCGCCTGCCGCCTATCATCCGCCAGCGGAGTCGTGGCAGATTGTGGTCGCGTGAACTGATTGATTGGCCAAAACTGCGCCTTGCGTTTTGTCGGCGGCGGCGGGTGCACTCTTGAGGCCGTTGAGGAGCTTAACCAGGCGCGCGAAGCCCTGCTCGCGGGCAGTCTTGTTTCCGGGCACTGTGTTGGTTGGATCTTCACCGGCGCGCATGAAGCCATGGCCGGCGCCGTCGTAGGTAACCGGCTCATAAGTTTTGCCGGCGGCCTTCATTGCGGCCACTGTATCCGGGATGGTGGCACCGATTCGAGCATCGTTTCCGGCATAAAAGCCGTACACAGGAGCAGTGATGGAAGTGACATCCGCAGGACCGGGTCCATAGAACACGAAGGCCGCGGAAAGATCTTTGCGGTGGGTGGCGAAGGCGAATGACTTGCCTCCGCCCCAGCAGAATCCGACGACCGCGATCTTGCCGTTGCCCGCAGGAAGGTGCTTCCCGTAATCGGCAGCCGCATCGAGATCCGCGCTTACGACATTCGGATCGAGCCCTGAGACGGCTTTGACAGTTGCATCCTGGCTGGGGAATTCGCTTGAGCCTCCTCCGTTAGGACCGAAGCCGGAGAGCAGGTCGGGCGCGACAACGATGAATCCCTCTGCGGCGAGTTCATCGGCCATCTCCTTGGCCCAGTCGGAGAGACCGAAGATTCATGAATGAGAATGACGACCGTCGCTTTGCGTTTGACCTCAGGATAGACAACGAAAGCTTGTACGGTACGGTTGTCGTGCTTCAGAGCGACATACTCGTGGTGGCGAGGGGATGCATCAAGACGCGTCTTTGCCCAGTCCTGGGCGAGGCTGGAGATGGCAGCAAGTGGAAGCAGCAGACCGGCGGCGAGCCTGACAAGGCGGGGAATCGAAATTGTCATGCGGAGGAGTCTAGCCACAACCCACAACGATTCGCAAGAGCCTGAATGCAGGCGAGACGAATGGAACGTGATTTTCAATAAGGGTTGCGCATTTAGGGCAGGGTTTCAGTCGGCGGCGTGGTCTTTTTTCCTTGTCGCTTTTACGGTCGGCTTGGCGGGCGCGTCCGGTTCTGTTGTCACGTGGAGTTTGGATGGGGTGCGCGATTTCGCCTCTGTTGACGGGGGAATTGCGCTCAAGTCCACTTTGCCCTCGGCCAATTGCATGAGAAATTCCTGGCTGGAAAACGGGGAGCGTCCTTGATGCACCTTCGACGCGCGCACGTAGTTGCCATCGGGCTGCTGCAGGCGGGCTTTGACGGTGTCGGCGAGATAGGCGGGAAGAATCTCGTCGTGAATGCGAGCCAGGGCGGCAGGGTCGCGGACGGGGAAGACAACCTCGCAGCGCTCGAAAAGATTGCGGGGCATCCAATCGGCTGAGCCGAGGTAGATTTCGTCGTCGCCGCCATTGGCGAAGTGAAAAATGCGCGAGTGCTCAAGGAAGCGGCCGACAATGGAACGGACACGAATGCGGTCTGACAAACCCTTGACCCCGGGGCGCAGGATGCAGAGGCCGCGAACGATCAGGTCGATGTCGACGCCGGCCTGCGATGCCTGGTAGAGCGCTTCGATAACGCTGGGCTCGAGCAGGGCATTCATCTTGGCGACGATGTGAGCGGGGCGTCCGGCGCGGGCGTGTTCCGGTTTCGCGGCGAATAAGGCCCAGGAAACTCTCCGCCATGGTAAGGGCGCGACCAGCAGAGGGCGGTAGTCGTCGACCTCGGCGTGGGCGGTGAGGTAGTTGAAGACCATGTGGACGCGCTCGGTGATCTGCGGGTCGCAGGTGAGCAGGCTGAGGTCGGTGTAGAAGCGAGCGGTGACGGGGTTATAGTTGCCGGTGCCCAGATGGCAGTAGCGGCGGGTTACGCCATCCTCGTCGCGGCGGACCAGCAGGGCCAGCTTGCAATGGGTCTTGAGGCCGACCACGCCGTGAAAGACCTGCACGCCGGCATCTTCCATGCTGCGCGCCCAGCGGATGTTGGAGGCTTCATCGAAGCGCGCCATCAACTCGACGACGAGGGTGGCTTCCTTGGTGGCCGCGGCCTCGATGAGCGCCTGGAACATGGGCGAATCCTGGCTGGTCCGGTAGAGCGTCTGCTTGATGGTGACGACGGCCGGGTCTTCGGCGCCCTGCTGGATGAAGTCCACCACCGTGTCGTAGGAGTCGTAGGGATGGTGAAGCAGGACGTCGTGCTGGCGCAGTTCCTCGAAGATGTCGGTCGCCTTGCGGCTGAGGTGCAGGGTCCGCGGTGTGAAGGGCGGGAACTTGAGGTCGGGGCGCTGAATATCGCCGTAGAAGAAACATCAGACGCGAAAGATTCACCGGGCCGTCGCCGCGGAAGACCTGGTCTTCTTCGAGTTCGAAGTTGACGCGCAGGCGCTCGATGATTTCGGGATCGAGCGCCGGTCTCGATCTCCAGGCGCACGGCATCGCCCTTGCGGCGGTTGTGCAGCTCCACGCGGATGGTTTCGAGCAGCGAGCGGGCCTCTTCCTCTTCAAAGTAGAGGTTGGAATTGCGCGTGACGCGGAAGGCGGCGTGGGCGAGGACCTCATAACCGCGGTACATGCCGGCGAGGTTCTGGGCGATGAGGTCCTGGAGGAGGAGGTAGTCGAACTTGCCATCGGTGGCGGGCAGGCGGACGAAGCGCGGCAGCGCGCGCGGGAACGGTGACGACGCCAAGGACCTGCGGACCGGAACTGCGGCGCTTGCGCGCGGAGCAGCAGCGCCAGGCAGAGGGCTTTGTTGAGGACGCGCGGAAAAGGGTGGGCGGGGTCGATGGCGATGGGGGTGAGGAGCGGGTCGACTTCGCGCTGAAAGTAAGTTCTGGGCGAAGGCGCGGGCGTCTTCGTCGAGTTCGTCCCACTCGAGCAGGCGGATGCCCTGCTTGCGCATTTCGGGGAGCAGCTGTTGTTCCAGCAGGGTATTGGGCTTCGACGAAGGTGTGGATTTCGGGGGTGAGCGCGGCGAGGGATTCGTCGGGGCGAAGGCCGTCGTAGCCCGGTTCGCGGTAGCCGTCTTCAATGCGCTGCATGAGGCCGGCCTGGCGGATCTCGACGTACTCGTCGAGATTGGAGCCAGTGATGGCGAGGAACTTGACCCGCTCCAGCAGGGAATTGGTCGGGGTCCTCGGCTTCTTCAAGGACACGGCGATTGAACTGCATCCAGGATGATCTCGGCCGTTGAAGAGTTTCTGCTTCTGTTTCGCTCTAGCCATGCACGCGTCCCTTGCGCTGTGTTGGCCAGTCTATCGCGTTTCGTGGCCCCGCTGCACCCCGGAGTCTTCGGCGAATCGAAAGCCGGTTCAGTTATCGACAAAGATGGGAGCAGAGATGGAGGCGGACGCGGCGCGAGGCGTCCGTTCCGGACGCTTGCTCGTGGTTGGAACGGCGCCTGCGCTCGGAACTTTTACCTCGACTTGCTCGCGCTTTCTTGAGGATTCCCGGCCACCTGGAGGTCATTCTCAACTGAGAACACGTCGGGCGTGAGATTCGCCTGCATGGTGGCAATATCCGCGTCCGACTGGCTATCGACCACGCCCGTCAAGATGACATGGCCGTTGTTTACGATGATGTGAATGGCATGGTAGCCGATCGGCGGGTCCTGGGTAATGCCGCCGGCAGCCATGGCAACTGATGGACCTTCACCCTCGTAGGCAGGGCCGCTGGTGTACTTACGCAAAGCCGGCTGGCCGTAAATACGGCGATAAACCTGCATTCTGATGCGATCATCCATGGGCGAGGCGGGCAGCACCTGGATCTGATTATTGACAGATTCCACACCTTCAATGCTCTTGACTACTTCTTAGCTTCGGACTTCAGGACCGGCCGGGATGCGTATCCCTGCAAAATGACGGTTCGACCCTGGAGGGAGAAGCGAAGCGAGTCAAACACATCGTAATCGGTCAGGCTCAACAGCCGGTTGCGAACCTCCTTAACGATTCTCATTGAATCGGGCTGAGACCATGTGTTGGCATTGTTTTGTTGTTCCGCACCGTTCTGCGGGGCTTGACCCAGGCAAGGTGCGATCAGAAGCGCGGCGCAAACGTATAGGAAGGAGACTCTAATTTTCATGTTGTGGTCCTCCAGTCGTGAATTAACTGCACTAAGTCGGATGCCGGGCGGGGCTGTAGCGTATGCATGACAAGGAGTGAATCTGTTGCGGCAAGAATTCGACGTAAAGCGGCAGGCATGATCTTTCCGCTACGGGTTTCCCACGCGGCAGGTTTCCACATTGACCCGTCCGGCCCGTCGGGTTGAGGATAGTAGTAGGGTTGCGGGCCAAATTCCCCACGAGAGAGGAGCCTTTCTCATGTCTCAGAGACCCACCTCTTCGCACGACAGCCTGATTACCGCCCCGCCAATCCCGGCTGGGGCCGAAGCATTTTCGCAGAGGATTCATGTTTTGCTGGATGGCCACCCCAAGGACGAAGCTACGGTGACGAGGGCGTTTGAGGGGCTTGACGACGTTTTCGACGCGATTGCTGCCGGACTTTACAATTTGGCCTCGATGTTGGTCGGTGAGGGAGAAGAGAGTGTCCGCCTGGTGGAAACCACGATTGCCACAGCGGAGATTTCCCCCGGCAGCAATGCGGGGCAGGCGCGCATGAGCAGCCGGCGGGCCTTATGTACCGCGGCAATCAGAACTCTTGAGCGGAGAACTCCCGGATGCCTGGCTGCGCCAGAAGAAGTGGAGCGGGTGAGCACCTGCATCGGGGACGATGACCTCGACGCGGCGGCGGGCGAGCAACTCGAGACAATGATGGCAGGGCCCGACCGGGACGGGGTGCGAAACTGGCTGGGAAGCCTTTCAACGGAGACCCGCGTCTGATTTTTGCACTGCGCGCCGTGGCGGGATTCAGCTCGTCGGAAACGGCTGAGATGCTGGCGGCCAACGCCGGTCCGGATGCAGCCGGATGGACCGCGGACGCGGTACGCGAACTCTTCCGGCAGGGGCTCTGCTCGCTGGCTTCACAATTGATTCACGCGACTACCACCCGGTAATCGTGGTGGCATTTGAATCATGCTGCAAGGTAAAGGGAAATACCTGCGTTCAGCAGTGGAATTTTACCGCGCGTGTCCAACACTACATTGGTTTGCTGTTTGTTCGATACACTGGATTTAAGAACCCGGCTGCCCGGAACCGGCATCTATTGAAATGCAAACACCTTTTGGGCAGAATTCTCTGCCGTGGCCTGAAACGATCATTGAATGTCTTCAAGAGAGTCAAAGAACCATTCGATCCTTTACTTGGTCTGTGCCGTGCTTGCGGGCGGCTTTTTGCTGCAGGCACCCAATCGACTGTACGCCCAGGCAGTGCCATCCCAGGTTCCGGGCGTGTCGAGCGCACCGAACGCCACCAGCTTTCAAGGCAGCGTGATTGCGGGCGAAGTGTCACCGCAGCCGATCGATTTATCGCTTGACGACGCAATTGAACGGGGACTCAAGAACAACCTGGGTGTGATTTTGAACGGTACCCAGACAGCAACGGCTCGGGCGCAGCGGCTAAGCCAGTTGCAGGCGCTGCTGCCATCGGTCGACTTCTCCGCGAAGGAGGCAGTGATGCAGACGGACCTTGCCGCTGAGGGACTGCGATCCCGGGGTTTCCGACGATCATCGGGCCGTTCGGATTCACCGATCTGCGAGCCTCGCTGAGCTGGTCGCTGGTGGACGTTAAGTCGCTGCGGGCGTATCTTGCATCGCGCCATGATTTCAAGGCGGCGCAGCTTACGGCCCAGGATGCGCAGGACATGGTGGTGTTGACGGTGGGCAATGCCTACTTTCTGGTTCTTGCCGATGAGACGCGGGTATCCAGCGTGGAAGCACAAGTGGAAACCGCGAAGGTGTCGCTGGACCAGGCGATTGCCAACCATCAGGCCGGGACCGCTCCGTTGCTGGACGAACTCAGGGCGCGGGTCGATTATCAGACGCTGGAGCAGCAGTTGATCGTAGCGACGAACGGCCTCGAGAAAGACAAGCTGGCGCTGGCGCGCACGATAGGGCTGCCATTGGCGCAGAAGTTCAACTTGTCAGACAAGGTACCCTACGCAGCATTCGACCAGCTGGATGTGGATGCGGCGGTGCGGGAGGCACACCTGGAGCGCAAGGATCTGGCTGCGATGATCGAGAGGACGAAAGCTGCCCAGGAGCAGCGCAAAGCGGCCACGGCTGATCGGTTGCCTACGGTGAAGTTTGACGGCGACTACGGCGATATCGGCGTGAACGTGCGCCACTCGCATGGAACCGGAGACGCGCAGGGGATCCTGAGCGTTCCGCTCTTCAAGGAATATGAGTTGCGCGGCGAAGCGCAGATCGCGCAGGCGCAGCTGGATACGCAGAAGGCGCAGGAAAGCGATCTGAACGCCCAGGTGGATGCCGACGTGCGCGACGCGCTATTAGACATTGCCTCGGCCCAGCAGCAGGTTCAGGTGGCGCAATCAACGGTGGAGCTGGCCAGGGAAGCACTCAGCGAAGCGCAGCAGCGCTATGCCAATGGCGTGAGCGACAATCTGGCGGTGAGCCAGGCTGAGCAGTCCGTGGCGCAGGCCAACGACCAATACGTGGCCAGCCTCTACCGGGATAACGCGGCCAAACTTAGCCTGGCGCGTGCGCTGGGAGCGGCGCAGAATTACAAGAAGTATTTGGGAGGAAAGTAGACGTGGCGGAATCAACTTCAACGGTATCCCAACCCGAGACGGACGAGAGCACCGAAGTCGAGCGGCCGCGGTCTCGCCGCACGGGCATTGTGCTCATCGCGATTGTGGTCCTCGTACTGATTGCGGTTGGGCTCTGGTGGCGGTCCACTTTTACTGAGGACACGGACGACTCGCAGATCAATGGGCACTTGATTCAGGTCAGTTCGCGCATCGCCGGGCAGGTCCTCAAAGTGGAGGTACAGGAAAACCAGTTGGCGAATGCCGGCGACGAGATCGCCGAACTGGATCCGCGGGACTTTCAGGTTGCAGTGGAGAACGCGCAGGCTGCCTTGGCGAGCGCACAGGCTAATGCCGCTGCCGCCCAGGTGACGGTGCCCATCACCACGGCCAACACCGGCAGCAATCTGACGTCGGCAGGCGCGGATGTGAGCGGGGCGCGGGCCGCAGTGGAGCAGGCTGAGCAGCAATTGGACGCGGGGAAGGCCCGCGTGGCGCAGGCCCAGGCCAACGCAACCAAGGCCCAGGCGGACCTGCAACGTTACCGTCCGCTGGTCGAAAAAGATGTGATCAGCAAGCAGCAGTTTGACGCGGCCGTGGCCGCAGCCGATGCAGCAGATGCCGCACTGGCAGATGCGCGTGCCAGCCAGCAGGCCGCTGCCGATGGCGTGCGCGTGGCCCACCAGCGCGAGATGCAGTCGCAGGCGCAGTTGAAGTATGCCGAGACGGGGCCACAGCAAGTTGCAGCTCAGAACGCAAAAGCCCGCCAGGCCGAAGCGCAAGTCAAACAGGCGCAGGCCCAGCTCGATCAGGCCAAGCTCAACCTCGGCTATACGAAAATCGTGGCTCCCGTGGCGGGGATCATCACGCGCAAGAGCGTGGAGGTCGAACAGAACGTTTCAGTCGGTCAGAACCTGCTCACGCTGGTCTCTCTCGAAGATTTATGGGTGACTGCGAACTTCAAGGAGACGCAGTTGCGGCACATGGCGGCGGGTCAGGCGGTGAAGATCCATGTGGACGCAACGGGCAAGGATTACGACGGAAAAGTAACGCAAATCGGTGGCGCTACCGGCTCTGTACTTGTCGCTTTTCCCACCGGAGAACGCGACGGGCAACTACGTCAAGGTGGTGCAGCGCCTTCCGGTTCGCATCGACTTTACCGATCTAAAGGACGAGGACGCCAACCACTTGCTGCGACCCGGTTTGTCGGTCGAGCCCAAAGTGCGGGTGAAGTGAAAGGCGCTTGCCTGATTTCTAGCTTCAGGCCTTTTGCCCAATACGCACCACGGTGACGTGAGTCAGAACGGTAAAACCGCTCCGCGGTTCTGTAGGGGCCTCATGGTCGGCTTCCGCGGCTTCATCAAGCCCGGCAATAGGCTTGAGCACCTTAACCACGTTTTCGACATGTTCACGTTGAAGGCGCAGTTGCTCGAACTCGCGAACAACCTTCATGAGTTCAGAGGAGGCCTCGTCATATGCAGCCCTGAACGGATTTCCTTGCGTGTCGTTGTTCATTGATTTCCCCACTCCCGCATTCTAGGAGAACTCCTGGGCCGAGCGTCATCCCACGATGGTCTCATCGAGCTACAACCTTGCCGCAAGGGGGTTCACCCATTGGTTCCAGGTTCAGCGTGACCTTGTTTCAGCATCCTTGTGACCTGTGTCACCGGCAACGAACACAGGGCGAGAGCAGTTCCGGATAGACTGTTGGCAAACCAAGATGAAAGACTCCATTCACGTTTCGAAGGAGAATTACCTCAAGGCAATTCTGGAGGCCGAGGCCGAGGGTCACCAGGTGATCCCGGCAATGCTGGCGCATTGGCTTGAGGTGTCGGCGCCTGCGGTGACCATGGCGCTGAAGCGGCTGAAGCGCGACGGCTTGGTCGAAGTGGGCGAGGATGGCATTGTGCGGCTGACGGCGGCGGGCCGCGAGACGGCTTATCGTACGGCGCTGCGGCATCACCTGATTGAGCGCATGCTGAGCGAGGTTTTCGGGATGGAGTGGTACGAGATCCACGAAGAGGCGGAGCGGCTGGAGCACGCCGTTTCGCCGGCTTTCGAGGCCAAGCTGCGGGAGAAACTGGGCGAGGGCGGGGCGTGTCCGCACGGGAATGCGGTGTTGCCGGAGATCCCGCGCAGAACGCAAAAAGCGGGGCGAGGTTCCGCTGTCGGAGGCGGCGGACGGGCAAGCGCTACAGTGGTCACCAGCCTGCAGGAGCGGGATCCCAAGCTGCTGCTGTTTCTGCACCATAGGGCATCGGGCCGGGCCAGAAGCCTGCGTGTGATGAGCCAAAATTACGATCAAACCGTTTCGATTGAGTTGCCTGGGGGAGTCTCAATCCTGGGCAGGCCGGCGGCGGAGGCGGTTTGGCTGCGGCCCGCATCGAATTAGTAATTAAAAATAAGAAAATATATTAACTATGATTAACGACTTGTGGCATACTTGAGTTGAGGTAGTGCCGCCGCGGTTTCTTCCCTCGTTCTCCGATGGCCACTGATGTCCGCTAAACCTCCGCATCTCGCTGCCCGAGCCCTCGCTACCCGAGGTGCATTCGAGCGTCAGCATCTCGCGCTCGCGCGTTCTACTGGCGGCGGCTGCTGGGTTTCCTGGGGCCGGGGTTTCTGATCTCGGTGGGCTACATGGACCCCGGGAACTGGGCAACCGATATTGCGGGAGGATCGCAGTTCGGCTACACGCTGCTGTTTGTCATCATGGCTTCGAATCTGATGGCGATTCTGCTGCAGAGCCTGAGCCTGAAACTGGGCGTGGCCACGGAGCGCGACCTGGCGCAGATTTGCCATGAGCGACTATGGCAAGCGGGTGAGCTTTTTGCTGTGGGTCGGCGCGGAGATCGCCATCGCGGCCTGCGACCTGGCCGAGGTGATCGGCTCGGCCATCGCGCTCAACCTGCTGTTCCACATTCCGCTGTTTTATGGCGTGCTGATTACCGGGCTCGACGTGCTGCTGATCCTGCTGCTGCAGCGCTGGGGCTTCCGCTAGATCGAGGCGCTGGTGATCGCGCTGATCGGGACGATCATTGCGATGTTCGGCGTGCAGTTGTTTCTGTCGCGGCCGGAGTACGGGTTGGCGTTCTGCGCAGTCTGTTTCTGCCGTCGCCGCAGATCATTACCAACCCGCGCCATGCTGTACATCGCCATCGGCATGCTGGGCGCGACGGTGATGCCGCACAATCTTTATCTGCACTCGTCGATTGTGCAGAGCCGGCGACTACAAGCGCACTCCGGAGGGCAAGCGCGAAGCCATCCACATGGCCAACATGGACTCGGCGCTGGCGCTGACGGTGGCGCTGTTTGTGAATGCGGCGATTCTGATCGTGGCGGCGGCGGTGTTTCATCGCAGCGGACATTATGAAGTTGCGGCGATCGAGGACGCCTACAAGCTGCTGAGCCCGCTGGTGGGCGCTGCCGGGCGCGAGCACGCTGTTTGCGATCGCGCTGCTGGCCTCGCGGGCAGAATTCGTCGATCACCGGCACGCTGGCCGGGCAGGTGGTGATGGAGGGCTTCGTCCAACATCAAGGTTTCGCCGTGGCTGCGGCGGCTGATCACGCGCTCGCTGGCGATCATCCCGACGATTATTGTGGTGGCCATCACGGGCGAACGCGGAACGGAAAAGCTGCTGATCCTGAGCCAGGTGATTCTGTCGCTGCAACTCAGCTTTGCGGTGGTTCCGCTGGTGATCTTTACCGGCAGCCGCAAGATGATGGGCGAGTTTGTGAATGCGCGCTGGCTGAAAGGCTGGCGTGGTTTATCGCCGTGCTGATCGCCGGGCTGAATGCGTGGCTGCTGGTGGAGACGGCCATGGGAAGAGTGTAAAGCGCAGGGATCAGGGATCAGGGATCAGGGATACGAAAGATCCGGGCGCGTTGAATCCGTCCAAGATTCGCACGCTCGAAAGCACAATTTGTCCCGATTGAACCGTTGCGAGTGGGATTGGACAGATAGCTCGCCGTGCATGCCTCCTTGGGTCCTTTTGCTTTCGTCAAGTCTTCGCCTTGTGAGGGGATAAATATCTGTCCTGCAAAGAGATATAAGCCATGTGAAGGGTTCTCTTTTCATTCGCCGAGTACACAAATTGATTTGCCGCCCCCAAAAACCTCCGGATCCTCAAAAGGCCGCGACTCATCAGATTGCTGAAACTGATGCTTTGTAACGTGACACGAAGCCCATACCCTGCAAACTCGGCCAACATCTCTTCGAATTGACCCTTAACCGAGGGCTCCGCTCAAACGGCTCATGCAATACCATGGTTGCCATGAAGGTTCTTTCGGCAGCCGAGATGCAGGCGTGCGATCGTGCGACGACGGAGAAGTTCGGGGTGCCGTCTCTGGTGCTGATGCGCAATGCGGCGGCGGCAGCAGTTAACGGCGTTCGCGCGGGAGCGTTTCCCAAGGCGCGGCGGGTGACCGTGCTTTGCGGTCGAGGCAATAACGGTGGCGACGGGATGATGGCGGCGCGGCTTTTTGCCGCCTCGGGGCTTGAGGTGACGACGGTGCTGCTGGGTTCGCCGGCGGGGCTGAAAGTGATGCGGCCGATGCGTGGCGCGAACTGACCAACACAGCGCACGGGCTCATCCACGTGATCGACAGGCCGGAAGAGCTTGCGCAGTACAACCGTGCGCTTGAAACCGATCTGATTGTCGATGCGGTGCTGGGGACTGGATTCGAGCCGCCGTTGAGGGGGTTGGCCCATGCGGCGCTGGATTGGATGAAGGCGAGCAAGGCCCCGGTGCTGGCCGTGGATTTGCCTTCGGGATGGCCGGCCGATGAGACCGGGCCGACGGTGGACGGGCCGGTTTTTCCGGCGGATGCGGTCGTTACATTTACGACGCCCAAGCCGGCACATGTTTTTGGGCAACTGACGCGGCGCTGGGACCAGCCGATTGTGGTGACGCCGATTGGCTCGCCGGAGGTGGCGATTGTCTCGTCCCTTGGGTTGGAATGGGGAGGCGCGGCACATGGGCTCGTCCGGACTCCGCGAGCGGCGACGGCGAATAAGGGCAACTTTGGGCATGTCCTGGTCGTGGGAGGCTCGTTCGGGAGCTCGGGCGGCAAGTCGGGCGCACCTTCAATGGCCGCTCTCGCGGCGTTACGGGCCGGGGCGGGATTGGTGACAGCGGCGGTGCCCACGCCGGCTCTTCCGGTTGTGGCAGCGGTTACGCCGGAGCTGATGACGTGGCCCCTGGTTTCGACCGCAAGTGGCAGATCGCAGAAGAGAATCTTGCGCCGGGCAAGTTGAACGCGCTCACCGCCGGAAAGACAGTGCTGGCGCTGGGGCCGGGGCTGGGGCAAAGTCCGGACACGACAAAATTCACCATGGGATTGCTCTCGGCGACCCGGATGGCGGCTGTGATCGACGCGGACGCACTGAATATCCTTGCTTCAAACCGGCGCATCTGGAAAAGCTGGCGGGGATGGCCAAGACGGGCCGGGTGATGGTGCTGACGCCGCATCCCGGCGAGATGGGACGGCTGGCAGGGATTTCAACTGCCGAGGTGCAGGCCGATCGTCTGAAGGTGGCGCGCGAGTTTGCCCAGCGCATCGGCGTCACGCTGGTGCTGAAGGGCTGGCGCACATTGATCGCTCATCCAGACGGCCGCGTTGCCGTGAATACAACGGGTAATCCAGGCATGGCGAAGGGCGGCAGCGGCGATCTGTTGACCGGACTGTTAGCGGGGATCCTGGCGCAGTATCCCGACGAGCCGGCGCGTGCAGTGGAGGCTGCGGTCTATCTGCACGGTCTGGCCGCGGACCTGGCGGTTCGGAAGACGGATGAGCACACGCTGCTGGCCACCGATAGCCTCGCGCAGCTTTCGAGAGCGTTCCGTTTTCGAGCTTCCCGCTTTTACTCAAGCGGCCGAAACGGTTATGTTTGGTTGCAGGGGCTGCCGGAGTTTCCGGCCACGGGCTCCGATGAGGCAAGAGAATGAGCAAGGAAGCCCCAATCGCCGCAGGCAAGACGCACGAATTCACCACTCACAGCGGTGCGGACACCATTGAGGTCGGCCGCAAGCTGGCGCACCTGTTGAAGCCCCCGCAACTGCTCGTTTTGCGGGGCGACCTGGGTACCGGCAAGACCACGCTGGTGAAAGGTATTGCGCAGGAACTGGACGCTGCCGAGCCTGACGAGGTAACAAGTCCTACCTTCACTCTGATTCACGAATACGATGGCGCGCTCGATGGCAAGCCGATGAAGCTTTTCCACCTGGATGTGTACCGCCTCGAAGGCGAGCGGCAACTGGATACGCTGGGGCTGGATGAACTGCTGACGCCCGATGCGTTGGTGTTGGTGGAGTGGGGCGAAAAGTTCAAAACCATCCGCAAGAAGGCTACGGGAGAGATTGCGATCAGCTCCGCGGGCGGAGACGCGCGGAAGATCACGGTGACACTGAAAGAGTAGGCACCTGCGGTGCGGCTGGCGTGCGCTGACACGCAGACGGCGTTCGTTCTGCCGGGACGTCATAGCAAATTGGCAGAAGTCAAAATCTCTGAAATACCTTCCCCCAGCGGCTAAAGCCGTGTTGATTTTGGGGTGCTTACGGCGCGACTAAAGTCGCGCCCCTTCAAAACCGGACTTTTAGTGCAGGCTGCTAAGCCGAAATGAATCGAATTCCGTTCGAGAAGGTGCAGGAGACGCTGGCAGGCGTATTGCGGAAGCTTGGCTTCTCTGCCGAGCGTGCGCAGACGTGTGCCCGGCTTTTTGCAGAGACAACCTGCGATGGCGTGTACACGCATGGTGTGAGCCGTTTTCCGCGCTTTGTTGCGATGGTGCGCAATGGCAGCATCGATGTCGAGGCGAAGCCGAAACGAGTCGCTGCATTTGGTGCGGTTGAGCGCTGGGATGGACAAAGGGGCCCGGGCAACCTAGCCGCTCTTGCCTGCATGGAGCGCGCCATGGCACTGAGCCGCGAGCATGGGGTGGGCTGGGTAAGCTTGGGGAACACGAATCACTGGATGCGCGGAGGCACGTATGGCTGGCAGGCTGCCGAGGCAGGGCTGATCGGCATTTGCTGGACCAACACCATGCCTAACCTCCCGCCGTGGGGTGCAATTGAGCCATGCGTCGGCAACAATCCGCTGGTGTTTGCGGTGCCGCGCGCGGAAGGGCCTGTTGTGTTGGACATGGCGATCTCGCAGTTTTCCTACGGAGCACTGGAAAGCTACACAAGGCGAGGAGAGTTGCTACCGGTCGATGGGGGATTCGATGCGGAAGGCAACCTGACGCGCGATCCTGCCGCAATCGAGAGGTCGCAGCGTTCGCTGCCGATTGGCTATTGGAAAGGATCGGGGCTTTCGATTGTCCTGGACATGATTGCGGCCATGACATCGCTGGGCAGAGCGACTCACGAGCTTTCGAGCGATCCTCTTTTCGAGGCGGACGTCTCGCAGGTTTTTCTGGCCATCAAACCGGATGTGCTCGGGCCGCCGGAGGTGCAGTCGCGCATTGCGGATGAGATTGTGGCGTCGGTGACTAGTTGCAAGCCGGCAAAAGAGGGAAATACCGTCCGTTATCCGGGAGAGAAGACATTGCGGACGCGCGCGGAGAACCGCAGGCTGGGCCTGCCCGTGGATACGGCATTATGGGCAGAGATTGCTGCTTTGTAGTTTCGGCGGCGCACGCGGTCGAGATTACTTAAGGCTTCTATACTGACATCAGGGCGCGGGATATACTTTGGCGCACGGGGTCAAGTTCATGCTCTCGTTTGAGGTCAGGTTGAGCGTCGCGTTTCTCCTGGGGTCGAGCATGCTCCTTGCGCAGCGGCCAGCCGGCGGGAGTTCACAACAGCCTGCGCCATCGACCGTGGCGAAGCGGCACCATTCAAGTAAAGCCAAGCCAGCGCCCGTCCCGATGAGGGTGGATGTGATCAACGGCGCAGACAAGCGCACGCAAGTCTTTCACCAGGAAGAATCGACAGGAACCGATGATTGGAAACCGGCTGGCAGAAGTGCGAGCGGGCTCCGTTCAAGACGCAACACGAAAGTCAGGCCTCCTTCGGCAACAGTGGAGATCTTTAACGGGGCAACTTCTTACACGAAGACCTTCAACGAGAATGGCGACGAGACAAACGGGCCGCGGGCTCCGCGAGCGAATGGGAAGGTGGTCGTCGTTGGAATCGCAAACGGCGGAACCACCAGCAGGAACGGGAGACTGCAGCAGGTGGTGACTCGGGTTGCGTCGAGTGAATCGAACAGTGGAGCTGGGGACAAACAGCCCGTTGTGGTGGGGATTGCATCGAGTGGAGTCGCGAATGGGAAGCCGGTCGTGCAATCGGTTCAAGCGGGAACTGCATCCCATCCGCCGAAGCGGCAACCTTATCGAGGCCCCACGTCCAGTCCCGAACATCCTTGAAGTGGAGGCGGCGATCGGAACCTCCCGAGTCACGCATTCTCATTCTGAAACAGAGGACGTCTGCTGCGGGTCGTGCGCTGCGACGCCTCCGTTGCCGCGACAGGTCGCGTGGCTGCAATGGATCACTCTGGGGTGGATGACGCTGGAATGCGTGGGATCGCTCTATGCGGCGGCAAAGGCGCACAGCGTTGCGCTCGCGGCGTTCGGATCGGACAGCTTCGTAGAACTGCTCTCGGCAGCCGTGGTGCTGTTGCAGTTTCTGCCGCGCTTCCCACTGAAGAAAACCCATGCCGAGCGAGCGGCCGCGATTCTGCTCTATATGCTGGCTGTTGTCGTGGTGTGCATTGCGGTGCTTGGATTCAAGACCAGTGCGAAGGTGAGCGCGCTGGGCATTGCGATCACCGCTCTGGCTCTTGTGGTCATGCCGGTGTTGGCGTGGTTGAAGCGCAGGCAGGCACGCGTGCTGAACAACCCGGCGCTGGCCGCCGATGCAACCCAATCGGCAACCTGCGCGTACCTGGCTGCGGTAACGCTGGCCGGTCTCGCGATCAACGCCGCGTGGCACGTCTCGTGGGTGGATTCGGTGGCTGCGCTCGTGGCTGTACCCATTCTCATCGTTGAGGGGCGGCGGGCGTGGCGCGGCGAGGGTTGTGGGTGCTGTTAGTTAAGGTATCGAATTCGCCGAAGTCGGACGAAGATCCGGGTCACGGAAAAACCCTCAATTACTTTGAGAGGCGGGAACTCCGGCCTGAGACCGTTCAAGGATGCTGACCAGATTGGCCAGGCGAGCCGGGTCCACATCGCTGACTGCAACTACCTGAAGATCGCTGGTGCTGAAGCCGTCAACGTGGAAACCGGCGCGGTCTGCGGACTGTCGATCGGATGTTTTGGTATTCGTTCTCGCCTGCACAAAGACAGAAACGCGATGCTTTCCAATGCTGTAGAGAAGGAGCGCGGCTGGCTGGCCGCGGAGGTAGGTCAGGTTAGCTCCTTCCAGCTTTGTATCGCCGGGCAGCGTCTCAGGCAGGTTGAAGCTGAAAGGGATTTTTCCCTGGAACCAGGGTTTCACCGTGTGCCTGTCGGAAGAAAGCACTTGTGGCGGCAAGTTCGCTGCCAATGTGGCAACGTGCTGGTCGCAGGCCTCGGTTACGATGCCGGCAAACTCTGATGAAGCGATCGACTGTCGTTCCGTGTTGCGCTGAAGGACCACAACGCTTCCCAGGATGAGCAACATGGCAAACGCGGTTGCCCAACCGGCAAAACCGAATCTCAGCAAGGGCCGTTGCGTGGGGCGTGCCGGCGATAGCGGTATCGAAGCATCATCTTGGCGCGCGAGATGCGCCAGCCGCGTCTGCAGTTGCGATGGCAGTGCGTAACGTTGCCCGGCCCTTGCGGTCGCGGACTTGAGCAAGCTTTGATGAAGGGCATTTGAGGTACAGGAGGGGCACTCAGCGAGATGCTCATTTGCGCCCGCGAGTTGATTTGCCGACAGCTCACCGTCTGCCAGCGCGCATAGGAGTTCCTGTGACAAATGATCGCTCATGCGCGGAACTCCCTGGACAAGGCATTTGAGTTTCGAAGCGTTTCACGCAGTGCGGTGCGTGCGCGGGCGATACGAGACATCACCGTGCCGATGGGGAGCTCAAGGATGACGGCGATCTCACGATATTTCATCTCTTCCACATCGCAGAGGAGGATCACTTCAAGCAGGGGCGACGGCAACTTTTCCATCGCATCTTGCAATGCAGCTCGATCGCCGAGCTGAATCAGATTCACCTCCGGCGTCTGACGATCGATTGCGCCCTCAGGGTGCAGGGCGGCTCCCAATTCGTTGCCTTCTCCCAATTCATCTTCAAGCGCGACCGTGCGCATGGCGGCGAGCCCTGTGCGCGAAGTCAGGTATGTGTTTCTGAGGATGCGGAAGATCCACGCCTTGAAGTTGGTGCCGGACTCGAAGGAGGAAAATCCGCGAAGCGCTTTCAGAAATGTTTCCTGCACCAGGTCCTCCGCATCGGTAGCGTTGCGGGAGAGCCAGAAGGCGACGTTGTAAAGCGAAGGGAGCAAAGGGAGGGCCAAGTCCTCAAACGTGGAGGTCTTTGGGCCGTCCTCGCGAACCGTACGCTTGAATGGCAACAGCGTCATCGAATACGAACTATACCTGCTTCTCTCTGAAGATGAGAACCGGCATTTAGCAAAATTATTCCCAACCCCAGGGAATAAAATCCGCGACTCTCCAGTTTGCATCCGCGGAGGGTTTCCCCATGAAACCAGAGCATCAAAAAACTCACGCGCATCCGCAGGGTCAACCGGGCGACCGGGACGAAGCAACAGAGCAAACGGCAGAACAAGGTTTGCAAAATAGCGATGGAATCGACCGGCGCAACTTTTTGAGTTGCATGGCCTGGGCAGGCACTGGCCTTTTGTGGACCATGGCCGGTGGCGTTCCAACATCCAGACTCTTCGCCGCGACTGGCGGCGCGAGGGGCGAAAACGCAGCACATACAGAGAGCAACGGCGGATTCAGCTTTGTCCAAATCAGCGACAGTCACATCGGATTCAACAAGGCGGCTAACCAGGATGTGACCGGGACGCTGAAACTGGCGCTCGACAAGATCAACAGGCTTCCTGTCACGCCCGATCTGCTGCTGCACACGGGCGATATTACTCACTCGTCGAAGTTGGCGGAGTTCGATACGGCGCAGCAACTTATCAAGGGGTGCAAATCAGGCGAAACCTTCTATGTTCCGGGAGAGCACGACACGGCCATGGACGATGGAGCCCGTTTATCGCGAGCGGTTCGGCAAGGGCACACTGGGCAGCGGCTGGTACAGCTTCAACCATAAGGGAGTGCATTTTATCGGCCTCAATAATGTTCTGCAGATCGATGCGATGGGGCGGTTGGGGCCTGAACAGTTGAATTGGCTGAAGGCCGACCTGGCTTCACTTTCCACCTCAACACCGATCGTAATTTTCGCGCATATACCGTTGTGGATGGTCTACCCCGATTGGGGTTGGGGCACACCCGACGGCGCAGAGGCGCTCACATATCTCAAGCGCTTCGGCTCGGTGACGGTGCTCAATGGACACATCCACCAGGTGGTGCAGAAAGTAGAGGGCAATGTCGCCTTTCATACAGCAACGTCGACGGCATTTCCGCAGCCGGCGCCGGGCAAGGCACCGAGCCCCGGTCCCATGGTGGTACCCGCCGGCAAACTGAGGAGCGTTTTGGGAATCACCGATGTGAAGTACATCAGCCGGCACAGCCATCTTGCCATCGTCGATTCCTCGCTGGAGGAACCGGCGTGAGAGGGATGAGGAAAGCAGTCATCGCCAGTGCAATCGCAATCGCGGCGTCCACGCTTCTGGCGCACATTCACCCTTTTGGTGATGCGGGTTTGTTCGCCGCTACGTCCTCGCAGGCGCCTCTGTTGGAGAACTCATCGGTGCCGCCTGAAGTGCGGGCGACGCTCGCGGCAAAGTGCGCAGACTGCCATTCAAATGGGACACGCACGCCTGTTTACGGCGGGTTTGCGCCGGTGTCGTGGATGATGGAACGCGACATTACCGGAGGCCGGCGGGCTATGAATCTTTCCTTGTGGAACTCCTATTCCGCCGACTTGCAACAGACCCTGGCGGCGAAGATGGTGCAGGAGACGAAGTCGCATGAGATGCCGCTGCCGCAGTATCGGATGATTCATTGGAAGACGCGGATCACTGAAGCAGACACCGTTGCTTTGGCTCAATGGGCGCGAGGGTTGCAGGGTGCCGACGCGGGCTCGGGGTCACAGTTTGCAGGGGATGGCGATCCCGTGCGAGGCAAGGAAATATTCGAAAGGCGATGCACCGGATGCCATGCGCTGAACCAAAACCGTGAAGGGCCGCGGTTGCAAGGGGTTTATGGTCGCCACTCGGGAGAGGTTGCGGGTTTTCTCTATTCCCCGGCGTTGAAGAATGCGCACATTGTCTGGAATGATGTGACGCTTGCGCAATGGCTTAGCGATCCCGACAGGCTTATACCAGGCAACAACATGGACTTTCACGTGGCCAAGCCGCAGGAGCGCGGAGACCTGATCAGCTTTTTGAAGCAGGGAGCAGGTAAACCCATGAGCCATGAAACGGCCAACCGTCCTTGAGCTTAGTCGAGATTGAGACTCAATTCCCCTGGGAATGCTGGGCGTTTTGAAACCACGAGGCGAATTGTTCCACCGTCTCTTCATTCGATTTGCCCGAAATCGAAAAGTGATATTTCTTTCCTGATTTGAGAATCACGCCATCATGGTCAGCGTGATCGATGGAATCAATAGGAAAGTTAAGATCGTTCTTATCTGGGCAGGTAAAGCGGAGTCCGGCTGTGGAAAGGGTGAGTTGCCCCTGACAACCGCCAAAGGCTTCCTTGTGCTTTGCCTCAAACACGATGGATGGATTTGGGCCGATCGAAAGAGCGGCCCCGGAATCTGCACCATTGGATTCGCTTCCCGTCGGTGTAGGCGAAAGAATGGGCTCGGCCTGAGGTTGCGCGGATTCAAGGTGCGCCGGGGATGGCTTCAATTGGGCCTGTCCGGCCTGGTTTCCGTTGGGTGTCGCAGCCGCTGATTGTTGACTCGCCTGGTAATTTCTGGCGATTTGAAGCCAAGAGGCGAACTGTGCGGCAGTCTGATCTTTCGTTTCCCCGGCAATCGAAAAGTGATATTTGTCCCCGGTGGTCGAGGATTCACGCCATCCTTGTCGGGCTGATCAATCGAGTTGATGGGGAAATCCAAGTCCTTATCACCCCGACAAGTAAATCGAAGTCCAGACATTGCAAGGAGAAGTTCACCCTGGCAACCGCCAAGTCCCTTCTTATGGGTTGCGGCGAACAATTTGGGTGGGAAGGGCACGCCGGGGGCCTGGGAACCCGGCGCAAATGGCCAAGGCCCGCCGGACGAAGCTTGGCTGGTGGCGGTGCCTGATTGAGTCTGTTGAGCCTGGTCTGAATCGGCGGGCTTCTTCTTGTCTCCGCTGTTGATTAATCCGTAGATGATGGCGACCAGAATCAATAACCCGACACCGGCTCCGGCCGCACTGCTTGAACCTGGCTTAGAACCTCCACCCGCCATTTGCATCAGCCGGGTATGATTTTTACCTTGCTGCCAGGAGACCAAATCCGTACCACTGGTCGGGATTCGGTCCTTTCGGCCTTGGTCGTAGGATCTCCAGTCGAATTTGCTCATCGCAATTCTCCTTCAGGCAATTGAGCGAAGATAGAGCTTTCCCGTCAATTCGAGAGTTCACTTGGCTTTTTTGTGCGTTCAATAAGGGGAACGCCAAATATATCAGATATTCCGATGCCGGGTCGGGCCAAATTTCAAAGCATTGGTCGCAGATGGATTAGCTCCTGACCCGCTGCGAGGAGGAGTGCGTGCGGCTTAGTTCGAAACGTTGTGAGCAGAAGGAAAGGGTCTACGGTTCATGCTGCTTTACGGCGTTTCAATATCCCATGACGTTGTAGCCGCAGTCGACGTAGAGGATTTCGCCGGTGATGGCGCTGGCGAGGTCGCTGGCTAGAAACAATGCGGCGCCGCCAACTTCAAGCTGATCGACGTTGCGGTGCAGTGGGGCGCGGTCCGCGTGGGATTTCATCATTTCACCGAGGGCACCCACGCCGCGGGCGGCAAGAGTCTTGATGGGGCCGGCGGAGATGGCATTGACGCGAATATTGCGCGGACCGAGGTTCCAGGCAAGATAGCGGACCGTGCATTCGAGCGAGGCCTTGGCCACGGCCATCACGTTGTAGTTGGGAACGACTTTCTCAGCGGCGTAGTAGCTGAGGGTCATGATGCTGCCGCCTTCGGTCATGAGCGGAGCGGCGGCGCGGGTGACGGCGATGAGGGAGTAGACGCTGACGTCCTGGGCGATGCGGAAGCCCTCGCGGGTGGTGTTGATGAACTCGCCGCGGAGTTCCTCGGCAGGCGCGTAAGCCACGGCATGGACGAGGATTTCGAGCTTGCTGTATTTCTCCTTGAGCGCGGCAAAGAGGGTGTCGATCTCCTGGTCGACGGAGACGTCGCACTGGAAACCGCTGGCACCGGGGAGTTCGTCGATGAGGCTCTGGGCTTCGAGTTTCATGCGGTCGTTCTGATAGCAGATGGCCAGGGTAGCGCCGGCTGCGTGGAGTTTTTGGGCGATGCCCCAGGCGATGGAACGCTTGTTGGCCAGCCCGAAGACCACGGCTGTCTTACCCGCCAAATCGATCATGCTTATCCTTTTCCTCGATGGATGGTGTTCAGGGTCGGTGTGGAGAAGTGCCGAGTCGACCGCATCTTAGAATATCAGCCGACACGACGGGACTTAGCCGCCGAGGTCGACTAGTTCGACTTTGCCGACCGGGCGGCCGAGGAAGCGTGGGCCGAGGCGCTCGAACTTTTCAACGGAGTCGGTGGCGAAGAACCGGAGGATTGGATCGGCCGGTTCTGGGTTTGGCGGGGCGCCGAGGTCCTGGCACAGATGCATGACAAGTTTGTCGGCCGTGGATTCGGCGGAGTCGATGATTCTCATGCCCGAGGGGATAAGGCGTTCGATGAGGGTTAAGCAGCGGATAGTGGGTACATCCGAGCACCAGAGTGTCTGGCTTGAGGCCCTGGGCTGAGGCTTCGGCGATGAGTTCCTCGAAGTAGATGCGGATCACTTCGGCCGTGACAGCCACCTGCGGCGGGGTAGACATGGCTTGCGCCGCCGAAGGTCCAGTGGCGAACGCGGGGAAGGCTGGTGGGTCGGTCCAGCCTTCCTCTACCAGAGGAACGAGCAGCGGGCAGGCTTTCTCGAGAGCCCGGAGGCCCTGGGCGCGGCAAGCCGCGGCATAGGCGTGGCTTTGTACGGTGGCATCGGTGGCGATGACGAGGACGTCTTCGGTCTTCGACGCTCTGCGGGCCGCCTCGGCGCCGGGTTCGATGACCCCGATCACGGAGACGGAAGAAGGAACGGCTTCCTTGATGGCATCAAGTGCCAGGGCGCTGGCGGTGTTGCAGGCAATGACCAGGTATTCGGCGTCTTGTTCCTCGACCAGGAACGGAGCACTCTGGGCGGCGTAGCGGGCGATGGTGCGTCGCGACTTGGAACCGTAGGGGAGACGCGCAGTGTCGCCGATGAAGGCAAAGCGCGCCTGGGGCGCGCGGGCAATGAGGGCGCGCAGCACGGTGAGGCCGCCAAAGCCCGAATCGAAGACGCCGATGGTGGGGGTTGCGCTGTCGGGTGTGCTCACGGATTGCTTCCTTGCTTTGCAGGCGGTGTGGGATTCGCACCCGGACTGGGGCTTGTTCCGAGGCTGGGAATCGCCCCTTGGCCGGTCGCCCCGGTTGGGATGGCGTCTGCGGTCAGGTAGGTTCGGGTCAGGTCGGCGTGCCCGGCAAGGGTTGCGTGCTGCTGGCCATCGACCAGGAAGCGGACCTGGGCGACGCTGGGCAGGTTGGCATGCAAGGTCCCGCAGATGGAGAGCACGGTGAGTGTCTCAGTCTCGAGGCCCGAGGGGTGGCTGGTGGCGAATGCGCCGGTCAGGTTGATCACGGCCAGTTGGGCACCGGGGTTTTGAGGATCCTTAGCGCCGGGCAAGGGAAGCAGGAAAACCTGGCCGATGCCGGCAGCGCCGCCGGAGACGGGATGAGCAGCGCCGGGAGCAGCATAGAGGTCAAGCAGGTTGCCCAGAAGGACACGGGCCCGGGCTCCGGGGTCGGGAGAAAGCGGTAAGGTGCGAGCCTGGGCGAGCAGTGATCCATCTGTGTCGTTGGCGACCAATAGCGTAACTTGCTCTGCGGGTGCAACTTCAGGAGCCTGGGTAGGTGCGGTGTTCTCGCCAGCCAGGAGGCGCTGGTGAGCACGTTCGCGCAGACGCCACAGCAATGCGCCCATGGCTACCGAGGCCAACAGCAGAATGACGAACAAGACTTTCTGATGGCGTGGAATCACGGCTGGCGCGCCTCCGGGTGACCGGCATCTGTTCGCCATTCGAGCACCGCGGTGGCAAGCGTGGCGGCGATGCGCGCCTGGTAATCGGGATCGTCCGGTTCGGCGGTAACCTTGCCGTCGGGCGCGCGCTCCGGCGCAATCTCGATCGCGACGGCCGGACAGGTCATGCTATCTACCGCGATCAAAGCTGTTCGGCCCAGGGTGACACTCATATCGGCATGGAGCAGCACGGAGTTGAGCGTGCCTGCGAGGGCCAGGCTTTGTGTTACATAGGCTGCCTGAGCTGTTTTCCAGGCCTTAAAGCGGGTGAGCTGAGAGGACGCAAGCGAGGACGCAAAAAGGTGAATACCCGCTCCGCTCTCGGTTGCGTGAAGATTAAGGCAAGCCTGGGCGTTGGTGTGATTGGCTATTTCTGCGCGCCTGCCGGGGTCGATCGTGGTATCGGATTCGCGGGTGGTGACCACGGAAATGCCACGCGCGGCCAGCAGAGAACGCAGGCGGACGCTGAGGGCCAGGGTGACCGCTTTTTCCGACTGACCGCTGGCAAGGCGAGCACCCGCATCATCGCCTCCGTGCGCGGCATCAAGCACGACGACAAACCGGGCTGCGGGAGGGGGCGGAGGTTGTTGCGCGGTGATCGGTAGAGCCACGATCAAGGCTGCGAGCAGGCCTACAAGCAATGCGCGATGTTGCCGTGGAATGCCTTCAGGGATCAAACAGGCTGCGGAAAAAGGCCGCGGTACGGTTGAATTCCCCAGAAACATCCCTAGGGGGCTAAAGAGGCTGCGACAAAAGGCTAAAGCAAGAGAAGAATCCCAGAAAAACTTCCCCCAGCGGCTAAAGCCGGTCACTAACTTGTTGTATTTACGGCACGGCTGAAGCCACGCCCTTTCAAAACCTAGAGTTTTTCGCAGGCTTTGAAGTCGTGCCCTGTTACAGAACGTGATTTTCGTCGTAATCCATCTACTCGAGCGCATAGGCAATCCAGCTATTCCAGCGCATAGATGGTGAGACCGCTGAGCAGTTTGGGAAAGAAATCAGTGGATTTTTGCGGCATCACGGAGCCGGCAAAGGCCACTTCCCGTAGTTGATTCATGGTGACGGGATTGGTAAGGAAGGTAACGTCGGCCTCGCCGCGGCGCACCTGCTCCATCGCTTCGCCGGCATCGCGCAAGTAGCGAATGTTGGTCTGCTCGCGCACTTTCTCAGCATCGAGACCCAGCAACCGGTCGAGCACAATGGTATGCAGGCAGCTCAAATCAAGCTTGCGTTGGTGCTCGGGCAAATTGGCCAGTGCCGCCGCGACGGCATCGGTTTTTGCGCGCAACAACAAAGCTCCCGCGCGACTGATTGCCACAAAGGCCGTGCCCTGCTGATGGCTGAGGGTCTCGATGTAATTCGCTGCGTCAGCGTCGGGTAACTTCTCGACGGTGAAGAATTCCTCGGCGGCGCGCGCGAAGGCGACCGCGTCAAAACCCGCGAGATCGTGGACGACGCGATGCGTGGGCAGAATGACGAGGCCGTCGGAATCCATGTTGACAAAGGTCATCATCACTGCAGCTTCAGGGAACGCAGGGTGGGGTAATTGGTTGGTGCTGTGCTCAGCGCGGCCGAGTGAGGCGGAGGCGTGTTCGCGGGAGTAGTTGAGCGCGGTCTCATAGCGGTGATGGCCATCGGCGATGATGAGCTTTTTGTCGGCCATGGCGGCGATCAGCAAGCGGATGGCCGCAGGGTCCTCCACGCGCCACAGACGGTGCAACACGCCGTATTCGTCAGTCACTTCAGCGTCGGCGCGGCCGTTCTTGTCATAAAGAACCTTCTCTACGCTCCGCGCGGGATCAGAGTAGAGCATGAAAATCTGGCCGAAGTGCGCGCGTGTGGCTTTCAGCAAATTGAGGCGGTCGCTCTTGGGCTTTGAAAGGGTGTATTCGTGGCGAAAGACCACCTGCTCGGCGTAATCGTGAAGTTTGCCGAGGGCGATAAAACCGCGCCGCTCCTTCAACTCGCCGGTCCCCGGGACGCGAAACTGCTGGGAGTAGGCAAAGATGCAGGGATTTTTCTCCTGTACCAACACGTCTTGTTCACGCCATGCGGTGAAATCGCGCGCCGCCCGCGAGTAGACGCTTTCGCCTCTTTCAGCGTCAAAGAGTTCAGGCAGGCCAAGAATGATGCGGACCAGGTTGTATGGGCTGCGCCGATAGTAGGCCTGCTGCATAGCGGGCGAGATCTTGTCGTAGGGCTGGGTTACCACGTCGCCCAGTTGTACGACTGAAGAGTTATAGCGCCAGGCGCGAAATGGGTAGATGCTAGCCATGCGGAAGGTCTTGCTCCCGGTTCAAACAGCGGAATTTTGCACGTGGAGCCCTCCTCGGTTTCCGTCGGGGGCTTGAGTGCACTCAGGGTCGATTGTATCTCAGCGGGCGCGTCGATCCGATCCTTGTTGAGCAGGCGAACAGGCAAGCAGAAAGATGACATTGTGGTGACAAGGCCCTGAAGCCTGCACCCCGTAAAGCGTGCTAATATCGCCTTCAATCTCAGCAGGTATTCCGGAATGAGGACGCAACCCGATCGGCGCAACACCCCAAGAGCCACGTGCTGGTGCTGCGGCTCGTTTGGATTTGTCCTGATGGCGGGCTTTTCAGCGGCGCTCTTCTGTTTGTCCAGCGCCAAGGCTCAGGACGATCCATTGAACAAAGTGCATGTGACGCCGCCCCCGGCGTCCGAGCCGGCTACAGGTGCCCCCAAAGGAACTGAAGCGCCGGCGGTCAGCGGTCCCGGATCGCTGAAGGCACGGCCTGGTTCGTTCATCCGCATGAATGTAGATATGGTCCTGGTCCCGGTGACGGTGACGGACCCAATGAACCGCCTGGTAACGGGGCTGGAGAAAGCTGATTTTCAGGTCTACGAAAATAATGGGGAACAGAGAATAGCCAGCTTTGCCAGCGAGGATGCGCCGGTGTCGATCGGCATTATTTTCGATCTTTCCGGTTCCATGACATCAAAGCTGATTCGGGCTCGCGAATCGATTCTGCAATTCATCAAGACTGCCAATCCCGAAGATGAATTTTTTGTCATCGGGTTCAACGACCGGCCGGAGCTTATTGAGGACTTTACCAGCTCCGTCGAGGACATCGAGGCGCGGCTCGCCACGGTGCGCAGCGGGCATCGCACGGCGTTGCTGGACGCGATTTATTACGGCGTAGAAAAGATGAAAGAAGCCAAGCATCAGCGCAAGGCGCTCCTGGTCGTATCCGACGGCGGCGACAATCGCTCCCGCTACACGGAAGGCGAGGTGCGCGGGCAGGTAAGAGAGTCCGACACTGAGATTTACTCCATCGGCATCTTCGACCCGTACGCGGCGACACCCGAGGAGCGCACCGGCCCGCAATTGCTCAACGACCTGTCGGAAGAGACCGGCGGGCGGCTTTACCGGGTCGACGATCTCTCAGAGATGGGAGACATTGCCGAGAAGATTTCCACCGAACTTCGCAACCAATATGTAATCGGCTACACGCCCAAGGATCTGAACCGCGACGGCAAGTGGCGTAAAGTGAAGGTGAAGCTCAATCCTCCGTCGGGATTGCCTCCACTTACTGTCCATGCTCGAACCGGGTACTATGCGCCTTTGCAATAACGCGGTCTTCCTACTCCTTTTCTTAGCATCAGCGCTGTCGCTAGGGGCGCAACAAAAGCCCACAGAGAAAGCGCCTGCCCAGGCTCCATCCCTTACGGTGGACCATGATCCGGTGCGCTCGCCTGACGGTGAAACGCCACCTCCGACCAGCGCGGCCCCTCTGCACAAGGAAGGCGAAGGGTACATTCTTCGCACCGACGTGGAGGAAGTGGCGCTGAATTGCACCGTGCTCGAGGGCAACGAACTGGTCCAGGATCTGAAGAAGGACGATTTTCAGGTCTTCGAAGACGGGGTAAAGCAGACTGTCATCAGTTTTCAACACACCGATTTACCCGTGTCGATCGGATTGGTGGTAGATAACTCAGGGTCCATGTCGAGGAAGCGACCCGCAGTCAACAAGAGCACACTGGACCTGATCGCGGCCTCCAATCCCCAGGATGAAGCCTTCGTTGTGAATTTTTCCGACGAGGCGTTTATCGACCAGGATTTCACATCTGACGTGAACAAATTGCGCGACGGACTGTCGCACATCGAGTCGAGGGGCGGCACGGCACTGTACGACGCGATTGTGGCCTCCGCGGACAAGCTGGTCGCCGACGCCAAGCGGCCCAAGCAGGTGCTCATTGTGATTACCGACGGCGAGGATAATGCCTCGACGCTGACATTGGAGCAGACGATTCGGCGGGTCCAGCAACTCTCCGGCCCGGTGATCTATACAATCGGGTTGCTGTTTGGCGATGAGATGACGCACTCGGAAGTGCGGCATGCGCGCCGCGCCCTGGAGATGCTTTCAACCGAGACGGGCGGCATGGCATTCGTTCCCAAGTCAATGGAGCAGGTGGACCAGATCGCCGCCGAGGTCGCGCGCGATATTCGGAGCCAGTACACCATCGGCTATCACTCCACCAAGCCGACCACCGAGCCGGGCTTCCGCCGCGTACAGGTGACGGCCGAAAAGCAGGGGACGGGCAAGCTGACAGTCAGGACGCGCACCGGCTATTTCCCGGTGACGCGGGTGCCGAAGAAGGCCGGCGGTCCAGTGAAGAAGTAAGGAACCGCTTTCTCACGATAAGCTAATACCTGGAACCCTGAATCCCAGGAGCTGCGCTTCTCCATGTCCCCATACAGATACTCGACCCTTGCCGTGCATGCCGGGCAACATCCCGACCCTCTAACGGGCGCCGTGAATGTGCCCCTTTACCTCTCCTCCACCTTTGAACTGACCGGTATCGGTACAGACAGGGGCTGGGACTACTCGCGCGCGGGCAATCCTACGCGCGACCGCCTTGAAACGGCGTTGGCGGCGCTCGAAGGCGGCGTGAGCGGCCACGCATTTACCAGCGGCATGGCAGCCATCTCCGGGCTGGTGGCAATGTTGCACGCGGGTGATCACCTGCTGTGCACGCGTCATGCGTATGGCGGAACGCTGCGCCTCTTTGACAAGATCGTGAGCCACTACGGCATTGCGATCGAATACGTGGACACGGACAAGCTGGATGCCGTCGCCGCGGCCATCCGGCCCAATACGAAGTTGATTCACGTGGAGACGCCGACCAATCCGCTGATGGTGTTGAGCGACATCGCTGCGATCAGCAAGCTGGCTCACGACCACGGCGCGGAGGTGAGCGTGGACAATACCTTTATGTCACCGGTGCTGCAGAGCCCGCTGGAACTGAGCGCGGACATTGTGATGCACTCGACGACGAAATTCCTCAATGGCCACTCCGATGGAATCGGCGGGGCGCTGATTGGCTCAACGCCGGAGCACAAGGAGCGTTTCTGCTTTGTGCAGAAGGCTGCCGGGGGCATCCTGTCGCCGTTTGAGTGCTACCTCGTGCTGCGCGGCATCCGGACCATGCCTTTGCGTATGAAGGCGCACGAAGAAAACGGCCGCGCCGTGGCCGAGTTCCTTTCCACGCATCCCAAGGTCAACGGACTGAACTATCCGGGGTTGAAGTGCCATCCGCAGTATGAACTGGCTTTGCGGCAGCAGAAGGGGTTCGGCTCGATGATGAGCATGGATCTCGGCTCACGCGCGGCCGCGGGACGGTTCCTGGGCGCACTCAAGCTGTTTCTGAATGCGGAGTCGCTGGGCGGAGTGGAGTCGCTGGCGTCGCATTCGGCCACCACCACACATGGCTCGATGACCGATCCGGAGCGCGCGGCGGTGGGCATTACCGAGGGGCGTGTGCGGCTCTCTATGGGCATCGAGGACAAGGAAGACCTGATCGCCGATCTGGACCAGGCGCTCGCGGCGGTATAGGGAAGGTAATGGCTGAACCCATGCTCGTGCTCGCCATCGATACCTGCGGGCCTTCCGGTTCGGTCGCACTGGGACGGCTTACCGGCTCGGAACTGGAGCACTTGGGCCAGATCGAGCTTGCCGGGCGCAGCTATTCGGCCACGCTGGTCGCGGCAGTGGGAGAGTTGCTGTCGCGGACCGGCTTTCAGATGAAAGATGTGGGCGCGATTGTTGCCGTTAGGGGGCCGGGAAGCTTTACCGGCGTGCGGGTGGGTCTAAGCGCGGTGAAGGGGCTGGCCGAACCGTCTTCCATTCCCGTGGTGGCGGTCTCGCGGCTGGAGGTGCTTGCAAGCCGGTCTCTTGTGTCGTGGTCGGCGCTGGACGCCCATCGCCAGGAGGTTTTTCTGCGGCTGGACGAAGGACCTGGGGAGCCTCGGGAGATCCTGGCAGGAGCGGGGGAGCTTGCAGCCATGGAACACCCAATGGAGCGAATTGCCGTGTGTGACGATTCGGCCACGATGCTGCTGAACGCGGCGTGGCCGGACGCGGAAGTGGTACGGGTTACTGCTCCCACGGCGACGGATGCGCTGGCGCATGCAGTACCGCGTGTCCTGGCCGGGAAGTTCGCGGACCTGTCGCTGCTGGACGGCCACTACCTGCGCCGATCGGACGCAGAGATCTTTGGCGATGCGCCTGCCAAGGCGCGGGAGACCGCATGAATCCCGCAGCACATGGGTTCCGGATTCGTCCCATGAGTTCGGCGGATCTGGACCGGGTAGTCGAGATTGCGCAGAGTCTCAAACAAGCGCCCCAATGGCCTCGGACTGTCTACGAAGCTGCGGTGGACGGTGGTATCTCTCCGAAACGCATCGCTCTCGTGGCGCAGGAAGCGGCAACCGGAATTGTGGCCGGCCTTGCGGTCGCGAGCCTTATGCCGCCTGAAGCGGAGCTCGAAACGGTCGTCGTGGCTGCTACATTCCAGCGGCTCGGGGTGGCACGGAGGTTGCTCAAGGTATTGAACGCTAAACTAGTCGAGCGGCGGATCAGCGACTTGTTGCTGGAGGTGCGCGTCTCGAATCGGTCGGCCCAGGCTCTTTATGGATCACTCGGATTCATTGAAGCCGGCTGGCGCCCCGGCTACTACGCTGAGCCAGTTGAAGATGCTCTTGTAATGCGTGCAAAGCTGGTTTGAAGTAAGACATTAGAGCCGGGCTCTGTTGGTTGTGATTGGGAACAAGCATTCCGAGCCAAAGGCCAAAAATCCACAGGTTCGATCAAATTCTCTCTTCTTCGCCCTTGCCGATTGTCTAGCCGGGGAGCTATATGTAAATGTTCAGTAAAATATGGAGGTGCTTGATGGATGAGATCCAGGATTCAACGCTGAGCGAAGAGATACACCGCCTGCAAGCCGAACATCGCCGCTACGCTCAGCGGTTGGATGAATTGATTCAAAAGCCCTACCTCTCCGAAGATGAACAGCTCGAGGAAGTACGGCTCAAAAAGTTGAAGCTCCACGCCAAAGACCTGATCTTCGCGCTGGAACACCGACCTGCGGTGATGGCGTAGTTTCAGATATTTGACGGATGCGGCGCTTGAAGGACGAGCGGCGAAAGCCGCTGTAGATGATGGTTGTGTCGCTGACGGTATGTGGCGAGCAATTCAACCGTATAATCGTTAGGGACAATGGTTCGTGACGGTTACATCTACGGTTTGAGCCTTCTAACGGTGGCGGCGGTGCTGGCGTGGGCGACGCACGGGTGGCTTTGGCCGATGATTCCCGTGTTGCTTGCGGCATTTTTTCTATGGTTTTTCCGCGATCCGGAACGCCAGGTTCCTTCGGGCGAAGGGTTGATCGTATCCCCCGGCGACGGACTCGTGACGGAAACGGTCACAATTTCGACCCCGGCGGGTCCGAGACAGCGGATCAGCATCTTCCTCAGTGTCTTTGATGTCCATGTAAACCGCTCGCCCATCAGCGGCGCTCTCACCGCGGTTCGTTATCAAAAAGGACAATATCTGAACGCCATGAATCCAGCTTCGGCGGACCGCAACGAGCAGAATGTCGTGACGGTGCGCGGTGAGGACTTCGAGATAACTTTCAAGCAGATCGCCGGGCTCCTGGCGCGGCGGATTGTTTTCACCAAGCGCCAAGGCGATACGGTGGAGCGCGGGGAGCGTGTTGGGCTGATCAAATTCGGCTCGCGCGTCGATGTGCTGCTGCCGGCGGAGGCCCAACTCCGTGTGAAGAAGGGCCAGCGGGTGCGTGGCGGGGCAAGCGTGCTGGCTGAAATGCCCGAGTTGGAGATGGCGATGGCTGCGACGGTGGCCAGCAGCGCGAGCGCATATCCTGGAGCACGCGGCGGAGAACGCCTGTGAATCACCGCGACCCGGTCCAGGCAAGAGCCAACGCCAAGGCAAGCCTTCGCCGCGGTATGTTCCTGCTGCCCTCGCTGTTCACCATGGGCAATATCGGGGCGGGCTTTTTTGCCATTACCGAGACGATCAAGGCGATCAGCGGTGATGCACAAACACATCTGAACTGGGCGGCTCTGGCCATTATTCTTGCGATCCCGTTCGATTCGTTGGATGGGCGTATTGCCCGCATGACCAACACCACAAGCGAATTTGGCAAGGAACTGGATTCGCTAGCCGATGCCATCACGTTTGGTGTGGCCCCGAGCCTGCTGGCACTGATTTGGGGATTTCACTTTCTGCCCGATTCAATCGACCCACAGTTGCGCATCGACTTGCAGCATGCGGGAGCGTTTGTCTGTTTTCTGTTTCTCATCGGCGGAGTGTCGCGGCTGGCTCGATTCAACATCAGCCACGATGCGCAACCGCGCAATCCGGGCAGACCAGACCGCAAGTACTTCGTAGGCATGCCCATTCCAGCGGCTGCGGGACTGCTTGCGTCCACGGTTCACCTTTGCTACGGAATTCCAGTGCAGGCATGGTGGATCGCGATTCCATGGATCCTTCTCGTGGGGCTCGCTGGATTTCTGATGGTCAGCACATGGCGGTTCTGGTCGGGCAAGGAGATCAATTTTTCGCGCAGCCATCCATTCCAGATCATGTTTCTTTTGTCGATCGTGATTTATGTGATGGCGAGGTTCTCGCACGTTGTCTTTTTCGGAATTGGACTGGTCTACATGTTCTCGGGGATCTGGGCGCGCGCGGCATATTCGTGGTCGCGCCGGCGCCGCCGTAGACCGTCGGGCGGTCTGGCCGAATCGAATGAAAGAGGGGCGCAGGAACCCGACCCACTGCGACACGGGTAGGATTGGCCTCATTTGAACTAACCTTTACCCGCCGGCCGAGAGCAGAAGCGCGTCCGCCGCGGCGGATTGGCGGGCTCTCAAGTCGGTTCGCGGCACTAAGCCGACCGGTTGAATTCTTCCCAATCACGAAAGGATGCCTGTGTACAAAATCGCGATTGCCGGTGCCAGCACTCTGCTGGGCAAAGAGGTGAAAGATGCCCTTTCCGATTCGACTCTCGCCGCGGCTAACTTTGTCCTGCTGGATGAGAGCGAGGGACTGGGCCAGTTGGACCAGGTAGGCGACGAGGTCACTTTTGTTCAGCCCATCGGTTCGGACTCCTTTGAGCATGCAGACTTTACTTTTTTTTGCGGCCGCGAGGAACTAACTCTCAGGCACTGGAGGCAGGCGCTCAGGGCGGGTTCCACGGTGCTGGACCTCTCTGGCGCGTTGGACCAGGAGCCGGGGGTGCTGGTGCGTGCCCCATGGATTGGGATGGAAGCAGCGAGCGCCGACTTGTTCACGCCCGCAGTGGTTCCCGCTCACTCAGCCGCTTTGGCCCTGGCGCTGGTGATGGAGCGACTGCAGCAGGCCGTGCCGGTGCGCTTTGCTGCTGCGACGCTGCTCGTCCCGGCCAGCGAATTCGGGCGAGCCGCCATGGACGAACTGCACCAGCAGACGGTGAACCTTCTCAGCTTCCAGAGCCTGCCGCGGGCCGTTTTTGATGCGCAAGTCGCATATAATCTGCTCGCGGGTTTCGGCGAGAATGCTACGGTGAGTCTGGTTGCACAGGAGGCCCGGGTGCGTCGCCATTACGCCGCACTGGCGGGCAATCGATGGCCCCCCATCTCGCTGCAGGCAATTCATGCGCCGGTCTTTCATGGTCACACATTTTCGATCGCTGTGGAGTTGGAGAGGCCAGTGGAGATTTCGATCCTGGAGGACGCTTTGAGCGGCGACCACGTGGATCTCGTCCTTGAGGACACAGACTCGCCGTCGAATCTGGCGGCTACGGGACAGAATGATGTGTCGATCCGCATGCGTCCCGAGCCGGGTTCGCGCAATCCCTCTGAGACCTCGCGGTTGTGGCTCTGGGCCGCATCGGACAATCTGCGTTTGTACGCGCTGAATGCCGTGGAATGCGCGCTGGACCTGAGACGGCTCAGGCCACAGGGAACGGTGCAATAAAGCTGAAAATCCTAATGCGCGCCATAACGAGCCCAGAGCTGCTCGATGTAGCTGTCGGTCATACCGGCGATGTAGTCGGCGACCGTCCGCGCCAGACCTTCGGTGGGAATCTGTGCCTGGTGATCGTCGGGGAGCAGGCTTGGGTCGTCGATGAGTGAGGCAAAAAGCCCTTCAACGACATACGTGGCGTGAGTATGCGCCTCTTCCATACCGGGGGAATTGTAGAAGTTGAGGTAGAGAAACTCCTTGGCGGCGGCCCGTTCTGCCTCCAATGCCGGGCTCAACGCGGCCAGCCTTTCCGGCGCGTGGCGTACTTCCTCGAGCGACGTGGCACCAATTGCGGCCACGCGGGCGCGAACTTCATTCATCAGATCGGTTACCAGTGCATTGAGAATGCGCTTCAGCGCCTCGTAGGCGGTCAATTTTGGGGCAGCGGCGGGATAGTCGACGAGCACAGAGTCGTGGAAACGACGGAACATCGGCACGCCGTCGCGGACCTGTGCGAGGGTGAGAATGCCGGAGTCGAGCCCATCGTCGAGGTCGGCGGTCAGGTAGGCGATTTCATCGGCCAGGTCGATGAGCTGTGCTTCGAGAGGGGGGCGTTGGTCCAGGAAGTATTCGGCGAGTTCCGGATGGTCTGGCGCGGAATAGTCTCGAGAATGCTTGACGATGCCTTCGCGCACGGCGAGGGTGAGATTCAGGCCGCGAAAGGCGGCGTACCGTTCTTCGAACCAGGTAACGATGCGCAGGGCGTGCAAATTGTGGTCGAAGGCTAATCCCTTGGCACGGAGGGCGTGGTCCAGCGCTTTTTCACCGGCATGGCCGAATGGTGGGTGGCCGATGTCATGCGCCAGCGCGAGAGCCTCGACGAGTGGGGCATTGAGTGAGAGCGTTTGCGCGAGGGTGCGCGAGATTTGGGTCACCTCCAGCGTGTGGGTGAGCCGGCTGCGGAAGTGGTCGCTCGGCAGATCGCTGGGCAGGCGGGTGAAGACCTGGGTCTTGCCGGCGAGACGGCGAAAAGCGCGTGCGTGCAGAATTCGTGCCGCATCGCGGGCAAACGGTGTTCGGTACGGATGGGGCGGCTCGGCAAATTTGCGGCGCGCAAGTTCTCCGCTTTCGTCAGCGGCGATTCCGGGAGGCAGCGGACCGGGCGGCTTTGAATCCCATGTCATCAATGAGCGAACCGTTCAAATCAGGTTACACCGCGGTCCGGGCGCGCATGGCCGCACGTCGGGGGCCTTGCGCGAGAGATGTGGTTGCCGTGGAATTTTGCTGGCGGAGTAATGTGCGTGCGCTGAATCACGATACATGGTGCTATGTGGTGTTATAGAGTTGCAAATGCAGCAGAATTGGACAACGCACGTGGAGCGGGAGTACCATCCAGCCGGACTTTTCGGGGGGTGCGAACACAAACGTATTCCTTTGCGCGTCCCAGAAACTTTTTCACTTCAGGACCTGGAGGCAAGTATGAAAACCGTTACGCGGGTTGCATTGGCAGTGCTGGCGACGTCGATTGCATTCACATCGGGGTGCAAGTATCACTCGGTAAAGGAAGTCTATTATCTGATCGCGTCCAACATGAATCTGCCGTATTGGCAGACGGCCGTGGCGGGATTTAACAGGGCTGCCGCGGTCTATGATGTGACGCCAAAGGTCGCGGGACCTGAGACCTTCGACGCTCAGGCCGAGCTTGCTGAACTGCAAAAAGCCGTAGCGGCCAAACCGGCGGGCATCCTGATTTCGGTTTCTGATGCTACCGTACTCCAGCCGGGCATCAATGCGGCCATCGAGGCCGGGGTTCCGGTAATCACCTTCGACTCCGACGCGGCGGGCAGCAAGAGGCTTTTTTTTATAGGAACGAACAACCTGGAGGCTGGGCGCCTGGGCGGCCGGCGGCTGATTGAAAAGCTCGGCGGCAAGGGTAATGTGATTTTCTTCACGCTGGTCGGACAGCCCAATACGGAAGAGCGCATGAAGGGCTTCAAGGACGTCCTGGCCACCCGGTCGGACATCCACATTGTGGATGTGATCGACATCAAGGGCGATGCGCGCGTCGCATTCGACAGGACGCAGCAGTTGCTGGCACAGACCGGTCCCAAGAAGATCGACGCTTTTGTTTGCCTTGAGGCGTCGGCGGGCAAGCAGGTCGCCGAGGTAGTGAAGCGCGCAAACGCCACGGACCGGGTCGTGATCGCATGGGACGCGGATCAGGGCACTCTTGACGCCATCAAGGCTGGAACGATCGACTCGACCATTGCGCAAAAGCCGTGGACCATGGCCTATACCGGACTGAAGGCTCTTGATGAGATTTTCCATAACCCACCCTCGCAGCTCAGCAAGGACTACAGCGATGATCCGTTCGCACCATATCCGGTGTTTGTAGATACCGGCACCACGCTGGTAGACAAGATCAACATCGACACTTACACCGCTGCAGCGGCACAAGCCAAGTAAGTAGGCCACGAGCGCGGCGGTATTAACCCGGAGCCCGCCGCTCTAGACGATTGGGTGTAATCGGAATCGGCCACCGGATGAGCAAACCTGCACGCTGAGCGCTCCGATACGCCGATGCTGCTATTCGAACGAACTGGATTAGCACGTGCGTGCGAATGGTTTTCAACGATTGAGCGCAGCAACGGCGGCCTGTCGGAAATGAGCGGCCGCCGTTTCAGCGTTCAAAATCGATCAATCAAAATATGGGCTATTCCGACTTGGGCGGCCCGGTAATGCTCTCTTCTTTGGCCAATTTGACGCGAGCGCTTTCAAGCTTGTGCTGCAGCTTGGCAACCTCAGAGGGCTCCACGTCTGCGGTGGAGGACTTAGAGAACTCCGCCAGCGATAGCTCCCATTGTGTGGCGGCCAAACGGATGCGGCCGGTTTTCTCGTAGAGGTCGCCGAGATGGTCGTGGACAGTGGGGTCGGTCTGATCGCGTTCGACGGCCTGGCGCAGGTTTTCCTCGGCGAGCTCATATTGTCCGAGCTTGAAATAGGCCCACCCGAGTGAATCGAGATAGGCGCCGTTCATCGGCTCCTGCTCCACGGCCTTGCGAATCAGTTTGAGCGCTTCGGGGAGCTTGATACCCTTGTCGGCCAGCATGTAACCCAGGTAATTCGCCACCATGGCATTGGAAGGATCCAGATCCAGGGCCTGGCGGAAGTACTGCTCGGCGGGATCGAAACGCTTCTGCCGCTCGGCCAGCGCTCCGCGCAGGAAGAGAAGATAGACCCGGTCATCCTTCTTTGTGGTCAGTTCATCGGCCTTGTTCAGCGCTTCCTCGCCATCCTTCCACCGGCGGAGGCGAGTGTCGATCTGGGCCAACGTCAGCCATACCACGCGATCCTTGTCACTATTGGTGAGTTGCCCCTTGGCCATCGCCACGCCTTCGTCGGCTTTTCCATCGTCGGCCAACTCGCCCGCCAGCATGAGCTTCAGATCAGAGTTCTTGGGGTTCGCGGCAACAGCCTTTTGCGAAATCTCAATGGCCTTGTCGAACATCTTGGCGTCGCGATAGGTGTCGACCTGGCCCTGGTAGCCCCGAAGTGCCTGGTCGCCGCCCAGATCGATCATCTTCTGGTAGATGGCAATGGCCTGGTCCACCTTGTTCTGCTCGTGATAGAGCGCGCCGAGCCGCTCAAGGAAAATGCCGCGATTGTTCTTTTCTTCGTTGGTATAAGCACCATTCGCGTGGGAGGTCAGGTCGACCATGTGCTCGTAGATCTGTGTTGCCTCTTCATAGCGGCCGAGCACGTCGAACAGAAGGCCTTCGTTATAGCCGGCTTCGAGCGAGTCGGGATCTTTTTTGAGAGCTTTCTTGATGGTGGTCAGCGCATCTTCGTATTTACCCTGGCGACGCTGGATCTCGCCGATGTGGATCAGCGTGCTGGTGTCGTCAGGATCGACATCGGCCAGATCGCGATATTCCTTCAGGGCCGCGTCGAGCTGGTCATCGTTGAGAAGGGCCTGGGCAAGAGCGCCCATGGTGCGTGCCTCCCCCGGCTCGAGATCGGCGGCGCGCCGGTAAGCGGCGATTGCATCCTTGGGCCGCTTCAACTGGTCGTAAGCTGCTCCCAAGGCGAACTCCATTTTGGTCGTGCGATCCGACTCGGGCACCGCCTCGACCACTTTTGCGGCATGTTCCACATCGCCGCTTTCGGCATAAAGGCGGGCCAGGTTCAGCACTACATCTTCAGAGTCCGGATCGAGGTTCTGCGCGGTCTTGAACTGGTCTTCAGCTTTCTGGGGTTCGTGTTTGACGGTGTAAAGCTGGCCCAGGACCATGCGGTCCTCCACGTCCTTCGGCTCAAGCGAAATGATTTTTTCGTACTCGGCGATAGCCTGGTCGAGCGCATTCCCGCTGGGCGAGGAGGAAGAGACGGCGTTTTGCGCTTCGCTCAGCTGGCGCAGGTAAATACGCCCCAGAAGCTTGTGCGCGTCGACGTTGTCGGGAGTGGTCTTCAGCAGGCCGCGAGCCGTGGCTTCAGCCTCGTGCACTTTGCCGGTGCGAAAGTAAAGCTCGGCCAGCGCGTCATTCAATTCCGCGGAGCCGGGATCGGCATTGAGCGCGTCCTTGTACTCCTCTACCGCGTGCGTCACAAACTCAGGCTTGCCCGAGGTGGCGGCTTCCTCCTCATAAATATCGGCCATGGCCGCATGGAAATACGACTTTGCGCGATCCCCAGCTTTCGGGCCTGGATCGGCTACCGGTTTGGCGGGTGCGGCGCTGCCGGAGGCTGGCTTTGCGGGCGCGCTTTGGGCGCAGGCGCTTGATATGGGCAGCAAAAGGAGCGATGCGGCGGCAAACGAAAGCCAAAGGGGCAGCAAACTAGGTTTTAAGTTCTTCATTCTTGAGGATTCCATGCCTTTCGGGCCGGGGTGCTGTGGGCGATCTCGTCCCGGAGTGCAGAAGGACTCCACGAGCAGGTGGCCGGGCCTGCCCACCTTCTTTAGAGACGATTTTACCTGTGTTTGGTCGCAGTTGCGCGGTAGATTGCGGGCATTTTCGCGCACACTAAAGTGCCAACCCGCACGTCGATGCACCCGGGAGTGACGAGTTGCGCCGGTGATCTATGCTAAGCAGCGGCTTAAAAGCGCCTTGGAAGCTCAGTGCCGGAAGTGGCGGATGCCGGTGAAAACCATGGCAATGCCCAGCTTATCGGCGGCGGCAATCACGTCCTGGTCTTTAACCGAGCCACCCGGCTGAATGACCGCAGTGGCTCCGGCCTGGGCCACGGCTTCGAGGCCGTCGGGGAAGGGAAAAAAGGCATCCGAGGCGGCGACCGTGCCCTGAAGAGGCAAAACCGCCTTTTGTGCGCCGAAGCGGGCTGCGTCCACGCGGCTCATCTGACCTGCGCCAATGCCCACAGTCTGTCCGTCGCGTGTGTAGACGATGGCGTTCGATTTGACATGTTTGCACACGCGCCACGCGAAGAGCAGGCCACGCAGCTCTTCAGCCGTAGGCGGGCGCCAGGTAACAACTTTCAACTCGCCTTCGGTGATCCGTGCCGTGTCGGCATCTTGCAAAAGCAATCCTCCTGACACGTGTTTGATCACCGGGCGGGGCGGGGCGGACTGAACCTCGACGAGGCGCAGATTTTTCTTGGCTGCAAAGCGCTCGCGTGCCCCGGGCGTGAAAGATGAGGCAGCAATGGCCTCAACAAACAGCTTGCCGATTTCGGCGGCGGTCTCGCCATCTACCGGTTTGTTGATGCCGATGACGGAGCCAAAGGCTGAAACCGGGTCAGCGGCTAATGCCTTCCGGTAGGCCTCGAGGATGGTTGTTCCAGTGGCCGCTCCGCAGGGGTTGGTGTGCTTGATGATGGCGACCATCGGTTCGTCGAACTCCTGCGTCAACTCCCAGCAAGCTTCGAGATCGACAAGGTTATTGAAGCTGAGCTCCTTGCCCTGAAGCTGCCGAGCGCCTGCGACCCCGAGTCCGCTGCCATCGGAATAGAGCGCGGCACGCTGGTGAGGGTTCTCGCCGTAGCGCAGAGCCTGGGCGAGCGGCAGGTTGATGCGCAGGGTGGTGGGCAGGGCGGTGGGGTCTGGGGAAGCCGATGCTTCCGGCGCAGGAGCCGCGTCGCCGTGGGCCGCTATCTGGTCGAGCGTGTTGGCGATGGCCGAATCATACGCGGCGGTTAGGGCAAAAGCCTGCCGAGCAAGACGCCAGCGGGTCTCCCGACTCAGGGCGCCGCTGGGCGCTCTTCATCTCCTGGATGAGATCCGGGTAATCCGACACGCGGGTGACGATGGCTACGTCTTCAAAGTTTTTGGCGGCCGAGCGAACCATGGAAGGGCCGCCGATGTCGATATTTTCGATCAGATGTCCGAAAGCAACGCCAGGCTGAGAGGCCGTATTTTCAAACGCGTAGAGATTCACCACCACCATATCGATGGGCTGAATGCCATGTGCGGCGGCGGCGGCCTCATGCTCCTGGTTGCCGCGGATGTAGAGCAGCCCGCCATGGACCTTTGGATGGAGTGTCTTGACGCGGCCATCCAGCATCTCGGGAAAGCCGGTAAGGTCACTGATGTCTTGCACCCCCAATCCCGCCTCGCGCAATGTACGCGCCGTCCCGCCGGTTGAGACCAGTTCCACGCCGAAGCTTGCCAGCACCTTGGCAAGGTCTACCAGGCCCGTCTTATCTGTCACGCTCAGCAGCGCGCGCCGGATCCGCTTTTCCGCACTCACAGTTTTCGCTCTCCTTCGGTTCCACGCGCCCATGCGGCTAATTGTCAACGTCAGGCGCCGAAGACCACTCAACAGACTACAACGATTGACTGGCTCGTCCTTGTGACGAGCCAGTTGCAATCCGACCGCATATTGGTACGCGGTTCCGGTGCGAGGCAGCTCTGGATGTTACGCGCAGCCGCGCTTTGGCAAATGCATTACGATGAACTTATGGGAACCAATCCCTCCGCTCCTCCATCACCGGATCAGAGACCTATGCGTGGGGATGGGAGTTCTTCATCGCCACACCAAATCTCAATGCGTGGAGAAACGGGGTTGGAGCCGGAGATTCTACCGCCCGGCTCCGGCTATACGGTGCAGCAACCGGTGCGCCGGCGGCCAGGCCCATCGTGGCTCAGGTCGCCTGCCACTTACACCCTGGTCGGCATCAACTGCCTGGTTTACCTGGCCATGGTGGTGCACCATGTAAGTCCGACAAGCCCTACGATTGATCAACTCATGCAATGGGGTGCCGACCGCGCCGGCGAAGTACTGATCGTCGGGCAGTGGTGGCGCATCGTCACTGCGATGTTTGTGCATGTGGGGTTCCTTCACATTGCCCTCAATATGTGGTGCCTGTGGAACCTGGCCCTGTTGGCCGAACCGCTGATGGGCTCAGCGGGTGTGGTTGCGGTGTATATCCTTACCGGCGCAGCGGGCAACCTGCTGTCGACGTTTGTGAGTTGGTGGTGGTACTCCGGAGACTGGGTAAAGTATCACGACTTGGCGGTGTTTCCAGCGGGAGCGGGCGCTTCGGGCGCGGTCTTTGGCATTGCTGGAGCGCTAATTGTCCTGCTCAAATCTCCCCGACTGCCTGTGCCGCCTTATGAACTGCGTAAGCTGCGCAAATCGGTGATCTATTTCGCGGCGATTAACCTGATCATCGGGTTCTCAATCAGTTTTGGCACCCGGATGATCGGCTCCGGAATCAGCATCGATAACATGGCCCACCTGGGCGGCTTTACATGTGGACTGCTGTTTGCCGCGCCCATGGTGCCGCGACTTGGCTCGACGCGTCCGCTGTTCCAGTCGCGCCTCCGCATTGCAATCACGGTGGTTGTAAGCGTACTGGTGCTTTTCGGGGTTTTCCTGTCACATTTTGCGGGGTAAGACTCGCGTGGCCAGCGCAGTTTGGTCTGTGCAAGAATATTTCTTGAACGCGTGACGCTCATACCAAAGCCTGGAGGAAATCCATGGAACGCCGCGAATTCATCAAGCAAGCAGCTATCACCGCAGCAACAGTGGCATCCGCGAGTCAGCTGCACGCATCGGCGAAGACGCCTTCCGATCCCATCGCACGCCGCACGCTGGGCAAGACAGGCGAGCAACTTTCCATCATCGGCTTTGGCGGTATTGTGGTGATGGACGAGACCACTGGCGAGGCTTCGAACATTGTCGCCGAGGCGGTGGACCGCGGAATCAACTACTTCGATATTGCTCCCAGCTATGGAAATGCGCAGGAGCGGCTGGGACCGGCGCTGGCTCCCTATCGCAAGAACTGCTTTTTGGCATGCAAGACAGAGGGCCGGATGAAAGACGACTCTCGCAAACAACTTGAAGAGTCGCTGCGCCTGCTCCAGACCGATCACGTGGATCTTTATCAGTTCCACGCGCTGACCAAAATGGCGGAACTGGACAAGGTGCTGGGACCGGGCGGCGCGATGGAGACGATGGAAGCGGCGAAGAAGGAAGGCAAGATCCGCTACATCGGCTTCTCGGTGCATTCGGCAGAAACCGCGGTGGCGGCGATGGACCGTTACAACTTCGACACGGTTCTGTTTCCACTCAATTGGGTGCTGGTGACGCAAGCCGGTTTTGGTCCGCAGATTCTGAAGAAGGCTCAAGAGAAGAAGATGGGCATCCTGTGCCTGAAGAGCATGGCGAAGACGGTGTGGCCCGCCGATGCGAAACAGAATCATCCCGAGCCCAAATGCTGGTACAAGCCGGCTGAATTTCCAAATGAAGCATCAATGGGACTGAGATGGACGTTGGGACATCCCATTACGGCGGCTCTCCCGCCGGGAGACGAGCGTTATTTCCGCTTGGCGATGGATGTGGCTCAGAACTACAAACCGCTTGAACAGCATGAAGAGCAGGCTCTGCTGAGCGGCGGCCACGGCGTCGAGCCGATCTTTCATTTAGGGAACGACGTTTAGACGGCTGCCGGAATTGGGCCGCGAACGGACCACTGCCGTGGCGGCGAACTTTTTGACCATGGCGAGCAGCAGTTTACGGTCGCTCTCGTTGAGGTTCGTGGAGTAGCGGCGAATCTGAGTGAGAAATCGCAGTTCCTCGTCGGTGAGTCGCTGCGTGTTGAACTGGTGGCCTACCGAATCCTCCGCGAAAAACTGGGCGATGGGCAGGTCCAGCGCCAGGGCAATCTTCGACAGCGTGTCCAGCGAAGGCACGGTGTGGCCGTTTTCAACGCGAGAGAGGTAGCAGCGCAGCAGGCCCGTTTTTTTCTCGATATCGCCTTGCGAGAGGCCTTTCTGCAGCCGGTGCGCACGAATCGTGGTGCCGATCTTCATCATGGGAGTTTCCTGATTTTCGGAGTCGTGCTGCCGGGGGTTACTTCCTCGGTAGCAACCAGAAGGTTATTGTCTCCAGAGTTAACACGCGTCCGGCGAGAATGCAAGGGAAATCATGTTGGCCGCAACATCCGTGTTACTCCGTTGATCAGCATCGGAAGTGGGCGGGAAAGGACGCAAACGTCAGAGTTGTTTCATCATGAACTCGAGCGTCTCGGGTCGAGAAAAGCTCTGGAGATTTCCTCGATTTCAATGCTGTGACTTTGCGGCTCCGGAGCGGAGATGCCTGAGTTTACATGGCTTTCGAACAGCGAGGGACGTAAACCTTCCAGGTCAGTCACTCGTCTGAATGAGTACGAGCACGAAGTCCCCAGGGAGAATCAATGCGACGAGCGGCCACACGATGGACAGTTGCTGCAGGAGTCTTCGTGGCTGGCATTGCGGTATGGGGACAGACCGCTGTCCCTCTCGCTACCACTCCCTCTTCGCCTTCCGGGGCAGTTTCCCCCAGTGAAGCAAAGACCGCGGATGCGGTGACCGGTGGCAAACTGCACGGCACAGTAAAGAGTGGCAACATTCCCCTACCGGGCGTAACTGTAACCGCACAGAACACTCTCACCGGTAAGCGATACTCCACCACCACCGACATCACGGGTGCATGGTCGATGACCATTCCGCAAAATGGCCGCTACGTGGTTCGTACGCAGTTCGCGGCTTTTGCGGCGGGTGATCAGGAAGCCCTGCTGAACGCGACCACTCATGATCAGACCGTAAACTTCGAGTTGATGCTGGCGTCGCGAGCGGCTGCGCAGGAGCGGCAACAGGAAGGGCAGGGTTCGCAGGCGGAGCAGGCGTTACGGCAGCTGGCGGCAAACGGTGCTCAAAACCTGAATCTCGCAAGTGCATTGGGGGCGGGGATCGAAACGCAGAATGGCGCCGCCGGCGTGAGTGGCGCAGCACTGCCGTCGATCGCAGGCAACTCCGACTTCAGCGAAGAATCTGTGGCTATCAGCGGGCAGGCGGGTGCAGTGAGTCCACTGGCTGGAGTCGACATGGACCGGCTGCGCGACGCGATGGAGACCATGCGCGCGCAAAACGGCGGCCGCGAGGGGAATTTCGCCGGAGGTGGCGGGCTGTTTGGCGGTGGTGGGTTCGGAGGGCCTAGTGGTTTTGGCGGCGGATTTGACGGGGGCTTCGGCGGCGGTGGTGGCGGCGGCAGAGGCGGGATGCGCAACTTCCGCGGCTTCAACCCTGGCCAGCCACATGGCGCCATCTTTTGGACAGGCAGCAATTCAGCCCTGAACGCAGAGCCATTTTCTCTTCGCGGTCAGTCGCAGGAGCAGCCTCAATCGGGGTCAAACCGCTTCGGATTGACCTTCATGAGTTCGCCTTACATTCCGGGACTCACCAAGCCGAGCGGCAAAGACACCATGTTCCTTTCGTTCTCGGGCACGCGCACTTCAAGCCCGCTGGACGAATACGCGACGGTGCCAACCGATGCGGAGCGAGGCGGCGATTTTTCTGCGGCCGGGCTAGCGGCAATTTACGATCCCACAACCCTTCAACAATTCACATCCAACGTAATCCCATCCGCGCGCATTGCGCCACAGGCCACGGCGTTGTTGAAGTATTTTCCTGAGCCGAACCTGCCAGGAACAGTGCAGAACTATCATCTGCTGTCGACAGCGCAATCGAACACGACGCAGGGCGGAGTCCGCTATATGCGCGGCCTGGGATCCAATGCCTCCCCCTTTGGGCTTGGCGGCCGCGGAGGAGGCGGCGGGCGCAGAGCGCAGCAGAACCAAGGACTGCGCCAAAGCATTAACTTCAATTACAACTGGGGCCACACGGCCTCAGACAACGTAAACATCTTTCCGCAATTAAGCGGCAAGACCTCCTCGGGGTCGAATTCCGTGCAAGCCGGCTACACCATCGGCTATCACAAGTTGACCAGTATCTCCAACGTCAACTGGAACCGCGTCAATAGCCAAGCGACGAACTTGTTTACCAACGGGCCCGACATTGCAACGCAGATCGGTATCCTGGGGCCAGACGGCGACCCGCTAAACACGACTGCGGTGAACTATGGTCTTCCCAATGTTGAACTCAGTAATATACAGGGGCTCAGTGAACAGCAGCCGAATCTCTCTCTATCGCAAACCATATCGGTTTCAGAAACATTGAGTTGGATTCACGGAAAGCACAACCTGCGTTTTGGCGGTGACTATCGTCGCGTTCATCACGATTTTCTGGCCAGTTCTAATGCGACGGGGAGCTTTATATTTTCAGGATTGTTTACTGAAGACGCGAGCCAGGACCGAGCCACCGGTTCGTCGCTTGCCGACCTTCTGCTTGGATTGCCGCAGGAGACCACGCTGGACTCAGCCGTTAGCAAGAGTTACCTCCGCGACAATGTCTTCGACGCGTATGCCCAGGATGATTGGCGGGTGCTGCCCCAACTGACTTTGCTTTACGGATTACGCTACGAGTTCTTTGCGCCGTACACCGAGAAGTATGGACACCTGGCTGACGTGGATACAAACCCTTCCGCGGGGTTCACTATACGACGGAAGTCGAAGCCGGAGGGACAAGTTCCTTCAGCGGGAATCTGCCGGGGTCGCTTCTCTTTCCGTTTCGAACCGCAGTTGCGCCTCGGGTGGGATTGGCGCTGCGGTTGCCAAAGCAGACAGTGATTCGCGCTGGTTTCGGCATGAACTATACCGTTGGCCTGTACGCCACATTTGCGACGACCATGGCGCATCAACCACCGTTTGCCAACGAGCAGACCAACCAGGAAGCCACATCGCAGGGTGAGCCAACATCGGCTTGTGCACGGAACGGGCTTCCTGAATGCCTGACACTGGGGCAGGGGTTTCCTGCGCCGAACATAACGGGCAATTATGCGCTGGATCCGCACTATCAACTGCCTTACGTCGAAGTGTGGAATCTCGATGTGCAAAAGACTTTGCCGTGGGGCATCGTGATGAATCTCGGCTACAACGGGTCAAAGGGCAATCATCTGGACATCACCAGCGCGCCACGCGCCATCGCCAGCAGCCCTAACACGAATCCTGCAAACCTGGTTTTCACCTATGAACAGGCCGTGGCATTCTCGAAATTTCGGCAGGGACGCTGCGGGTGAACAAGCGGCTCTCCAGCGGCATTGCCCTGGGCGCGAATTATCAGCACTCGCCACCTATCGACAACGCGGGCTCGGAAGGCGGCAGCGAAAGCGTGGGGGCGCAGAACTGGCAAGATTTGAACGCCGAAGAAGGAAACGGCAACCTCGATCAGCGGCACAAAGTGAGCGGGACCTATCTTTATGAGTTGCCGTTTGGCCAGGATAAGCGGTGGTTCACGGCGGGCAAGCCATCTCACGCGCTTGAGGGATTCTCGGTTTCTGGCAGCTTCACTTTTGCAACCGGAACGCCGCTGAGACCGTATTATGCGGCCGAGGTATTGAGTGTTGCTTGCGGCACTACTGGTACACTGCGCCCCAATCTTGTGCCCGGCGCCTCAGTCACGGCCGGTGGGGGGTCGCTGAAACGGTGGTTTAACGCAGGCGCCTTTCAGGAGCCCGCGGCCAGTTCCAATTTTCCATGCGGAGTTTTTGGCAACTCGCCCCGAAATTCGATTGCCGGGCCGGGGACGATACAGAACAACATGTCGCTGTCGAAGACCATGCAACTTGGTGAGACACGGAGTATGGAGATTCGCGCCACGCTCAATAACGTCTTCAACACCGTGCAATACACCGGCGTGGACACCAACGTTGCTTCGCCAAGCTTTGGGCAAGTTACCTCTGTGGGATCGATGCGATCGTTCCAGTTTGTCGCTAGGTTCAGGTTTTAGTTAGAGAGTAAGGGGTTGAGTCAGCAAGTTAGATGATAGGGAAGGATTTGGATGGCTGGTTTGCTGCGCAGGATGGTCGCAGGATGGATGGCCCTGGCGCTGTTTGTGCCAGGCGAACAACTCGTGCACGCGCAGAATTCAGAGCAATCATCCGGTGGGCAGGTTTCCTCTACGCCGCAGGGCGGTTTCGTCCTAAAGGAAAACGCCGAATTGGTGCTGACCAATGTGGTGGTGCGTGACGCGAAGACAGGCGAGTTTGTACGCGGGCTCACGCAGAGCGATTTCAAGATTTACGAGAATGGCAGGCAGCAGCAGATCTCTACTTTCGACTTTCAAAGCGTGGACATGGCCACACCGCTGAACGAAGCTACGGTGAGCGGGCTGGCCGCTGGCACGACCGGACCGGGAACCAAAGCTGTTGTCGTGGCACGGCCAGAAGATCTGCGGAACCACCGGCTGATTGTCATGTTTTTCGACCTGACCTCGATGCAGCCCGAGGACCTGGACCGCAGCGTTGAGGCGGCGCAGACATTTCTGCGTACCAAGATGCAAGCGGCCGACCTTGTAGCGCTGGTCTCGCTGGGTGACACACTCAAGGTGGACCAGGACTTTACAGCAGACAAGAATGCATTGATCAACGAGGTAGGCACTTACAACGGCACTGAAAGCCAAGGCTTTACGCAAGGCTCCAACTCGAACTCGAACCAGGTGGAGGACACCAGCGGCTACACGCCCGACGAGAGCGAGTACAACGACGTCAACACCGACCGCGAGTTGTTTGCGTTAAGGTCCGTCTCGAAGTCGCTGGAGAAGATTACTGAGAAGAAGTCTCTACTTTACTTTTCCGGCGGCATCTCGCGCGATGGAATCGAGAACCAGGCTTCTCTGCGGGCGGCCATCAATTCGGCTGTGCGCGCCAATCTATCCATCTACAGCGTGGACACACGAGGCCTGCAGGCGATTTCGCCCTTGGGCGACGCATCCACCGGGAGCCTGCGGGGGTCTGGCGCTTATAACGGTGGCGCACTAACGAATAACATGAACGCCAACTTTGCAACGCAGGAAGTGATGGCGACGCTCAGCTCCGACACGGGGGGCAAGGCATTCTTTGACTCCAATGACTTTGCACCTGCCTTTGCTCGGGTACAGAGGGACACGTCAGCCTATTACGCTATCGGATTTCACTCTTCGGATCTCGCGCGCGACGGCAAGTATCGCAAGCTGACTATCAAAATGAATCGTCCGGGCGTGAAGATCGAGTATCGGCCCGGCTATTACGCGCCGGCGGACTTCAAGCATTCCGGCCGCGAAGACCGCGAGCGCGAATTGGACGAAGAGCTGGCCAGCGACCTGCCTGCCACCGACATGGCCGTGTATCTCGACGCCATGTACTTCCGTCTCGACGACAATCGCTTCTACGTGCCCGTGTCGATCATCGTGCCGGGTTCGCAAATTCCTTTTATCAAGGGTGGCGACAAAGACAAGGCCACGCTGGACATCATTGGCGAAGTGATCGACGAGGTCAAGCGGCCTATCGGCAACGCACGCGAGACGGTGAAACTGAACCTCGATCCATCGCTGCAGGCGCGGCAAAAGAACATTCAGTACACCACCAGCTTCAACCTGCCGCCGGGCAAGTATCACCTGAAATTTGTGGTGCGCGAGAATCAGACCGGCCGAATGGGGTCGTTCGAGGCGGACATTGTATTGCCGGAGATGAAGAAGATTCCGCTGAAGATGAGCTCGATCGTGCTGGCCTCGCAGCGCCGGACCAGCAAGAAAGATTCGCCCCTGGTTCGGGACGGCGAAGAGTATGTACCCAACATCAGCCACGTCTTTCGGACGGATCAGCATCTTTATCTTCTCTATGAGGTGTATGATCCCTCGCGCGAGAAGCTGGCGGACAACCACCCCAAGGGAACCAAGGCAAGCATCGATTTATTGAGCAGTCTCGAGCTCATCCAGGGGTCGGTTAAGGTTTACGAGACGCCGCTGGTACAGGCCAGGGCGATCAATGTGGAAGGGCGCGACGCAGTGTCGATCGAGTTGGATGTGCCCCTATCGGGTCTGAAGGCGGGCCCGTATGTGGGCCAGTTGAATGTAGTTGATGACGCAGGTGGAAGCTTTGCCTTTCCGCGATTTGCAGTCCTGGTGCGAGAGCCTGCTGCGCCCTCTTCTGCCGCGGTGCCTGCGGCCGCTAGTGTCGAACCGAATTCCCCCTCCGGGAAACAGTGATCGAGCATTCTCGTCAGCCCCTAGAATGTGCAGAGGCGGGCGAATCGAGGTATGGAGAGGAACGGCGCGGGCAAGGTCGCAGTCATCACAGGCGCTACGGGGGGCATCGGCGCGGCAATCGCAATGTCGCTCTCGAAGGCGGGGTATTCCCTGGTTCTCACCGCTCCATCAATGGAGAAGCTCACCGCTCTCGGATCGCAGCTTGATGGCCCGTGCACAGTAGTCGCTGGGAACCTGCTTGAAGAATGTATGCCGAAGACCCTGCTGGCCGCCGCAGTGGAGCGGTTCGGCCATTGCGATGTCTGTTTTAATAACGGCGGATTGCTTGAAGCCGGGACCATCGAGACCATCGACATAGAACGCGTCTGCAACATGGTGCGCGTGAATGTCGAGGGAGCGTTTCGCATTGCGTATACCTTTCTGAAGCATTTCAGCGAGCAGGGCCACGGCCACCTTGTGAACACCTCCAGCATTCTGGGCAAGAAAGTGCGGCCGACGGTAGGCGCCTACGCCGCGACCAAATATGCCATCGAAGCGCTCTCAGAGGCGTTGCGCATGGAACTGAGCAAGACGGATGTCCAGATTTCGTGCATCGAGCCTGGACTGGTACGGACGGGTCTGCATGACCGGTGGGAAGTGCCCCCCGCGGAGTTATTGGGGATCGCCGAGCCATTGGAGCCGGATGACATCGCGCGCATGGTCCTGTTTATCCTTGAGCAGCCCGCACATGTACGCATTCCCCAACTGATGATTCTGCCAAAAGGACATGTGATCTAGAGGGGCTTTGTCTCTGGAGTGCGGTCTTCGCCGGGATCGGCCTCGCTGTAGGGGCAATGGCGGCAGCCCGAGCGGCAACAAAAGCCGCGCTTCAAGTGATAGACCGCGGTAAATACCAGATTCGGCCCGTCGAGTAATAATCTTCAGGTTCCAGTGCGGGTGTCGTCTGCGAATCATCGGCTGAATGTTTGCCGTCCATTCCTCTATTCTCGCGGATTGTTTCGTCGCTGTCGCGTTTAATATCGAGTCATGACATTGACCGCACAGGATCGCGCACGGCGCATCAAGATCATTCTCTTCGACGTCGACGGTGTTCTGACCGACGGCACCATCTGGCTGGTACCGGCGCCGAGTCCATTGGCGAGCAGTTCCGAGACGCAAGCCCACCTTTCTCTGCATGAGGGGAAGATCGGATTCGGGGTCCATTCCTCAACCATGATGGAGGCCAAGGGCTACAGCGCGCACGATGGCACAGCTATCTCGCTGGCGCGACTCGGGGGGATGAAGTGCGGCGTCATTACCAAGCGCGTCAGCGAAACGGTGGCGACGCGTGCTCGCGATCTGAAGCTTGAATTCGTCTACATGGGTCAAGCCTTTAAAATGCAGCCTGTCCGCGAGATTATGGAGAAAGAGGGCGTGACACTGGACGAGATCGCCTATGTGGGTGACGACGTGATTGATCTTCCGGTGATGCGTCAATGCGGCTTTGCCGTCGCGGTTGCCAATGCGCGGGCGCAGGTAAAGGCCGAGGCGCACTATGTCACGCCCAATGGTGGGGGTTACGGCGCGGGCCGCGATGCGGTCGAGTTTATCCTTGAAGCAAAAGGCCTGCTTGAGAGGGTAATAGCCGAATACATCGACGAGCGCAACCCGATTTCACCGTCGATGGACATCGGGAGAAGCGGGGATACCGCATAGTGCTTTTGCGAGAACAGTCAACTCGCGTGCATCAGGCTGAATGCGAGAATCGCGAGGACGATCAGGCTTACCACTTCATACAATCGATCTCGCTCAAGATGAAAGCCGATGACCGCCATGGCCACTCGGGCAACAGGTGTTGCGATCAACAGAAGCAGCCCGAACTGTATCAATCCCTCGCTCTGAAGATGCGCGGCAGATCGCACGATTCCATGTAGAGTGCGAAGGCTCCCCGTTTCAACGGAAAATGTTCGATAGCTGACTTTATCGGCGTGGTGTTGTACGAGATATAAGGCGCCGCCGGCAGATACAATCGCGGCCGCGAGCAACACGCCGGCTCGCAGCAAATTGCCAATGATCGTTTCCAGGCGGCGGTCATCCATCTCAGTTACACCTTTCCGGTGACGCCGCTCACGATCATTTCAATCGCCAGCAACAGGATCACGGCCGCAAAGAGAGCCCTCAATGTTCGCACGCGAGCGTGGACCAAGACCTTGGTGCCAAGGAAGGCCCCGCCAAGCACGCCCAACATTACCGGCATTGCGACGCGTGGGTCGATGTATCCGCGACTGAGGTAGACGCCAGCACTGGCGGCGGCGGTGACGCCGATCATGAAGTTGCTGGTGGTAGTGGACACCTTGAAGGGAATCTTCATAGCGCGGTCCATGGCGATCACCTTCACCGCCCCGGAGCCAATCCCAAGCAGTCCTGAAAGGGCTCCCGCGCCGAACATCAGACCAAAACCCGCAGGAACATTGCGCACGCCATATTCCTTACGGCGCCCGTTCACGGGATAGGCGCCACTGAGCCTCAGACGTTTGGCGAGCGGATCTGACTCCACCGCTGCTTCGGAATCCGACGTCGAATTAAAGAAAGACTGATACGCGGACTGGATCAGCACCACCCCGAAGATAATTGCGATGGCATGTGTCCCAATGTAGGCCGTAAGAAAGGCGCCGAGAAGCGCTCCCAGCGTCGTGGCGATCTCAAGCAGCATGCCGATGCGAATATTGGAATAGCCCTCTTTTACGTAGGCCGCTGCAGCTCCGGACGAGGTGGCGATCACCGAAACAAGCGAGGCGCCAATGGCATACTTGATGTCGACACCGAGCGCAAGGGCGAGTACCGGCACGACCACAACACCGCCACCAAGTCCGGTGAGCGCGCCAAGGAAGCCCGCGATTGTCGACATGGCCCAGACCACGAGCGTGAAAACCAAGACAGTCATGAAGAATCATTCTTGCTTAGAGAAGATGAAGGTAAGGCGGAGCTCCCAAGCAGTTTTCCATCCAAAACAGAGCACCGTATTATCTTACTTTTTTCTTCACTCGTTTGCGCTGCCAATGCCGCAAGATGGCGGTAACTCACCTTGCCCTGGCGCAGTTCGCCGTGATTTACCTGAGCCGATGCGATTGTGGCGAACATGAGCAAGAGGAAGGATCGAAGTCTCATTCTTCATGACCAGACACTCAGCTTACCTTCCTCGACGTTTGGAAGGAAAGTTCTTCGAAAGCTCGCGGATGGTTTCCGCCGGTGATCTTCGCTGTGAACGGCCGCTTTGACGCTATGCCGCAGGCTGAATGATGCGAAAATTCGCGACAAGCGGCAAGTGATCTGAGGCGAGGAGGGCCTTACGCTTCCGGTAACGCCAGGTATCTTCAAGCTCCAACGGAGGGTCATAGTAGCAATGGTCCAGGCTCAAAAACGGCAGCATCCCTGGGAAAGTACGGGGGATTCGCCGCTCGTGCTGCTGCCTTAGGCTTTGGAAACTATCGAGAAGAAGCTTGGTTGTCAGCCCTTGCGTCCATTCATTGAAGTCACCCAGCACAACGCGCGGCGCAGTGAGTTCCGGCTGGCCAAGAATTTGGGGCCCCAGCAGCTTTTTGGCCTGATATCTGCGCTCCATGAAGCCGGTGCCCAAGTGGGCATTGAACACTTGCAGCGATACGCCGTTTCCGATTTCAATTTGAGTTTGTAGCACACCGCGCTCTTCACGGCCTTTTCGCGGCCGGGTTAGATCATAATTTCGCCAACTGTGCAGGGGCAGACGAGTCAAGGTCATGTTTCCATATACGCCGCCACGAAGCGGGCGATTAGCTCCAAAGGCCCAGGCATAATCCGGGAATTCGCGTGCGATTTCTCCGGCCTGATCGAACTTGTGGGGGCGCGTGCGGGGATTGCCGGGCGCATTCACAACTTCCTGAAGGCACAGAATATCGGCGTCAAGATCCCGAATGACAGAAATGATACGTTGGGGCGATATTTTCTGATCGAAGCCACGACACTTGTGAACATTGTAGGTGGCGATGCGGAATCGGATTGATTCTGTCATTATTGTTGTCGCTCAAATACCCAACCCAGCAGCTCCGTTGCCCGCTCAGACACTGGCCTATGGCGCCACGCCTCCAATGATATTCTTCGACTTTCTTTCAGGTCAGTAAGCAGATCCTGCTCAAGCCGCGTGGCAATATCAGAGTCTTTCACCGCGAGATTGACCTCGTCGTTGATGCCAAAGGAGCGGTTATCGAAGTTAGTCGAGCCGACCACGGACCACAACGCATCGATGCAGAGCACCTTGGCATGGATCATTGAGGGATGATACTCGTAAACTTCTGCGCCAGCCTTCAAAAGGGGACCATATCCGCCACGGCTGGTGCTACGCGTGACGAGGTGATCGCTCTTGCGGCCGGGAACAAGAATGCGCACGTTGACGCCTCTCTCCACAGCACAGCACAACTCCTGCGTCAAACCTTTGTCGGGCAGGAAATAAGGTGTGGTAATCGATATGCTCTTCTGGGCGGAGGCGAGCAAGAGTTGAAACAGCACCCGCGCGCGGGTCGATCCGCCGACCGTGGGTGTGCTGTTGATCACCAACGCAATCGTTGGGTGCGTACCGGTGATTTCAGGGAAATACGCGCTGCCGACCAACAGCTCGCCACTGGCCGCAAGCCAGTTTTCAGAGAAGGTCGCCTGCAGATTGGGTACCGCTTCACCCTCGACACGAACCATGGTGTCGCGCCATCGTGGCTTCCCATGGGTTCCGGTGTACCATTGATCCGCGATTCCCGCGCCACCGACAAACCCGACCGTGCCGTCCACGATGAGCAACTCACGGTGCGTTCGGTTGTCAAGGCGCGTCAGCCGGTACCAGGTGATTCCGTTATACCAGCGCACTTTTCCTCCCGCTTCAAGCAACGGTCGAAAGTACGATCTTGTTACACCTGCGGCACCGAACGCATCAAGCACCAGGTTCACCCGTACGCCGGCCCGAGCACGTTCAACCAGGGCCTCAATGTAAAGCGAGCTGATTTTGCCTTTCTGAAAGACATAAGCTTCCAGGTTGATACTCTGCTTTGCGGCACGGATCGCATCCAATTCGGCGGGATAAAAGCATGGCCCATTGGTGAGGACTTTTATGATTCCAGTCCGGTTCACTTTGGCATCCACGAGCGATTCAAGCAGGTTGACAAAATTAGATGAGCCGTTCGAAGGCAGTTCTTCCGCGCCGGCGATCTTGTACCGCGGCATCGGGGCAAAGATACCTGCCAGCAGGAGCGCTGCCATGAAAGCCAGTGCTATTCCGCCTAGCACAACCATACTAGTGGGAACAGAAACCGCCGCCAGACACATGAACACGAGAACCGGCCCTCTGCGTGGGTACCCTTCCGCGATTCGCATCGGAACCCCGGAGTCTTACCCCGCCTTTTCACGTAAATCTTAGATGCGGACACGCAGCAGGCGGTTCGCGATCCTCAACCCCAGGGTCAGCCTGAGATCGCGGGCAATGGGCCGTCAGGCAGTCTGGAGCGATTTTTGAGTGATATCGGGGCTCCGGAGGCACGCGGACCCTCGATTTTGAATCCTATTTATCTGCGTTAAGCGTGATGCGAGGGAGCTTTAGTGAAATACATCCGGCTCTTGCTCCAATTCATATTCCACCTTGGGTATTTTGGCCCACTGGTTATGGGCGTGCTCGATTCTTCATTCCTTGTTCTCCCGTTCGGCAATGATCTGATCGTAGTTGGACTCGTGGCGCAAAATCACAAGGGATTCCCCTGGTATGTGCTTTCGGCCGCATGTGGATCGACTCTCGGAGCCCTTTTGCTGGCGCTGGTCGCACGAAAGCTGGGCGAGGAGGGAATTAAGAAATTTGCGGGCAAGAAGAGATACGAGAAGATGAAGAATCGCATCGGTCGCCATTCCGGGGCAGCGATCGGCCTTGCGGGCCTGGCGCCGCCTCCCTTTCCATTCACCACGGTCATCGCCGCCGCCGCCGCATTGAACTATCCAATTTGGCGCCTTTGGCCATCAACTTCCTCGCGCGAGCCGTTCGCTTCACATTGCTTTCAATCCTGGCGATCAAGTTTGGGCGCCAGATTCTAAACGTTGCGAAATCCGCGCCTTTCGAGTGGGGAATGGCCGTGTTTATCGCGCTCTGTTTGATTGCAAGCGCCATCTCCGTCGTTCATTGGCTTAGGAAGCCGCGCTAGACTGAACGCAGGATATTGGCTTACAGGGCTTTCGGAATTCGCGCAATGGGAGCATACTGCTTCCATATCCAGTCTGTGCGGAGCGGGTCATCCGGTACAGCGTCTTCCTCTGGATCATGCCGACGGGCATTCAACCATGAAAGCGATACAAGGTCGCTTGCACCGGATTGCCTCTGCCGAACGTCTACTCTAGATACGGCCGACTCGCAGCAAGCAGCCGGCCTATAGGAGCCATCGATGCCTGCACCTCATCCTCTTCCCCAGACCTTGGGGGAACTGCGCACGAGCAGTTTGTATTCCGAAGCTTCTCTCAAGCGGCGGACCATCAAAGACGAGATGCGCGGTAACCTGATAGCCCGCCTGCAGGCGCGCGAAACGCTCTTTCCGGGGATCGTCGGGTACGAGGACACTGTGGTTCCACAGATTGTGAATGCGATCTTATCAAAACAGAATTTCATCCTGTTGGGATTGCGAGGACAGGCGAAGAGCCGCATTTTGCGTGCACTGACGGCGCTGCTGGATGAGCGCATGCCATATATCGCCGGTTGCGAGATTCGCGATAATCCCTATGTGCCGCTGTGCAAGCGATGCCGCGACCTAATGACGGAGCGCGGCGATGCCACCCCAATAGCGTACCTGACGCGGGAGGAGCGCTACGTGGAGAAGCTGGCAACTCCCGACGTCACTGTCGCCGACCTGATTGGTGACCTCGACCCCATCAAGGCGGCTCGCGGGGGACAGGACCTTTCCAGCGAGTTGACCATGCACTACGGCTTGCTACCTCGCGCCAATCGAGGCATTTTCGCGGTGAATGAACTGCCGGACCTGGCTGGCAAGATCCAGGTTGCGTTGTTCAACATCATGCAGGAAGGAGACGTGCAGATCAAGGGATATCCGGTGCTCCTGGCGCTCGATCTTGCTTTGGTCTTCACGGCCAATCCTGAGGACTACACAGCGCGCGGCAAGATTGTGACGCCGCTCAAGGATCGCATTGGATCAGAGATTCGCACCCACTACCCGGAGACACTCGAGGAGGGCATGGCCATTACCGCGCAGGAAGCCTGGGCCGCACGCGGTGCTTCGGCGATCGAGATCCCACAATATGTGCGTGAAGTTGTGGAGCAAGTTGCCTTTTCGGCACGCGAGGACAAGAAGGTCGACAAGCGCAGCGGAGTGAGCCAGCGACTGCCCATCGCGACCATGGAGCTGGTTGTTTCCAATGCCGAACGGCGGGCGTTGATCAACCGCGAATCGCTCGCATTACCTCGGGTGAGTGACATTTACGCAGCCCTGCCCGGCATTACCGGCAAGCTGGAACTGGAGTATGAAGGAGAGATGCGGGGGGCAGACACAGTTGTGCATGAGCTGATCCTCACGGCAGTTGGGAAAATATACGATCGCTATTTCGCCGGTGTGAATACCGAACAAATTGAGTTGTGGTTCAACCTGGGCGGAACGGTGAAACTCGATGACAATCAGCCTGCGGCTGCCGCTCTAGCGGACCTCAAAGAGATTCAAGGCCTCTTTGAGAGGCTGTCGCCGCTGGAGGTGAAGGCGACGGACGCTCCGCCGAAGGTCGTCGCCGCGGCAGAATTTCTGTTGGAAGGCCTGGTGGCGCATCGCAGACTCAGCCGCAACGAAGAACACGGATTTGCCGCGCAGAGAAGCCACGCAGGCAGGAGCGTGCTGAACCCGAACTGGATTATGAAGACTGGCGGCAGACCCAGACACGGCGCCCGCGACGCGGCGGATTGAACTGACGTTCACAACCGTCCGCGGGGTTTCGCTCATCCGGATTCGGCGCGGCGGAAACACCATCGAACGGAGGGAAGTGACGAATGAAGCGGGTTCGTTATTCAAAATATACCGGCGACCTGGCCTCCGAAATGGACATGGAGGACCTGCTTCAGGCGATGTCAGATTATCTGCTCGATTCCGGCTTTCGTGATCCGTATGCGCGCTTTCAGGAGTTCGATCACAACCTTGACGATCTGCGCGAGGCACTGCGGCGAGTGTTGGAGGCGGGTGATTTTTTTGACGAAATGACGCAGCAGAAACTCGACCAATTGTCAGCTGAAGGCAAGTTGGACGACTTGATCGAGAAATTGCTCAACCGTATGGAGCAGGAGAACTATATCTCTATGCCTTCAGACGCGAGGGATCCTGTCCGCGCCTCGCAATTGGGTGGGCAGGTGGGCGATGTGCTGGGCGAAGTTCGCTTCGAGGTAACGGACAAGAGCCTCGATTTCCTGGGCTTCAAGACCTTGCGCGATCTGCTCGGCTCGCTCGGCAAATCGAACTATGGCCGTCACGATACGCGCTATTGGGCCACAGGTATTGAGACCAGCGGCGCATCCCAACGCTACCAATTTGGGGACACGCTGAACCTCGACACCACCACGACGCTGAGTTCGGCCATCGCCCGCGAGGGAATAAGGCTTCCGCTTAACCTGGAGTACGACGACCTGCATGTGCATCAGAGCGAGTATCAAAGCTCGTGCGCCACGGTGGTGATGCTCGACTGTTCTCACTCCATGATCCTGTACGGCGAAGACAGATTCACGCCGGCCAAGAGAGTTGCGATGGCGCTCTCGCATCTCATCCGCACGCAATATCCGGGCGACTCGCTTTCGCTGGTGCTGTTTCACGATTCGGCAGAAGAGATACCGGTTTCGCAGATTGCGCGCGTCAAGGTTGGACCGTGGTATACGAACACGCGCGAAGGGTTGCGCGTTGCGCAGCGAATACTTGCCCGCCAGCGTAAGGACATGAAGCAGATCGTGATGATCACCGACGGCAAGCCCTCAGCACTCACTCTGCCGGACGGCAGGGTTTACAAAAACGCTTATGGTCTCGATCCCCTGGTTGTAAGCGAGACGTTGGAAGAAGTGGCGCGATGCAAGCGATCCAACGTGATGATCAATACTTTTATGCTTGCGTCTGATTTCGGGCTGGTGCAATTCGTACACAAAGTCTCTGAAATGTGCCGGGGCAAGGCCTATTTCACGACTCCCGATACGCTGGGCGAATATCTTCTGATGGATTACATGCAGCGCAAGTCGAAGACAATTCATTGAAAAAGCTTCTGCGAATGCCTGCCTATATCGCCGGCATTGACCGCGCCGCTATTCCAAAGCGAGTTTCCGTTAACTCCGATTTCCGTTACTCTCATCGCCGATGGCAGGAAGATTGATTGTTATGGTCGCGCCTCCGCCCTTGCGGTTGAAGGCGGCCAACTCTGCCTTGTGCAAGCGTACCGCTCGTTCAGCAATGGCAAGTCCGACGCCGAATCCGCCTGTATTCGGACTGCGGGCGTGGTCGACACGGTAGAACGGACGAAAGATGGCTTCCAGTTCATTCTCTGGGATTCCTGGACCACGATCATGTACTTCGATCTGCGCCTGATGGCTTCCGCGTGAACCGGTTCGCTTCAGCCTGATCTCAACTTCGGTTCCGGAGTCGGTAAAGCGGATTGCGTTGCGCACGACGTTTTCGATTGCGCGATAGAGCAACTCTTCGTTGCCCAGAATGCTGCACTGATCGTCCGCATGAAAGGCCACCGAACATTGCCGCTGCCTTGCTTCGTACTCCGCGTCGGGAATGATGCGCTCAATCAGGCGATTCAAAGATAGAGGCTTGAGGTTTTCAACTTTCTCGAGCGCTTCCATCGAAGACAAGGTGAGCAGCTGTCCGATCAGCTGATTGAGCCGCTCCGTCTCTCGCTCGATCCGGTCCAGATGCGGCGTAGTGACGGGGTCCGCATCTTCGCGGGCCAGCTCGAGCGCAACGCTGAGCCGGGCCAATGGAGAACGCAGCTCATGCGATACATCTCTCAGCAAGAGCTTTTGCGCATCTACGAGCGACTCCAACCGCTCCGCCATGTGGTTGAAGTCGCGAATCAGGGCGTCGATCTCGTCACCTGCAAAGATGCGTGCCTGCCAATAAGGCCAAACCACGCGGGCATCCAATTTTCCCATGGCCAGTTCACGAGCAGTCTTGCGAAGCCGCACCACCGGACGAGTAAAGAGCAATACAAGCACAAACGTGGTAAGGCCTCCTACAACAATGGCCACAGGAAGCTGCGGGAATGAAAAATGCAGCAGATCCTGATACCAATTGTTGTTCCTTGGCACATGCGGACGGCTTAGCAGAAAGACGTATTGCTTCCCGCTTGCGGAGGTGACCGGAACGTTCCAGATGTATTGCTGGCCCACCTGGCTCCCGGCGATGCGAGTGGGCATTGCGAAGTTTTTGCCCTGGTCTTGCGAGGTTGCCGGTCTGCACAGATCCCGGCCGGTGGAATCTTCGAGGGCAATGCTTTGGGAAAGGCCGGCGCCATATGCATGCAGTGCCTCGCAACCCCCCGTTTCGTACCCGGCAGCAGCTTGCCTTGCGTCGCTCTGCAGGCCGCTGAAGAGCGCATCGAATAGAACGTCCGGACCCTCGAAATGATGGCGTACGATCAGCGCGGTCGATATGACGAATATCAGGCTCTGGGCAATCCAGAAGATTACGAAGACCTTTAGAAAGAGGCCACGCATGGTTCAGTCCTTTACCGTCTGCGAATCGAAATTGACAGCGAGCTGATATCCGACTCCGCGAATCGTTTTCACCTGATCTTCAGACGAACCGCGCCCTGCGAGCTTTTTCCGCAGCCTGCTCACGTGCATATCCAGGCTGCGGTCAAATGGATGAAATCTCCGTCCGAGCACGTTCTCCGATATCTCTTCGCGCGAGACCACCTTGCCGGGCGAGCGCATCAGGGCCTCCAGCAGCGCGAATTCAACATCGGTCAGTTCCAGCTTCTTCCCATTCTGCGAAGCGGTACGAGCGGCACGGTTGAGTTCCAACCCATCGACGCGCAAAAGCGTGTGCTCCTGCTTTACCTCTACGGGGGAACTCCTGCGCAAAATAGCGCGTACTCTTGCGAGCAGCTCACGCGGATTAAATGGCTTCGAGAGGTAATCGTCTGCTCCGATCTCCAGTCCCACGATGCGGTCCACATCTTCGCCGCGGGCGGTCAGGAGCAAAACGCTCACGCGAGACGAGGACCGGATGCGCCGCAGCACTTCAAATCCATCCAGGCCGGGGAGCATGACGTCGAGCAGAACCAAGGCGAACGGCTTGTCGAGAGCCGCTTTGAGACCGGTGTCGCCACGATGCACGGCGACAACGCGGAACCCATATCGTCCCAGGTATTCGGTCAGCATTGAACAGAGTTCAACATCATCGTCAATGAGAAGAATGTCGTCCACGTTTGTCTTCTTGTCTCGTCAATGCCGGTCTCCCGCTGCTCAACACTGGGACGCCTGCAGGATGCCCACGCAATCAGCCTACGCCATTCGCACCGAAGAAACGCGATGGAAATGTAACAAATGGTCACGGACAAAGCGACAGATTGTTACAGAGATTTACCCATTGTGACTGCAGGAGGGAGGCATCCAGGGTCTTCTAGATAGGACAGCTCGCGTTGACGTGGAAAGGACCATAAATGAAAAGGCAGGCCATTCTGAGCATGATTTACGGGGCGATCATCATCTGGGGCGCAACAGCGCAGGCGCAAACGGGCAACCTTCACGGGACCGTGACCGATCCTTCGGGGGCCGTCATCCCCTCGTCCAGCATTACACTCAGCAATAAGGACGGCTTCTCCAGGTCAACGACCAGCGGGGGAGACGGCACTTATGCCCTCGACCGCCTCGCGCCGGGGCGCTACGCCATCTCCGCTTCTGCCACTGGCTTTGCGCCACTGGATTCCATTGAGGTTTTGGTCTACAGCGATAAGACAACGGTTCAGAACATTGCGTTGAAGATGCCAGTCGAAACACAACAGGTGACCGTCAGCGAGCAGGGCGTGGGCGTCGACACCAGCGCGGACAATAATGCCACCTCGCTGGTAATCAAGGGTAAGGACCTTGATGCTCTGTCCGACGATCCGGATGAGTTGCAAAGCGAGCTAAGTGCCCTAGCTGGGCCATCGGCGGGGCCGAATGGTGGCCAGATCTATATTGACGGCTTCACCGGCGGGCAGCTGCCGCCGAAGTCCTCCATCCGCGAGATTCGCATCAATCAGAATCCCTTCTCCGCTCAGTATGACAAGCTGGGCTACGGGCGAATCGAAATTCTGACCAAGCCGGGAACGGATAAGTTTCACGGCAGTTTCATGATGAATGGCAATGACTCCGCTTTCAATTCGCTCAATCCGTTTGTGACCAGCGAGCCCTCTTACTACTCAACTTTCATGATGGGCAATGCCGGCGGTGCGCTGAACAAGACAGGCTCATGGTTCGGCAGCATTTTTCGCCGCGACAATCAATCGAATTCGATTGTGAACGCCGAACTGCTCGACTCCGGCGGCAATCCTTACAACTACACCGTAGCAGTCGCCAATCCGCAATCGCGGCTCGATATTAGTCCACGTTTCGACTTTCAACTGGGGACCAATAACACACTCACTGTCCGCTATATGTTTGATCGGCAGAAAGAAACCAATAGCGGTGTTTCGCAATTTGCGCTGCAAAGCCAGGCCTACGATGTGTCCAATCTGGAGAACAGCCTGCAACTGAGTGACACGCAGATCATCAATGATCACGTGGTAAACGAGACCCGTTTCCAGTACATTCGCGATCGCGACAACCAGGCTGCGCAGAGCAGTGATCCCACCATCACGGTGCAGGGAGCCTTCACGGGTGGCGGAAGCAACATGGGTGTCGTCCGCGATAATCAGGACCGCTTTGAGTTGCAGAACTCAACCATCGTGAGCAAGGGCACGCATTCCATCAATTTTGGCGCGCGACTCCGCTTCACGCGGGATGCCAGCTATTCCATCTCGGGGTTCAATGGGCAGTATATTTATTCCTCGCTCAGCGCTTATAAGGCGAACACCCCGAGCGAGTACGATGTCACAACTGGAACCGGCTCAGCGCATGTCAACTACTTTGACGCCGGCGTTTTCTACCAGGACGACTTCAAGGTGCGTCCAAACCTGACGATCAGCTATGGGCTTCGCTACGAGTCGCAGAATGGAATTGGCGACCATGATGACTGGGCGCCTCGAGTGTCATTTGCGTGGGCGCCCGGAGGCCATGGAACGACCCAGGCGAAAACGGTGATTCGTGGGGGTTACGGCTGGTTTTTCGATCGCTTCGCTGAGAACAATCTACTGCAAGCGATCCGCAATAACGGAATCAATCAGCAGCAGTATGTGATCAAGAACCCGACTTTCTACCAGAATGCTCCTTCACCGTCGCAACTGGCGTCGAGCAACCTGGCGGCGCCAACAATTTATGAGGTTGCGCCGAACTTGAAGGCAGCCGTCAACATGCAGGTAGCCATGGGAGTCGAACATCAGTTCGGCAAGATAGCGACCATCGCCGCGACATATATCAACTCGCATGGCGTACACCAGTACCTAAGCGACAACATCAACGCCTATTTGCCGGACACGTACGATCCCGCTACCGGCACGGGCACGCGGGCGAGTGGTCTTAACGAGAACATCTACCAGTTTCAGTCCGGAGGCGTTTATAACCAGAATCAGGTCATGCTGAACTACACCGTGCGCGCGAAGCGTGTCTCTCTCTTCGGTTTCTACATGATGAACTTCGCAAATGCGGATACGTCGGGCGCCACTTATTTTCCTTCCAGCCAGGCCAATCCGCGGGCTGACTACGGCCGCGCCAACTTCGACGTCCGCAACCGCTTTCTGCTAGGCGGGAATCTTCAAGCTCCTTATGGGGTCTCATTAAGTCCCATGCTGGTGACAAATTCGGGTCAGCCATTCAATATCACCGTCGGCCAGGACCTGAACGGCGACAACCAGTTTAATGACCGGCCTGCATTTGCTACAGCCGCCAGCACGCAGACGTTGCAGACCAGTTACGGCAACTTTGATCTGGATCCTGCGTGGAACCAGAACCGAATTCCGTATAACTACGGGACCGGCCCCGGGCAATTCAGCATGAATATGAGGGTCAGCAAGTCGATTGGCATCGGCCCCAAAGTTGCAGGAAGTTCTCCGGCCGCATTCGGTGGGCCGGGCGGCCCCGGCGGAGGTGGACCGCCTCCGGGAGGCGGCCCTGGTGGCGGCGGGCCCGGCGGTGGTGGCCTTGGCCCCGGCGGATTGAGCAGGAGCGGAGGCCCACCCAGGCTCGATCAGGTAACCGCTCGGCGCTACTCGCTCAACTTCACAGCGATGGGAAGGAACATTTTCAACAGTGTGAATTTGGCGCAGCCAGTTGGCGTGCTCGAATCGCCCGTGTTTGGCAAATCGAACGCACTTTCGGGAGGATTCTTCTCGTCTCCGGCGTCCAATCGCAGCATCGATCTGCAGGTCTCGTTCAACTTTTAGCGGATTGAATCAGCTCGTAGAGCGGCCAGGCGACGTATTCGCCCGGCCGCTTTCCTGTCTGACCCTGGAGTGGTGCCTGGAGCCGGGTGGATCCAAACTCTGTGCTTTGCGGCGTTCATATGGCGGCGAGGATAGAGCGGCCGAGGGCGCCAGTCATCGTGTCTTGTGTGCTGAGTGCGACCGCGCGAGACGGTCCTGCGAGACCGCGCAAGTGGTCGGCAAAATCCCAGGCTAGGTTACGTGCGCTGCAGATATTCCAAAAAGCGAGGAGGCGACCGATCTTACCGGTGTCCTGTGCAACGACTCCAAGAGTATCCGTGGCCAGCATGGTCAGTGCCGAAGGCATAACGGAATTGAGCAGAGTGTTGACGGACAGGTAGTCGGCGAATTCGGGACCACCCGGGGCGGGAACCACGTTCAATTCGGCGTCGGTGGCCAGCAGTGCAAGCGCGAGGTCGTGGTTGATGTGAGCGTTCATGCCTGCCAAGGCAAACTGGATGCGATCAACACCCTCGATGTGGCGCGCCTCAAAGAGCGCACTCCACGCCGCTGGCACGGAAGTTCCCCTCAGGAAATCTGCGACAGCTTCGAAGTAAATGCCGGCAAAGATGACATCCAGGCGAGTAAGCCAGACCGGGCTCTGCCATGCTCCGCCGGGTGGATTGAGATCGACCTGCTCAGTGACCATGAGATAGAGCCGGTTGAACCACTTGAGACCATCATTCACTGCGAGGTTTCCGTCAATGGCTTTCATGCGTGCGATCACGTCCGCGATCGTCTCGCATGCGGGTCCGTTCACGATGTCGTAAAGGGGCTGGTCAGCAGCAGACAAAGTGGCTGTTGGCATTGAGCATCTCCGGATGCAGAGCTTTCCTGCAGTCAACGATACGCTAGCATAGTGCGGCTGGAACGAACGGGCTGCAAGTTAAGGAATGATGATTCCGACTCGGTTCCTGGCAAGTGGGAGACATTGTAATCTTGGTTCGAACCCATAGACTCGCGGTGCCCTGCCTGTAAGCTTGGACCAGCGGAATGATGAGCTGTTTCGAGCGATGTCGAATCGCCGGGCAATGGGATATTGGGAGGCCACGTTGACCGAGTTCAGATATCGGGCTTTTGTGTCATATCATCACGAATCGGATGCGCGACTAGCCGCGTCGCTGCAAGAATCGCTCAGCCGCATCGCCAAGCCCTGGTACCGGCTTAGGACGATGCGGATCTTTCTGGATAAAACCAGCCTCTCTGCAAATCCGGCCCTCTGGCCAACGATCGAGGAGGCTCTCGGCCAGACTGAGTATTTCCTCCTGCTGGCGTCTCCTGCCTCCGCAAATTCAACTTGGGTGCAACAAGAGGTCCACTGGTGGCTGCAGAACCGGACTGCTAACAAGTTAATTATTTGTTTAGCCGATGGAGAGATTTTCTGGGACGACCGTACCGGGGATTTTGATTGGAAGAAAACAAATGCCGTCACTTCTAATCTGAAAGGCGCATTCTCCTCTGAACCGTTGTATGCCGATTTCCGCGGGGCGAAAACCGCGAACAGGTATGCGGACTCGGATCCCGCTTACAGAGACCCACTCCTGGACGTCGCCGCGCCATTGATGGGTCGAGCGAAGGATGATCTGGACGGGGAAGATATTCGCGCCCATCGCAGGACGGAACGCATTGCATGGGCCGCGGCTCTATTCATTGTGCTCCTCGGACTTACCGCCGGAATCGGTGTCAATATGGCGCACGAGCGCCAGAAGATCGCCGCATCGCGAGCGCTGGCTTCAGAGGCCATATCACACGTGGATGACCGTTCGCTTGCCATGCTCCTGAGCATCGAATCCGGCCGGATTGCAGATACGGTCGAATCCAAACGGTCCTTGCTTGCAGCGATTCAACGCGTGCCGAACGCCGAAGCATTTCTATGGGGGCATACCGATGCAGTGACGAAAGCAGTCTTCAGCCCCGATGGTCAATCTGTGCTATCTGCCGGCTGGGATGATCGCATCGTGTTGTGGAGTGCCGCCAGCCATCAGCCTATAGGTCAACCAATTCAGTGCCCAAAGGGGCTCGTCGGAGCGGCATTTAGTCCGAATGGTTCTCGATTTGCGTCTGCTTCAAGCGGGACGATCGTGCTTTGGGACACAAAGTCCCACCAGCCGGTTGGCGAGGCGTTCCGTGCGAAGGAAGACTTTGTACACGTGGCTTTCTCATCGAAAGGAGATCTACTCGCCGCAAGCACTGAGGCGTATGGAGCCCATCCCTCGGTCGTGTTCCTCTGGAGTCTCGCCACTCACCAGCGAATAGCGGATCCAATTCCAGGAACCGCTTTCGCATTCAGTCCTGACGACTCTTTTCTTGCGGTTGCGCAGTATGGGGATCTCCTCCTTTACGATCTTCGCACGCATCGCGCACTCAATAGGCCTCTCACCGGCCATGACAAGAACATCGCATCAGTCGCGTTCAGTCCCGACGGAAGCATGGTGGCGACCGGCGCCGAAGACAAGACAATCATCCTATGGGATGTTGAAACTCGAAAATCCCTCGGCACTTTGGTCGGTCATTCCCAGACCGTGTCCAGCCTGCTGTTTGCACACGACGGAGAGAGTCTATTTTCGGGAAGTCTGGACGGAACCATTATTCAATGGGACCTGGAGAACTTGAAGCCGCTCGCCACCTTGGTCAAGGGCTCGGGCGCGTCCATCTCTTCTTTGTTCCTGAGCCCCATTGGTGAACTGAAATCACTCGCCCTGGATAAGGAACGGGTGATTCTCCTCAATGTGAATGAAGACCCGCCATTGGGCCGTCGCATCAGGGCAGTTGGTAGTGGCTCGTCGAACGTTGCATTTAGTCCCGACGGTCGTTTGCTCGCGTCCGGTGGCGACTTTGGTGACGTCGTTCTGTGGGATGTTTCCAGTGGTCAACAGAGCGGATCTCCTCTCTCGGGTCACGAACGACAGGTGAGCAGCCTGGCTTTTGCGCCCGACGGCAAAATCCTGATCTCTGGAAGCATGGATGGGACGGTCATTTTCTGGGATGTTTCCTCTCACACGGCTTTAGGTCCGCCTGTGAAGGCGCTTCGGTCTCCGGTCTGGAGCCTGGCCTGCAGTCCCGATGCAAAAACCGTCGTTACTGGTGGAGACGCAGAGCTGGTCTTTTGGGATCTCGCCACCCGTAAACAACTTGGGCCGCCTGTTAGGTCGCAGAAAGACCGCATTTGGGCGCTCGCCTTCAGCCGAGACGGAGATCTACTGGCTTCCGCCGGGAACAATCTCGTGGTCTCGATTTGGAAGAGTGGCCATCCGGGCGAACTCATCAAGACGCTGGGCACTCCCGTTCAAGGCGAAGGCCTGGAAGTGATGCCCGCTGGAGTGAGCTTCAATTCCGACGGCACCATGCTTGCCACGAGTACACAGGGTCATTCGGTTACTCTCTGGGATGTCAAAGACTGGCGGCCACTTCCGCCGGTGCTCTACGGTCATACCCAGTCTGTTTCAGTGTCGCGTTCAGGCCCGACGGAAAAGTTCTGGTTTCCGCCGGCGCGGACGGAGATATTCGCCTTTGGGATGTGCAGACTCATGAACTGATCGGCACTCTTGGCGTGCAACCAGCGGCCGTCAATTCGATTACTTTTGAGCCGGGAAAAGGGATGCTGGCCTCTGTCGGCGAGGATGATTCCGTCGTTCTATGGGATGTGGATTTCCAAGACTGGATCAGTCGTGCCTGTCGTATCGCGAATCGCAACCTTACGCCGAAAGAATGGAATACTTACTTTGGAACCAGAGCCTACCGGGAAACCTGTTCGAGTCGATGAGAGTGTTGCATTCCGAAGGGAGTCCAGGGGCAAGATTCTGATCGGATTTGAACGTGACGCTCTCGAAGTTCAATGCAAATCTGGATCTCAAGTGAGGTTGACGGAGGATACACTTCCGTGTTGTCGAATGAGTAAATTGCGCCTATTCTGGCTTCGGGATAGAGGGCCTTGATTTGAAGGTTTAGAGGGGGGTTAGGTGAATCGCGCGATCTTTATCAGCTATCGCAGGGATGATACGGAAGGCGAAGCCGGGCGGCTATTCGATGACCTGGTCAGAACCTTTGGCGAGGGGTCCGTCTTCATGGACGTCGCGGGCATTAATCCGGGCATTGATTTCCGCAAGGCCATCGATGAGAACGTGGCGACCTGCGGAGTCCTCCTGGCGATGATTGGTCCCGGATGGACGACGATCACGAACGGCACCGGAGAGCGTCGCCTGGATGACGTGAACGATTTCGTGCGCTTGGAAGTTGCGTCGGCACTGGCACGCAATATAGCGGTCATTCCGGTGCTCGTGCACGAGGCGAAGATGCCAAGGCCGGACCAGTTGCCTGACAACCTGAAGGACCTGGCATATCGCAATAGTGTCGAGATCACGCACACTCGCTGGAACTCAGACGTCCAACTGCTCACCAAAGCACTGTCGCAATATGTCGCGGCGTCGAGTGCTACGAGTACCGAACCAGTACATGCGACCGTGCCGGTGCAACTACCTCCGGCAAATGCTCCTGCTGATCTGACGGCGACGGCTAAGAACTCGAAGATGCCGCTGATTGCAGGAGCCCTTGCCGTGTTGATTGTGGCCATTGGCGTTGGTGGGTACTTCATGCTGCACCATACTGACGGCACAACGCCGACGCCCATTACAAGCGCCCCGGTAGCGACGCACAGTCAGACAGCGGGCACGGCGACCGGCTCTGCGACCCCTAATTGGGCGAGTCAGTTGGTCGGCACATGGGTGATAGACGGAGCGAACGCGATGACTGGAACATCGGAAGATCCCTCACCGCCCAAGAAACAGAATGAACTTGCCAGGTTGAAAGTGTCTCTCGAGAATGGCGCGATCAGGATTCACGGTTGGGGACTCTGCCATAAATGCGACTGGGGAACGCAGGTGGCACCTATAGTTGGGGGAGACAAGGCGGTGGCGATATGGGACTTCGCCAAGTTGCCGGCCAGCGGCGAGGCGCGGGATTCCAGCCGCGTGGCGCAAGTAACGATCGCGCCGGCCGGAAACAAACTGAGCGTCCAAATCCAAAACGCATATTCGGATCGTGGTCCAAACAGTCGCCGGTCGCAATTTGAACGCATATCGAACGCGCCGTAAGGGTCTTCCTTTGGTCGTAGGCTCGCGACGAGCTTATCTTTCATTGCGCTGCCGACACCAGGCCCGGCTTTCCGCTTTGGACAGCCTGCAGCGTGAAGCCGAAGGTAAATTGGTGGTCAACCAATGTGAAGAGCGGCGGTAACTCACCATATTCGTACTTCGCGTTGAGAGACAAATACTTAAATCTCCACGGCGCATAATTCACATTGGCTTGAACCCAGTTGCGCGCCTTTGTGGTGAGCGACACGGTTGTCACCTGGTGAAGTGATTCAACAAACGGCTCATCGAATGCGGGCAGGCGAACACGGTAGCTTCCACTTACTGAAAAGACGTTTGTGGACCTGTCTGCAGAGGCCAGCGCAAACACCGCGCCTGAACCGAAGACGCCCCTGAAGATAGCGTTGTAGTGGCTTAGGTCAACCGGGGTCTTTGCGATCGCGTCCGGTTTGTTCAAATTCTTTCCAGCCTCCACGGCGAGAACCGGATAAATGGTCCCGTAAAGCGAGGGGTGTTTTGGTGAAGAGATTGAGCTGAAACCGAACAACAGGCTAGAACGGAAGATGATGTTGCTTGATGGATCGGTCCTGCTGAACTCTCCGCTGGGAAGTGCCTCATCGAACTGAAGTCCATAGAGACCGAGTTTGGGCTTTCGGAAGGCTTTGAGGCGTTGGAGCGCAAGCGCTGCCGTGATGGAATCTGGATCAAAGGTTGTCCTGTTGTTTGGCGGCTGGACGTATTGATTGATCTCAACCGTGCCTGTCACGCCGGGATGAAAGCCAAGTAAGCCCGACACTTCATCTCTTTTATACAGTCCCCCTTTTAGCTCGAATGAATAAATGGGCTTCGTGCCGCCGCCCGCCAAAAAGCTCCCACTCAGGCTCACATCTGCGGGTGCGCCAGGAGCCGGCGCACGGAAATACGGCGCCGCAGCCGGTGGAGTAAGTTTCGCGGCGGCAGTCGCCTGGCTAGCCGGCGGCTCGATCACAGCGTTAACAACCGAATCAAATGACAAGCCTTCGAGTCCTGATGCTCTGGAAGGATTGAACAGCGCGTGCCAGGCAGAAGTCACTACGCCATTGCCGGTCGGTAGATTTCCCGATAGGGTCAACCGAAGTTTGTTGATTGTGAATCTCGCGCTGACGATCCTTTCAACGGACGTTACTCCCAACTCTTCGGGGTTCGCATCTCCCGGTCTTTTTACCCAGACACGCCATGCATCTTTGCTCATGTAAGCGGACGGATTGTCGGGGAAAGCACCTGCATAGTTCACATCCAGTGCAGTCTTCTGGCCTGCTTCCGGTACGATGCCTGTCAAAGTGAAATCACTCTGACCCATCGCCGCCGATGACAAGAGGAGAAATGGCAATGTAAGAGTCCAGCTATTTTTCATGAGCGTTAATTGTAAGTGCGCCGGTCTGAACCGAATCCGCTGCTTCCTGTACAGTGTTGCTGCGCGAGCTTTGAATGCTGGAGTCCTCAATATGCAGCGGAGCTATCCCTGCCTTGACGTTCTGGACGAAGAAAGCCGAACTTAGCGCGTCAACGACGCCGAGATCAAAGAGCTTTTTTACGGTTGGGTCGTCCGATTTTTGGAAGCGGTCTGGGTGGGGAGTCGAATCGATGACTATCTGCAAGCAGAAGTCCGCAGTTAATACTGGAGAAGTACGCATAATCTTCACTCCCGAACTCGATTTCGCTGGCGGCATCATAACACTCGGGTTGCTAATTCATCCCAGAAAAATGAAGGAACCACTTACAAAATTTCCTGCCTCTCAGGAGCATGCGAGGTGGGAGGCTGCCCAGTCGTATTCCCACCGCTGCTATGGACTCTTTCCGAAATGTGCTGTCTCATTCTCCTCGCGGGGTGCTATAACTGTGCCGAGCGCGCATCTTCACCGAATCCGTCCAAACACGCATTGAAAAGGCACGCATGAAACTTTTGGCCAAGTTCAATCTGATCTTTCTCGTCGTATTTGGGACTGGCGGATTCCTGATCTCACAGCTCGCCCACTCGTATCTCATAGGGAATGCGCGGGACGAAGTTCTCGATCAGGAGCGGCTGATGATGGCTAGCGCCCGCGCGGTTCGCGACTACACCGCTATCGAGATTTCTCCCTTGCTCCAGGAAAATCCTCGGCACCGCGTGCGATTCCTGCCAGAGACGATCCCTTTCTACGGCGCGACGACCACGTTCGCCAAGCTGCGCAAAGACTACCCCGACTACGCGTATAAGGAAGCCGCTTTGAATCCGACCAATCCTGAAGATCGCGCCACGGGCTGGGAGGTCGACATCATTGACTGGCTGCGGGACCACCGCGATGAACATGAAAAGTCCGGCCAGCGAAACACGCCAATGGGGCCTGCGCTCTATCTTGCCAATCCGATCAAGACAACAAAGGAGTGCCTGGAGTGCCACAGTACGCCCGCGGCGGCGCCCAAGGCGATGATTGCGGTTTACGGCTCGGCCAACGGCTTTGGGTGGAAGGAGGATACGATTGTAGGAGCGCAAATCGTCTCAGTGCCATTGTCGGTACCGTTGGCTAATGCGGACCGCGCGTATCACCGGCTGCTGTTCTTTCTGGCGCTGACGATGCTCGTCGCCCTTGTGGCGCTGGATGCGGGCGTCTACTGGTTTGTAATTCGTCCGCTGAGAATCGTCTCGGATACTGCCGATCGCATTAGCCGTGGCGAGAAAGATGTGCCTCCGGTAAAAATCGAAGGAAGAGACGAGATTGCGACGGTAGCGTCATCGTTCAACCGGATGCAGGTCAGCCTGGCCAAGGCTTTGAAGATGTTTGAGGAGGAGTAAGTAAGGTTGGCTGCCCTAGTTCTGGCACGATCTTATAAACATAACGCGGTCTGACTCGAATTCGATCTCCTGCGCGACCATGGCACAAAGCTCCTTCGTTGAGGAGCACCGCTTGGCAGCCCGCCTGACAACAATTTCCGCGATTGGCCCGATGTATGCTGCCAGAGCCTTGCTGACCCGCTCCATCGTCTGCGGGTCGATTGTGGGGGTAACCGCCGCGATATTGCTCTCACGCCCTGACGTCTGTGTCGCCGGTGTCTCTTCTCGAAGCTCTCTCGGCGGTTTCTCTCCATCGGCGCTACTCACGGAAGGTTCGTCCATGAATGGCTGGAGAGCTCGGATTAGTACCTGGACATCCGACTTCCAACGCGGATGAGTTAGCTCGACAGCATTCCTGTAAGCGAGTTCTCTCAAGTCGTCGGGCAGTTGTTCTACGCGCGGCATCTTCGCCCCCCGAACGAGCACCGGAATGACCGGGATGTCGCGCCCAAGAGCCGAAGCCAGCTCAATCCGGACAAAGTCGTTTGGGTCGTCGAGGCGGCGCCTTCCCGTTGCATCCTTTGTCTCCAACCACTCCAGCCCGATGATTGCCAGAAGAGCGTCGCAGTTAGCCACGCTCTGGTCGATCGCCTTCCTGAAGTCACGCCCCAGCTCAATTGCAGCCACATCCATAAACACCGATTTATCGTTGAAGTGCGACGCCAGGTCATCGAACAGACGGCCTGCCTCGCCCTCCGAATCGTTTCTTCGATAGTTGATGAATATGGAACGCAGAGCAAACCTCCCGAGGCGCGCGAGTCATCCAGGAAACGATTACTTATCTAAAACTCATTGCCACGCCAGAGCGGAAATTTGAGTTTACTCCTGCGCTTCGCCGCACTTCAATCGGGGACTTTGACATAACCTCAACGAGTGCCTTAGACGCCACTGCAATGCTACCGGGGAACTGATCTGGCTGGTGAACCCAGCAGGACTATTGCGTCAGTTGCGGGCTCAAGCGCTGCAGAGGCTTTCCATTCGGCGCGAAGAAGGTATCGATAATGAACGAAATAAACCGCTGCGTGAAGATGGTGCTGTGATCGGGCACGACGTCCGGATCAATTTCCATCAACCAGTAGGGCGTGCCGTTGCATCGGTTGGGGCGCACCTGAATGGCAAAACAGGCCTGAGTATCTGCGAGCTTGAACGTGCTGACGATATTCAGTTTCTGTTTGTTGAAAAGGTCGCGGTCACACTTGGCAATGGCGTCTGGATCTTGAATTTGAATCGTCTGTCCCGTGGAAGCAACACGCATTTGATTTGCGCCGACGGACTTTAGCATGACATGGCTCTGCAGAATCTGCATGTGGGGCGCACTACTCAGGTAGTAAGAGCCCTGCGATACAGCGCCCTGATCTTTCGTTGCCAATGGCCAGGTTTGATGCTGGGGGTTTTGGGGATCGAAACAGGTCAGATCGTATTTTTTATTCGGCTCCTGATTTAGGTCACGAAAGCTTCCGTTGGCTTTGAATCCGAGATAGGGAAGGGCGTGGCCAATCGGCAGTGCGACTTTGGTTGCAAGATCGGCAGTCGACGTGAGAGATACGTATAAGGGACGCTGAGAATCATCATCCTCTGAAGCTGCAGATCGTGAATCTTGAAGCGGGTGATACCTGTACCTGTTATATGTCAGGAAATCCAGCATCTGCTTGGCTTCAGTAGCTGCTCCCGCCGGATTGATGAAAATGACGAGATCGGCGCGTGAGTCAACCGCGAGCTTGGCCGCCAGTTCTTTGTTTGATTTTTCCGCGGGATCCTGCGTTTCCTCGCTTTCCTGGGTATAGATGGTTGCCTCAGCTATCTGGCTAGCCGTCGTCTCACTCAAAGTGCGTTCGAGCAGAAGCCCCCCAAACGAATGTCCGATGAAGATAGCGAGGGCTCTTGGGTTTTCGTGTGTCCTGGTGGCAATCTGTGTGAGTGCGCTTGACAATAATGCACCCGGAATACGAATTGCCGTTGCCTCGCGGTTGAAGTAGGAAAATTGTTGCGCGACGGGAAAGTAACCGCGGATCAGATTGCCGCGCCAGCCAATATAGATCCCAATGACGCGATGTGTTCCCTGGAACCGCTTGTATACCTCCTGCAACGCAGCTTTAAAGCCTCTTACGTTGTCATTCTCCAGGCTTGCATTGTTCTTCCAACCATGGACAAATGTGATCACGATGGGATCGGATTGGCCCGGTTCGGTTTTGGCAAGATCGTTGGCCTGGCGAATTAGATGAAGAGTTGTGTCCAACTCGCCTTTATCGAAGAGCTCTCCCATATCATCAATCTCGATAAATGCGAGGCAAATGGGAGACCTCGGGTCCACGCAGTCTTTCTCAGGCAACTTGGTTGACGCTGCTTCAACGGGAGCAATGGATGGTGGGGGCACTTCAATAGCGGGGTGTTGTACGCGGTAAGACTGCAACGGCACATGACAGCTGACGAAGCCAGGCAAGATCAACGCTGCCACCAAGGTCGCCTTGACACGATTCATGGATGATCTCCCGCGCTGGAATTCGACTGTCTGCCGCGACGAAAGACTGCGCCGAGCAGGTTCGTGATCTCCGGTTTGTATTCGGTATAGAAACTTGAGAGTACGGCGGTGCCAAAGGCGCCGGCCGCACGCTGGCCCACTTGCGAGAAGGTGTTTTCTGCTCCGGGATACCAGGGATAGCCTGCATAAGCTCCCGATGCTTCTCCAGCAAAGCGCGAAATCGCAGGAATACGGTGTCCATTTCCTTGAACCTTGGAGCGACGCACGGTGATCACGTCATACCAGGCATGTCCGAATCGCTGCCAACCGTCATGCGAAAGAGCATCAAGGCTATGGGCCGATGCGCTTGCGCCCGATGGAACGAGGCGGGGAGAACCGCTCGCCGTCAAAGCCGAAACAGCGGTCCGTCGTCGAGCGATGACTCCGGGATCATTGCGATAAGCGAGGAATCGCGGATCGTCATTCAGAATTGATCCAAAGAGATATTGCGCTGCACCTTTGCCCAGCGCTTGTGTGTATCGGGAACCAACACGTCTTCCATACCCATCCCAGGTGCGCTTCCACTCCGAGGGCGATTGGATCACTTGTGCGCCTAGTCCAAATACCACCGCTCCCAACACGGACTGGTCGGTAACGGACCCCGCGACAAAGTCGAGAGCGCGCTGTGAGGGCTTATACCTGCAATCCGTAGCCTCCAGATCTGTCGGGAACGACCCGGGACACACCGTGATTGGCGTGAGCCCAGGTGTAGATGTCTCGACTGCCTGCGAGTGTGCTTCTTGCGCGAGTACGAGGGCCGCGATTAGCAAGAGCATCCGGATTGGCCTTGGCATGTTGAAGCTCCAATCAGGCCGGCTATGAAAGCAAAGCGCGGAAATAGTCATTCAGCAGCCTGCCCTGTGGGTCATATTGTTTCCGGGTCGTTTCAAGGGCCGTCAATCTGTCTCCATATGCCCCTCGCACGATTGCGGCCGTCAAGCCAGGGGTCTGGTTCAACAGGGGTTTCCCGTTAAGGTTGATGCAAAACTGGTTGTAGGCTGCGAGAAAGTCTTCCCATCCTGGATTTGCAGTCGAGACCGGATCCAACGTCATCACTGTTCCATCGTAGGAATATGAGAGAAGCGCCTTCTGGTCCTGCGCAATGCGATAGCCGACGTAAAGCAGGTTGGAGCGGTACCCCTTCTGTGCGTAGTAGTCGGTACAGAATTTACAGAAACTGGTGAGGGCAGCAGGGAAGATCTCTTCGGCAAAAGCAAAGAGGCTGAAGGTGTATCGGCTGTCGTTGGAGACAGGTGGATACTCGATGATTTGGTCGGGCGGAATCGTGTAGTCGCTGGAAACGATCGTTTCCAGTTGAAGGCGCCATGCTGCGTTGAAGGCATCAATGATGCCGTAGCGTATCGATGGAATAGAGACATTCTGTTCGGTATCGTGCCCAAATTTTGGACCCGAAGTGCCCCAGATGTAATTTCTCAAGGCCCATGCCGCGTGGTTGGGCTCGCCGGTCGCACCCGGATTGTACTTGCGGAATTCGACGGTGATCTTGTCATCGAACGGAAAGATGTAATACATCATCGAGTAACCCAGAGCCTTAAGGTCCGGTAAAGCAGTAACAAAGTCTGCAATGCTGTAGGTGGTGTGATGGACATGCATCGGAGTTAATGGCTTGATCCTATATGTGACCTCGTAGACGATTCCAAAGAGGCCATAGCTGGATCGCACTTTCTGCATCAGGTCCGGTTGCGCATCTTCGGTCACCTCAAGAAGGTCTCCGCTTGGCAGCACCATCTTGACGCCGGTGACATACGTGCCGACCTGGCCGAATTCACCCAGAAACGACGCATCCTTGGTCCCGGCGCAGGACGCACTACCCGCAGACAAGCTTCCGATTTCAGTATTGACATAAAATTGCAAGTTTTTCGCTTCGAGCGCCTTTGCCATATCAATATGCACAGCATCAGCCTGGACCGTCAGACTATCTGCGCCAATATTGAGAATCTGGTTCATCTTCATCCGGATCAGCGTGCCGCCGTCAGCAACACCGCACGGAGCGGTCGAATGATTCGATCCAACCGCTCTCACCGGGGAAGGATACTTCACCGGATCTTTCATGACTGCGACAATGTCATCGACTGAGTTCGCGTCAACGATTACGCTGGGATGCGAAACAATATTGCCAAACCAGTTTGTTACGGTGTTTGTTGCCATGAATTCCTCCGAACGGGATAAGGTGTGCAATCGTCTTGGATAAGATCGGTTGGCCGGAAAGCACCGGGACCAGATGTGGTGGAATCGCGGAGCGAGAGGCTTAGCCGCAACGGTACGGAGATGCGAGCCACTGTATCATGCACGCATCGGATTACGCGCATGAGCTTCATTGATTTGCGAATGAATCATCAGATTCGGCTCCAGGCCGCGCTTTCCACGCCAGGCTGTAGTACTTCCCTCGATCCCGCGCCCATGGATCGAACGCGTTAACTACGTTCTCCAATTCCGGGGTCAGCTCGGGGATGTTGCGCATTAACATGCGCTTCATTGGAGAGACAGGCTCCTTATGCCCATTCGGCGTTCCCTTTTCCATCCGCGGCGCACCCGGGCCATTGTTGTTCACCCAATCGACGCCGAGTGTTGTGTAGAACTCCGACCGAAAGCAAGAGGTGAAAAAGCGGTCGCTGAAGAGCCTGCGTGAAGCATTGAGAATAAAGACAACGAATTGAGTCTCCGAGATAGCAAATCCATGCGGACGCCTGTATTCGGCGAGGTAGCCTACTGCTGTATCCACATCCTCAATGTTGTCGACAAGAGTTCCATTTTGATGGCCTAGGCAATCGTTGATGGGAGACCCATCTTCATTCACTTGTGCATCGGTGATGATCTTCGATGCATCGCAAACATGCTGCCCGTAGACTTCGCGAAGTGTCTGTACTGTGGCTTGCTGCTCCAGTTGGTCCGGCGATCCCGGCGCCACACCAGTGTCCATGAAGTCGTCGAAGCTTGTTAGCTGACGCAGTCCGTATTGGCGCCGAAATTCATTGAAACGCGGAACTCCGTGTTCACGATCCCGGATGATGTCGAGCGCAACAACATCGATTTGCTGTGTCTTGCTGACTAGCCTGCCCAACTTCAGGTTCTGCAGAAAGAGCGGCGAGTTATGCAGGGTAAGAAGGCCCAGTCTTTGGCGACCTAATGTTAATCCCCAGTTCGGGAGGCCCATGGAGTGCGTAAAGTCGGTTGCCTTGGACTGGAAAGTCTCAACAACCGAAATGCGTTTGACAATTTTGTTCGGATTGGCTGTGAGATCCCGATACTCCAGCAGATCAGGAACAAGTGGGTGCAGTCGATATACCGAGACAAATTCTTCGGGAAAATTGAAGGGCGATCCGAAGTGATTTACCCCGCCATTGGTATATTTGGGATTCGTAATGTCGTAGCCACGGACTTTGCTTCCCAGGCCAAATATCCCGGGCCCCGATGCGAACACTGAGTACCACTCGGTAGCTTTTGCAGGATCTTTAGACTTGCCGAAATTCGTGACCACAACATCACTCAAAGCTTTCGATAGCAATCCACCATTTGTGCCCAGCAGTCCGCTCCAGTTGCCATTCATCCCCAGGTAGAGCGGTTCGTTATAGAGCAATTGCGGCGTCCACTCAGTTGTGTGGATCTTGGCAATCTCCGCCGCGACAACGAGACGGGCGATCTCGAATAGTTGGTCCGGAGTAACATCGCGATAGCGCATGATCTGCTTTGGGTGGGCTGGATCGCGCAGACCGCAATCCGCATTTGGCTTTTGTGCCGCGATGCGACGAAACTCAGCCACAAACGAATTGTGTTCACGGGCAAACAGATTGTGCAGGAAACTGAGGCCGACCGTCCAATTGTCGGGAAACCCAGTTGCTTCCTGTCCGGCCCATTCTGGGTTGATTGGATCATTTGGCTCAAATACCGGTAGGTAACCGGGGCCAGCCTGGCCAGGCGCCGGAACCAGCAGCAACTTTGCCGGATCTGCAGGATCGCGTTTCACCCGCCGACGGGAAGTATCGTCAAAGCCATAGAGTTGCGAGGCGTCCCACCACGCAGTATTGGTGTTGCGCATCGTCTTTGGTGCGCGCACAAGATAGGTCTTCCCGCCAGATGGAGAATGTTTCCGGAGTCGAATCCTGGGCGACATATCCCTTGTCAATCATGTCGTCCGGACGGCAACCCAATTTCTCGATGTCTTCAGGAGTGAGCGGCTGCTCGACGTTATTCACCAACTTTGTCTGCGCAGCCCACCTTCATGTATTCGGTTTGATTGTGTCCTTCTTCGAGGTGCGAGAACCAATCATGCGTCATGAATTGGATCCAATAAGCCGCGAGCACATTGAAAAAAGGCGCCTTCTTGTAATCGCAGTTGGCATCCTTCGAATCGCCCGGCAGGCCATATCCTTCCTGGCACTTTGAAGGGTCAGATTGGATTCGCGTGAAAAGCCGGCGGCTGATGACTTGGGGGTCGGGCTCAAGAAGTGAAAGCCGGTTTCCATGCCGGTTGCGTGTCAGTTCGTTCAATCCAAGGTCCGGAAAGGACGTGTCGAGCTCGACGTTCCGCGCAAATAACATGCCAGAGGAGCCCATAGCGGGATTCAGTATGTCGTTGCAGATCCCCGTGACAGTGCGCCACCGAATCAAGTCTCCCTTGCAAACCTGCGTTCCATCTCCGCCAACGTCAATGTATGAAGGGCTGGTGGAAGGGAGCCTCATCTCCGGCCAGACTTTTAACGCTGGCCCGCTGACTCCATCTCGGCCTTCAACAAATTGAGAATAGGTTCCAGAATTATCGAAAAGATTGAACTTGATTAGTTCCACCCGTTGAAGTTCCAGATCCAACAGGGCTCCGGTAACGCCCCGTTGAGCGGGCAACTTCGAAGAGATAAAGCCCGTCGGCAGCGAAGCCATGTCGCCTGTTCCCCAATAATTGCCCCAGTCAACCCAGGGCGTTCCCCGAAACTGCAACGTCTGCGCGCCTCCGCGGCAAAGGGCAGCTGCTTCCGATACTTTGCCTTGGAATCGCAGACCGCGAGCATCGGGAATCTTCAATAGGCGGGCTTGTCCAATCACCGCCTGGGCACAGGCTTGGAGAGACTTTGCTTCCTGATCATGGCTTGAAGTCGCCTGAGAAGTGCTCTGACTGAATGCAGGAAGCGCCTGTGTCGCGAGCAACGAAATCGCCGTAAGCATGATTCGTGCGAGGCTTCGAAACATCCTAACTCCTCCGATATTGACCGAATGTGGCAATACTTCTACAGGAAGCGCGGGAGCGATAACGCCTTTCTCATGTTCATGCGGATTCAAATTGTGAGATTCTTCGCTTCATGCCGTTCGCTGGGCCCGTCGGTACTCGGAGAAATTGGAGAAGTGGAGAACATGAATTCGTACGGATCTCATAACGTATCCCAGGGGAAATTTCCTTCCGTGAAACCTCTTTTGGAAGAGGATTAAGCCCAGCAGATTCGCAGAACCTCGGCAAGGGTGTCGGAAGGATTATTCAGCCGGACGGTAAGCGGCTGGAATAGAACTGCGCGTCAATTCGACACAACCACGCATCTCCGCATTCCTAGTCCGGCGTATGATTTGGGCCCTGGCGATTGAAAACTCGTAAGCCCGCACACTGACCTTTGAGGGAAAACTGGGCTGCCCGGGTCACCTTGAAACGGCATCTACAGAATCTGGCAAGGTCAACGAACATTGTCAAGGGTTTTCTCCGAGAGACGAATCAGGAGTACCCTAGGTCTCTGACAACCTGAATTGGTTTCTTTTGTAGCCGAACTTCTGGCGCGCCTTTTTGCGTGTGAACCTCCAGTTGATGACGACGTGGTCACGATTCATTCTTCGATTCCATGCTTGCGCTTCGCGGCTCAGATCCCGGAGCGATGGAATTCTGCGGAGCCCCAGGCACTCACGGCTGAAGAGGCTGATCTCGATCTCGGCCTGGTTCAACCAGCTTCCGTGTTTGGGTGTGTAATGCACCGTAAAGCGATCCCATAACAGACCGCCGATCCTTTCTCCATAGCGATCGACCAACGCCTTACGGCGGTGTGAACTCAGATTGTCCATGACCAGATGAATGGTGTCGGCCTCGGGATAAGCGGCGACGATCTGCAGCAGATAATCGGCGAACTGAGGCGCGGAGCGGTTGGGCGTCACCTTGGTAAAGTGTCGCCCTGCTTTGGGCTGCACGCCGCAGAACGCGTTGGCCGTGCCGCGGCGCAAATACTCGCAGTCCCGTCGTGCCACCCTGCCCGGCCGCATGGGGCGCGGTGGGCGAACGTAGGCATGCAGCACCACCAGTTTTTCATCCACGCAGACCACCGGCTCCTTCTCCGACAGCGGCTTTTCATAAAGAGCCAGAACGTCTTCCATGCGCGCGATGTACTCCGCGTTTATCTCCGCGATGCACCACATTTTTTTCCCGCCACGGCTTCAGTTCATGGTTCTGCAGCGAATTCGGATGGTTTCCCGGCTCACCGGCGGCCCCAGCTTCCGTTTCGCCGCTTCCTCGGCAATCAGCCGTACGCTCCACCGCGCCCTGCCTTGCGGCGGCGGGCCGCAAACCATGGCCACGATCCGCTGTTTCTGCCCCGCGTTCAGTACCCGCGCCTGGCCCGGACGCGGCTTTTCGTACAAAGCCGAGTCCAGCCCCTCTTCTCGTACCGCCGGGCAATCGCTCGTACCGTCTTCGGCGCTACGCCCGCGTTTACGGCCACCTGCGCCACCCTCTGTCCACCATCGAGCTGGCGCAAGATGGAAGCCCGCCGCAGCACTCGTGCCGACTCCTGCCCCTTGCTCAGCGTCTCGGTCACTTGCCGCCGATCCTGCCTCGTCAACTCAACATGCACACGGTGATAGCTTTGCATGCTCCAACTATGATGGCCCACTCGCGTTCAGGAAAGTATCTACAAAGGTACATCTTCACATTGTCATAGACCTAGTTTGTAAGAACGGCAACGCAATTGATCCGAACCGCGATCGCAGAGTGTTTGTTGAACAAGTAACATGTATGGGTTGTCAATTGCTACTACGCGCAGGCCCGGCGCCGCTTTGATTTGGTAACAGAGGGTTGCACGCCCGACGCCAGATGCCCTTGAGTAATGCTGGAACCCATTGCTCTGCCGGACACTGACTCCAGGTTTTTCGTAGGAACGCTACGTCTGCATCCGGCGACTTCGCATTCGCGGCTTGGAGTTTGAGAATTACCAGCGTTCCAGTTTGAAGTTCACCGCTGGCAGAATTGTCCGGTTCAATTGGTTGCCGGAGTACGCTGGCGGGAGCGAAAAGGCATCGGCCGCCGGCCGCTTCAGCCGAAAGCGCCGTCCGGTTGGAAGGGTCGTTGTAGAGTTCTCGCATTAGATTCACGCCGCTCACGATATTGTGGGCTGCTATCCCAATCGCGTGTACTGCGGCCAGATCGCCGCTGACCATCCCCGACAGGAGTTGCTTGGCTTGATCGACTTTCTTGGTGATCGCCCACCAGGCAACCAGCGCCAGGTTCAATGTACGTGGCGCCTGATTCAGCACCAAAGCTGCACTCCAGCTCTCCGATGTCGCCTTAAAGCTCGGCGAGAACAGTTGGCCGACCACCTGTTGAACCATCGGGCCGCATGCATCATCGGTTCCCACTCCGCGGACAAAAGCCGCAAGAGCTTCGAGTTCATCCGGTCCCTTCGAGTAGTCCGGAGCAATCGAGTTGAGCCGCCTCCAAAGAACTTCCTGAGCCACGGCGCGACCTTCTGCGCAGCGTGACGCAACCGTTGGAAAAGGTTTTCCGCCGATTTGAAGAGTGTCTTGAACGCGCTGAAGGATCTTGCCATTTGTCAGGATGGAGTGATCCCGGTAAGCGCGATCGAGGTTCGGGCCTTGTGCCAAGGTTTCGATTTCCGACGCATCGTCAGATGAAACAATATCGACAATTCCCAGGATGCGAATTCTCTTCATGCCCTCTCCTGCCAATTTTCAGCCATGGCGCTTCTCTTCGGTCCCGCTACGAATGACGGCTCATAGTTGCCATAAAACGCAGTGCACTGATGCTGGGAAGGAAAAAGTAGGCACCTCCCCGTACAGTTACAAACTGAGGCACGTCCATGAGGCGGGCGCGTACTCCGTTGCTCTGGGGTAGTGCATACGTATTTGTGAAAGGGCAACCGGTGATCTCCGCTCGGTTGCCCAGCAGCGGATCACTTTGCTCAGTAAGCGCGTCAAATTTAGTGTTCATTACCCATGAATTCTGCACGAATTCGAACTGTCGCAGAATGTTGGCTGCAATGCAAATGAAATGAATGCCATGCTCCGCGGCGTCTCGAGCATCTGATACAGCCTGGTCTGGCCCAAGTCTCGGTCCGTATTCTCTCCCCCGTCGAATCATGCGATGAAAGCGCGTCGAAGCAATTACGTCATCTCGATAACTTGCGTTGCCGAAGCCGAGCATATGAATCAGCCGGTCAAACAAACCACTCGACGCGGGTAGTTCGGCATTGCGCGGGTTCGTACGACGGATATGCGCGCCGAAAGGACAGCGAATGCCGTCGCGGTCCGAATCGTAGGTAAATTCATTCTGAGCCGCAGACTTCGCGTCAATCCCCATGATGGAATTCGGACTCGACGGCAGAAGGGGAGTGCCATCCATCTTGCGCCCCACCATGGCTTCGGCAAGATGCCGCCGGGCTTGTGGATCAGAACTGGTTTGATCGTCGAGAAAGCGCCAGAAGCCCTGGACGTCCTGCTTCAATTGCCTGAAGACCAGAAAAGTACCATTCCGCCCAAAATCGCGCTTGGTCGGTTGATCCTCAGCGACATGCAGGATCGCAGCTGACAGCGCATTGTCGGCAAAGAGAGGTCGGTCAGTGTATTTGCCATATTCGTTGGGATAGCCGAGCAGGAATTCTCCGAGCGATAGGAGGTTCCCGTATTCGAGTTCGTCCCCGTGGAGTGTGCGCTGACGCTTCCAGTCGAGCGTCGGCTGGCTGATTCCGTCGTTGAACCCGAAGGGCTCTTTGCCCCCCAGGTCCGAGGTGGATAGGCGATCCATTACCTCGAACGCAGTACTCCAAACGCCGTTTTGAATGGTCTGTGTCCATCCATCGATTTGGCCGGGCTGGGCGTAGATCATCATCAGCACATGAGGAACATTTCCCGGGCGACCCCACTGCCAGGATTGCGGCGAATTCGAGCCGATGTCACCGAGTCTTCGCGAGCGGCTCTCTTGTCCCGTCATGCCGGAGAGAAACTCGGCAGAGAATCCCCCAAGCAAATCTTCTGAGAGACCAATCGCCTGCAATCCTTCTCGTGTAAAGGCGACCTGCATCGCGGTCAATGGCGGCCGGCTCGATTCTTCCGCAGTTGATATGGGAGCGAATTCGAGCCACGCGCGCGCAGCTGTGGCGTTGGTAATCTTTAACAACAGGAAGGAGGCTTCGGTAAGGGAGTTATATCCGAAGCGCACTAAGCCTTGAATGTCGCGAAACTCCACAGGTTCAGCGCTCATGTCTCTCCTTTCTATCGATCAGCTTCCTGGGCCGTTGTCACGGCTTTACCTAGTACCGCGCAAGTCTAATGTGCAATTGTCAGCCGTACTCCACGATCTGTTAAAAAAGCCGCAGCCAATCTCCTATCTCGGTGTCCGTCATGGTTGTCTCTTCAAGTCCCTTCCTGATGAGCGAATTGCGCCACTTGTCGAGAGCCGTCAAACCAGGGTGCGCGTTGTACCATGCTTGCGTTGGCATTTGATGGCGGCGAAGATAATCCTTGAACCGCTGCTCGTCCCTCGCGCCGTCCATGACAAGCCAGTTTGTCGTCGGATATCCAATTCCATTACTGAAAACAACATTCAAACCGAAACCGACTTTGTTGATGAAGTCGTCCATATAGCTTTCGAGGCTGCCATCGTAATTGCTGGCAAAAATTACCCGTCTCTTGTCATCCAGAAAAACCCAGCGCGCAAACTGGATTGAAGTGACGCGGGCGAGCCTTCCACTGTCGAAAATATGTCTCGCCGCATAGTCAATCGCGCAAAGGACAAGAGTCATGGTCAGGCGTCGGAACAAACCCGGCTTCAAACTCCCCATAGCGCTGAACTGATTGGTCACGCCGTGATCTTCAAGCGTGGAGAGGAGGTTTGCATGGCCAGGGTCAACCCGTGGCGCAATCTCTGGATCGGAGGTTTCGCATCTTCGAAGTTGAATAATGAAAAAGGGAAGCGCGAGCAGGATGAGAGGAGACAAGATCAGTGCCAGTATCGGAATACCCAGGAGATGGAACAGATTACGAATCTGCCATCCAAGAGGGGTTCGCTGCGGAGGTGTCAACGTGATGTGGCCCTGTCGAGTCTCATCTGCGGCAAATCGTTTCAACACCTCCCATAGCTGCCTTGGCTGCATTTCGCGAAGAGGCTCTGATTGGCCCTGGAGAAAGTTCTCGAGAGCCTGGCGCAAGCCGTCTTCCTCTTTCACTTGCTGGACCGTTCGTCCGATCCAATTTACGTAGTTTGCCGTCGGGGAGAGGTTGTGTGCCTTTAACCAGCCGAGAAGATCAACGCCAGGCGCGAATCCCTGGCAGTGAGCAAAGATACTTCTCAACCCTTCTCCGGCCCGTTCTGCCATTTCGGCCAGGAATTCGTCGGTTCCGCCATCGGAATCTCCAAGAATCGCAAGATAAGTGGGATAGTTCACCTTTGGTAAGCCATAGACGGCGATGTCATCCAATGTCAGATCGTCGAGGATCAGGACACGCGCAAAGTGCAGTTTTTCAAATTGTCCGAAGGGGATCAATGGATTCGCAGGATTGAGGAGCCCAGGCTCATGATTCATCGAAGCAAGCAACTGGCGAAGGTCCGCCTCACGTGAAGGAATGATCGTTGCCAGAATCATGAAGCTGGATTGCGGAGTCATCGCTGCTTACTCAAAGACCTCGTCGCCCGTCGGTTCATAATGCGGCGTTGCGTTCATGGTGTGTCGCAGATTGGCGAGAGCCAGATACATGCGGCGCCGCGCGCGGTTTTGATTACCCAACGGGCGATGTTCGGCGATACAGTGCCAGGGATTGTACGAAAGCTGCCTGGCAAAATCCAGTTGTGCAGGCGAGTCAAATTTCTGTCGGGGAACGCGCAACGTGGCTGCAGAAATGCGCGGTGAAAGTTTCTCAGGCCAGAGCACCGCGTTGTTCTCAAGGGGCATGAGGTGCGGATCCTTTTGGAGCTGCAACCGAATGTCGAATTCGACGTCTTCCTCGGCAAGGGTGGCGACCATGGAATTGCGCAGGTAGTCGTCCGGCGGGCGGAAAGGAAGGCGAGGAATCGGTGTGCGGCGTTTCGATTTCGGCCATACCGAATATTGCATTGCTTGGCCCTCTCCGAGAAGATAGGGAACGCAACTGAAGTACGGAGCCTCAAATGGACCGCTCTGTGTCTTAATCCAGAGCGATTGCATGATGAGATCCAGTACGTGGTGGCGGCGAAGATTGACAAAGTAGAATATTGTCGCGTTCTTCACGCTTTCCATTTGCAACTGGGCATTGGCGATAACGTCCGGCGTTACAAATGTCGGTGTGGAGACGCCGAACATATCCTGAGTAAACTTCTCTTCGTCCATCAGCTTTGGCCCCGGTACACGCATTAACTTGATGCCGATGCTCATGAATCCGACGTCGTCGATGTCTGGAGTGATGTAGGGTCCGGGTCCAGAGAAGCGCACCCATGCTGGGTAGGTCACCGGGTGAGCGTAAATACCGTGACGCAATTCCACGGGGAGATTGTCATGAACAATGAATTCCCCCCGCACGATGCCGTGCGTCTTCGTATTCCCGCCTCTTTCGAATCTTCCGGGTTTCCAAAGCAACCGCATTTGCTCTTCGAAGCTCTTGATGATTGAGTCAACGAAAACTTCTTCATTCGGTAGCGGCTTTTCCTCTGCGAGTTGAAGGCCTTCATTCGGCCGCCGTGAGTTGATGAGCGCAGTGGCGAGGTTTGTCAGGGGATCCCGAAGAATCGCGTCAAACGGCGGGCGAAAGAATGGATCAAATCTCCTTTCAAGGTGAACCAGGGATATCGATGCATCTCCCAACCAATTCAAGAGCTTTGAGCCAGTGTTGGTCTTGGGAATGGGACGATCAGGGTTGGACAGGACTGTCATGCCGGCGGAAATTGGAGCGCAAAGTGAATGGTCTTCTTCTTGTCCCAATACACGAGGCCCAAGTAGATTCCACGGACCGATCTGGCGGATTTCGTCCCGAATGTGTTCGGCAATGAGTGACGTCTTTGAGTAGTCGAGCACGATGCACTCCTTGTTATCGAACCAACTCGCGGTCTTATAGACCTCAGCAACGATCGCATTCAGTCCGAAGGCGAGGATTCGATTTCGGAGGGTACCGTGCGCAGCGTCAAAGGTCTTTCCCTGCCAGCCAAAGATATTGATCAACGATGCGATTTCCGAGCAGAATTCTGTACCAGGAGCGATGATCGCGGTTCCCTGTGCCTCTCCATCGGGAATGTCGCCGGACGGACTGCTCGAGATATAAGTTGTCGAGTGCTTCTTGGGACATCGATAGAAGTTGCGGCGCGGTATACGCCATCGTTCAGCCTCCTCGATAAGTCGGAATGCATCTCAGCTGTCGGCGCAGAATGAACCTGGACAGGCGCGATGAAGGTTCAGCCAATATGCCAGTGGATTGCAAGTTTGTCAATCAGGAACAGGGCAACTGAATTTCATATTCGGACTCAAACGTGTTCAGGGCACATCGATAGGCATCAATTGTGTCGATGGATTTGACGCCATTTACGCCATCCGGTTATTTACTTGCAAACACGCGGAAATTTTTCAGTTTGGCGGCCGACATCTTGTTCATTAGACTTTTGGTCACTTCCTCTTCCGATGGAAGGTGATCGAGTCATGAATCCACGCCCTCTGGTGTTGATCCACGTTATTCCGCAGACTACAAGGCGTTCCACCCTCTTCGTGACGCACTTCTAGGCAACCCAAAATTGAAAAGCCTGGGCATCGACGTCAATTACATCGATATCTGCTCCTATATTTCGCTGAATAACGAGATCACGATCAAGGACATAGCCGAAGGACTCGACCGCGCTTTCTGCTTCGATTCGCAATTGAACGCGAAATGCGACATGCAAACGCGGCCAATCGACGTGATCGTGCACTCAACCGGAATGCTGGTGCTTCGATCGTGGCTCATCAATTACGGCACGGACGATCGCGCCGGGAATTCCCGGTTGAGTCGTCTGAAGCATTTGATCGGCATTGCCCCAGCGACCTGGGGTTCACCGCAGGCACATAAAGGACGCACGTGGTTGGGAGCGATGGTCAAAGGGAACCGCTGAGTTTGCTTCGGACTTCTCAACGTCGTCATGGCCTTGAATTGGGAAGCAAATTCACTTGGGATTTGGCGCATATCGATCTGCTGGGCGAGCAGCCTTATTATGGCAAGAACACTGATACCCCGTACGTGGGGGTTTTCATCGGCAATACTCCGTACACCGGTGTAGCCAGCGTGGCTACGTTATCCTGGAACGGATGGCACTGTGCGCTGGTCAGGTTGCGGCCTCAATACCAGGAAAATAACCATCGATTTAACCCGCTTCCCCAAAGACGCAAGCGGCAAGCCAGCATTGCGAAGGTTGAGCATCACCCCTTGGGCAGACGATCGGCTTGAAGTGCCCATTATCGCGGTCGATGGCAATCACGCAACCATCCTGTCCGATCCCGACCCTGGCATGGTTGACCTGATCGTCGACTTTCTTAGCGTTGGAAATATTGATGAACAGAGCAAAGCGGTGACGAGCACTTTCGACGATTGGCTCGCGAAGGCGAAATCGTTTGGTGAAACCGGCAAGCAGAAGATGCTCGCTAATCCAGGCGCCGGTACTTCAGTGCTTAACGAAGAAGTTCACAAAATGTTCGGTCATTTATTCGGTAACGAAACTGACAAACCTCTTGAGGGATGGCAGCAGTTTGTGGTCCACGCGATCGATGAGCGCGGTGACGGTGTCTGCGACTACTTGCTCGATGTGCTCCGCTCACAGAAGGGTCAAGATGTTCCCTTTCAAGAGATGTACACAGACGTGCACGTTTATCGAGCGGACCCGAGCTATCGGTGTTTCCATATCCGATTACCACAGGGTATTTCAGCAGAATCAAGTCAAATTAAGATCCGAGTCCACGCGTCTTCGGGAACGCAGATTGTTGGCTATCAAGGATATAAGGACCTGCAGCCGAATCTACAACCGGCCAGTTCTCTCGCCGGACAGGGGCAGGAATTGAGCGCGGATACCGCACCTGTGATCTTGAACCTAGGGGACCTTGGAGACAGCACCGCGTCGCTGTTTCATCCGTTTACGACCACTCTGATCGAATTGCGGCTCAGTCGCGAGCCCATTCCCTTACTGAAAGTCAGTAAGGTTCTTGAATTTGTTTGGGATTCTCCAACAGATTCCTCAAATGGGGATAACGCGGCAAATGCCTAGAAGATAGGTCTGATCACGATTTGCCAGGGCGAGTCGAGCCGTATCGTGATTCATGAATCAGGGCTACGCTGGTCAACCCGAGTAAAGGAGGCGGTCATGGCAACGGATATTCAAGCGGCGCAGCAGAACCGTCTCTCGCTCTTTGCGAATGTTTTCAAAGGTTACATGGGAATCATGCCCACGGTGACCGCGGCTCTTGCGCCTATACTCACGGCGATGAACGCCCTGCCCAGTTGCTCACGGATTCCGATGGATATCCAACCTGCTGCCGTTGGGCTTGATTTTCCGCAAGAAGAACATCGATTTCTCAGAGCTGACGAGGAGCTGCCGTCGTAGTTCACGAGCTGGTTGGCCATGGGGAACCTCTTCAAGGATAACGATACGCATTGTGCTAACATCTCGACCAATTGCGGTTCGCCGGATCGCGCGGAGGAATACGGTCTATGGGCGTGAATAACCTCACGTACAGTACGAAGGGCCTGTCTTTGACCGAACAGTTTGAAGGATGCCGCCTCACCGCATACCAGGATCAAGTCGGGGTTTGGACCATCGGTTACGGTCACACTGGACCCGATGTTACGGCAGGACTGACCATCACCAGTGACGAGGCGCAAGCCTTGCTGGCAAAGGATGTGAGCAGTGCGGCCGACTGGGTTAACAACCTGGTGGCGGTGAAGCTCACACAGGAAGAGTTTGATTCACTTGTCGATTTCGTTTTCAACCTGGGGGCCGGAGCATTTAGGGGATCGACAATGCTCCGCGACTTGAACGCCGGTGACTTTAAAAGCGCCGCGGCCCAATTTGATATGTGGGACCACGCGGGGGGTGCCGTTGTTGCTGGACTGCTCCGTCGCCGTCAGGCAGAGGCAGAGTTGTTTGAAGGCGGCGATGCATCAACACAGTCCGTATGACTTCTAGCAGCGCTTTGACGTACGTTTCCAGGTGTCGGTAACTAAACTAATTCGCAAGAGTATCAGAGTTCGTCGTGCGGAATCACCTCGAACTGTTGGTAGCCATCCGCAGATTGTCCCGTAAGATTCACAGGCCGATACTCTGGCACCCCCGCAAGTCGCAGCTTGACTGTATTTGACATGACCGCATTAGCCGGCACCGTGCGGTGCTGGGGTAACCCCCACGGAATCAGCTTCCATTCGTCGTGGGCCGGCCCGAGGGGCCTGAATGGCTTGGGGCCTAAACAAGTGGCGAGGGCTGCCTCGTCAAACACAAGACCGCAGGCTTTGGCATTGTCCACCATCCATCGCAGAGTGATGTTCGACAGCTGGTTTTCGGAGTAACTGCCGCCAACATCGCAATGCACGCCTGGAAACCACACCTGCTGAAGTTGCGAGTCATTGGCACGGGGTGCGCCGTCTGGCCCAGTCCAGAGGGTCGGCAAAAAGGAGGCCCGCCGTTCATCAATCGAAATTGCGTGGTATGCATTTTGGATGCACGGATTCAACGTCGTATCAAGGAATCCGTATTTTGCCTGATCAAAGTTACCGAAGAGGTGTCCTGGTATTCCAAGCGCTCCCACTGTGTCCCACACGCCGACCATTCGAACACGAACATCGGTCAGATCATATTGCGCGGCCAGGGACGCTTTGGCCGCTAGACGCTGCGCATGGTCCGTCAAACGGTATGCGCAAAAAATGCTCCGAACGGTTTGATTGTCAAGGTTCTTGTTTGGAACACCGAAAAGAGCGATCATCCCACCAAGACTGCGTGCTGTGTATGCTCCCCGGCTAAAGCCGAAGATGAAGATCTCATCCCCGGGATCCCAAACATAAGAGAGAAACTCGTAGCCGTCTTGAACCTTCTGAAAGAGGCCTTCTCCCATCGCGCCACCGAAGAAGTGTTCAAATGGGCTGCCATTTGTCCCTACGCCACTGTCATAGTATTTCAACTGGGTGGGATCATCCGCCAAGAGCAAATATATCTTCCGAACGTTTGTGTCTTCCGGTAACTCAGAGGGTCCGTGCGGCGTATTCCAGGTGCCATCAGCACACAAAATAATCTTCTTGCCCATGAATGGTTCCCTCCTGCGTGCCGGTTGAGGCGATAGGCCTAACTAGAGCTGCGAGGGGCAAGTCTATCGCGCTTGCCATCTCAGTCGCAACAAATAAACTTGTTGCGTCAGAGTGCCGAAAAGCGTTACCGTCGTGGCGTTGACACAGTTTTTTCGAACTGCGCTGCCCCTTCAATTCTGAAGAGTCCTGGTTTGACGCAGGGAAATGGTTCGGCGAGGGCAAGTGAAAAGGAACTGGGATCCGGGATAGTAACAATCGCGCCTGGCGGGTTCTTATCTGCTGGTTCCAGGCATTCAACCATCATTTCAGAGAGTCATCTGGCCAATGGCTCAAGCCGCGAGGGCCAGGACTAGAAAGTGGTCGATCATGGCAAAATCCATTAGCTCCAAATCGATTTCTTCTAAGCATCCAAAGTTCGCCGAACAACCACGAGTAGTTCTGCCTGGAAGCGAAAAGGCTGCCGCTCCCACGACCGTTCGGATGAAGGCAGCTCCGGCAAAGTCGAAGGTGACGGTATCGGTCATCGTGAAACGAAAAACGCCGCTGAAGATCAACCGGCGCGGCGGTAGGAGCAGTGGACCCGCTCGCGTGAGCCCCACTGAATTCAAGAAGCGCCATTCCGCTGACCCTGATGCGATGAAGATTGTTCGCGCATTTGCTCGACAATTCAACCTCAAGGTGGAAGCCGATCCGGCTTCGGCGGCGCGACGGACGCTCCAGCTGACGGGAACGGTCGCGGACATGCAAAAGGCGTTTGGCGTTGAGCTGAAGCAAACGTCGATCGATGGCACGGAGTACCGAGTGCGCGAGGGCGGAATTCATATTCCGTCGTCAATGACAGGCGTTGTAGAGGCTGTGTTGGGGTTGGACAATCGGCCCCAAGCAAAACCGCACTTCCGTGTCCACAGAAATCAAGCTGCGGCGCCGGGCCAGTTACCACGCCTCCCCAAGTCGCGAAGGCCTACCAATGGCCTGCAAATGCGAGCGGAGTTGGACAGACCATCGGAATCATCGAGCTTGGCGGAGGGTACCGGTTGGCTGATTCAAGACTTACTTCAAAAAACTTGGGCTTGCCACACCTGTGATCACCTCCGTCCTCGTCGACAAAGGGAAAAATAAGCCAACGAAGGCCAACAGCGCAGACGGAGAGGTGATGTTGGATATTGAGGTGGCCGCTTCCGTAGCACCGGGAGCCAAGGTTGCAGTCTACTTCGCGCCAAATACAGACCAGGGATTTATCGATGCGATCACGACCGCGGTGCACGACACGACGAACAAGCTAAGCGTGATTTCGATCAGCTGGGGAGGACCGGAGTCGACGTGGACGCAACAGTCTCTAAGCGCGTTGGACGCAGCCTGCCAGTCGGCCGCAGCGCTTGGCATCACGATAACAGCCGCAGCGGGAGATGACGGATCGACGGATGGAGGAAAAGGTAACAATGTCGACTTTCCAGCATCAAGTCCTCATGTGTTGGCCTGCGGGGGTACGAAGCTCGATGCCAACGGACAGACGATCGTCTCAGAAGTTGTTTGGAACGAACTAGCCAACCAGGAAGGCGCGACCGGTGGCGGAGTAAGCAAAGTATTCGCCCTGCCTCCGTGGCAGGCTAACGCAAACGTTCCGAAACCAGGTGGAGGCGTTGGAGGGCGTGGGGTGCCCGATGTGGCCGGCGATGCCGATCCAACTACCGGGTACACGATTCGTGTCGACGGCCAGACATCAGTGATTGGCGGTACCAGTGCGGTGGCCCCACTGTGGGCCGGTCTGGTTGCGGTTGCCAATCAGCAACTCGGGACTCCAGTTGGCTTCATCCAGCCGGCAATCTACGCAGCCAGGGCGGTCGCTGCGTTCAATGACATCCAAGCCGGCAACAACGGCGCATTTGAGGCCGGACCAGGTTGGGACGCTTGCACCGGGCTCGGATCTCCAGTCGCGAGCAAATTGATTCCTTTGCTAAGTGCCGCAAATTCGGGCTCGAAGTCACCATCTAAGAAGCGAAGCAAGCTGGTTAGGAGCCGCTGAAGTTTACTCAGCACCCTGGGGATTCTATGCCACGGTGGCGGCCTCCGGAATGCAGTGTGTCTACCTGCCCCGCCGCATCAACTCACTCGGCATGCAATCGAAGTTATCTTTGGCTATCTCCTGGCTAGCCGAGCGTGCGCAAAAGATCACCAATCTTGCGAAGCGTCGAAGCCAGATTCTCGGACTCAACACACTGCCAGTCGATTCCCCAGGAGCGGACAAGCGGAGAAGCGGAAGGTCCAAAAAATGAGTGCGAGTTGGAAAAGTCCTACCGGCAGCCTCCATTGGACGACCAGATATTTCATTCTATCTGAGGTTGAGATAGGGCAGGATGCACTTCGAGAATTCATTTAGTCCCGACGATTGCGGGAATCATCTGTTCCAAAGCCATCGTTGCCAAACTGAAGGCCGCGAATGAGAAAAGGGACAATCATCTTCCGAATTCTTGTGCCTTCGTGCTAACCTTTCGCACATCTGAGAGACTCCATGAGCACTACGGCCATAATTGAAATTGCGGCATCCGACAATTTCGAAACCGCAGCAGCCAAGCTCGCCCTACAGCCGGACGTGATTCTGTTGCTGTTCGGCGAGGTCGACGACGCGCTTGCAGCTCAGGTCCGATCTGTATTCGAACGTGCGGTGGCGCCGATTGCGATTCTTGCAAATGCACTCGTGGTCGACAACGGCAGGAGCGATGGAATAGCCGGCTTTATGGGGCAAGCGGCCCAGCAGTTGGATCAGGCGCCGGCTCTCCTGGGTATCCTTTGGCCGAATGAAAGCGCTCCCGATGCCAATCACCCCTTGATCATGCGTCTGCCCCCAGAGTGGGCCGATCCTGCCAAATCGAGTTTTCTCTTGACTGCCGAACTGGCGAAGGTTAGGCAAGACGAACTGAAGCCCGTGGCAGCGCTGCTGGTTGGCGGAAGCGAGTCAGACAAGGTTACCGTACTTCGTTGCGCGCGGCGCGGGTGGCCGCTATTTATAGTGCAGGGTGCCGGCGGACTTGGAGACACAATTCTAACGGCAATGGTGCCTCCGCCTGCAGGAGCCGAGCCGACGCAGATCGCGGATCCCGATCTCCGCGAAATTTTGGAAATCGCCACCATCGCGCCTCTTCCGCTGGACGGGAATACCGATGATCTAAAACGAATACTGCTCGGCCCTATTCAGCAGCCCGGAGACGTGCTTGCAGATGCCTGGAGCCGATTCGACGACTTGGATCTTGCCGCCGTCGAAAAGCAGAACCTGTTCCGAGGCACTCAGATTGGAATCCTGTCGTTAACTGTGGTCGCGACTTTGCTGGCCATCGCGATTTCCGGAAGCGTGCTTCCGAACCAATTAAGCTTCTGGGGGATTCAGAATCTCAATGTGCATGGCATATTGCATGTCCTGCTGATTGCAATTCCGATCCTCATTTCAATGCTGGGGGCCTTCAATGCACGTTTTCGCGAGGGAAACAAATGGTTATTGTTCCGCGCAGCAGCGGAGTCAATGAAGAGGGAGATCTTTCGCTACCGCACCCGCTCGGGGCTGTACAGCGAGGAGCAATGCCTTCAGATCTCTGCTCCGTTGCAGCTCGCGGGAAACATCAAAGATATCAGCACCAGCCTTGCGCAAAGTGAAGTGAACAGAAGCAGTCTTCCGCACCGGCTTGTCGTGGACCCGGCACGGTTGAAGAACCTCACGCCAGAAGCCTACTTGCACGACCGGGTCGAAGATCAAATAATCTATTTTGTTGGCAAGACCGGGGCCTTGTATAGGCAACTGAAACAGCTGCAGCTATGGATTCTGATCGTCGGCGGTTTGGGCACCTTTTTGGCGGCGATCAGACTTGAAGTGTGGGTTGCTCTCACGACGGCATTGGCTACTGCATTTACGAACAAGCTGGAGATCGACCAGGTTGAAAATTCGCTGGTCCAATATAATATCGCGCTCACGAATCTGCGGAACATCCAGTCATGGTGGAAGGGGCTGACACCCTGGGAGAAGACGCGCCGCAAGAATATCGACTTGCTGGTTGACCAGACGGAGAAGGCTCTCGAGCATGAGACGGCTGGGTGGGTGCAGCAGATGCAGTCAACGCTCGACAAGCTCACCGAGAAAGAGAAAGACTCGGATCAGCAACAGAGTTCGGACCGCAGAAACTGAGTTTTCGGCGGCTTCTTCGAGAAAACGAATCCTCCCTCGAAGGAGCAGTTACATAACGAGGAGCCGCTCCATCACCTCGGATTAGCCATTGATTAACGATCCCTTGCCATGAGGACTGCGGCGGACCATCTCTCCGTACCGGAGTTCGCCAAGACGAGCGAAGCGTTTCCTTTGCGCTTGAAGTTGAATCCCAATAGGCTCACTCGCCAAGGAAATGATTCTTTTTGACTTATCACTCTCGTCACTCCCGCTTCAGGCAGAACTTTATGAAGCGATGACTTAGTCGAAAGTTTTTGCTTGCAAAGATTCGGGTTTTCTGTGGTATAAGTGGGCCTCCTCGGTTGACCCCACAGAATCTGCAGCTTGGGGTGAGCAGGAACTTAGCCCTTGTGTGCTTTACTTCCCCCCTATGGAGTTCACAAGATGCTTGGAATGCTGTTTCTTCTGCTGATCGTCCTTCTCATTGGCATTTTGATCGGCTGGTATTTACGACGACGACGCGGCGCCGATGGCGATGGTGGCGACTCGGGGCAGATCTGCTTCCCGCCCGCGGTCAACGATCAGTACACCCCTACTCAACTGGCTTCGGCTCTTGCCGTTCGACTCGTTGGTACACCTGCTGACGGCAGCCTTACACCTGTGACCGCGCCTTTGGGCCCCGTCATCTGGGTTGAGCGGGGCGACGAGGTCCTGGTGCATCTGGAAAGTACCCAGGTTCGTATTCAAGCCGACAGCGTGTTGGTTTCAGTCGACCTGGAAACTGATCAAACGGGCAGGCAGCCATTAGTGGTTGCTCTCTGTTTGAACACTGGGGCCGATGGAGCGGGACTGGTTGCAGCGACCGATGAATTGCCCCGCGGCAATGGCCTGCTTGCAGCGCGATGGGGCCAGAATTTGCAAGCGGCCGTTTGGGCCATTTTGCTGAATATGTCGCAGCAGCACGCTTTTGAACGCCAGCTGGCGCCGATTGGTCTAAGCATTTCAGGAACCACGTTGAACTTTCACGCCGGCGCTCCGCTGGTTGCGGCCTCGTCGGCACAGGTGCACGCATGAACGCAACCGACCTGAGTACAGAACTGCAGGATCTGGCAAAGGCTCTCGGGTTGATCGATCCTCAAAATGGCCAGTTCGATTGGAATTGGTTCGCCGATCCACTGTCGAGCATTAGAAAGGTCTTCTCAAATCAGGGCCAGCGGGACGCCTTCAACGAGCTGTTGAATGCACTCATCGCTCCTACTCCAATTGATGGAATCCCTCTCGATGAGAGCTGGCATCCGTTGCTGGCAAATCAGCCGCGCGGCAATGTGTATTTAACGATTCGTGAAGATGGCGCAAACGTTACCTTCGGGGTCGCGGGCGAGTTTCATTCGGCTACTTCGCCCGACGCTTCGCTGCGCGCGCATTTGCCCTTGTTTCTTTCCGACGGTACTAACATCTCGGCCGTCGCTGGGGCCGCCAATGGGCCGCTGCAAGTGGGACTTCGCGTCGACTTGAACCTGAGCGGAGCTATCCAGTTGCAGGCCATCGATGTCGAATTCCAACTGACGTTTGTGCCCAGCGTTTCGCCGCAGGTGACCGTCACGCTCGTGCAATTCGATTTGGGCAGCGGACCCGAGGACATAACACTCGACTCGACTGACATTGGCAGCGAACTGATCCCTGTCGTTCTTCGCTTGATTCAGCAGGAAGTCTTGAGCCTGGTTGGGCCCAATCCGATAAAGGATTATTTGTTGCCTCTGTTGGGGCTTGAGGGCAATCCTGTCCCACCATTCCCCTTCACCGAACTTACGCAGGGGCCGCAAGCGCTGCAGACCTGGTTTCTTTCCATGCTGCAAGGGCCAACGCCGAGCATTACGGAATGGCTGCAAGATCTTGCGGGGCTCCTGGGAACCAGCGCACCCTCTGTTGGCGGTGCCGGTACCGCCGCCGACCCATGGAAGGTGGAGCTCTTCTCGATACCGGGCGGGTCGACTAACTCAGGCCTCTACGCGACCCTCGCAAATATCACCAGTGGCAGCACGCAATCGCTCCATCTCGGGCTCCAGTTCCAGTTCATCCCATCCAGTCCAAAAGTGCAGATTGCTGCCAGCGCCGTCCTTGCTTCAATTCCGCTCGCAGGAGGTGCTCCGGCAAAAGTGTTGCCGTCGGCGTCGGCGCTGTTGCAGTCGCCGGGAGATGGAAGCGCGCTGGTCAGCACCGGCGCATTCACCATACAAACCTTTCGCGCCGGTTTCAGCTTCGATGGCACAAACCTGCAGCCGCTGCTAGAGCTTGACAGCGTTCAATTCCAGGGACAGACCTATGACAAGCTCGATCTGACTAACATCAACAGCGCCTATGGTGCCGCGACTACCGTACTGCGCAACACACTGGCCACTGAACTGGGGACTGGCGTCGCCGCACACCTGGCAGCGCTGGCCGGACTTATCGCGCCGGTCAACGATCCAACCACGCCCCATTTGATCGACGCTACAACCGCTCCGTTACTTGCATCGAATCCGATGCAGGCGATTGCTGCCATTCATCGCGGCGCATTGCTTGACACGGCGCACCCATGGGCGCATTTGCTCGAAGAAGCCGCAGCGCTCGCCGGTATAACGACCGCTGCCGCGGGGTCCGGAACCCCCGCTGCTCCATGGACAGTCCAACTGGCATCCAGCGGATCGGTTACGCTTTCGCTCGCCGCGTGGAATGCGCAAACCAGCGGGAATGCTGCGGATGTTCAACAGCTTCGGCTAGGCTTGCTGGCCACTGCGACGGTTGCACCGGTCACAGCGTCGTGGAGCACAGTCCTGTTCGCCTTCGACCTGCCCAGACCGGCGCCCCCAGTGCATCGTTGCTTGGCGGTCAACAGGCGTCGGTCTCCATTGCGCCGCTGCCCACATTGCCGCAAGTCGCGGGAATCTCGCTGGGTGCGGATTCATTGCAGGCGTCTCTTGCCTGGAACCCGGGACAAAAACCGACATGGAACGCGCAAATCGTCAATCTCCAGCTCAGCGCAGGCGGCCACGCGCAGAAGATTGCCAATCTGAAATTCCCGCCGCAAGCGGCTCTCGATTTTTCCAATCCGGGCGCGGTTGCGGCTGCTCTCGGTATCACCGTTCCCGATATCGAGTCCCTGCTGCGCCTCCTGCTTGCCCGCGTTCTTTTCGATCTTGGCGGAATGCCGGCCTTTACGCTTTCCGCGCTGCTCGGATTGCAAGGGCAGCTCAACGGCCTGCCCGCAGACTGGCCGCAGCTTGCCGATCCCGGATCGCTGGGCTCGCTCTTTAGCGATCCATTTACTGCGCTGGGCAACTGGTTCAAGACGCTCGCGCTCAACGTCTCTGCGGATGGAACTCCGTTCTTGCTCCACGCACTTCCGTGGTTGCGCGCTTTACTTGCCGATGCATTGCCATCTGTTCCCGACGGACCGCTACCCACGTTTCCATTGACTATTACCGGGTCGGGAGTTTACGACGACCCTTGGGTGTTACCTCTCTCTACCAGCACGAGTGCGAGCGTCGATGCATTGGTGTGGCTCGAATCCGCCGCGGGCGAGTTGACCACGCCGCCACCCGGGTGGGCCGGCCTGCTGGCTTCTGCAATTAACGGGACCGCGGACTTTACTTCTCTTCTGACCCAAGCCGGCTCTCTCGCGAATTTCATTCCCGGTCTGCGGAATGCACTGGTCGGCGGCAATGCCACCACCATCGCCACCTCGCTCGACCAGCTTGCAACGCATCTCTCGACCACGGATGGCGTTGTGCCGTTCGCCTCGCAGGTTCCAGCAGGAGCTACGTGGACTGCCGGCACGACGCTCACCTCGCCCCACTCCGATCAGCCATCGGATCCGCAGGCTATCACTCAGATTCTTACTCAGGTTGACTCGCTTGCCGGCGGATCGACAGGGCAGCGCACAGTGCTGCTGCTCGGGCCGGCTTTCAGCGACCACTCCATCTGGACAACGCTGCTTTCCAATTCTTCGCTACACGGCGTCACCGATCCAACGGCAACCTTCAATCTGCGCCAACCGAACATCGATCCAACTACGATCAGCTTTTCGAGCATCGGAAATGCCGCGTGGACTACTACACTGCCGACCTGAATGACGATGGAAGTGGAAATGTAACTTCGCAGACTGCGCAGATTGCAAACATCGTTACCCGACTGCAGCAACTGCGTCCAGCCGCTAAAATCACTCTCGTTGCGCATTCTACGGCCGGAATTGCCGCGCGGCTTTACACCTCGGCAAACGCAGGCAATGTGCAGGGCCTTATCACGCTGGGGACGCCGCATCTGGGCGCGGGACTGCCCTTCCTCACCGACGAATCGATGGCCAACGCGCTCGGATTTTGCAATCGATTCTGCCGACCGCCGCGGCGACTGACAAGAATATCGCGGCCTTGCAGCACATTCTCAGTGCCTTAGACGGATGCCTGCCTCCGCATCCGCCGGCAATCTGCCGACCCAAATCCTTATCCAGTGGACTCTTTCAACCCCACCGTTCCGGCCGGTGTAGACACTGCCGGCAGGCCTGCTTTTGCGCTCGGCAGCCAATTGGGCGGGACCCTGCTCAGCTCTCTGCAAAGTGTTCTTGCAACGCTGGCGGGCCAACAGGCTGCGCCGGTTACTGCGCCTCCGGCTCCCACGCATCTTGCATTCGGCGTTCGCGCTCACCTTCCCATTGTGGGCAGCCCGGCTAGTTTCAATAGCGACGTGTATGTGCGCGCGGATGCATTCCGAGTCAAATTCGATTCGACTGCCGGCGAGCCGGCCCGAGCGCCTCATGCGTTGCGCACCCGCATCGTTCTCACCAATCCCGGCGGATGGCTGGCCGGGGCAGCAAGTCCGTTTGTCGCGCAGGGTGTGCCCCAGTTAGACGTGCGTGTGCGTTGGGCAGAGCTTGGCGCCGACATCACGCTCAATGGATCGCTGAACGTTACCCCGTATCTGGCCTTGCACCAGGTTTCATATCACTCGGGACTCGGCGATCTAACTCAGTTTGCTGATACGCAGGCGTCCAACCTGCTGGGAGCCGTGTTGCCAGCATCGGCACGCCCGCCCCCGGATCGACGCTCGACAATCTCATGCTCGCGCTGACTGCTCTCGGCATCGTAGTGAATGACTCGATGGGCGGCTATGGAGTCTCCGCCGATGCGTTTGCGGCGCTGCAGACGGCGCCGGCCGCGTACCTCAGCTCCAAACTTAGCACCGCTCTGAATGCCGGCGTCGCGGGATTCTCAGGTCCTGCAGGGGGCCCCTGGAACCTGCCTTTACCCGGCGTGCCGCTCTCCCTTCAACTTGCAACTGGTTCATGGACGGTCGGCATTTCGACGGGGTCATCCGGCTGGTCGCTCGGCAACGATGCAAGTCTCCAGTTCGCGGCTTCCCTGCTTTTGCCGAGTTTCACACCCACTCTTACGGCAACGATCCAGGCCGGTGGCTTGGCGCTGAACTTCGATGGCAGTCAATTGACGCTGGCGATGCCGTCCTATCTCTCGACACCAATCCAGCTGGTTCCTCCTCCGTCGCAAGCTCAATTGGTGGCCCTGCTCAATGACTTTCTTCCTCGTGCCCTGTTCTCAGGCGCCGCAACAGCACTGCTGCAAAGCCTTGTAGGGACCAGCGTCACGCTGCCACCGCTCGATTCCATCTTCACTTCGCCGAGCACGTTCCTCAAAGGTGTGAATGTACTGGGAGATGGCACGCAGCTCGTATCGACCAAGATCAACACGTTCCTGCAGTGGGTCAACACCAAGACCGGGCTCGCTGCGGGAACTGGCATCCAGTTGCCTGAAGGGATTCAGTTAGTCGCGCAAGGCGTGGGTTCGACTGCCGACCCGGTGCGCGTGATGTTGCAGACACAGACCCCGATTGACGGTGTGGTTGGTTTGCAACTTTCCGCAAACATCGACAGCCAACTCCACGTAACGCCAGCGGGAAGCTTTACTGTGACCGCCAGCGGGCTGCCCGGCGGAGCAATCTTCGGCAATGAAATTTCCGCCATTTTTGGCGCATCGGCGGCTGGACTCAACCTGAGCATCACGACGCATGCCGATCTCAGCAGCCCTGGGCCCACGATCACCATTCTGCCCACGTTCAGCGGGTTTAGCGCCGTCGCGGACGCACTATTGCCAGCGGCCCTTGACCAGTTAGTCGACTCGCTTCACGCGCAGGCATCCACTGTAGTGGATGTGGCGTTGCAGGTGGCGACAGCTCTCGGCGTCTACGATACAACTAATCAGTTCTCGGGCCACGCCGCCGATTTAAAAAAGCTGCTAGGCAACGACTGGACTACGGCCCTGTCGCTGACCACTCCTGCTAGCCAGCAGGCCGTCGCAAACGCAATCGCGAATCTTTTCGGCGCAGGCCCACTCGGCGCAATACCTGACTCGCTCACAGCCTCCGGCTCAACCGTGGTTTGGACATTGAATCTGGCTGCGCATGGGCTGGGCAAGGGCGCCATCGTCGTCACGTTGGGATGGGACGGCTCCGGGCCAACCGTCCAACTCGCCGCGAACCAGATGACCTTAGGCACTGGTGCGCTGATTGCAACCATCGGCGCGGGATACGCGGGAGGGGGACTGCAATTCTCGACTGACCTGTGGGTCGATCTCAGTGGCGCAATCCATTTGGACCTTGCCCCCAAGCTTCATGCCGGGTACGCCTCTGAATCGGTTCACGCTCGATCTCGATCCGCTGGCAACTACCACCGCTGATGGTCCTCTTCTGATTGAGATTTCTCCAACACCGGGTATCAGCGGTGGAATCGACCCCATCGCGCTGCTCACCTCCTGGCTCCTCCCGCTGGCGGGTGATGTGCTTCTTGACGTTCCCGCTATATCTACCAAACTGACGGCGCCACTGTGGTCTGGAGCATCTTTGAATCTGCAACAGCTGCTGGTGGGCGCACACATTGTAGATTCCGGCTCACCCACATTCATCCATACTCCGTTCGCTGACCTGGTCTCCATTGCAACAGGGCTGATCGAGACGCTGGCCACCAACGTGACCATCAACCTTACCAGCACGCTTTCGCTTTCGCTGGTTCAAGACAACAACACCGGCACCCCGCGGTTTGGCATTGCGCTCAAGGGCCAGATACCCTTTGAAGCCGGAAGCTACGACCTCAGCATTCAATTTGGCGCACCTGCTGCATGGAACAGCGGCACTTCCCATCTTGATGAAGGGATTGTCTTCTATCTCTTTGATGCCGGCACGCTCAAATTCAATCCCGGACTCTATGCCGTTGGATTGGGCTTTGGCATCACCGGTCAGAACTGACAGCCCGCTCATCAACACCAGCGACTTCCGCTTGGGCGGAGTGGACGTCTATGTCTTCTTTGACTGCGAGTTTTCGGGCGGAATTCAGTTCGAGAAGTTCGGCGCCGGCCTGGAGCTTGCTAGCCTGGGAATTCCTCTAGGCGCGGCCACCAGCGGACAGGCGGGCGGCAATCCTGTAGCTTCGAGTCTGCTGGCGCAGGGCGGCGGTGGCGGCGATACGCAGCCGGCAAACCCCGGCGTAGACGTTTCCGTGTGGGCAGGCGCACCCGACGACGGCCAATTTCACGTAATGTTCGGCGACGTGAAGGATCAGCCGCTTTGGATCGGCGTGCACGCTTCCTTCGGTCCGGTCTATATCGATCAACTGGGCATTCAGGTCGGCAACGATGCCGCGCACTCCGTCGGCCTTCTCATTGACGGGAGCGTCAAGGTGGAGCGGCCTGCTTGCGCAGGTCGACCAACTCACGTTGACCGCGCCCATCAAGGACCTTGGGAACCTGGGAAAGTGGACGATTGATTTGCTCGGCCTCGCCGTCTCGTTCGAGTCCCCGGGCATCACGCTTGCCGGCGGGCTCCTCAAGAATCCAGGCCCGCCAGTTGAATATGACGGAATGCTGCTGATCCAGGTAACCGAATTTGGGTTTGTGGCTGTCGGTGCCTATTCGACTCCGACCGACGGGCAGGATACGTACACTTCACTCTTTGTCTTTGTGGCGGTTTTTGCCACCATTGGCATTCCGCCCATCATTGAGTTCAGTGCCTTTGGACTGGGCGTCGGGTACAACCGCGAGCTCATCGTGCCTGACGACATGAACCAGATTCCCAGCTTTATTCTGGTCGCCGCACTGGATGACGGCGGAGCCCTGGTCAACGACCCCATGGCGGAGTTGATGAGCCTCAGTGTCAGCATCCCACCCAAGCGCGGCGCTTTTTGGCTGGCGGTCGGGCTCCGCGCCACGGCGTTTCAAATCGTCAACTTGATCGGCGTGCTTTATATCGCGCTGGATAGCGGGGTCGAAGTCGGAGTTCTGGGCGTGGCCCGCATGGCCTTGCCCTCCGACGATACTGCGCTAGTCGAGATTGAACTTGCTTTGAAAGCCCGCTTCAGTTCCTCTGAAGGACTTCTGTCGATTCAGGCGCAGCTAACCGACCACTCGTGGCTTATCAGTTCAGACTGCCAGCTCACGGGCGGATTCGCATACTTCATGTGGTTCGCGAAATCGCAGTTCCTGCTGACGATGGGCGGATACAACCCAAACTTCCAATTGGATCCTGCTTATCCCATCGTGCCACGCCTTGGCTATAACTGGTCCATTCTCGGCGCCATCAACATCAAAGGCCAATCGTATTTTGCGTTGACCAACACCTGCGTCATGGCAGGCACGCGGTTCGAAGCGACATATGGCCCCAGCGCCATCCATATCTGGTTTACTGCGTATGCTGATTTCCTCATCTGGCGGATTGTTCTACTACGACATCGATGTGGGAGTGAGCGTTGGCGCTTCGTTCTCAATGAGCGTGTGCGTCTTTGGTTGCTGCGTCAGCATAAGCATCACGGTTTCGGTTGGCGCGTCGCTTGAAATCAAGGGCCCCCCATTTCACGGTGAGGTCACCGTCGACCTTGCTGTCGCCAGCGTGACTGTTCCATTTGGCCCGACACCCAACAATCAGCCACCGGCGCTCACATGGGACCAGTTCTCGCAAAAGTACATCTACAACAACGATCCCAACACCTATGCAACGGCGGTGCACGTGCTTGGCGGGCTGTTGCCGCCCGTTCCCGCTGGCGGTTCTCCCGCGCCCGGCACCAGCGACCAGCCGTGGAAGATGGCTAGCGAGTGGGTTTTCCAGACTGAGACTCGCATGGCTGCGGTGACCTATCTGGACTTTCTCGGGACCCACGGTCCGCTGCCGCCAGATGCACCAAACATCGCATCCATCGATCTGGCACCTATGGCGGTGAGCGGCCCGGGCAGTAATCACACGCTCGCTCTTGACTCTCTCGATTCTCGATGGCGCTTCGGCCACATTCAACCAGTGGCGCACCATGAGCACCACGCAACAGGATCCAACTTTGCATCTCGATCCGGCTCGCTTCCAGGTGGACGCCGTGATCGGCCAGGTGTCTGAAGCCACTTATCACTATTTCCCGCCGGACCAGGTGCCGGCGGCAGCGCGCACCGTTCCTGTGCTCGTTGGTCTAAAGATTACCGGTCTGGTGGAGTACGGTAACCAGACTGCGTTGATTCCCATAAGCAAGCTGATCGACTACGGGAATAGCCGCCCGCTGCCCTTTGCCGCGGATATCAATTTGAACGGCCTTATCTCCCTGGGAACAACAGCGGACACGATTGCCTCGCTGGGAGCCACGCTTAGTTCCACAGCGCTGCTCGGCGTGAGCGCACAGCTTCTTGCCGGGACAAACGCATTCAGCGAGCTTCGTGTTGGCGCGGGGCTGCCTGCTTCGGGCCTCGCGCCCATGAGCGTGCTTTCACTTTCCAACTTCCGCTCTTCGCCGCCCTACCTGATCCCTTAACTACCGGCCTCACCATGAAGCCGGTTGGTCTGGCGCTGCCCCCAAAGATCACTGTCGTTCCGGCGGCGACCTTGGTAACCCTTACCCAACCCCGTCTTCGCGCAGTGTTGCAAACGCGGCCGCAAGTGGTGATTGATGCGCCCACTGCGCTCCACACGACGGTCACGACTGTGACCGCAGCAAAGCAGGCCTTGCGCATCGCGCCGCCCTCGCCCGTCACCGTCGCCGGTGCGCGACTTGTCCTGGTACCAGCGGCGAATGCGGCTCGAGCCACCACGCTCGCTCGTCCGGGGCGCACGCTGCGCACTTTCGATCTTGGTGTCTCGGGAACAATTAGCAACCTGAAGAATCTTACCCAGGCCGAGGCGGACATTGTCGGCAAGGGCGTTTCACTTGTTGCTGGAGCGACCCATGTATGGGATCTGCCAGGAGACGTGAATCAGCAGATCGTGCTTACCGGCAATGGCGGGGTACGAGTTGCATTCCTCGGTCGAAACGGCACGCCCATCCAGGACACGGAATCCATCGTGCAGAATACGCTCACCTTGGTCGTTCCCGCATCGACTGCGATGGTTGCGGTTACCTGCCTCGGTTCCATCCCTGCCGGTACCGCAAATGTGCCTTCAGGGTTTGGTGCGATTAGTCTCACGTATGCACCCCCGGGCACGTCGCCGGTGGTGGGTTGGCAGGTGGGCAATCATGCGCCGCAGATCAGCGGACGCGCCCTGCTGACGCGCGGTGCCACGCTGCTGTTGTCCACCCATTATGTTCCAAGACGCTACAAGCAGAAGACGAGCGATGTGCTTGCGCAAATCTCGTACGCCGCGGCTGACCAGGTGGGCACGGAGACCCGGTTGCCGGTACAGATTGATACGGTGCTCGTGCTTCTCGATCAGCAAAACACCGATGCCGCCGGAGCGGGCGATCTGGCAGTCGGCGTCGACGGGGCCACGGTCCAGACGCCGCCTCTTCTGGTAGTTGGAGGAACGCGCACGGCACTGCTCTATGCGATCATCGCCCACACGGCGAATGCCTCTGCCATCAGCGTTGCGGTAGGAAGCCTGACTGGCTGGCGTGTGGCTGGAGTAGCCGGTCTGGCCGGTAGTGCTCAGACGTGGGCTGTTCGTTGGAACGGAAAAATCCCTGAGCAGATTGTGCCAGAAGGTCCTCTGACTCCAGGTGGCTCCGTAACCGTGCAGATCGTCGCATCGAAAGGAGGTCCGCAATGACGCCACCCCCGCAACCGCCAAAGGGAAACATGGTGCTGTGGGACCACATCTTTCCGCCTTTGCTTGACGGTAGCTACCGTTGGCGCACGGAGACCGATGTCACTTACCAGATTGCGCAGCAGGGTCAGGGGCAGCCGCCATTGAATCAAGCGCAGGACCTGCCCGAGGCGCAAGGCTACTTCAACGTTGAGGGTCCGCGCTTCAGCCTGGATGCAAGCCAGATTGCAACCGTGTTTCCGCCCAAGAACGGTCACGGAGGATTCAATGAGAGCCTGCCCCATGTGGCAATTTTCAAGCGCACCTTGCCGTGGGAACGGGTGCTCGACCCGCAGGAAGTCTTATGGAAAGGCCAAACGCCGCCGGCTTGGAATGACAACGTTCCATGGATGGCGCTGCTGGTTTTTGAAGAGAGCGAATGCACAATTCAGCAAAAGGTTGCGATCGGCGATGCTTTACCGCCCGAAGTGGTTAAAGAACTGGCGCCGCCCCAGGGGTTGCAAGTGGACACAGTCACCGCGGACTCAACTCTTGTGGCATCTATTATTCCGTCTCTTGAGGAACTCAGCCTGCTGACACATGTGCGCCAGGTGAATGTGGAGGACCGCGAACTGAACACGGCGGGCGGCGACGGCTGGTTCTCAGTTGTCATGTCCAACCGTGTCCCGGAAGAGGGCAAGAAATACGTTGCATGTCTCGTGTCGCTGGAAGAGCGCTGGGATGTGGTTCCGCAGCAGCCGCCGGCAGCGGCGGGAAATCCAATCAATCGGAAACCTGTGCCCAATCAGCCCGTTGTGCGCGAGAGCGCAGTGATCGGCTCACAAGGGTCCGTCTCGCGCATGCCCACCAGCGATTTCCCCATCACTACCGCGGTTGGCTCGCAGAGCCTGTTGCATACCACCACGGGCTCGACCATCAGCCAGTTCGGCGGCATCACGATTGTCGGCGACCCTGGCCGCATCCGTTTCCACTTTCAGACGACTTTCATTCTGCTTTATAGCTGGAAGTTCGAATGCACCCAGGCCGGCACCTTCCGCGAGTTGATGCAGGGGCTCGATGACAAGATGTTTGGCAATCCCAACACGCAGAACAAGCCTCAGCTCACAGACACCGGGCACTTGACCATGCCGGTCGTGGATCGAGTGGGTGAAACAGAAGTCGCCTTCTACCGAGGACCGCTGGTGCCGTTCCAGCTTACGCGCGACCCACTTGGCCCCTACCACAGCGCCGATCAGTGCAGGCGCGGCAGCATCGAGACGGGCGGAGAGGACATCAGCTATGCAGCGGCCTTTGAGTGCGCCCGCCTGCTCGCGGCTGCCGACGGTCGTCTGGCGCAGGACATTATGCGCTGGCGGCGCGAGAGCTACAAAGTCTCTGCGCGAACAGATTCCCTGAATCTGGTGGCCAGGACCATGAGCCTCGTCCAACCGCCTGATGTGCATCAGCCCTTCACGCCGGTCGCGGCCGTCAGCGCTGTTCAAACTTTGGTGAATCCCACAATACCGGTCGCGGATCCCTACCAGATCGGCATTGCGCAGCAATCAATTGGAATGAACCCGTCGGCGTTGCAGCAGGCGTGGAATCTTCCTTCGACCGAGGTTGCCCTCTCAATTCTTGGCGGCGACGCGGGAACGCTGGGCGCAGAAGTGACGGCTCCTGCACAAACACCACGACCCAATACCACCATCGATGCCGTGGCGGCAGACAGTGCTGGGCTGGCGCGCCTCGAGCGGCTTCCGCGCGCAGGTACTGGACAACGCGACCATCACTTTGGAAGGCGAATAAATGCGGACTCCGTGGATCAACAATTCGACAGCCCTGCGCGCCAGGATGGCCAAACCTTTTCAGGTGAACTCAACTGATCCTGAAGCCGGAATGCCACCCTACATGGAATCGTTCCTGGCACATCTGCGCATGTTGGTAGGTGTTCCATTCGACTATCTGGTGCCCGATGCGCGCCTGCTTCCAGATGAATCAATTCGATTCTTTTACTTGGACCGGTCCTGGACCGACCGGTTGGCAGACGGGACCATCGCCATAGGCAAAATCGGATCACGCGATCAGGCGCATCACCAGGCGCACGCTCCGGCAGTGAACCAGCAACTGGACCAGACAGAGCGGATCGTGCGCCAGTTGCAAATCGGCAAGAACGGAAGTTTTGCCGACCAGAAATCTGCCAACGATGGGAATCAGTCTTCGGGTAGCGTCGTCACCGGTTTTCTTTTGCGCTCGGCGGCAGTGGCAGGATGGCCGTCGATGGATGTCCGTGCATATGATCAGGATCTTCCCGAGCCGCTCGATGCCAGCAGCCAGGGTGCGATCCAGCATCAGTTACTCACTCTGCGCCTTGAGCTGCTGTCGCCGTCGGTATTGGTCGCGCTCTTCCAGGGCATCCCCAAGCTTGTGATTCTCGAAGAGCCACATCACTCAGTCCAATTCGGCATTCTCGATCCGGAGGCCAACGGCAATTTCAGTATGTACATTCGCAATACCACCGGTCATCAGATTCCAGCGCCAAGCAACAACCCCGCGCTGGGCTGGACCGCGGGCAATCCCATCACCATCCCTGTACCGGTGCGCGCCGCCAATGCGCGGGTGATTCACATCGCAAAGTTGCGCGACGCTTTGCAGGCGGAGACAACTGTGGCCGTTGGCGACGTGATGCCGCAGCAGAACGGCAGCGCTGAGTTTGCGCTCGAGGTTTTGCAGCCGCCTTGGCGACAGCGATTTGAAGGAACCGTCGACGAAGCCGGACAAGGAGGCGATGGCCGTTTTGTAGGCGGAATCCTGGTCGCGCAGTATGTAGCCAACGAGGCAACGCAATCTGCCTACCGCCAGATTCTTTCCAGTGTCAGACCCGGCCCGGTCATCAACCCGGCAGCAAGGAAGGCGAGCAATGGCAATCACTAATCCCGCTGCTCAGCAAATGTTCAGCGCTGCCGCCGCGCATGGCATTACGCCACGCACCGTGGCCACGTGGTCTTCGCTGATTCCCCGAACGCCGCGCGTAATGGTGCCCATTCAACTGGATGCTCTTGTTGTCCGCCAGCAAGGCGGCTTCTGGGCCGATTGCCGCATGAGCGATCCACCGGCGGGAGTTACATCGACAAACCGGCGCGCACTGCTGCCCGCCCCATTCACTGACAAGACGACTTCCCGCAGCCCCGGCATCTATCTGCACTGGGCGCTCCCCGACGCGCTTACCCAGGGCGCTGCCAGCGGTGACGATGCAACCTTTCCAGCGATCCCGGACCGTTGGCTGGTGCTGCGCTTTTTCCCTTCGGGCTCCATCACCGCGCGCAGAGCGGTGGAGGGTTGGGTGCTTCGCTCAGGGGATTTCCCTGCCGATGGCTCGCTGCCCCAGCCTATTCCACTTGATCAATGGGTGGAGACGGGCCCCAATGCGACTTCCATCGACGGACTGACTGCATTGGGCCGAGGCGATGCGGCATGGGCTGCCTATTACGACAATGTTGAAAACCGGCTTGCCTTCTACGATCCGCTCGCCGATATCAAGCAAGGACCCCTTGCCTACCTTGTTTGCGGATGGTACTCCAACCCGGACCGCGACCCGCTTGGCGCGGTTCAGGTGAAATCGCTCAGCGATTTCTATGCGCGCATGGCCGCTTACCAGTGGAAGCTCGAAGACAACGAATTGGAGCAAGCGCAAACCAAATCGTGGGGTTACGTTTCCGCCGCAACTGAGCTGGGATTGGGCACATTGGAAGCCACCGCCGTGGGCCGTTACGCTTCCATTGCAGCCCCATCGCCCGCGCCGCCCGTGGCGGCGACCGCAGCGGCGGTATCGGCCAGCACATCGTGGGTTCCTTCGCAGTCGGCGCAGGCTGGATGGCAGCCCGCCGCTCTCGATCCGTCAGGGCATCCGCAGGGTGGCGAGTATGTAACCAATGGGAGTTGGTGGCCGCAACTGACTATCTATCATGGAGCCGCAGTCGCCATTCCATGGCCAGGTACGGGCTGGGAAGGCATGCCGCAGGGGATACTGTCGGGTGCGTTCGGAGGTCCACCTTCCGCCGCCAACGTCAACGTCATCGTAGGCACCACGCCAACCGACGCTCTTTCTTCTGTTGTGGCCAAGGTGCGCGGAAATCCCGATGAGGCTCGCCTGCTTGAAGCTTTCATGCTTGGCTCGCTTTCCGACTTCGATCAGGCAGACGGCCCCGCGCTCACAGACGCTCTTCTACAAGCCAACGGATTCTTCTCGCGTGACGGCGGCATGACCAAAGAGCAGATCTGGATTCCAGCCATGCCGCCGCTCAATCCAGCAACACCGGCGACGACCTCGACGCCTCAGAGTTCCGGCATCTTCTCAGGCCAGCAGGTTTCCGCCGTTAGCAACGCCAGGGCACAAAACATTGTCGAAGCCACCGCAAACATTACCGAGGCTGCCACGGCGTCAAGCGTTACCAAGGGCCAACTCTTCACATTGGGTGCTACGGCTTCAAAATTCAACGAGATTTATCAGGTAGGCGATCTCCAAAGCATTGTCGGTATTTTGCACGAGGGATTCACCGCGCCGCCGCAAACTCCAGGCCATTACGAGACGGTACAGCGTGCGAAGCCTCGTCTGTTCCAGCCGTCTGATCCCGTCATCATGGTGCAAGGCGCAGCGCGATCATTTCGCCACGGCAAGGATGGGCGCTATAACCCCGACGGCACGCTTTCATGCATGCTTACCGGCTTTGCCAACACCGAGTTGTCCTGCAACGCGATCAACGGCTTGCCGATCCGGCCCTCTGTTCGGGGCGAAGACTTGCTCACACGTGGAGTCGAAAACGGCAGCGTACCGCCCGAGTGCGAGGAACTGCTTCGTGCGATTGTCTTGCAAGATCCCGGCGCCTCGGTCGTTGCCGCTCAACAGTCTTTCTGGATGCTCAGCGGTGTTCGGCCGAGTACCTCCGCGGCAGCCGCAGTTCCATCAGCCGCGGACCAAGCCAGCGTGCAGGCCTTGGCAAACAACTACGCAGTGGAACAGACCGCATGGTGGTCTACCCGCGATCCGCGTGTGGATCACGGACCGCTGCTCGCGCAGAGCGGATACGTTGGCACCTTGCCTTCTCCGATCGCTGTCACCATGCCAGCACAGCCGTGGGCGCCCATCCACTTGGACTGGGAGGTGCAATATGTGCAATCAAAAGATGGCATCAGCGATTGGACGCTTGATGAGAACGACTTTGTTCCCAACCTCAACCAGTTGCCCTCAGCCGACGACATCGCCCAAGGCATCACTCTTAAAGGACGTGCTCACCTCACAGCGGGCATTGCAGATACCGTGGCTGCCGCCGTGCGCACCTCGCTCTCGCAGGCCGCCCTGTCCGGTGGTTCGGGTTCCATCAACCCCGGTAAACGAGAGGCATTCTACTCGCAATATGCGCAGCAGATTATGGTGCACTTCCAAAGCATGACTGAAAAGCTGACCGTCACCTCCAGCGGTGGCGCAGCCTCCGGAGGCACAACAAACGGTGGAGTTTCGCAGATCGATCGCAGCGGACTTGAGGACATCGCCTCCGCACTCGAAAACATGGACGTGCTTTGCGGCGCGCTGGATGCGTTTCATCAACAATTGCGCGGCGGGTACGAAGGAGATGGACATTCCGCTCCGGCGCAGGGCCAGCCTGTGCCCAGTCCATTCTTCCCCCTTCGTGCGGGCTTTCTGCGTGTGGTGCGCCTGCGCCTTGTTGACACCTTCGGCCAGATCCTCGATCTTGCAGGCTCCAGCGCTACGACGAATGCAAACCCGCAACTTATCTCCAGTTCCATTCCCATGGAACTCGACGCAGAACCACAATTGCAACTCCTGCCACCGCGATTCACGTCGCCCTCCCGGCTCTGGTTGCGATTCGCCGATGCGTCTGGCGCCGTCAATGCAGACGGCTCACTTGTGCACGCTACCACCAGCATCAGTCCAGTGTGTGGATTCCTGCTCCCGAATCATCTCGACGGCGATCTCGAGTTCTTTGACGACACGGGCCAGAACCTAGGTGACATCCGACCCGACCCGGTTGCGGGCATCGTTTGGGAGGATGCGCCTGGCCTTCCGTCCACGGTGGGACAAACACCGGAGCGCGCCATTCCCAACCAGTTTATGGCCGGAATCGCGCGCGGACTTCTCGACTGGGGCACGGCCGACGCATCGCTCAATGGTGCCCGCGAAGATGCGCTCAGCTCGCTCCTGCGCATCATTGACTCCACTCTTTGGAGCGTAGATCCCTTCGGGCACACGGGAGACGAACATCTCTCCTTGCTTATCGGCCATCCAGTTGCTGTTTTGCGTGCCAGCGTTCGCCTGCAGGTGAAAGAACCGATTACCCTCGATCTGATCAACCAGATTGCTCTTCCGTTGCGGCTCGGAGCACTCAAGCACTGGCAGGATGGGCTCTTCGGATATTTCATCAATGACGACTACCACACCTTTTACTGTTCTGACGCAGCGGTCGCCGGCTTCGCACGGGAGTTCGGCCCCAACCAGGGATTCCTGCAACAAATCAACCTGGTCGACAACTATTATCAGCAGTTCGCTGATGATCTCGGCGCGGACGTGACTGAGGGAAACACAGGAGCGACTCCGCCCGTGCAGGGTCGCGCGCCGGTCACCCATCCTTATGTCAACAGCTCGGGGCTGATGACCATCCAGCCCAACCAGCAATTCAAGCTCACCCTGCTCGTCGAGCCGCATTCTCTTGTGCACGGAACCGCGGGTCTGTTGCCGCGGAAGGATATCGGCCTGCGCCGTACATGGGTCGCAAACGGACTGGCGAAAATTTCGCCCACATTTCGATTCGGTCCGGTGCTCGTGGACCCCAAGACCATCAAGATGCCAATTCCGACGGAGGCTTTCGGTGCCTGGAGTTGGGATCATCGTACTTCGATTACCGAATGGAGCGAAGACAGCGTGGTGAATGCAACCGACGATGCAATTCTGCCCGTCGATCCAGTCACAGGGAACGAAGGATGGTTACGCCTGACTCCCACTCCGCCCCCGCAGGCCGGTTCGTCCGGCCAGCCGAATCAGGGGTAGATGGCGGATGCGGATTAGTCAGTACCGTATTCCGGAAATCCGGAACGGCGAAAGATTCATATCTTGCACACGTTTAGGATGACAATTGCGCCATCGACGCAGTTGCCATCTCGGACATAGCACCGCGCACTCTGGCAAGGGCAGGTCGTGGTCAGACTTGCAAGACGTCGCCGTTGCGCGCAACCATCTCGTACAAGACGGGGTTCACAAAGAAGCCAAGGAGGAGCCGCGAGATCAAGCCTGCGACGATGACGATCGCGAAGGGCTTTTGCGTGTCGGAGCCGATGCCGGTAGAAAGTGCCGCGGGCAAAAGCCCTAGGCACGCGACGAGGGCGGTCATCATGATCGGCCGAAGGCGCAAGAGCGAAGCTTCACGAGTTGCAGTACGGATGTCTTTGCCTTCGAGGCGAAGCTTATTGATGTAGGAGACGAGAATGACGGCCGTCTCAACCGAAACGCCCATTAGAGCGAGCAAGCCCAGCGCCGAAGAAGCGCTTAACGAGGTATCGGTCAACTTGAGTGCAATCAAGGCACCAACAGGTACGGTGATGACGACGCCGATGGCGATGGTTATGGGGAACTTAAAATTCCCGTAAAGGGCGAACAAGATCATGAAGATGATGAGTATGGCCAGCGGGCCAATGTATTCCAACTGCTGCTCTGCCTGAAGCAATTCTCCGTACTCCCCACCCCATGTGAGCTGATACCCAGGCGGCAATGACTTCGCGATGTCGGCGATGGATCGCTGGCCAGCGAGCACGGCGCTCTGAAGGTCGCGTCCCTCGATGCTGTACTGTACTCCGATATAGCGAGAGTTGTTCTCGCGGTAGATAAATGAAGCTCCGCCGGATTCGCGAATGTTGGAGAGTTCGCGCAAGGGAATCTGTTGCCCTGTCGGTGTCCCGACAAGCAGGTTGCCGATCTGTTGCGCATTCTCGCGGAATTCTGGTTTCATACGCACGACGAGGTCGAAGAGCTTCTCACCTTGAATCACCTGCGTAGCGGCCTGTCCACCCACGGCTGCTTGAACGATGGCCTCAACATCGGCCACGTTGATGCCGTAGCGGGCAATCTTGTCGCGATCGACATCGATAATCAAGCTGGGTTGGCCGAGTTCGCGCACAACCGTCAGCTCTGTGAACCCGGGTACCTGCGAGAGCCTGCGCTTGATTTCGAGCGCCTGGCTCTGGAGAATATTGAGGTCGGGCCCGTAAATCTTGACTGCAAGCGCGCTCTTGAGTCCCGTTAAAGCTTCGTCGACTGCATCTTCGGCGGGTTGCGTGTAATTGAAAATGACACCGGGAAAAGCTTTAAGATGGCTTTGTATGTCTTCGGTCAGCTCCGCCTTGGTGTGGATTTTGCCCGTCTTCCACGAGGCATCGGTATAAGGCTTCAAGCCTACGTAGAACTCATCATTAAAGAACCCAGTGGGGTCAGTTCCATCGTCAGGACGGCCAAGTTCGGAACCAACATCGGTCACCATCGGATATTTCAAGAGAATGTTGCGAACCTGCGGAGAGAAGTTACTCGCTGTTTCGAAAGAGACCGTGTACGGCATGGTTGCTCTTACCCAGAGCGCGCCTTCGTCGAGGTGAGGCATAAACTCTCCACCGATAAAAGGGACCAGCAGGAGTGTGGCTGCGAGGATCAAGACGGCGCCGAACATAGTCGTTTTCGGGCGATCGAGGCACCACTCAAGCTGCACTGCATATCGATCCCGCACCCATTCAAAAGGCCTATTCACGCGCTCGTGAACACCTCCCTTGAACCAATAGGCGCACAAGACAGGAACAAGCGTCAGTGTCAGAATGAGTGCACCAACGAGTGCGATTGCAACAGTGTCGGCCATCGGCTTGAATAGTTTTCCGGAAGGCCCGCTGAGCGCGTAGATCGGCAGGTAGCCGGCAATTATGACGGCGACGGAGTAGAAGATTGGGCGATCAACGTCTTTCGCCGCTTGCATGATGACTTGTTTCAGATCGTAGGCCTGGCCTTCGCGCGCACCCAGTTCGCGGAAGATGTTCTCCACCATCACCAGGGTTCCGTCAATCAGAATTCCGAAATCGATGGCGCCGATCGAAAGCAGATTAGCAGGGATCCCCTGCGCATGCAGGAAAATGAAGGAAAAGAGCAAGGAAAGTGGAATGGTGAGCGCCACAATCACGGCGGCGCGCATGTTTACCAGAAAAGCCATCAACACAAGAAGGACAAGGGCCATTCCCAGCAGCATGTTGTGTTCGACCGTCGTGATTGTCAGTTGTACGAGATCACTTCGATCGTAGTAGGGGCGCACCTTTACGTCGGGCGGCAGAATACTTTCATTCAGTTGCTGCGTCTTCGCCTCAACGCCCTTCAACACGTCCTGTGTTTGTTCACCGCGGCGCATCATGATGACGCCCTCTACGGCATCATCTGTTTTATTGAAGCCGAACTGGCCAAGGCGCGGGGCGTTTCCGATCACAACATCGCCCACATCGCGGATGCGGATCGGCACGCCATTTTGCGAGCCCACCACGACGTTGCCAACGTCAGAGGTATCGCGGATCAGGCCCAGGCCGCGAACATAGTAGATCTGACCGCCCTGGGGATAGAATCCGCCTCCCGCATTGGAGTTATTCACGGACAGCTGCTGAATCACAGTTGGTACGGTGAGGTGATAAGCATACAGCTTGGCCGGATCGAGAACCACTTGGTACTGCATTACCGTTCCGCCGAATCCGGAATCGTCCGCGACACCGGCCACTTGCTTGTACTGGCGCTCGATCACCCAATCTTCAAAGGTCTTAAGCTCCTGGGGCGTGCGATCGGGGCTCTCGAGAACATATCGATATACGAGTCCGGACGGACTCGCGAGCGGCGAAAGGGAGGGGGTCACCCCGGTCGGATAAGTGACCTCGCTGAGTCGCTGAAATACTTCCTGACGCGCAAAATAATCGTCGGTATTTTCGTCAAAGGTCAGTATGACGTCTGAAAGTCCGTACAGCGAGATCGAGCGCATGACTGACATCTTCGGAACGCCGTTCATCTCGACTTCAGTGGGAACGGTGACTAGACGTTCGATTTCTTCCGACGCATGTCCCGGCCACTGGGTGATGATCTCGACCATCGGTGGCGAGAGATCGGGATATGCATCCACCGGCATGTGGATGAATGAGATGACACCACCAACAGTGATGAAGGCAACCAACAGCAAGACCAACATCCGTTGCCGCAGAGCGAATTGCACGATTCGATGAATCAAGGGGAACCTGCTTCCTCAGTGTTGCAGCGAGTTGGCAAACTGAAGAAACAAGCTGCCGTCTCCGACAACCTTCTCTCCAACGGAAATACCCTTTAGAATCCGGGTTTGGCCATTCTGACTTTCGCCAATATCAACATCGCGCCGGCCAAATTGATTTACACCCGTACTCACGTAGACAAACGGTTGGTTATTGTCGTCGCGCAGAACCGACGAGTCCGGGACCGCCACTACATTTGAGATGGAACCGGCCGTCACCGCAACGGTGCAGTACATGTCTCTCTTCAGCCTTTCGCGCGGATTATCGACGATGATGCGCGCTTGAAGCGTCCTGGTGTTTGGATCCAACGCGGGTGAGACGTAGGAGATTTTCCCATGGAAGCTGCCCGGGTATACGTCTGTCTGCACTACGACATCATCGCCGCTCTGAACATACGCGAGGTCTGCCTGGTAGACGTTGGCCAGAACCCAGACCGTACTTAGATCAGAGATGGTGAAAGCCTGCGTCTGACCCGCCTGGACCACTTGTCCCGGCGAGACGAGACGCTCAACCACCTCACCGTTAATGGGCGCCAGTACCGGTATTTGGGCGGACGATGGAGCATTTGCTAGGCGGCTCGGATCCTTGACTCCGAGAATCTTCATCCCTTGCTCGGCCGCATTCAGATCGGCCTGCGCCTGGTTGCGATCGGACTCAGCCTGCTCCAAATCCTTTTCTGCGATTGCATGATGCGCATACAGTTCCTGTGCACGGGTGAAGTTTTTCGACGCGAGGCGCTGCGAATCCGCCGCCTTTAGATAGGCGTCAAGTAACTGCGAATAATCAGGACTGCTCACGTCGAGCATTGCCTGACCCTCTTTCACATGCTCTCCGGGGACCACCAGAATCCTGCTGACTGGTCCGCCTACCTGGCTAATTACAGGCGTGGTCTTGAACGCGTTGTATGCCACCACACCCGTCAGTCTCAGGGTCCGCCTGAGCGTGGACGGTTCAATGGTGACAACCTGCACGTGCGACATCTGGTCTTGCGGAATGGTAAAAAGCTGCGGGGTTGCGGACTTGGAAGCCTTCGCAGAGAACGAAGTCATCTGGCTAGCCTGCCCGCTGTCATCCGAGTGGCAGGCCGTGAGAACGAGGCAGGCAATTGCCATTGTGCACAAAATGCCTTGGTTGACGATAAGTCGAATCTTCATGGCAGGCTCCTGGTTCCTACGGCTTCGCGAAGCTGTTCGAGCGCGAGCAAGTACGTTGCAAGCGACTGCCTGTAGCCGAGTTGAATTGCTCGATTGCTGCGCTCCGCATCGAGGAAATCAAGCAGGCTGGCAGCTCCATGCTTGTAGGCGTACTCACTGATATCGCGGGATTGCTGGGCCGCATCGAGATAGCCAGACCTATAGAGGGAAATGATCTGATCGTTCGAGCGAACACTCTCAAAGGCATCCCTCACGTCGGTCAGCACCTGTCCGTTCGCGTACTTCTCCTGCTCCTGTGCTTGGGTTATGGCGAAGCCGGTGCGCGCAATTTCTCCTTGGTTGCGATCGAAAATGGGCATTTGAATTTGCCCGAACAGCGACACATCGTTGGTGTAACTGAGATGGGTGTAACTGACTTGACCCGTCACATCCCTTTTGCCGATGGATTGTTGCAGCGCATGCTGGCTGTTGGCGGCATTCACTCCAAACCGCGCAGCTTGCAAGTCAGGCCTGTTCTGCAGAGCCTTTGCTTGGAAGTCTTCAAGACTTCCCGTGACCGGCTGGTAATCGAACGATCCGGCAACGTCATAGTCGGGTCCGACCGATTCATATCCGAGCAATTGCCGGAGATCCGAAAGCCCCTGCACCCGGGAGAGCTGTGCCGCCGACACGTCCGTCTGGAATTGGAGCATCTGCAGCTTGAGCTTCAGCAGGTCGTCGAGGCCTATGTCGCCTGCTTTGTAACGCGCATCGCCAATATCCAGTGTGTCTTGAAAACTCTTTAGATCCTCGGTCGCCAGTTCCAAAGTTGATTCGGCAAGCTCAACATTAATGAAGTGCGAAGCGACATTGAAGGCAAGGTTCCGTTCATTGTCAGCCACCTGCGACTTTGTTACAGCCGTCTGGTCCTTGGCGGCCTGCAAGCGGTGTTGCCGCTTCTTGCCGCGTTCAAACAGGTAGCTGACCCCAAGGTCAAACTGCGCCGTGTTGTCGAGGTAATCGGCGCTGAACTGAATGGGTTGAAAGATAGGCAAGAACTGCGAGTCGCCCATCAACACCGGATTGGGGCGCAGATTTGCCGTCGTTTCTTCCGCTTCGCTTTGCTCGATCGTGGTCTGGGCAGCCAGCATATTGTGATTGTGCTGGAGCGCCATTTGAACGGCATCATCGAGCGAAATGGTCTTTGTCCCTGGCTTCTGAGCGAGCGTGTTCGCTTGAGGGGCCGCCTGTGGCGGGCTTTGAGCAGAAGGTGATTGAGCACCTGCGGGAGCGAAAAGAGATATGGAGAAAAGCAAGAATGAACAGCGGAAACCCTGCGAGCGCATAGGCAATCAGCCTCCTTCACGAGAGACGTTTACTGATTCGTCGTGCCTGAGAAACACGGAAGGAATAGAGAAGCTATGCGGGAGGGGCTCGCGCGGGAATCTGCGGCATAGCAGATTGAGCAATAAAGCTAATGTACTGCGGGGTAGATGCAGCGCCCATCGGAACCAGGAGGTTTGCGCGGATGCCCGCCACCATCGGTGCGATGACGAGATGGCAAAGCGAACAGGTGTCGGAAGCAGAATTGGCATGGTGATGCCAAACCACTCCGAGCGTGGCGCCCAGCAACAGCACCAGGAGCACGATCGGGACTACCACACACCAGATTCGCTTTTGGTCCGACATTTTTGAAGTGAACTTCATAGACCCTGTATGGGATAGGAAATAGTGTAGTCCAGGATCCTCATTCTTGGGGATTTAGCCTTTGAGATTAACACCCCCGACCGATTAGCCTCGATTTCCTCGGGCTTTGAGATCGTCCGCAGATGCGAGTGTGGATCGCTAAGAAACACAAAAACGATGTCCTCCGGCTTCACCAGATCCTCGATCCAGCCAGTAATTCAGCGGCCCGAGAGGTCACCAAGAAGGATCTTCCGGCACACGTGATGGCGTTCTGCTGGAAATTGCCAGGGTATACGGCTTCACGGAGAGTGAATAACGCGGACTATTTTTTCCGAGTATAACCGGGCATCAACAATATGAAGCTCCTCTTCGCTCCGCGCCGAAAGGGTGTGGCAACGAACTGAACTCGGAATCAATCATGGTTTACGGCTCTCAGCAAGATTGCGCAGAATTCCGGAATTCCCGCTCATATGAGGAGGCAGAATAGGTTATTACTTCGAAGTTCCCGTATAGTCACTTCTCTCGATACCGAGCTTTTTCAATTTCGAGTTAAGCGTGGTTCGTTTCAGTCCCAGCCCTGCGGCTGCACCGTTATCGCCGCCGATTTGACCATTAGCTTCGCGCAGCACTTGCAGAATGTGTTCCCGCTCTGCTACCTCGAGTGTGGAATTTGCCGACACCGAGCCTTTCCCCTCATCCTCGATCTTCAGTTCGACCAGGGGAACGTAGAGTACTGAACCTCGACTGAGGATGACGGCCCGCTCGAGAAAGTTCTCCAGTTCGCGGATGTTGCCTGGCCATTGCCAGCGAACCAGGGCCTTCATTGTATCGTCGGGAATGATCTGGATGGTCTTTCCCAGACGGCGACTATGCATCGCCACAAAATGACGAACCAAGATGGGGATGTCGCCTGTGCGTTCGCGAAGCGGAGGAGCAGTGACGGGAAAGACCTTCAGGCGGTAGTAGAGGTCGCTGCGAAATGTCTTCTCGCTGACCATTTTGGCTAAGTTTTGATTTGTGGCCGCGATCAGGCGGATGTTGACTTTAATTGGTCTGTTTCCGCCCAGACGCTCAATTTCCCGTTCCTGCAGGGCGCGCAGCAGCTTGGGTTGAAGGTCGAGAGGAAGATCGCCCACCTCATCCAGAAAGAGGGTGCCCTCGTGGGCAAGCTCCAGTCGGCCGATCTTGCGTGCAATCGCGCCCGTAAACGCGCCCTTCTCATGGCCAAAGAGCTCGCTTTCGATCAAGCCGGCCGGAATGGCGGCGCAGTTAAGCCTGATAAATGTTCGTTCGTAGCGTGGGCTCAGACGGTGAATCGCGCGCGCCAGCAATTCCTTGCCGGTCCCTGTTTCTCCCTCGATGAGCACGGTGGCATCAGTTGGTGCCACTGTCTCAATCTCCTTGAGAACTTTTTGCAATCCCTCGCACTTTCCCACGATGTCTTCGAAGCGCGTGTGCGGGTGGATTTCAGCTTCAAAGTATTGCCTCTCCTGGGTTAGCCGTTCGCGAAGTTGCTCGGCCAGGTGGGCGATTTGCTCTGCCATCGCCCGCGCCCCGCTCACGTCACGAAAGACCAGAACCGATCCGATAACCCTCCCAGCATGATCGTGAATTGGTGCTACGGAGTCCTCAATATATATCTCTGTCCCGTCACGCCGAGTGAGGACACGGTCTGACGGCAGGCGCCGGTTGCGGTCTTGCTCAGACGCCTTCATCACCAGATTAAGAATGACTTTGCTCGTGTCGGCATTCACGATGCGGATTGCTTCGGTCATGGGCCGGCCGACCACTTCCTTCATCGGCCAGCCCGTCATCTTTTCCGCGACAGGGTTCAGGAATGTAATCTTTCCCGAGATATCGGTGCTTATCACGGCATCGCCGATGCAGTTGAGCGTGACCTGGGCGCGCTCCTTCTCCTCGAAAAGCGCTTCTTCTATCAGCTTGCGCTCAACGGCATAGCGCAGAGCACGCAGAAGCTCGCGCGGTTCGATCTGTCCCTTGATGAGATAGTCTTGCGCGCCTTCCTGCAAGGCCTGTATTGCCATCGACTCGTCATCGAGTCCCGACAACACCACCAGCGGGACACCGGGCGCCGCTTTTCGTATCCGTCGTACCGCGTCCAGCCCTTGTACGTCCGGTAAACCCAGGTCCAGCAGAAGGATGTCGACCGAGAACTCCGCAAGATGCTTTTCGGCGTCCTTCATGCACTCTACGTGCGTGACTTCAACATGTCGCGAGTCCCCCTCTTTGACCATCTCCCTAATCAGGCGGGCATCTCCCGGATTATCTTCAACCAAGAGCATTGTTTTAATGCGTCGTATGCTCATTTCCGCTAAAGCAACCTCTCATTTGTCTGCCAGTAATGATTGGCGTTTTTCACCAAGTTCTCAAATCCGTCCTCGGCCACATCGCGATCAACGCTCAGGACAACGCGGTTGAAAGCAGTCCACATGGGCATTATCCTAATTTCGATGGACCACCTGGCTCCCTCTTGCGCGGCGCCAAGACGCCCAGGGCCTTCTCCGATGGGCCTGTCAGATAACAACGTATTGGTGAAATCGCTCACCCCTTAGCAACGCGGCGAGTTGCTCGGCCGGAAGTGGCCGGCTGAAATAGTATCCTTGCGCCTCGTCACAATGGCGAGCCTGGAGAAGTGCCAGAGCTTCAGGTGTCTCAATACCTTCAGCAACCACGCGCAATCTTAGACTCTGACACATGCTGATAATTGCGCTCACGATTGCGACTTGATCTTCAGAGTTTGGAATCTGCTGGAAAAACGACTGGTCAATTTTGATTGCATCGAGCGGAAACTTCCTCAGATAGCTCAGGCTGGAGTAGCCCGTGCCGAAGTCATCCATCGCCACATGCACTCCTCTTTCCCGCACGATTTGAAGAATTGATGCCGCGACTTCGGCATTCTTCATCAGAACGCTCTCAGTCACCTCTAACTCGAGGAATTTCGGGTCCAGGCCAGTTTCGCTGAGGGTCGAGAACAGCCCTTCAAGAAAATCTTCGTTTCGGAACTCGATTGCAGAAACATTTACTGCCATGGTACCCACCTGCAAACCGGCATCGATCCATGCTTTGGCTTGTGTGCATGCTTCGCGACGAACCCATGCGCCGATTGGGAGAATCAGGCCGCAGTCTTCTGCGACGGGAATGAATTGCAGGGGAGGAACGGACCCACGAGTGGGATGCGTCCAGCGCAACAGCGCTTCCACCCCGGTAATCGCGCCGGTCACCACGTTAATCTTCGGCTGATAATGCAACGTGAATTCTTTTCTTTCCATAGCACACCGAAGATCTTCTTCGATGGATTGGCGCTCCACGGCCCGGACATTCATTTCCGGCCTGAAAAACAGATAACTTTGCCGCCCATTCTCCTTCGCCCGGTACATCGCAGTGTCCGCGTTTTTGATGAGCGTCTCCGCATCCAGCCCGTCTTCGGGATAGAGGCTCACGCCGATTGTGGCGGTCACGTGAAGATTGTGCTGGCCCACGGGGTAACTCTCCGCCACGGATTTCAGAAGTCTCTTCAAGGCGACGGCGGCATCCTCCGGTTCATTTACTTCTTGAAGAAGAACGATGAATTCGTCCCCTCCCTGTCGGCTTACAGTGTCTGGAGCGCGGACACAATCCTGCAAGCGATTGGCGACGCATTGCAAGAGCTTGTCGCCGGCTGGATGACCGAGGGAATCGTTGATGTGCTTGAAGCCATCCATGTCCAAAAAGAGCAACGCAACCCGGTTCTGGTTGCGCTGCGCCAAAGCGATCGCTTGACCCACCCGGTCGTTCAGGAGCGACCGATTGGGCAATCCGGTCAGGAAGTCGTGCTCAGCGGAGTAGGCAATGTGTTCTTCCATCGCTCGCGCTGCGCTCACGTCGCGGCACACCAGAACTGATCCGATCACCCGTCCATTATTATCGTGAATTAATGAAGCGGAGTCCTCGATCTGTATCTCCGTTCCGTCACGCTGGGTGAGGACGCTGTCTCGCGGTAGACACCGGTTTCGATTTTGCTCAGAGGCGTTCAGAATTGGACTGGCAGCGACTCTGCAATTGTTGGCATTCACAATGCGGAATGCTTCGGCCATTGATCGGCCCGCCATTTCCTTGAGGGACCAGCCTGTCATCTTTTCCGCGACAGGGTTGAGGAAGGTGATGTTGCCCGATGCGTCGGTGCAAATCACGGCATCGCCAATGCACTTTAGCGTGACCTGGGCGCGCTCCTTTTCTTCAAACAGTGCCTCCTCTATGGTCTTGCGTTCAACGGCATAGTGCAGAGCCCGCATAAGCTCGCGCGGTTCGATTTGGCCCTTGATGAGATATTCTGTGCACCCTCGTGCAGCGCCTGTACCGCAATCGACTCGTCGTCCAGGCCCGACAACACCACCAATGGGACACCGGGCGCAGCTACACGGGCGCGTCGCACAGCCTCCAGTCCTTGCGCGTCGGGCAGCCCCAAGTCGAGCAGGAGGATGTGGACCGAGAAAGCTTCCAGATGCTCTTCAGCCTCTTTCATGGACTCTACGTGCTTCAATTCGATGTCCTGAGAGCCCTGCTCTTTGAGCATCTCCTGGATCAAGCGAGCATCTCCCGGGTTATCTTCAATCAAGAGCAATGCCTGGATCGACCGCTCCCTCATCAGTTCTTACCCGTCGGGGAAACTGACCCAGGAAGTCCAGAAGTTGATGATGCTCTTCACCACGTCTTCGAATTCGTCCAGTTGGACCGGTTTTGTAAGGAAGCAATTCGCATGAAGCTTATAGCTCTTCGCAATGTCCGCCTGCGCATTGGATGTAGTCAGAATGATCGTGGGAATCGACTTCAGGTTGTCGTCGTTCTTAAGCGCCGCCAGAACCTCTCGCCCATCCATCTTTGGAAGGTTAAGATCAAGGAGGATGAAAATCCGGCCGCGGGGAATGAATGTATTTGCCCTCGTTCCTCAGAAAAGCCATGGCTTCCACACCGTCTGAAGCTACATGCACACGGATAAGCTTGTTGGCGTCGCGGAACGCTTCCTGCGTCAATCGGACATCGCCGGGACTGTCCTCAACCAATAGAACCTCAATCGCCGTACCGTCTTCATATCGCTCTCACGATTTACTCCCACTTCCGTTAAAGGCGAAGTGAAAGGTAGACCCGTGCCCCGGTTCTGATCGACGGAGATGCGGCCACCGTGCCCTTCGACGATCTTCTTGCAGATGGCCAATCCCATACCAGTACCGGCGAACTCCTCTCTTGTGGAGTTGCTGGAACATGCCAAATATCCTTTCGAAGAACGCTGAATCGATTCCCAGCCCGTTGTCTTTCACGGAGAAGTTGACCTTCGTTCCGCTGCTCTTGGGCGGAGAGATGTGTATGCGTGGAACTCCAGGCTCTTGATACTTGATGGCATTACCGACAAGGTTCTGAAATAACTGGATTAGTTGAATCTCACTCGCCTTGACCTGAGGCAGAGGATCGTGTGTGACCACTGCACCACTTTCTGCGATGGCACCACGCAGATTAATGAGAGCCTGCTCCAATGCCTCTTCACTGGAGATATCGTGAAGCTCTCGTCCCGGTCTCCCAACGCGCGAGTAAGCCAGCAGGTCCTGTATAAGTTGGTGCATGCGCGTTGCCCCATCTACCGCGAAGGCGATGAACTCATCAGCGTCGGAGTCCGAGCTTCCCCTTGTATCGCCTGGATAGAAGCTGTGTATAGCTGGCCACCATCCTCAACGGCTCCTGCAAATCGTGCGAAGCGACATAGGCGAATCGTTCCAGTTCTTCATTGGAACGGTTTAATTCCTCGACCTTCTGCACGAGATTCGCTTCAGCTTCCTTCCGCACCGCAATATCACGGATCGCCGCTGTCACTAGAATTCCCCCGGGGCTTTCCAGCGGACTGAGCATGATTCTCGATGGGAAACTCGCTCCCATCCTTTCGCCGCCCGGTGAGTTCGATCCCCGCGCCTATCTTCTGCGCCAACGCCTCTGCCGCGGATCGGGTTCCGTCGGCGATCAGCCTTTCCGCAAACCCGGCTGGAATGATGTTCGTAACTTCCTGGCCAATAAGCTCATCACGGCTGTACGCGAATTGCTTCTCAGCCCGGGCATTCAAAAGGACTATTTCCCCGGCCTGATTTACGACCACCATCCCGTCGGGAGCTGCCTCGAGCAGTCCACGATATCTGCCCTCCATCTGAGCCAAATGCTTGTCTGACTCCTTGCGCACTGTGATGTCACGGATGGCCGCGGTTACCAGGACTCCATCTGTGCTCTGCAGAGGACTCAACATGATTTCGATGGGAAATTCGCTCTTGTCCTTTCGGCGTCCTATGAGCTCGATCCCCGTTCCAATCTGTTGCGCCAGCGCCTCCGTTGCGGTTCGAGTTTCGTCAGCGATCAGCCGTTCGGCGAATCCCTCGGGGATGATGTTCTTCACGTCCTGGCCCAGGAGTTCATCGCGGCTGTATGCGAATTGCTTCTCGGCCTGAGCGTTCAACAGAACGATCTTGCCGCGCTCATCCACGACGACCATCCCATCCGGAGCCGCCTCGAGGAGTCCGCGATATTTTCCCTCCATTTGCGCGAGATCCATCTCCGCGTCCTTCCGGACAGTGATGTTACGGGTCGCTCCCGCGACTAGCTCAACGGTTCCGTCCATGCCGATAACAGGAGATAAAACGTACTCGTAATCCCCGGCAACTCCGGCTGGGTCGGTGTAATGCATCTCATCGGTGAGTCTTCGCCCCGTGTTATAGACTTCCTGAATTTGCCGCTGGAGCCGCACGGCGAGTTCATCCGGGTAGTGCAGGTCGAAGAAGCTCTTTCCGGTTACTTCTTCTGATGTCAGGCCCCACAGGTCTATCAATGGTTGACTCGCATAGAGAAAATGACCCTCGCGATCAAATGCATAAGCCTGATCGACGATAGATGAAAGAATCAAATTGAGGACGCGCAACCTCTGTTCTTGGTGTGATCCGTGCTGAAGTGTCTCCAGACCGCTGACGTGGGGATTCGGGAGAAAGTTGGCGCGAAAGCTCGATGGCTGCGCTTTTAGGTGGGCATCAAGTGGCATCTTCTGCGGCCTCGATATCGGATTTGTTGCACACCAACTCGGGAATCTTTTTTCTAGAAGGATCGCGGGTAAGCGGATTCCAGCATAACATCGCACGACCTAACAGCAAAATCTGTTCACAATCGCTCGCTATAACTCGCCGGGAACATGCTATGGTTAGGAGTTACGAAGTTTTATATCTTTTGTCGCTTACTCGCTTCAAGAGACGTGCTAACCGCCTTTCGTTGTTCAGCCCAGTAATGATATCCGGATGCTCTGAGTTAGCCGCGAGCATCTGAAATTCGTCATTAAGTCGCTTTTGTTTATTAAAGAACCAACAGGTTTTGTGCTTGTGATTCGTCAATGTGTGCCATGACGGCCGCTGCATTGGGTCTAGATTCCCACCTCCTGCTTCGGCCGTCATGGCGCCGTTCGACGATTCCTTTCTGACTCAGACCGGAGAGAGCGCGACGCGCAGTCATCAGGCTGACGCCGTGAATCCTGGCCAGCTCTCTCTCGGAATCAACGACGTCGCCCGGTTTCAAATCTCCGGAGTCGATTTGATGGCGGATAGTGCTCTGAATTCTCCTTGTAGCCGGTTCGTCCTTTCACACACGCATACTGATGGTCGCTTGCTTCATAAGTGTATTGGCGGAGTCCCCGCGTCTATCCCCATTGACGTTATTCGCGATACCTCAATTCTGTCGTTCGTCGAGGCTCGTTCGTTCAAAGCAGCTCGTGTATCGTGTCTGGCGGAGAGCCGAGCCGGTTTTCGTGATGTGAGTGATTTCTGCAACCCTTCAAGATGCTCTCTGAGCTCTGGCCGGGTCACATACGCGATCCCGATCCGCCATGATTTCTCGAGTTGGGGGTCAAAGGGAGCCTCGGCCAGGGATCGTCGCGTTTGAATGATCGTTTTGATCTAATGCGATCAGCGAAGCTGGCAAATTTCTTCATATAGTATATTCATATCAACCAGTATTGCGCACAAAGGGCCAAAGTCCGCAAAATAGAAGGGTAGAATTTGTCCAAATGCCCGAGCAGCTTAATCACCGTTCCGAACAGATCATCAAGTTCCTTCTGCGTGTAGGAACGGCAACGATCGAGGAGATTCTTGCCGTCGCTGGCTCTTCGGCACCGAGTATTCGTCGCGATCTAGTCCGCCTCGAGAACCGGGGACTGATCCGCCGTACCCATGGGGGCGCCGCGCTGGTTGAGCCACTGCTTTACGAGCCCTTTCGCTATGACAGTTCTTTCCTGGCGAGAGAGCAGCGCTTCGCCATGGAGAAACGCCGGATCGGCCTGGCCGCCGCAGAATTGATACAACCCAATGAAACGGTGGGGCTTACAGCGGGAACCACCACGACCCATATCGGGCGCAGCTTGCGCCATCGCGATAAGATTCAAGTGATCACAAACGCGGTCAACATTGGAATGGAACTGTGCAATCAACCGGGAATTCGGACATATTTGACGGGCGGGGTGATTCCCTGGGCCTGGTCCTTCTCCCTTACCGGCAATGCTGCCCTTACGTTTCTGGATGATGTTTATATGGACAAGGTCTTTTTAAGCGTGACGGGCTTGAACTTCGAACGGGGAGCCACCACATTGGAGACCGATGAGGCCCTGATCTACCGCAAAATGCTTAAGCAGTCTAAACAGGTGATTGTTGTCACCGATTCAAGCAAACTCGGCAATGTGAGCCCGGCTTTTGTCTGCCCGGCCAGCGATATTCATGTGATCATCACCAATGTGGGCGCCTCGGCAGAGGTGCTTGCTCCTTTTGAGCGGCAGGGGATCCGCGTCATTCGCGCTTGAATAAAGCCGATCGAAAGCCCACTTCCCCGTCAATTTAAAGTGATCATTTGAAGTAACGCTATTCACGGCCCTGGTTTAGAGTTTTCTCAATCACTTGAACATATCCAATAGAAAAGTGTAGGCATAATAAATAATATTGCGGATCTTTAGACGATCCTTTTGCCTTCCATGCGTGAATGGACACGGGGCCTTTGGTCCTTTTTCAGAAAGCAAAAAAATCGCACTTTTGATCATTTTGGTCACTTTTGTTCATTTTTCACTTGAAATTTATGGCTTTCGGTCCTATCGTTACCTATCAAAGTCAATCTCGGGTTCTGGCGCGGATCGATCACGACGTAAAAACAGATTTGATCGCAGTCATCAAGGACCCGGCGGACGGCGTGTTTCAGAGTGACTCGCCAGCCGCAACTGAAGCACCTTGGGAGAACGTGATGCACAAACAGAAAAGTCCAATTCCGAGTCGTCTCTTTGTAATATCTCTGTCTGCAGAGAAAGCCAGTCAAAGAACGACCACTTCGGACCATCGCTTTTCTGGAAATCCCAGGGCGAATTTCTTCGCGGCATACGCCGCAATCTCATTTGGCTCTTGAATTCACCCGTCGATACGTGCCCGCGTATGGACTTCACAGGATTTCGAAGAAAGGTGCGATGGCAATGACTGATGTTGAGCGGGTTTTCAATCGCAGGATTTCAACTAGGAGTTTCAACCCCGCCCTCGAGAGCTCTGCTCAAAGGAAGAGCTCGATCAAAGGGCCTCCACCCCTGGTTTGGCTGATGGCGATCCTGCTGCTTTTCTGCCCGCTCTTGACGCGTGCGCAGGAACTGACGGCGACTCTCGTCGGCACCGTGACAGACAGCACCGGGGCCGTGATTCCGAATGCCACTATCACCATCACGCTCAATGGCGTCAACGGAGCTGCTCGCGTTTTGCAATCCGATGGCGCCGGCAACTATGTAGCCTCGAACCTCACGGCCGGGAGCTATTCCGTAACTGCGGTGGCAGCAGGGTTCGAGACGTTCAAGGGCAACAACATCACCCTGAATGTGGCGGAAAAGCATGCATTCAACATTCCGCTGAGAGCAGGTTCGGTTTCCACCACAGTTACAGTGGAAGACAACCCGGTTTCAGTCGACACGGAAACCAGCGGTCAGGCCGGCACCATCTCGGGAATCCAAATTCGGGAACTCGAGATCAGCAGCCGCAACTTTGAGCAGTTGCTCACTTTGCAGCCGGGTGTTGTAAGCCAGTTGGGCGACGAGCCTTCGGCCGGTGGCACGGCCATGTCGGTCAACGGCGCGCGCACCACGGCCAATAACTGGACCGTTGACGGCGCCGACATCAACGACAGCGGCTCGAACGGTACCGTGGTCAGCCAACCGAGCATGGATGCTATTCAAGAGATCACCCTGGAGCGAGGCAACTACGACGCCGGCTACGGCCGGTCGGGCGGCGGTCAGGTTTTGGTGGCCACGCGCAACGGCGGCAGTTCCTTCCATGGCGAGGGTTATGAGTACGTCCGCAACACCATGTTCGACGCCAACGACTGGCTCAACAAGCATAGCCAAGTGGCGGCAGGCCTGCCGAATAAAGCCGGCGAGAACCATCACAACGTCTATGGCTTTACGATTGGCGGCCCGATCTACATTCCCAAGGTGTACAACGTCGACAGAAAGAAGACCTTCTTCTTCTGGTCGGAGGATTGGCACAAGATCACTTCCGCAGCCTCCAGCTTGACCATTAACACGCCGACGACGGCTGAAGTGGGGGGCGTCTTCGCTGGCGATATCACGGCCAAGTATCCGCAGGCCACATATGACCAGAGCACTGGCATGTCGACGATTCCTTCGAGCGCCTTCAGCCAGAATTCCCAAGTGTATCTGACCAGCCTCTTTGCCAAGAACGCGAATAGCTCTGGGACTGAAACCCTCAACCTCCCGGCTGAAAACAGCTACCGCGACGACATCGTCCGCATTGACCAATATTTCAATGACAAGGTTCATCTCTACGTACGCGGCATGAACGATATCATGCCAGTCACACAGCCGCTGGGCCTTTGGGCGGGCAACAACTACCCTGGGGCAGCCGCTGCGGCGGTCGATTCTCCAGGTAAGAACGTGGTGGGCAACCTGACCTGGACAATCTCTCCCAAAATCGTTAATGAGTTGGAATTTGTTTACTCCCAGGGCACCTACCACTCGAGCTTTACCGGCACTCCTTTCGCCACTTCGGCGACCGCGCTCGGCGCACTGCAGCCGAACACGGAGGAGTTCAACGATCCCTACGGGCGCCTTCCCGCAGTCGGCATCACCGGCATCACAGGCTTCTCGCCAGGCTCCACGCCGTGGAAAGAGCGCAACCTCGACCGCAGCTACTTCGATAACCTGGCTCTGACCTATGGCAAGCACACCCTTCGCTTCGGCTTCCAAATGCAACAGATGCTGAAGAGCGAAAATGCCGTGGCCGGCGGAGCCAGCTTCAGCTTTGGCACTGGCGCCACAGGCGATGTTCCGTTTGCCGATTTTCTGGTGGGCAACGTGAACCAATATACCCAGCAGAACAAGGACACCATCCCCGATCTCCAGTACTTCAACAGCGAAGCCTACATCCAGGACGACTGGAAGCTGAGCCATAAACTGACTCTCAACCTCGGCCTGCGCTGGAGCAGCTTCCCTTCGCCTGATGACAAGGCCAACATCCTTGCGAACTTCGATCCGACTCTCTACAGCTCTCAACTTGCGCCGACGATCGACCCTGTGTCGGGCAACTTTAACCCCGGTCAGGTCATTGGCGGTTTCGCCCTGACACCGGCTACCTACGCCAACGGCATCATCTTCCCACGGGGCGCGGCCTGCAGCGCGGCGAAGACCTACTCTGCTCAGGTGCAGTGCTCGCCTTATGGCAAGACCATCGACCCAACCTACAGCGCCAACTTCGCTCCGCGCGTGGGCTTTGCCTATAACCCAGACGGCCGTGGCGTCACCTCTATCCGCGCCGGCTTTGGCATCTTCTACGATCGCGTGCTGAACGGCATCTTCGAACAGAGCGCCTTCTACGACCCGCCGGAGGTGCAGACCGTTACCGTCAATAACACCTCCTTCGATAAGCCGCTAGCCGTGGCCGGCGCCACAAACTACGGGCCCAATTTGTTGTGGACGACCGGGACCCCGGCCTTCAAAGTTCCCAACTACGCCGACTATAACCTCACCATCGAGCGCCAGCTCCTGCCGAGCACCATTCTTTCCGCGGCCTACGTGGGCAGCAAAGCGCGCCACTTGATCGGCGAGTTCGATATGAACCAGCCCACAATCGGTTCCCGTCTTGCTGCGGATCCCAACACGGATGTCAATGCGCTGCGACCCTACGCGGGATACAGTTACTTTGATTCCAAGGGCACGCTCTTTACCAGCAACTACAACGCGCTGCAGATCGCCCTGCAACATCGCTCCTCCAGGGGCCTGACTGTAGGTGCGGCGTATACCTGGTCGAAGAGCTTGACCACCAACTCCGTCGATCGCGCCGGCGCTCTGAACGGCAATACGCAATACGGAACTACCAACACCTATGACATGAAGCTGGACTACGGTCCGTCTGGCTTCAATCAACCACAGACGCTTGTTGTTAACTACGTCTACGACCTGCCCTTCTTCAAAGGGCAGAGCGGCGTGGAAGGCAAGTTCCTGGGCGGCTGGGAATTATCGGGAATCACCCAGGCGCTCTCCGGCACATCCTTCTCCGTGGTTCAGGCTTCGGATCCGTATGCATGTCCCACTCTCTCGAGCGGGCTCTGCGATACGAACCCGGCCGACGGCTATGTGGCGGGACAAGGCCTTCGCGGCATCGGTATCGGCACTCCCGATGGCCATATCGCCGCCCGTCCTGACCAGATCTCTCCGGTCCACATGACCAAAACAGTGGCCCAGTGGTTCACTACCTCTTCTTACCAGGCGGCTGCCGGCCACTTCGGTAACACGAGCAACGGTTCGCTTCTGGGTCCCGGAATGCAGAAATGGGACATAGCCCTGGTCAAGAACACAAAGGCTGGCGAGTGGGTCAACGTCCAGTTGCGCGCAGAGGCTTTCGACGTGTTCAACCACCCAAACTTCCTTAACGTTGACAACAGCGTCAGCGACGGAACCAACTTCGGAAAGCTCACCAGCGACCACGAGCCGCGCATCCTGCAGCTCGGTGCAAAGGTCACCTTCTAGTTCTGAACCGATTCAGCGCAGCATAACCGAAGGCCGGGGGCGAGAGCCCCCGGCCTTCGCCTCTTTAGGTACGAATCTCCGCTGCCTGATTTGCATGGAAGCCAGTCGTCTCACCGACTACTTGACCGCCGGTGCAGTGACGGGTCCGTGTGGCGCGCTGTCCGGCGGTGGAACTCTGGACATTGCCTTAATAAGTCCTTCATCGGCTGCTTTGTTGAGGCTTTTGGATTTGTCGAATTCACCCTTGGCCTCCGCGGTCCGGCCCATGGAGCGGTAGAGTCGGCCCAGGCGGTAATGCGCGCTCACATCGCCGGGCTTGAGAGCGGCGGCTTGCTTCAACTCGCGGAGTGCGTCTTCATTTCGGCCGGCTTCAGTGTAGACAATGCCTAGATCAAGATGTCCCATGGCGTTGGCTGGGTTGATGCTTTCCACTTTTTTCAAAAGCGGGAGTGCGTCTTCCAACCGGTTCATCTGGATTAGGGAATCGGCTAAGTAGAGCATGGCCTGGGCATTCTCCGGATAGTTGTCGAGTTCGTTCTGAAACTCGCGAGCGGCATCCTGGGTCTGGCCTTGGGTCCACAGCAGATACCCCAGACCAAAGTGAACATTTGGCTCCTTGGGATTGGCCACGACCGCGACGCGAAATTCCCGTATGGCGCCGGCGGTGTCTTTCATTTGATCCAATGCCTCGCCGGCCAGCATATGGGCCTCAGCAGACTCCGCATTCAATGCGACAATCCGATGAAACTCTTCGAGAACGCACTGATACTGCTGTGACAGCAGGCAACTGTGCGCCAGAGCCAACAGCAGGGGCAGATTCTGCGGATCGCGGTCCGCGGCCTGCTTCAGATACGGAGCCGCCGCGGCAAACTGATCAAGCCCATAGTGCGACATCCCCATCAGAATCGTCAGCCGTTGATCGTCGGGCGAAGCTTTCAGAAGGGGACCGAATTCGTGAACGGCTTCGTGGTAATTTCCGGCTTTGAAGTAGGCAAGTCCCAGATTCAAGCGCAGCCCAGGCATCGCGGGATTCAACGCCAGAGCTTTCTTGTAGGAGGCAATGGCTTCCGCGTAGTGCTCCTGGCGCGCTTCGAGCAGTCCGAGATGAGCAAAGGGCTCAGGATTCGCCGGATCCGCCCTTGAAAGCGTGTCCCACGCTGCTTCCGCCTCCGCATTTCTGCCCTGGCGCTCGAGTGACATTGCCTCCTGAATCTGGCTGTTTTGTGCCACGGCCAGCGATGCCGAATTGACGAGGAGACAGACCAGCGGTATCGCCAGCCAGGCCTCGATTCGAAGTTTCAAATGTTAATCTCCATTTGGATTTTCGCTCCCGGGCGCAAAGACATGCAACCCGTATGTGTGGGGAGAAGATGCGTCAGCGGGGAATTGCGCGAACCGATTCTCCGCGTCATTTGCGACAACCCGACCTGGGGTGCGCCGCGGATTCATGGTGAACGGAGATGCTTGGCTTTGATATTTCAGAGCGAACCGTGTTGCGCTGGGTGATAGAGGACCCCGAGGAGTCCTGAGACGGTAAAGCAACAGGCGACTCTTCTCCGTAACGATCCTGATGTCATTGCTCGACGGATTTCTTGTTCGGAGATGGAATATCGAGAGGAATGCCGAAGGAAGGGCGGGGGCACGCCTCCGCACGCCTTTTATGTTTCCGGGACGTTCTGGCGGACCGATAGATTCGAGCAACTATCGTCATCGCATGCTGCACAAATCGGCTAGAGAACTGGATTTTCCGAAGCTGACATTCCAGGAAAAGAGGAAAAGGAGACTGTAGTGCCGTCGCGCGGGAAGATTTTGCAATTTGCGGCAAAATGCGGGCAAACGGTTTGGGAGGGGATCTGCTAAATGCTTGAAAAGAATTGGTGGACCTGATCGGGATCGAACCGATGACCTCTTCCATGCCATGGAAGCTCCGAAAAGCTAAATAATTGACGGATAAGCACTTACTAGACGGCAGAACCGGCAAAACCGGCCCAATCGGCCGTCTTTGACACCAATTTGACACCAACTTTTTGGGGCCGCGGGCTGAGCTTGTGGCGGGATCAGCCCCCAATTCCTCGCCTCCACTTGGAGCGAGAACACACCCTCGGAGTGTCCGTGAGCAACAACGATTACGGAACTATTCACAGCGAAATTGTCTCACTTCTGAAGACCGCCCGCGCCTCCGCAGCACGGTCCGTCAACGCCCTGATGACGGCGACCTATTGGGAGATCGGTCGGCGAATCGTCGAATCAGAACAAGGGGGCCAATCACGCGCCGACTATGGCGAACGATTGATAAGGCATTTGGCGCGGGATTTGACCAGCCAATTTGGGAGGGGATTCGGGTGGCGAAACCTGACCCAAATGCGAGCGTTCTTTCTGGCTTGGCCCCCCGCCAAGATTTTGCAGACGGCGTCTGCAAAATCGGTGTCGTTGAGTGATCTGGCCAGACAGTTTCCGCTGCCGTGGTCGGCCTACGTTCGCCTCCTTTCAGTCAAGTCCGAGGAAGCCAGAAGCTTCTACGAGGGGGAGGCTCTGCGCGCCGGCTGGTCGGTACGGCAGCTTGGTCGTCAGATCGCGAGTCAATTTCACCAACGTCTGGCGCTTTCTAAGAATAAACCTGCAATGCTAGAAAGAGATGCTGGCACCTTCATCCGCGACGAAGTCACACCGGAAGAAGCGATCAAAGACCCGTTCGTACTCGAATTTCTCGGACTGAAAGACGAGTACTCAGAAACCGATCTCGAAGAGGCTCTGATTCACCACCTGACAGATTTCCTGCTGGAACTGGGTGACGACTTCGCCTTCCTCGGTCGTCAGAGGAGGCTTCGAATTGACGACACTTGGTTCAGGGTTGATCTCCTCTTTTTCCATCGTCGCCTTCGCTGCCTGGTTGTCGTTGATTTGAAGGTCGGCAAGTTCAGCTACACGGATGCGGGCCAAATGCACCTCTATCTGAACTATGCGCGAGAACATTGGATGAAGTCTGGCGAGAACCTTCCAGTGGGACTAATCCTCTGCGCGGAAAAAGGCGCGGCAGAGGCACACTATGCGCTCGACAATCTTCCCAATAAGGTCGTCGCCGCCGAATATCAAATGGTGCTGCCCGACGAGAAGACAATTGCGGACGAACTCGCACGTTCCGAGGCCCGAATTTCGAAACGCGAAAAGAGAAACCTTTCCGTCTAGCGATGGGAGACTGGATTCGCTACACCTTCGTTCGCGCAGCCAAATAGTTGTGAAAGTGCACGAGCTGATCAACCAGCGCTGTGAGGGGCGCTCGTGCGGCCTCAGCGATTTCATACTCTACGTGGAGAACGGAATTGCTCAGATCTCGTCGCGAAATCAACCTTACTTTTTCAAGCAATCTGAGGTTCGCGGTCAAGGCTTTCTTGGAGGCCGATGGAATCTGCCGCCTCAGTTGACTGAGGCGGACGGGGCCCGCAAGTAGCGCGCAGAGGATCTGAACCGTCCATTTCCCCCTCAGGATAGCCACTCGCATGAGAAACGCGACGCGCTTGACGCGATCTGAATACGGGCTCCAAATTTCTGGGCCTGGATGAGTGCGCGTTCGGTGAGTTCCTGCCCAGAGATACCAAGGGGAAATCCCAGGTAGTTCTCAATCCGCGAACTTGAACCCGCCTGACCTCCCGGCGCCGTTGCCTCGACCACGAGCACTTTGAGTCCTTCCGAAGCCCCATAAACAGCAGCCGCCAAGCCTGAGGGGCCTGCACCAACCACGATCACGTCATAGACGTCGACGTTCTCCGTGCGAGCATTCAATCCAAAGCATTTTGCGGCCTCAGCATCGGACGGATTTCGCAGGAGCAAGGAGCCTTTACAGATCAAAACGGGCAATTCGTCCACTCGAACCGAAAATTGGTCAAGGAGCGGCAGGACGGTTTCGTCCCGTTCAACATCGAGATAGCTGTATGGATGAGCATTTCGCTCCAAGAAGGAGCGGAGACGGAGAGTGTCTCGCGAATGGTTTGTGCCGATGAGGACTGCATCGCCAATCGAATGGGCGACAAGGTAAATTCGCCGCATGATGAAGCAGCTAAGGAACACATTGCCAAGGAAGGCATTCCCCCGAAGTGTCGTGCGCAATATCTTCCTGTCGATATAGACAATCTCGCAGTCATCTACAGATTGGTAGCTCACCAAGCTCTGTCTGTCGGAAAGCTGGTTTATCTCTCCCGAGAACATGCCACGACTTAGTACCGCGAGAACCGATTCAATGCGGTTCGACACGCCGAGCAGATTCACATTGCCCGCTAGCACAACGAAGACACCTGGAGACCTCGAATCGCGGTCTTGGATGACTTGGTGGGCTGCGTAGCGCCGTCGTGTCCCGATACCATCCAGGAACGAAATTTGTTCCTCGGAGAGCATCGGGGTAAGCGTCGCCTGTTCTTCTGGAGACATAGAATTCATCGATCCAACCGTCCGCTCGCTCTGCGCGAAATGCCCTAAGACACGGTAAGGATACAGCGGAGTGCTTCCTGTGCTAACTGATCTCCACGCGGTGTTCTTTGGTTTGTGGCGGAAATGGAATACTGCAGGTCAGGAGCACCCCCAAATACGTTCAGTGTCTTGTGTTGCGTTTTTACCGCAACCACAGGACCTGATTGTTATTGAACATTCGAGGTGCCTGGTTCTTTGCGAATGATTTGATCTTTGTCAATTCATGCTGGTTTGGTCCTTGCACTGGGGCCAGACATACGTCCCTGCCTCTGAGACCTTGGAAAGGACGTTCTGCGCGCGGCGCGGACACACCGTCCGGCGATTCAAGGGCATAAATCAGCAAAAATCGTAGGAACAAACAAGACGCACGCGCGGGTCGCGCCTACCCTCCGAGTTGTATGGGCAAAGTGGCGAACAGATTATCCACCGACAAGCAGGTGCCGGGCCATTGGCGGGTGACTTTGAATCATCCCCCGATCAACACTGTCGATGACCAGATGTACGACCAGATCTATGACCTGGTGGAAGAGATCGAGTCGGAACCGTCGCTGAAAGTCGTGACGTTTGAGAGCGCAAACCCAGAATTTTTTTTGGCTCACTATGGCATCGCCGAATCTAACAGTCGTTTTGGTAAGCCACGTTGGATCGAAGCGGCGACAAGGCTCGCGCAGAGCAGCGTTCTGAGCATTGCAGTCATACGCGGCAGAGTGCGGGCTGGTGGGGATGAATTCGCTTTGGCCTGTGATATTCGGTTCGCGAGCCGCGAAAGAGCCATCTTCGGTCAGCCGGAAGTGGGATTCGGCCTCATTCCAGGCGGGGGCGCATTACAACGCTTGCCCCTCTTGGTAGGGCGCGCGCGGGCGCTCGAGATCGTGCTCGGAGGGGATGATTTTGACGCTGAAACGGCGGAACGGTACGGCTGGATCAATCGGGCCGTGCCGGACTCCGACCTTGATGCGTTCGTAGCAAATTTCGTGCGACGTATTCTTTCTTTCGACAAGCAGGCTCTCTCGACCGCCAAGACGATCATTAATCACATCGGACTTCCCCAAGAGGCGGAGCTCCGATCTACTCAATCGACTTTCGGTGGGACTTTAGCGTGGCCGACGGCGCTCCAGCGCTTAGCCAGATCCCGGGAACTCGGCCTCGGCGTTCCTGGAGAGTTTGAACTCGACCTCGGCCGGAAGGTCGGAGAACTGTAATTGGCCTCAAATGCAATGGAGGAATCAGCTATGACGACGACCAATACGGAGGCGAACAAAGCGCTCGCACTTGCAGGGATCAAGGGAAGTTTCATTGACCGCGACCCCACTGTTCTCGACCGCCTCTTCAGCGATGACTATAAGCAACACAACCCGAGGATTCCAAACGGCACCGCGGCAATCAAAGCAGTCTTGAGTACGTTTGGTCCTGACTTCAAATACGAACCAGGTCTGGTGATCGCTGAGGGCGACTACGTCGCCATCCACGGCCGCTATATCGGGTGGGGACCCAAACCCGTGATCGCCGTGGATATCTTCCGCATCGCCAACGGCAAGATCGCGGAACATTGGGATGTCTTGCAAGAAGAGGTGCCTGCGGCTCAGAGCGCCAACGGCAACAGCATGCTCACCACCTCGCAGACATAAACCAGATCAGGCGGAGCGTCGTCGCAAATCGGGTTCACAGACCGCTCGGTGAATTGGTCTTCGGTGAATCGCTTCATGGCTCCGCCCGCTTAGCCGCCGAGATTCAAAAGGATTCCCGATGAACACAGATGTACTAACGACAAAAGTCACCGAAGGAATCGCCGTTATAACCCTCGGGAGCGCGAAGCGCATCTATTTCGACGCCGAAATGGGCGACGCACTCACGGAGAGCCTGCAAGAATTCGCAGGCGATCCGAACATCCGCGTTGTGATCGTTACCGGCGGCGCTCCGGGGTATTTCAGTCGTCATTTCAGCATCCCTGCCCTTATCGAATTCTCCGAAGCGGTGATCGCGTCCGGTCGCCAATGGCCGGACAACGCGACCTACCACGGCGGGTTCTTCGACAAGGCTATGGCGCTGTGCGAGAGCATGCCCAAACCTGTCATCGCCGCGATTTCCGGTACGGCCCTTGCTGGGGCCTTCGAGTTCACCCTCGCTTGCGACCTCCGTATCGCCGAAGACGGTGACTACCTGATCGGTTTTCCCGAGGCTGAAATCGGCCTGCTGCCCGGCGCGGGCGGCACACAAAGACTGCCACGTGCGATCGGAGCATCGGCGGCGCTCATGCACATCCTTATGGGCCAGCCGCTCAATCCGCGCGAGGCCGAAAGGAAGGGCCTCGTGCACGAAACTGTCAGCGGCAAAGCCCTTGACCGCGCGATGGAGATCGCGAAGCGGTTCCGCTCGTTTGTGCCAGAATCACTCGGCTATATCAAGCGTCTTGTCCGCAACGCAACCGACACCCCTCTCGCCCAGGGATTGGCTCTCGAACGAAATCTCTTCATGAGATTGTGTGTCTCCGACCAAGGGCTAGCACGCATGCGCTCTTACGAAGAAAAGAAGATCACCGAACCGTCCCGCTCGATCGAAGCCTAAAGGAGGACTAATCATGTCAAAACCCAATGCGACGCCGATACGGGTGATCGAGGAAACGCCTGGCTACTGGAGAGCGCTGTTCGACTATCCACCGTTCAATGTGGTCGATGGGGATCTCTTTCAAGCGCTCCAAGACCTTCTTGTTCGGATGGAGACAAGTGAAACTCTGCGGGTGGTCGTATTCGAGAGTGCGCTTCCCGACTTTTACCTTTCGCATTTCGATCTGACCGGCAAGCTCGGAAATGTCATGACGGGAATCGGGCCCTCTGGCTTGCCCGTTCTGATGGACACTTTTGTGCGGCTTACGAAGGTGCCGGTCGTCAGCCTCGCAAAGATCAGGGGCTGCGTGCGAGGCGTAAGCAGCGAGTTCGTTCTTGCTTGCGACATGCGTTTCGCCTCGCGCGAGAACTTGAAGCTGGGTCACCCCGAACTCGGCGTCGGCCTGCATCCAGGAGGCGGCGGAACAGAACGCCTTCCCCATCTGGTCGGGCGCGGGCGGGCACTCGAAGTCGTCCTCAGTGCCAACGACTTTGATGGAGACACGGCAGAACGATATGGCTATGTGAACCGTTCATTGCCGGATGCCGAACTGGATGGTTTCGTCGATGCTCTTGCGCGCCGGATCGCCTCCTTCGACCGGCCAGCTCTCGCCGCGGCCAAACATCTCGTTAACGAAGTCTCGTTGCCCTCGGCCGACCGGCTTCTCGCCGCCTTCACGTCCTTTGGGACTGCACTTGGCTGGCCCGCGGTCCAAAGACGAGTAGGAGCTGTGTTGGAGCGCGGCCTGCAAAGCGATGCCGAGTTTGAAAAGACTTGGCCGGAGATACTAGGCGATCTCGGCACCCCCAAAGGTTGAAGGAGGAACAATGGCTAATCGGTTGACATGGGACGTTTTTGTCAGTGCTCCGATTCCGGTCGTCACGAGCGACCTCGCTCCCGGCGAAACCGAAATGAAATGGTCGCCGATTTCTTCCACGCTGATTTCGGGCGACCGCGAAGCCGTTCTGGTGGACACTCCGATAACGGTCGACCAAAGCAAGAAGCTTCTCGATTGGATTGTGAAGAGCGGCAAGAATTTGACGGCGATCTACGCGACGCATGGCCACGGAGACCATTTCTTCGGCGTGAACACAATCCAGCAGAAATTCCCGAAGGCGCGCTTCGTGGCAACGCGAGAGGCGATTGATGTCATGCGAAAGCAGGCGTCGGTTCCCGTCGTCGGGACTTATTGGGAACCACGGTTTCCCGGCCAGATCGATTCGACCCTCGTGATCGCGGATGAGCTCGTAGGTGGTGTTCTCGAACTCGAAGGAGAACAGCTCGTCAGTGTCCCTCTCGGACATACTGATACGGATAGCACGACGTGTCTCCACGTCCCTTCGATCGGGTTGGTCGTTTGCGGGGATGCGCTCTACAACGATGTCCATCTTCATTTGGGCGAATCGGACACCGAAGGACGCAAGGAGTGGATCGCCGCACTCGATACGATTGAGTCGCTCAATCCGGTGGCCGCGATTGCGGGGCACAAGAGGCCCGGCGCACCCGACACGCCAAACAATATCGAGGCGACTCGAAAATACATCCGCGATTTCGACAGGATCGCCGCCCATGCCAACACCGCGATCGAGCTCTACAACGAGATGCTTGCGATTTATCCCGAACGCGTCAACCCGGCGGTCTTGTGGCTTTCAGCGAGAGCGGTGAAGCCAGGTAACTAAACCGACATGTTTGACGTCCGCCCGGTGACGCCGACCCCGCGACGCCCGCTCGTCATTTGCGATTCGCGGGCACGTTGTAGTCGGCAAGGCCGTTGGGATAGATGGCCAGGCCCAATTCCACGAGGTTGATAGACTCTCGAAGAAGTTGAATCTGCCCATTTTGGGCCTCAAGCCGTCCCACGAAGAGTTGGTGAATGGTGCGGCCGGTCTTGCTGGACGGCGTCGTGAACTCATACTCCCCAACCACTACTTGCGGCGTCTCACACACCACCTTCACGTCGTGAAACGCCATGTTTGGATAAAGGTCTCGGACAAATTGGAAGAATCCTTCGATCTCCTCGCGCCCGATGTATCGCGACGGAAATCCAAGGCTCTCCAGGTAAGGCATCTCGAACGCCCCGTCCTCCGCGAACATCTCTGCCGCTTTTCGAGGATCGCGGAACGATGATGCAGTGAACTCTTCCAGTAATTGCCGTGCATTTTTCATTCGCTTCCGTCCCTTCTGGTCCCATGGGTTAGGGGATCGACCGTCTCCGCCTTCCGCGACGCGTGCGACGCCGTTCTACGGAAAGCAGGCTCATGTCGTCGAACGTGGCGCTTTTCTGAAGCGCCTCACACTCCGACCGCATATCGGGCCGCCGGATGCTGGCGAGAGAGATTGGGAGCAAGAGCCAACCTCGCTTTCTCCACGGCCTCCCAATCTGCGATATCCGGAAGCGATGGGATCGTAACGACCTCTCTCAGCTTTAGGCCGGCGAGGGACGCATCGACCAGTTCCTCGGCTGACATAACGATCTCTGAAGGAAGGTGCTTGACGGGCAAGCCGGCCCGATCCCAGAAGGGTGTCTCAATCGCGCCCGGAAGCACAGCCTGTACCCGCACCCCGCTCTCCGCCAACTCGCGGTTGAGGGACTGGGTAAGGTTGACCACATAGGCCTTGGTCCCGCTGTAGGTGCCGTTGAGAAGTTCTGGCGCCAGGGCGACAATCGAGGCGATGTTGATGATTAGGCCGTTCTTTCTGTCGACGAACGGCCGGGCGGCCGCATAAGTGAGCCGTGTGAGGGCAGTCACATTCAAATAGATCATGTTCTCCATGTCGTCGACATTCGATTCGAGCAGCTTGGAGCTTGCACCGAAACCCGCGTTGTTCACCAAGACTGTGATTGAGCTGTCGGTGCGGAGCACGTCCTCGACATGTCGGAGCTCGGCAGGGACCGTCAAATCAGCCTTCAACGCTTCGACCCTGCGACCGGTTTGCCTCGCGAAGACTCGCCGCGAGCTCTCCAAGCCGCTGTTCGTTTCGGGCAACCAGAATCGAGGTCGTACCCTTGCTTGGCGAGGCGGTCTGCGTAGACCGCTCCGATTCCAGTAGACGCCCCGGTAATTAGCGCCGTTCCCTTGCTATTGTGTGCCATATCAGCCTCCATTGATCGACCGTATCGGGTCTTGGCTGATAGGATTAGACCAGTTGGTCTAGCGATGCAAAATCTTTAGACTAAAAGCCGATCGAAGACAATTTGTTGGAAGTTTCTTAGGGCCGCATCGCTTTGTTCTGTCTGGGAGCGTAACAACGCACCTTCCCATCCATTTACCAAGAAGGCGGCCAGCGAGGCTGCCGATTGTTCGGTCGTCAACTCTCCCGTCCTCTTTGCGTCGCGAAGAGTTTGTTCGATTGCCTTCTGCCATCCTGCAAATGTGAGATCGAGCTGGTAGCGCAGCAAGTCGCTTCGGGCTGCACCGTCCAGAGACAAACGCCCGACCATGCAGCCGTTGATGCTGCCTCCGGGGCCAAACACCTGACTCAATTCTTTGAAGTAGCGGCGCAAGCGCGCGAGTGGAGTCCCCTTTGATTCGGTAAGAACGCGCGCACATCGCTCGGCCTCTCGGGATGTGTAACGTGCGATAACCTCACGACCGAACTCCTCTTTATTCCCGAAGTGGTGGTAGAAAGAACCCTTCGGCATGCCAGCGCCCGCAAGGATCTCTTGCAGGCCCGTCGCCTCGTAGCCCTTCTCTTGCATTAGTTGCAAACCGACATCAATGAAATGATCTCGCGTGCTCATCCCTGAACCACCTTCTGAGTTGAGAGTAGACCAGGTGGTCTACAAATTCAACTGCTAGGCCACGGTCTGCCGGTTTTGAGTCGGCGGCCTTGAGCCCCTGAGCCCATAGAGGAGGATAGCGGGAGGAACTCCCCTCCTGCCCACGTGGAGAGACCGACGCGAATCTAACCGGACGAGAGGCAGGATCAGCTTTTCTTCGGCCTCGTCCCGCCAGCAGCGCCTTCCGCTCTGCAATCACCCGCTTGCGCTCGCGCACCGGCATCGCAAGCACGTCGCGCGTCCGCTTCGGCAGCTTCGCCGAGATGATCGCGTGCGCCGCCTCCATCTCGCTCTGCCACTCCGCCTGACGAAACACGTCCCAGCGCTCCACCTGCACCCATTGCGACCGCGGAAATTCAACAGAAGGCGACACGCCCTCCCGCTTCAGCAGCTCGGCGTACCGCTCTGACCCGGCTGCAAACGTGATCACACCGTTCGCCTCATTCACCGGGTTCATCATCGCGAACAGCTTTCCGCCGATCGATTTATCCGCCGCCCAGAACAAAACATACGTGCTCCACGCCGCTGTCTCCGCCACATGCGGCAGCTTCAACAGCATTGCGCGCATCCGCTCAGCGTCCATAGGTTGCTCCCAAGCTGAGAGCATCGGACCGCCCTCGATGCGTATGTTCGTCGCTTGAGGGTAAAACGACGGCCACTCGGTGCGTAAATGATCAGCGCCCGCACGGTTTCGCTCGAACCTGAAGTGCTCTCATCGTTCGCTGCATGGATCGGAGTTACCGAGGGCCGGTATCGATCCGGCCATGCAATAAGTTCCGGCTCTTTCTTTGTTGTCATCGCGTGTCCTCTAGTAAGCTCTCTGGGTATTGGTCATTCGGAAACGCTTCCTGATCTACAGGCGACGCAAACGCCTACCCCACAAATTTAGCCCTGCGTACGGATTACGTTCTTGTGCGATTTGACCTGCTTTGCCAATTCTTACCACTAGGCGCACGGGCTTCACGGGCGAACTCTGCTGAGACCGGCACGCCGAAGCGGGGAAGAGGTCTTTGCGGAAGAAATGTCGGCCACGCGGTGGTCAAGCTGGCGCGGAAGCGGGATGAGGGTGCAGGGAGAAACCCAAGCGGGTTTCTCCCTGCCGTTTTTTGAAGCAATACCGGCTGATATGCGCCGCTACAGAGTCATTGGACCCTACCCGCAAGAGGAAGCCTTATAAGAATTCCAACGGCTGCCAATCTCCTGAAATGCTTCGATGGCCCGATTCAGTATCAGAGGAAGGGTGTGTTTTCTTTGAACCACCAGAATGGCTCTGCCTCCCGGATGAGCTTGATCTCAGAGATGGCGTCTTTATTCCAAATACATCCGCTGGCGCAACCCCAGGCACCGTACCAAAATAGGGTGGGGTATCTGGTGTGTTCCGCTATATACGGAGCGATGATTAAGCCCTGATATTCAGTGGCCACTTTTACCCAATCGATCGCTATCCGCCGTTCTCCGCTAGGCTTGAGCCCATACTTTTTGGTGAACTCAGAAAGTTGCTTTCTGCAGTCAATGAAACGTATTTTGTCTTCATCTGCCAGAGTTATCTCGTACTGATGTTGGCTTCTCAGATCGCCCGGGTTCATAGTCGGCCAGTCTCTGTCTCCAACGACCGATACCCAAAGTCCTTTGGGCCTCGTGTAATGCTTCTGCTCAGTGGACTGCTCCTTAGAAAGGATCTCGTTGATCTTATTGCTGGAGTAGTGGTGGAGGAGCATACAGAATTGTTACATCACCCAAGAAAGTGACGAGCTACGAATGGGGTAACATCGCCAGCAATTTGAGTTGCATTTCGGTTCTCCTAGCCGATTAAGATTAGTACCGATAAGCGCGCTTATGATGAGTAAAACGCCCGAGGCAGCAAGGGGGGAAGGTGCAGGAGGAGGAACTCGACTCCTGCCGCGCAGAACCGGCGAGCGGGGGCCGGCTGGCGGGAAGAGGGTGCAGGGAGAAACCAAAGCGGTGTCTTCCTGCGCAAGTTTTGAAGGCAAAAAAGGAGGGGCGGCTGGTTCACCGCCCCTCGGAAGGCCGACCTAGGCTGCTTTCGTAGCAGTCTTGGCGGCTGGTTGTGCCGCCTTCTTGGCCTTCTCCTTGGCGGCAAACTCCTGACGCACTTTGGTGGTGACGGCCTCGGTGTCTACCTTGTAGGTGCCAGCGGCTTCTTTCAGGATGACGGTAGCGTTGCCGCGCGAAGCGGCCAGCAAGATGCTGGCCTCGACCACCAACCGCGAGAGCATCCCTTCATCCGCCCGGCGAACGTAGGCGGTGAAGGTTTTCTTGACCCCGCCATCGTCGCGCTTCTGCCGGATACCGTGCTGTCGTGCCAACATCTCCACGCGGTTCTCATCCATAAGGAACACGAGCCGTTCGATCACGGACAGCAAGTCGCGCTTCATCAGACGCACGGGGACGGCGGCGCCAATGGCGCTTAGAACGCGAAGTCCAACCGTATTGGCAATCGCCTGTTCCTTGCGCTGCTTCTCCTGTTCGGCCTTCCACTTCACATCATCCTGGCTCGAGGACTGCTTCGGATGATGAACCGGGCAGGTCGGGTTCGCGCATACCTTGTGAATGGTGCCCACGTCCTCGCCTTCGGTGATGATGGCCTCGGTCGTGAACTTGCATTCCTTGAACTCGGGACGTTTGGCCTCTTCCTTGTCCTTCGGCCTGTCGTCTCGAATGGCGATGTATTTGTTGCGCGGCAGCACAGGGCTACCTTCCTGTTGCGCTCCGTAGGTGGTGCTGATTTGCACCAACGCAGGTTTCGCAGCGATGGTCTTGGCAAGGTGTGCGGACACCTTGGCCTGATAGCAGGTCGGGTCGGTGCATTGGTCGCCCTCACTGCCCAGGTCGTCGCCAAACAGTAGCTTGTTGTGGCCTGTGCGTTTGGGGCACTCGGCGCAACTGCCAGCGCTTGGAACAAGCTGCGCATCACGCTTGTTGAAGGGCGCGTCTTTGAGGACAAGAAGGATGTGGGACGCAATCCAAGATTGGAGATTGCGGACGGGCAAGAGAATGCGAGTGGGCTTGTCTTCGCTGGCAGTATGCACCTCTTTGAAGCAAGCCTTGAGCGCGGACTCCTGCTGCGTCGCGGGCAATTTCGCCAGCAACAGGGCATGGCCGACGCCGATATGTTCCTGATAGAACGCGGCGGCGGCGTCATCGCACAACTCGGTCAACTTGAGGCGGGTGGTGATATACGCGGGCGTCTTGCCCACCTTGGCGGCGATTTGCTCGACGGTGAAGGTCGGCTCCTTCAACTCCAGAAGCCGTTTATAGCCCTCGGCCTCTTCCATTGGGTGAACATCCCGGCGCTGAAGGTTTTCGATTTATCTTTAGTCCTTCAGAAGCAGTCTATGACGTACACGACGATGGGTTATCTGAACGTTGTGGAATCTTTATCTGTAGTCATGTATGACGTAGATCAGCCAGCAAGGGCGCAGTGAGCGTAGCGAACTGCGCCCATGCTGGCTTATGCCTGGCTCTGGAGGCAGGACATGGTCAGAGTGCAGAGGATCAGGGTTCCGGACACGGGACATCTGAGTTGGATCGTCGTCGATGGGGAGCACCTTCCGGTCGCAGTGTTGAACGAATATCTTTTCTATCTTCATCGTCTGGGGAGATCACCGAACACGGTAAGGGCATATGCACATCATCTGCAATCCTTCTGGGCATTCCTGGTCGAGCAGGACCATGACTGGCAAAGCCTGAAGCTGACGCAACTGGCGGAGTTCGTGAGCTGGGTGCGACATGCGACGCGAGCTGGTCGGACACCATCGTTCCGATGCCACGATCAATCTGATCCTCGCGGCCATCGGTTCGTTCTACGAGTACCAGGACAGGCTGGGGGTAGAGACGGCGATCAGCCGCTCGCGCCGCTTTGGTGCAAAGAGTCCGTACAAGCCGTTCCTGCACCACATCAGCCGGACACAATCCTTGCGACATGCGGTCGTTCGGGTTCGTGCGATCAAGCGTCTCCTCGCGTGTTCTCGCCGTCGAGGTTCAATCTCTGCTTGATGCTTGCACACGGCTGCGGGATCGACTTCTGTTGTGCCTGCTGCATGAGAGCGGGATGCGGATCGGGCAAGCTCTGGGCCTTCGCCATGCCGACATCCGATCTTACGACGGCGCAATCGACATCGTACCTCGCGCAAACAGCAACGGCGCTCTGGCCAAGTCGCGCTCGCCGTATGTGGTGCATGTCTCGAAACAGGCGATGGCGCTGTACGCAGACTACCTGGTTCATGAATATAGAGAGGCTTCGCACGACTATGTCTTCGTGAACTGGTGGGGCGGCCAAGTTGGGTGCTCCGATGCGGTATGCGACCGTGATCGATCTGTTCCGCCAGCTCTCGAAGAGGACTGGGCTGAAGGCGACGCCGCACATGTTCCGTCACACCCATGCGACCGACCTTCTCCGAGCGGGATGGGATGCGGCCTATGTGCAGCGGCGGCTGGGCCACGCGCATATCCAGACGACCATCAGCACCTATGCCCATCTTTCGCCCGAAGACATGGGCGAGATGTTCGAGCGGTATCAAAAGGAGCGTGGACGATGAGCACCAATCCTGGCTGGAAGCGGGCAACGCAGGTCAACCTCATCGCTGAGTTGCAGGGCTTCTGGGCCGACGACCTGTGGGACATGCATCACAGTCCCGCTGGAACGCTCTCCCCGAATGCCAGTCAGCGCCGGCTGAGGTTCGGCTGCAAATCGGCGGCAATCAATGGTGAGCTGAAGTATGTGTGCTGGAAGAAGTTCTCCGGCGGCGAGTGGCGGAGCACACAGGAACTGACGAAGGTTCATCTGATGATCCGCTGGCTGAACAGTCTGAATGACTTGCCAGCGTCTCTGATGTGCCTCAGCTTCCCGGAGTGGCAGGCACTCTATCGCAAATATCTGATGGGCCTGGGGATGTATAAACCGGGCACCACCAACAGGATGAACGGAAACCAGCAGCCAAGCATCACCGCTCGCGACAGCGGCTACATCAGCTTGTTGCGGCAGGCTTCGATCATGCTCGCCCAGGCCTACGATCTGCGGCCGGCGCACGAGAAAGATATCTGGGATCTGAAGCGGATGGGCGTAACGACAAACCTGTCGCGAACCAACGTCCGGCTAGGCTTCCTTATCGTCCGGCAGGAGTGGCTGCGTGACGCGGCGAAACTCTACCTGAAGTACTGTCTGCCGCTCTACTCGGCGAGCACCTGCCGGACACGGGTGCAGTCGCTTGCATGCTTCTCTAACTTCCTTGCAGAGGTGAAGCCTCAAGCCACGGCAAAGCACATCACACGCAGACTGCTGCTCGACTACCTCAACTATCTGCAGAAAAGAGTGCGCCCGGGATGCGCCAAGAACAACGTTCTCAATCTGAGAAACTTCCTGGAGATGTCGCATCGTGAGGCTTGGCTCCCAGTCGGACCCGAACGACTGATCTATGACGAGGAGGTGCCTCGGCCTCCCAAGCCTCAGCCACGTTATCTGCCCTCGGCGGTTCTGGATCAACTGAATCGCCATCTTGACGATCTCAAGGCTCCGTGGCGGCGAATGATCCTGATCCTTCAGGAATGCGGCATGAGGATCAGCGAACTCCTGCAGCTTCCTGTTGACTGTCTCACGCAGGATGCGCGCGGCGTTCACTATCTCCGGTACATGCAAGGAAAGGTTCGACGGGAGAACGCGATCCCTGTGTCGACCGGAGATCGCGAGCATCGGTGCAGGAACAACAGGCCACAGTGCGCGCCGGAAGGATAGACCTTCGGACTTGCTTTTCCCAAACTGAACGAGGAGGCGTCATCAAGCAGGCCAGCTTCGCTCATCGGATCAATCGCCTTGCCTACGATCACGACATCCGGGACGCCGACGGCAAGCTGTTCCGCTTCCAGGCGCATCAGTTCCGCCACACGGTTGGAACGCGCATGATCAATCTCGGAGTTCCGCACCACATCATCCAGCGCTACCTGGGCCACAAGGGGCCGGAGATGACGAGCCGCTACGCACATATCCACGATGTCACTGATGAAGGAAAAACTGTCAGAGTATCTGAAAGGCACGCTGATCGATGTCACTCACGCACCGCTACGACTACCGATGTCTATATGCAGGAGATTCCGGCAAGCGTCCAATCGACGATCAATTCCATCAATTTGGAGCTACGAAAGTCACAGGCGCGAAGCCGGAAATCTTCGAAAGAGTCGGCGGCAACCGGAGCAGTCGGCAGCAGTCGGCGCAAGCCTTCCGCGCGCGTGACACCAAATGACACCAAGTCGCTGAGAGGAGGGAAGCGCTCAGCTTCCGGCATACGCTTGATTTGTAAGGGGTTGTTTGGTGGACCTGATCGGGATCGAACCGATGACCTCTTCCATGCCATGGAAGCGCGCTCCCAGCTGCGCCACAGGCCCACTCGTGCTGCAGGGACGAACTCTCTTATTGTCTCCGCTTGCGCTCCATTCGTCAAACACCCTTCGACCTGCCGAATTGCTGACCAAATGTCGACTGAAGTCCGCTAATCATGCGCGGATCTACGAATGGGATAAAGTTAAGGTGCGCGATTCCCTGATGGAGGTCGACCGTGCATGCCGCCGTCGTCAATGTCCTCGGTCAGCCACCCACCTATCAAACCTTTGCCGATCCCGTGGCGGGTGAGGGCGAAGTATTATCCAGGTTCGCGCGGCGGGGCTGCACCCAATTGTGAAAGCGCTAGCCAGCGGATCGCACTACGCTGGGAAAGGCGAGGTTCCTGTCGTTCCTGGCGTCGATGGCGTCGGGATGTTGCCCGATGGCAGCCGCGTCTATTTCACCTTTGCCCGCAAGCCCTGGGGTTCCATATGCGAGCGTACGGTCGCACCGCTGTCAAAGTGCCTGCTGCTGCCTGAAGCCATCGATGATGTGCAGGCCGCCGCAATCGCAAATCCGGGCATGTCCGCCTGGCTCTCCATCAAGGAGCGGGCCGGACTGATGCCTGGCGAAACAGTTCTCGTTTTGGGAGCGACGGGAGTGGCTGGACATCTTGCCATTCAGGTAGCGAGGCATCTCGGCGCCCGACGAATCATTGGTGCGGGGCGGAATATGGAATCTCTAGCGGCCGAGAATTTGGACGCAGTGGTTGCCTGGCCAACCAGACGATGCGGTACGAGACGCCTTTACCGCCGAAGCTGAAAGGGAATCGATGTGGTGATCGATTACCTGTGGGGAAGACCGACCGAGTTGCTGCTGGAAGCCCTTGCCAGAGGTTTCAGCGCCAGCGCCGCCCGGCCTACTCGCTGGGTGGAGGTGGGCGAAAGTGCTGGGAAAACCATCACTCTTCCAGGAGCGACCCTGCGCAGTATCGACCTCAAAATTTTGGGCAGCGGATTCGGCTCGGTGCCACTCCAGCAGGTGCTTGATGCTATCCCCAATTTGTTTCCCCTTGCCGCAGCGGGAATCTTGAAAGTCCCCGTCGAGCCCGTGCCCCTCGCGGATGTGCAGGAGGCCTGGAACCGTGTGGAAAAAGGACGGCGAATTGTCTTTACGGTATAAGTTGCGTGAGAAGTTAAAGATGGGGGAATAAATAACCGTGACCGGGAACACTTTGGGGGTGTCGCGGTGTCTAAGACAATAGACAGCGCGGAACATTCGGTCATCAACCAATGCCCCGTCTCCCGCGCACGAGTGGCGGCATCGGGTTCCGGGCGGATGAACGCCCATCAGGTGCTCGCGATACGCAGCGTGCAGTTGAGCATGTGCCAACTTGTTTGCAAATTGCGGTAAGGTGGGAGGACACTGAATTGCAGGCGGACCTCACCATGGGCAATCTTGCCAGCGCGCTTACGCTCCAGTCCGATGAAGCGGCTCTTATCGCCGAATTGCGAGCCGGATCGGAGGAGGCGTTTTCGTGGCTTATCACGCGCTATCATCAGCCAATCTACTCGTTGCTTGCCCGAACCATGTTCGACCGAGCGGACGCTGCCGATCTGACTCAAGAAGTCTTCGTAAAAGTCTTCAGAGGCGTGGGCAATTTCCACGGGGAATCGTCGCTGCGCACCTGGATTTACCGGATCGCCTTGCGCGAGGCCTCCAACCAGCGGCGCTGGTGGATGCGCCACAAGCAGCAGGAAGTTCCCATCGAACAGGAAATGACGGAGAGGAACCCCGGTACTCCGTTGCGGTTGAAAGATACGCTGGTTGATTCCGCCGAGTCTCCGTTCGACATGGTGGTCCATGCGGAGAACCGGGTGCGAGTTGAGTCAGCTTTGAATCAGGTGCCGGAACCCTTTCGAACCACGCTTATATTGCGCGATATCGAAGGGTTCGTCTATGAGGAAGTTGCAGAGATGCAGGGCGTCAGTCTGGGGACAGTGAAGTCGCGGCTGGTAAGGGGGCGCGCCCATTTGAAGGCGCTTTTGACAGATTCCCCGCAGACTGCGCAATCCCGGTCGCGCAATGAATTTGAAGTACCCCTTGGAGAGGAGGCGCAATGAGCGGCTGCAGCGCTACGCAGGCAAAGTTTTCGGAATACCTTGACGGCCGGCTCACCGGATTGGAGATGCAACGCATCGGCGCGCATCTCGACAAGTGCCGTAAATGCTCTAGGGAATGGTTGGCTCTGAAGCAAAATCAGGCGTCGCTCTCGGCCTTGGGGCCTGTCGCTGCGCCGGAAGATCTCCTTTTGCGCATCCGCGTCGCCGTAAGCCGGGAAAGGGCGCGCAGCCGTAAGAGCCCTCTCGAGGGTTGGGGCCTGGCTTGGAAAAATACTGTTGGACCCTTTCTGCTGCAGGCCGGAGCCGGGTTTGCAAGCGCGGTCCTGCTGCTGGGAACAGTCACCGTGCTGGTGGGCATGTTTACCCAGCCTGAGGTGGCACAGGCCAAAGGCGACGAGCCACTTGGCGACGCTACCGCGCCGCGCCTTCTCTATCTCTCCAGTGGATCGGGCAGCAGCGACGAAATGGGCGCGATCTCCGGCCCGGTCGTGGTGGAGGCCTACGTGAACAGCGAGGGCTATGTCTACGACTATCGCATCGTCTCCGGTCCCACCGATGCCAGGCACACGGAACCAGGTGGAGAACCTCCTGGTGCTCAGTAAGTTTGCGCCCGCCCGCTTCTTCGGCCAGCCGGTTCGAGGACTGGCGGTGCTTTCCTTTTCTGGCGTTTCGGTGCGGGGTTAAGATTCTGCCGAGCGCTCCTTCCGTTTGACCCTGCCATTGCGTCTAACTAGACTTGCAAGCAGGGTTCACTCGATGTCGTCTATAACATTCCGATTTTCCGTTGCTGCAGCCTTTTTATGCCTGCTGGCCTGTCTTCTGCTGCAGCAATCCGTGCCCAATCCTCTGGCAGCAATTCCGCAGGTGGCCAGCAAGGATCTTCCAGCTCTTCTTCCGCTGCGGGTTTTCAGGAAAAAGCCCCGTCACTCGTCGATCCTGCTGGCCCCACCATCTCGCTGGTCAGCTCTGAGCCGGTTTTCGTCATGGCCGCGGCGCTGAATGCATGCGGCTACGATGAAGGCCTCGACGAGAGCGCGCCGGTGCGCCAGCGAGTTCGCGATGAGATCAATCGCGCCCTCGCCAAGAGTGAAGACGCCCGCGCCGCACGTGACAAGGTTTGCCTCTTCATTGCCCAGCACCGCATGACGGGCACCGAAAAAGACATATCCCAGTACATCTCGTTGGCGCTCTACCTGAGTCCTCCACCGGCCCTTGAGACCACTGTGGATCTGCCCGAGATGCCGCCCGACTCCACGCAGGTGGTTGAGATCGCTCCATTGCTGCGAAGTTTTGCCGCTGCCGTCGATCTGAATGGTATCTGGCTGACGGTGCACCGAGTCTACGACGAAGAGACGGACCAGCTGCACGATCCGTTGTCGCAGATGATCGTAAGTGCGAACTTGTACCTCAAGATGCCGGCCTCCACCTATGACGGAAGGCGTTTTGTCGTTGTCATGGAGCCGCTGCTCTCTCCCAAGCTCGTGAACGCCCGAATCTACGGGCCGGACTACGTGGTCGTGGTTTCGCCGGTAGATGGGAAGATTCCAATGAGCGACGTGCGGCACACCTACCTGCACTACCTCATCGAGCCGCTCCTCTATGCCAGGTCCAATGCGATTGACCGCATGCAGCCAATTCTGAAGGAGGTGCGCGACGCTCCTCTCGATTTCCGCTATCGTTCCGATTCAGTAGCTCTAACCGTCGAGTGCCTCATCAAGGCGATTGAAGCCCGCACCATGGACACCGGGGTACCGGTTACAAGGTCCCGCCCGGCGTTGAGCGGTCGGATCTGCCGCGCTATGAACACGAGCGCCAGGTCTACCAGCAGAAGGTGGACGCGATTCGCCGGGCCACGGTGCGTCACGACATGTCCCAGGGATTTGTGCTGGCACAATACTTTTACGAGCAACTGATTTCGTTCGAGAAAGACCCGGCCAGCCTGCGCGACACCATTGGGGAGATGGTGTACGGCATGGACGTGGAACAGCAGGTTCATCGCGCCCGCGATCTTGACTATGACAAGCAGGCCGATGGAGACGTGCTTCAGCGCAGCAAACCACGTACTCCCACGGGCCTCGACCTCGCCGAGGCGCGGCTTGAAGCAGGCGACTTCGCCACCGCAAGCGCGATGGCACGCCAGGCGCTCACGGTGCATTCCGATACTCTTGAGGCTGTAGACAACACCGCTCGCGCCAACTTCATCCTGGCCCGGGCTGCCATTCTCTCCGGCCGTCCGGAGGAGGCAATCGACCGGTTCCAGAAGACGCTGGCTACCAGCAAAGAGCCGCGCCAGCTGGCTTGGTCGCACATATACCTGGGCCGCATGCTCGACCTGGATTGCAAGAGGGATGCAGCCGTTGCGGAATACAAGGAGGCTCTGACCAATCGCGATGGGGCGCAGGATACCCGGTTGGCCGCCGAACGCGGTGTCAAGGCAGCCTACTCCGTTCGAGGCCACAGTTGCACGGAAGATGCGGACGAAGAGCCGTCCGGTGCCGCTCCGCCGGGTCGCAGCCAGCAGGGAACACCGAAGCCGCAATAACAGCCCGGAGAGCTTCGGACGGGCTTGGCGTGGAGTCTATTAATCACAGGGCCAGTTGCTGCACTTCTTCTATATGCAGGAGCATCTGCGGATCTACCAAACGACAAAGGGGTTGAGGCGCAAGTGGAATCGGTTCTGGCTGAACTGGAGGCCGCACTCGGGTATGGCTTTGCCGCTCGTGAGCTGCTGGTCCGCGCACTCACCCACCGCTCGCTGGCCAACGAACTTGCGCTTGAGGACTGCAAGGATGGGCGCCAAGCGGGGGGGATAACGAGCGCCTGGAGTTTTTGGGTGACGCGGTACTGGGCCTGGTAGTGGGCGAATCTCTGTTTCTTCTTCATCCGGAGTGGAGCGAAGGCGAACTCACCCGTGTCCGCGCCCAATTGGTGAGTCGTCAGCATATGGCGGAGGTGGCCGCAGCCATCGGCTTGGGCAATCACCTCCGCCTCAGCCGCGGGGAAGACCGCAGCGGCCTGCGGCATAAAAGTACGGTGCTCTCGAACACCATGGAGGCAGTCATTGGCGCCCTTTCCTTGACGGCGGTCTGGACCCGGCAAGAGCGTTTGTTCAGCGCCTTGTGATTGGGCGACGCCGCGGAGCAGTTGGCCCAGGAATTGCTCTCCGGGGCAGCATTGGGCAACTATAAATCGGCGCTTCAGGAGCATTTGCAGGCGGCTCGGGCCGGTACGCCGGTGTACAAGGTGAAGAGCGAGAGCGGTCCCGACCATCGTAAGCGTTTTCTGGTCGAGGTTCGGTTAAAACCCGCCGAGGGCGAACCGGGAAGGCCATTGGCGCGCGGCATGGGAAACACCAAAAAACACGCTGAACAGGATGCTGCACGCCGCGCGCTGGCTCGCATCACACGATTGCTACCCGCAAAGACGGTTCGATGGGCAGCCGAAGAGGAGGAAGAAGCTACGGAATGAGTTCCCCCGCCCAGGTAGCCAGCCCCTCCCCACGGCGGCTGTCGCGGCTATGGCTCCATCTGCCCACGGTGCCGGAGGCCCTCGCCTCCCTGTTGCGCACCGTCGTGGTCGCGCTGTTCCTGCTCACTTTTGTTCTTCAGCCTTTTCTCATTCCCTCCGAGAGCATGGAACATACTCTTTTGGTGGGCGATTTTCTGCTGGTGAACAAACAGATTTTCGCGCCGATGGCGGGGCACGGAGCCTGGGCTATTGGTTGATGCCCTATCGCGATGTTGAGCGCGGCGATATCGTCGTCTTTCACCATCCTGATCCGCCCCTACCTGGTCAAGCGTGTTGTGGGCATTCCCGGCGACCGGATTCGCATCGAGGACGGACGGGTCACAGTAAACGGCTCGCCCTGGATGAGCCTTATGTGGCCTTCGAACCGGTAACGCCCAACCCCTTTCTGCGACAACTTTCCCACCACGGTCTACACCGACCCCAACATCGATCCCGACTGGTGGCGGCAACTGCAGAGCCTTACCCACAATGGCGAACTGGTCGTCCCCCAGGGCCAATACTTCATGCTGGGCGACAACCGCAACCACAGCAAGGACTCCCGCTTCTGGGGCTTCGTTCCGCGGCAGGCCATTGTGGCCCGCCCACTGGTCATTTACTTCTCGCTTCGCCGCCCTTCGTCCACCGATGTGCAACAAGCCTCGGATGATAGACTCGACCACGACAGGGAACTCTCGGCACGCCTTGCGGATTTTGCGCGCTGGAAGCGCATTTTCCAGGTGGTGCATTGAGGAGAACCAGCGATCGGACCACCCCTCAGCAATCTGAGCAGAAGAGCGACAGGATGACCAAGAAAAATACGCTGCCCGCCAAGACACTGCCCGAAGTTCAACCCGATCCCGTCCAAGAAAGAGTGGAAGAAACGCCGTTCGAAGCCGTCGCCAGCATCTGCTCCGTTCTGGTGGTCGGCCTGTTCATCCTCACTTTTCTGGCCCAGAACTTCGTCATTCCTTCCGGCTCGATGGAGAACACCCTCCTGGTCGGCGACCACCTCGTGGTCGATCGCATCACGCTGGCCCCGCCTGCCAAGTGGATGCCGCTGGTCTACTATCGCGAGCCTCGCGCGGCGACGTCGTCGTGTTCCTCAAGCCCGGCAACCCTGACATGTTCCTGGTCAAGCGGCTCATCGCGATTCCCGGCGACCATCTCCATCTGGCGACGGCATTGTCTACGTCAATGGCGTAGCCCAGAACCAGCCCCACGCGCAGCCCACCACGCCTGACAACTATCAGCCCTTATCTCGACGATTTCCCGATCTGTTTCCATGACTCCCGATCCCGGCGCGACCGAAACCTGGAGCGTGGCCATGTCCCCAATATGTTCAGGATGGCGATCTCGTTGTCCCGCCCGGCAAATTCTTCATGATGGGCGACAACCGGCACGACAGCCTGGACTCCCGCTACTGGGGCTTCGTGCCGCGGGAAAATATCGTCGGCCGCCCGCTGTTCAACTACTGGTCGTTCGAGACCCCGGAGGATCAGTACGAGGAAGACCGGGCTCGGCAACAACCTGGCCTGGATGGGCCATGTGGTGCTGCACTTCTTCACCGACACGCGGTGGAAACGGACGCTGCACTCATCCATTGATCCAGGGACCGGACACCATGACGGAAGTGGCGCAACGCCCGCAGCGTGAAAGAAAGCGACTATGGCTGGCCCTCTCGGCGGTAGTGGCCATCCTGCTCTTTCTGATCGTCCCGCCGCTTGTCAGCATCGGTCGCTACAAGAGTCGCATCACCCAACTTGTTTCTGTATCGTTGGGCCGTCCCGTGCGCCTTTCCTCCGTGGAGTTGAGGCTTCTGCCGTGGCCCGGGTTCGTGCTCACCGATCTGACCGTCGAAGAAGACCCCGCGTATGGCGCCGAGCCGGTGCTCCACGCCAACACCGTCACCACCGGCATCCGGCTCCTCTCGTTATGGCGGGGGCGCCTTGAAATCAGCCGCATCAGCGTTGATGAGGCCAGCCTCAACCTGGTCCGTAACCGCGAAGGCCGCTGGAATCTTGACCCCCTCTTCCGTGCTGCGACCGCTAGATCCGGCGGAGCCGGCCGCGCCGGCGTGCCGCCGATGCCCTATCTGGAGGCGACAAATTCGCGCAGTCAATATCAAGAACGGCCTTGAGAAGCTGCCGTATTCGCTGGTGAACGCCGACCTTTCCTTTTGGCAGGCGAATCGCGGAGACTGGCGTGTCCGCCTGCGTGGACAGCCGGCACGAACCGACGTGAGCCTCGACCTCGCCGATACCGGGGTCGTGCAACTGGAAGCGACCATGCGACGCGCTCCCGAATTGCACCAGATGCCGGTTCATCTCGATCTCCAGTGGCGCGAAGCACAGCTCGGTCAGCTTAGCCGGCTCATCACCGGCTCTGACGCCGGGTGGCGAGGCGACCTTACCGGTGAATTGCACTTGGACGGCACTGCCAATTCCGCCCAGGTGAACACCCGTCTCAGCGCCACAGGTGTGCACCGTGCCGAGTTTGCCCCCACCGAGGCGTTGGATTTCGATGCGAACTGCGCCTTGATATACCACTATTCCGGCAACGGTATTGAAAACCTCGTCTGTGATTCGCCCCTGGGTCAGGGCCACATCAGGATGCTGGGCACTCTGCCGGGAGATGCCCCTCCCCACGTCTCGGTCGAGCTTCAGCGCATTCCCGTCCAGGCAGGTTTGGACGCCCTCCGGACTCTGCGCAGCGGGCTCGATGAAAATCTGGAGGCCAAGGGGACCGTCAGCGGCAAGCTCGCATACGATCCCACCGCCGTGACGAAAATCACGCCCCCGCCACGGTCGGCCCGCCCTCGGGGCCGATCGGCAAAGGCTAGTCCCGCCGAATCGGTTGCGCTGTTCGGAAGCCTTTCAATCGAGGGCTTCAGCCTGAGCGGAGGCGACCTTAGCCAGCCCCTGCCGGCTCCGAAGACTGCCTTCGTTCCGGCACCGATTCAGTCCGGACAACCCCAGACGCTGACGGCCACCGTGGCGCTGCCCGCAGGGGGAGCCGCACCCCTCTCCGTCAGCATTCAGCTGGCGCTTAGCGGGTATCAGGTAACCGTGCGCGGACCAGCCTCGATACCGCGTATCCGGGATCTTGCGCATGTTGCGGGCCTTGCCAATCCTGCTCCTTTGGATTCTCTCGCCGGAGAGCCGGCAACCCTCGACCTGAGTGCTCAAGGCCCTTGGTTACCGAACAACAGTGCGCCCCTGCAGCAGACCGCGACAAACCGTCGGGAGCCCGACGGCCCGCCTGGGCAAGCCCCAGGCATCTTCGATTCCGCATCAGACCGGTTGAACGGCACCATAACCCTGCACAACGCCAACTGGAAGACCAGCGCCTTGTCTGGTCACGTGGAGATTTCCCAGGCCACTCTCCAATTGGCGGGCGATGCGATCGTTTGGGACCCAGTGGTGTTCTCCTACGGCCCGGTGAAGGGAACCGCCACCTTGAAACAGCCTTCGGCGTGTGAATCGGATCAGCCCTGCCCCCCGCAACTCGCGGTGCATTTCGCCGAGTTGGACGCCGCCAAACTGCAGGCGGCGCTTCTCGGAGCGCAGAAACCCGACACCTTGCTCTCCACGTTAATTGAGCGGCTTACGCCGTCTCAAACGCCGGCATGGCCGCGAATCGATGGCGTCGTCACGGCCGATGCGCTCATTCTCGGCCCGGTTACGCTTCAGGACATCTCTGCTACGCTGCGAATTCAACCCGCGCAGGCAGAAATCTCCACATTCGATGCCAATCTTCTGGGCGGCCAGGTTCACGCTACGGGTACTTTGGCCAGCGGCGACAAGCCCTCGTACACCGTGGAAGGCGGTTTTGACCAGCTCTCCGCCGCCGCTGTTTGCCAGTTGCTCGCGGTTCAATGTGCGGGTGGTTCCCTCGATGGTCACGGCAAGGTTGAGCTTGCCGGCTTTACTGACAAAGATCTGGCAGCGTCTGCTAGGGGCACGCTGCACTTCGATTGGCTGCATGGCTCGGTTGCCACTGGGCCCGACGCAACGGCTCCATCAGCGCTGGCTCGTTTTAGCCGCTGGGCTGCCGACGCTGAGATCGTCAAGGGCACCGTGATTCTCAGACAGAGCCAGGTCCAGCAGGGTTCGCGCAAGTCGGCAGTCGATGCAACGATTACGTTTGGCGATCCGCCGAAGGTCAGTTTCGCCGCTCCCAAGCCCGATCAGACCGCGAAGCGCTAATGAGGAATTCCGTCCCCCGTTACAATCAAGACATGGCTTCATCGCTCTCTCCTTCCCCAGTTCAAATCAATTGCCAGGGCATTCTTTTCGATATGGATGGCATTCTCATCTCTTCCATTGCGTCCGTCGAGCGCAGTTGGGCGAAGTGGGCCATCCTGCGCGGTGTGGATCCCAACTACGCCAGCAAGATTGCGCATGGGCGCCGCGCCATCGAGACGATCGCCGAGTTGCGCCCGGACCTGGACAGCGAGGCCGAACTCAAAGTCATCGAAGACATCGAAGTGGCAGACGGTCAAGGAGTCGCCGTGCTCCCCGGTGTGCTGGAACTGCTGGCGGCTCTACCGAAGGAATCCTGGACGGTTGTCACTAGCGCAACTGAACGGTTGGCGCGCACGCGCATGGCCGACGCCGGAATCCCGGTACCGGAACGTATCGTGACGGCCGAATTTGTGACCAATGGCAAGCCTCACCCCGAGCCCTTTCTTGCCGGAGCCCGCCTCCTGGGCGTCGCGCCGGAAGAGTGCGTGGTCTTTGAGGACTCTTCATCGGGCGTGATTGCAGGCCGCGCGGCCGGGTGCACGGTGGTGGCCACGACATTTTCGCATCCCACTGAGTCGCTCGATGCCGCGCACTACCTGGTGAAAGACCTGACCGGTGTCAAAGTGAGCGAGGCGCTTTTCGGCCAGGGCCTCTCTCTGGCGTTTCCTCAGGTCGTCATCCGCAGTCAGATCTCTGACCACTAACTATTGACTGCTCTCTCTGCCGGTCATCTTATTCGTTTGCCTCGATCCGCCGCCCATGAGGCTCTTGCTCGGGGCGCGAAGCCACGGGAAACATTGCTGTAAAAGCGCGCAATTGCTCGCGGCTAACGGTCACCGGCTCCTCAAAGACAAACCAATGCACGCCTTCAGTACAAGGCGGTGTCGAGAGCGAACCCATGTAGGTCCAATAACCGGGGTCTCGGGGCAGCAGGCCGCCGGGGTTCACCATGTCCGTCACCTTTGCGGTAGATCGCGGGGTCGTGGGCAAGTGCTCCCAGAGGGTGGCGATGATGGCATTCGGAGCGCCTCGATCCTCGCCCAGCCGCACTTCAATCACGGCCAGTTTGCCGTCGGCGCTCTTGTGAATCAAGTGGACGCCCATTTCGGTGAGTTTGCCTCTCACCTTCGTTTCGGTCGGACGGTTGAACTCGAATCGAATGAGCTCGTAGCGCACGCCGTCGGCAAGAATGTAGCTGCCTGGATCGACATGGACCACGATGGTCCGTCCGTCATTCTCCAGCGTCACCGGTCCTGAGATGTAGTGGAATTCGATGGGCTTGAGGGCCGTGTTCAAATGCGCGTTGCGAATGTCGATGGGTGATTGCTCGTGGCCCTGCGAACAAGCCCGGTACGCGGGGTCCAGTTTGCCCCAGTTCAGCGGGCCATTCTTGCCCTGGTACTCCCATTGGGCCGTCGTTTGCGCTGCGGCCATCGCGGTTACGCCAAGAAAAAGTGCGGTAAGCACAGAAATGCGCATCTATATCTCCTTGCTGATGAGAAGGGGCATTGGCCCCGAAGCATTCTATTTCATCGACGCAGGCGCAAACAAAAAGAACGGATGCTTTGCAGAAGGAGTCCGGCAGAACACTGATTTGGCCACCGGTCCCGCGGTCATTCGGGTAGGAGCTTTTCGTCGTACAGTTTCACAGCTTCACAGTTTCGCAGCCTCGAATTCATGTAGTAGAGGACGCCGCGATGGCTAAGTCATGTGGGGAGTGTAGCTTAGGTGTTTTGCGAGGGGCAAATTTGCCTGTTTTTGCTGCGATTTGATGGCGCTTTAGGTGCATTTTGATGTCATTTGCTGGGTTTTGCCTGGCAATTGGTCGTCCCCTTGGAAATCCGGGGCGAAGAGAGAAGACGCGGATAATTTCTTCGATTCGAGAACGGGACAGGCCGGTGATTTTTCGGGTGTTTTCAGTGTAGCCCGGTGCAAGGGAATTGGACGCAAAGCGTGATACCGGTCATCGCCTTATCTTGCAGAGGCTTGGGAGGCGGCGGCAGCAAAAGGGTATTGACAGCGCGATGGGGTGATCTTCTCGCGTGAGACGGGCGGAGAAGACCGATGGGCGGGTTGATTAGAGGACTGTTAATTCTTGCTTTCTTCACCAACAGGAAGTTGGCGGACTTCTCTCGGGCCGCTATTCTGATTCCACATCTGATGCCTTCCCCAATTCGCGTCCGGCTATTGCTATCGCTGGCATGTTTGCTCTGCTTATGCGCGCCGCTCCACGCTCAACTGCCTTTTTATACCGATGACACTGGGGTGACCGAACGAGGAAAATGGCACTTCGAATTCTTCAATGAGTATGACGCTCTCCAGCTTCAGTACCCGAATGTCCGGCAAAACACCGCCAATTTCAAGCTCAACTATGGCCTGCCGCACAATTTGGAGTTGGATGCAGATGTCCCCTATCTTTCCATCCAGCGAACTGGGGGAATGCAACCTTCCAGTGGAATGGGGGACACAAATATGGGAATCAAGTGGACATTTCATAAGGAGTCCAAGGGCTCGTGGCTTCCCGCTTTTGGGGCCAGTTTCTATACGGAATTCCCGACCGGAGACTCCCGCAACCAGCTCGGCTCTGGATTGGCCGACTATTGGCTCAACTTCATCGGGCAAAAGTCCATTTCGGAAAAGACCCGAATCACTGGAAACCTGGGAATCTTGTTCGCCGGCAACACCAGTACCGGTGTGCTCGGCCTACAAAACACACGCGGCCAGGTCTACACCGGGGGTCTCTCGATGCTTCACGATTTCAATAGCCGGCTCACACTCGGAGGCGAGCTCTACGGCGGTTATGCGGAGAACGATAATCTGGGCAAAAGTCAACTTCAGGCCATGGCTGGCGGTCAATACGCGCTTCGCAATGGCCTGTCTTTCTGTTTCGGCCTGCTCGGAGGCAAATACGTTGCGAGCCCGCAGATCGGCGGCCAGGTTGGGTTTGCCGTGGATTTCCCCGACCTATGGGTTTCAGCTTCCCGCCCAGGTGGCGCGCAATAAAGTAGTCAACCGCATGGCTGCAACCAGGTTCCTGCATCACATGGAGGCTGTTGATGGCGTGTAAACCGGAAGTACTAAGAAACATTCCACTCTTTGCCCTGCTCGACGATGAAGAAGCTGCTGTGCTCGCGAGCCAGGTCGATCTGAAAACCTTCGCACCACGCGAGCGAATCTACAAGGTAGGCGACCCCGGGTCCGCTGCCTATGTGGTCATCTCCGGGAAGGTGCGCGTATTCACTGTGGACGAAGACCACCAGGAGGTGGTCGTCGACGAGCCGGGGAGCGGCGAATTCTTTGGTTTCGCTTCAATGCTTGAGCAGACGCCGCACCAGACTGACGCCAACGCGATCGAGGAATCGGTCTGCCTTGAGGTTTCGCGGGACGACATCGGCGTCTTGCTCAGTCGAAAACCCATGGCGGGAATGGATCTGCTTACCTCGCTGGGTCGCCAACTCCATGCAGCCCAGGGATTGGTACGGGGTCGCGCCAACCGAAATCCAAATGATCTCATCGAGAAAGAAGCCACCACGGGGGAGAGGATCGCCGACCATGTCGCCCGGTTTGGCGGGTCGTGGACCTTCATTATCACCTTTGCCATTTTGCTAACGTGCTACACCGCGGTCAATGTCCTGCTAGATAAGCAGTCGTGGGATCCCTATCCATTTATTCTGCTTAACCTGTTCCTTTCGATGCTGGCCGCCGTGCAAGCTCCGGTCATCATGATGAGCCAGAATCGGCAGGACACAAGGGATCGATTGCGCGCCGAGCTGGATTTCGATGTAAATAGACGCGCGGAGTCTGAGATCCAGGGGGTGTCGCGAAAGATGAGTATGCTGGACGAGAAGATGGACGATATCGCAGACCTGCTTCGCAAAAGGGCGTAGGAGGAGCAGTCAGCCGGGCTGTAGAAAACGATTCGCTAAAATTACAGCAATTTCTGAGTTTCTGTGTCCTCTGGTAGTTCTGCGCAAGGTCGCCGCTCCCTGATGTTCGCGTCGACATGAGTGCGGTGGCTCTTGGGGCAGCTACTCAGGAATTGCGATAGCGGGGATCCTTTGCAGAAAGGATCCCCGCGGTTGAGCGAATTGCGGCTGCTTTACTTGGCTGCGACTGCGCCCTCGGCCTGGCGAGCCAGTGCGGCTGCCTTGTCCGTGGCTTCCCAGGTGAACTCCGGCTCGGTGCGCCCGAAGTGCCCGTAGGCCGCTGTCTTCTGGTAAATCGGCCGGCGCAGGTTGAGGCTCTCGATAATCCCTTTGGGCGTGAGGGAGAAGTTCTTCCGCACCAACTCCGTCAGTTGAGAGGAACCCAGCTTGCCCGTGCCAAAGGTGTCGACCAGCACGCTGACCGGCTCAGCCACGCCGATGGCATAGGCCAACTGGACCTCGGCCTTATCCGCCAGTCCGGCCGCCACGATGTTCTTGGCGATATAGCGCGCCACGTAAGCCGCTGAACGGTCAACTTTAGTCGGGTCTTTGCCGCTGAAAGCGCCGCCACCGTGACGGCCCGCGCCACCGTAGGTATCAACAATAATCTTGCGGCCGGTAAGGCCGGTGTCACCCATGGGGCCGCCAATTACGAAGCGTCCGGTCGGGTTGATGTGATATTTCGTGTGTTCGTCGAGCCATGCGGCCGGGAGTACGGCCTGGATCACGTGCTTGAGGATGTCTGCGTGCAATTCCTCATTGCTTACGCTTTCGGCATGCTGGCTGCTGATCACCACGGCGTCTATGCGCGCAGGCTTGCCGTTCTCGTCGTATTCCACCGTCACTTGGCTCTTGCCGTCGGGCCGCAGATAGGGAAGCTTGCCATTCTTGCGGACCTCGGTCAGCCGACGGCACAGCTTGTGAGCAAGCGAGATGGGTGCCGGCATCAGCTCGGAAGTCTCATTGGACGCATAGCCGAACATCATGCCCTGGTCGCCTGCGCCACCCGTATCGACGCCCTGCGCAATATCGCCGGACTGCTTGTTGATCGTCGAAACAACAGCACAGGTGTTGGAGTCGAACCCGTAGAGCGCATTGTCGTAGCCGATTGACGCTACCACGCCCCGCACAAGGCTCTGGAAATCAACATAAGCCTTGGTTGTGATTTCGCCCGCGATGACCACCAGGCCGGTGGCCGTCAACGTCTCGGCCGCTACGCGGCTGTAAGGGTCTTGTTCGAGGCAGGCATCCAGAATCGCATCGGAAACCTGGTCGGCAATCTTGTCCGGGTGACCTTCGGTCACGGACTCAGAGGTAAACAAGAAACGGTCGCTCAAATTCGCATTCCTCCCCATTCAAGGGATTTCAGTTTGTGCCTGCCGCCATGGCTGCATCTGGTTGCGCCGGCGCGGAGGAAGCCAGATCGACTCTCCAGCATCGGGGAGACAAGCCCGCACCCGCGGGCCTCAGCCTTGAGGGTGTATTCAACCATGATAATTGCGCGGAACAGTCAGGGCAAAGCCAACTTCGCGAACGGGGAGCAGGGGCTTCCAAGAGGCGCTCAGGGTCGGGCGAACCGCAGAGGCGCACAGAGCGGTACAGTGGCAATTTATCTCGTGAATTGGGGGTTTCAGCGCTTGAATAAAGGAATTCCATGAACCAAAAACGCATGCGCTTTGGCAGACACGGCATGAAGCGGCAGCAGAGTGCTCCACCATCCTGCGCGCACGCCAAAATATCGCACGGTAAGGAACGCTCCCACGGACACCAGCACCATGAGCACAATGGCTCCTGCCCAACGCAGGCGGAGTTCCGCGGCTTCACGGCGCCGGATGCGGTCCTGACCCACGTTCGAGGCAAACTTCATCCAGCCTTGGTCGTCGTCAAGCTTCTGGCCCTGGTCCGCGGATGCCCGCACGAATCTGTCGGTCCAGTCGCCGGGGTCCAAGCCCACGGCCCCCACGTAGCCCCGCACAATGCCCTTGCTGAGAATGCCGCCAGGAAGCAGGCGAAACCTCTCCTGCTCCAGTGCAACGAGGTGGCGTTGACTAATCTTGGTCACCGCGGTGATATCTTCGAGCGCAATACCGCGAGATACACGTTCAGCGCGAAGATCTTCTCCAAAACTGCCCATAAGTAACCTAAAACCGGGTACGGCCCGGGGGGATTTCCACAACCCACATTAAACCGCATTATTCTGCCCGTCAAAGGGATTTTCTGGTTCACCCTTTGTTTTGTTACACCTGAAGTAACCTGTGCTGTGGTCCCTACGGGGTCAAATTTAAACTCCAGATTTCCTCTGTGAAAGTGACAGTTGGCACACGAGATGCGCGCATCGATTGCTTCTTCGGTTGCATGCGATTGCTTCCTCTATTGTAGCCATCCCGGTGTGCCTTGCGCTGGTACGCTAGATTAAAAGGCGTACCGATGCCTCCCCAGGGGAGCCGCACCCATCAATGAACAAACTCGTAATTGCCAACTTGCTGCACCGCCCGCTGCGTTCGATCATCAGCGTGCTGGCGGTGGCCATTGAAGTCGTCATGATCCTGTCGATCGTTGCCATCTTCATGGGGATGCTCGATGACCAGAAGCAACGTACCAACGGCATTGGCGCCGACCTGGTGGTGAGCCCTTCAAACGCCAGCTTCATGAATGGCGTGGGCGGCGCCCCGATGTCGGTCAAGCTGACAGATGTCTTCCGCCGCATGCCGCATGTGGCGGTGGCCTCTCCGGTCATTACCGACTTCAACATGTCCAGCGCGATCGAAATCCTCTATGGAATCGACTACAAGAGCTACAACGATCTCAAGCCATTTGTCTTCCTTTCCGGGGGACCGTTTCAAACGCCGGATGACGTAATCATCGACGATATCTACGCGCATTCCGGCAAGGGTTACCGCGTCGGAGACATGCTCACCATAAAGAACCACCCCTTTCGGGTCTGCGGCATCGTCGAGGCGGGCAAGGGCGGGCGCAGGCTTGTCCCTATCGACACGCTCGACGATCTCATCGGGTCCGCCGGTAAAGCCTCAGTGATTTATCTCAAGAGCGACGACCCGGCCAACGATAGCCTGATCATTGACGAGATTCACGGCACCAAGGGATTGGCAAACTACAGGGTTCAAACCATGGCGGACCTGATCGCGCTTTATACGCCATCGCGCTTTCCGGGTTTTGACCTGGCTCTGCGGGTGGTCATCTCGATCGCCGTCATCGTAGGCTTCCTGGTGATTTTCCAGTCGATGTATACCGCGGTGCTCGAGCGCACTCGCGAAATCGGCATTCTCAAGTCGCTGGGCTCATCCAAGCTGACCATCGTCAGTGTTGTTTTGCGCGAGACCGGCCTGCTGGCCGTTGCCGGCGTGCTGGTCGGCATCGCCGCGACCTACGGTGTGAGGGAACTGCTCCACGTCAAGTTTCCCACGTTCAGCTTCGAGCTGACTGCGGCGTGGTTCGGGTGGGGATCGTTGATCGCGTTCGCCGGAGCCCTGTTCGGGGCGCTCTATCCGGCCTGGATGGCCGCTCGAAAAGACCCAATCGACGCGCTGGCCTACGAATAAAGGTTCTGTTCGCTCGTGGTCTGAAACCAATGAGTCAGACTCTAGGCATCGTCATTTCCTCGAGCAAACGGGGCGCTGAAGCGCGCCTGAAAATTTCCTGTTGACATTGTTCCATCGGTTCGTGCTAACTTACGGTTAGTGGACGCTTACCTACAAGCCGGACTCGACGCTTTGGGCGACGCAACCCGGATGGCGATCTTTCAGAAGCTCGCCAACGGGCCAATCGCCGTGAACGAACTGGCGCAGACGCTGCCGGTGAGCCGTCCGGCTGTATCGCAGCACCTGCGGGTTCTCAAGAATGTCGGGCTGGTCATCGATAACAAGTCGGGAACGCGCCGGCTCTACCAATTGGACCCGGAAGGAGTGGCGCGGCTGCGCGCCCATTTCGATCTGATGTGGAGCAAGGCGATGAGCGCATTTCAAGCTGCTGCGGAAAAACCGCAATTGGGAGAGAAGCATGGCAAACAGCGTGGAAGAAGCGGTCGTACGTAAGACGGTGCGTGTACAGGCGCCGATTGAGAGGGCGTTCAGCGTCTTCGTGGAACAGATGGAGACGTGGTGGCCGGCCACTCATCACATTGGCAATACTCCCTTCGAGGCGATCTTTGTCGAACCGCGCGTCGGCGGCCGGTGGTACGAGAGAGATGTTGAAGGCAAGCTGACTGACTGGGGCAAGGTGCTGGCGTGGGATCCTCCACATCGAGTCATGTTCTCGTGGCATGTCGGCCCGGGACACGATCAACCGGAGTGGAAGTGCGACCCGGACCCGGCCAAGGCAAGTGAAGTCGAAATTCGATTTACAGCGGAAGGACCTGAAATCACCCTTGTCGAACTTGAGCATGGCAAGCTGGAGCGTCACGGCGAGGGCTACGAGCAGTTGCGCGCCCTCTTCGACGGGCCAGGCGCATGGGGTCACATTCTTACACTGTTCGCCAAGGCAGCAGAGGGGGGGTCGTCTCGATGAAGTCCACACTTTTTCTTCGCATCGCAGCGGCACTCACGTTCATTCATGCGGTTCTGCACACCGTCGGCGGGGTCTTCGGCAAAGTGGAGCCCGGCGCCGCCTCGGTTGCGGTGGCGGCGATGAAGAGCAACGAATTTCTGTTGATGGGCCACGTGCGCAGTTTTTGGGATTTCTACCACGGCCTCGGGCTCGGCGTCACAATTTCCCTGACCGCGGAGGCTGTTGTCTTCTGGCAATTGGGCCCGCTGGCAAAGACCGATGCTCAGCGGCTGCGGCCAATCATGGCGACGTTCGCGGTTGCTTACGCCGTGTTTGCCGTCAACTCGTACACCTACTTCTTTCTCGGCCCGGTGATCGCCGAGATCGTGATCGTGGCCTGTCTTGGGTTGGCGATTCTTACCGCCAGTCCTCAAGTGGAAAACTATGTCGAGGCGGCTCAGCGGCGCGTGATTTGAGAAGCGGTAGTAGTCCTCATCTGGCGGGCTGCGCATTGCGCGGCCCGCATGTGTTCCAGCTACGATTGCCCTTCATTTGGGCAGATCGCAGGAGGTACAGCGCTATTCTGGAACGAGCTTCAGGCACCTGCGGACCCAGCTTTCGTGCTCACGGCGGTATACTTGAGGCCAACTTCATCTCGTTTTTTTCCTGTTCGATCACCCGCCGCGCGGAGAAACAGTAATTGCCGAAGCACTCTATTCGCTGGTTTTATGTTCTCTGGATCGTGGTGATTTGCGGTTTTGCTGCCCTGCATGCGGTGAATCTCTCCGCCGATTTTCCCAACCATACGCCATGGTTCGGCGATTGGGCCAAGTACACAGATGAGGGCTGGTACGGCAATGCCGCTATCCGCGCGCACCTGTTCGGCAACTGGTATTTACCCGGAGACTTCAACCCCGCACCTGCTGTTCCGGTCTGGCCATTCCTTGAGTGGCTCCTCTTTTTTTTCACCGGCGTCTCCATCTCCGCGGCCCGAGGACTGGCTGTCGCGTTCTTCTTCACAAATCTGTTGCTGAGTTACCTATTGTTGCGGGCACGCGGACCGCGATGGATGGCGCTTCTGGTCCCCACGCTTCTGGTGACCAGTCCTTTCCTTTATTGCTTCAGCCGGCTGGCGATACTGGAGCCGATGCTGACGGCGTTCACACTGGCAGCTCTGAACCTGGCGGTCCGATTGCCACGGTTGCGGAGGCCCGTGTTGGCCTCGGTAGTCATTGGCCTGTTGTTCACCTTGATGATGCTTACCAAGACAACCGCGCTTTTCCTGCTGCCTGCGCTTGGATGGGCCATTCTGCAGGCGCTTTGGAACAGCCGGAAGCTTGCCATCCGCTGCGCGGCGGCCGCTGCGGGAACGAGTGCCGTGACCTTTGGCCTTTGGATGGCGCTTGTGGTGCAGTCCGGCCATTTCGCCGATTACAAGTACCTGTTTTTCATCAACACCTATCCCAAACCCGCGAATCTGAATTGGCCGTTGATGAGTTTGTGGTGGTCATTCCACGGCGGGCTGTGGGTGGATCGCATCCTGATTCCGCTGGCGGGCCTGGTCTCGGTGGGCGCGCTCGTGGCCTGGGGCATCGCTGCAACGCGCTCGGCCAGGCCTTCGTCCGCGGGAGCATGGGGCAAGAGCTTGTGCACTGACCCAGCGTTCGGCGCGTCAGTCCTGGCAACGATCGGCTATATCCTCTTCATGACCTGGCAGAACCATCCTCAGCCTCGCTATTTTGCGGTGGTAGCAGTCTTTTGTTTCTTTCTGGTGGCAAAAGGGGCGGCGGCGCTGCTGGGCGGGTCAGGCCCTTCGCGTCAACTGGGCTGGGCCGTAGTGGTCATTGCTGTATCGGCCGCGGTCGTGAATGCTGCCTGGACTCTGAGCTACGCGGCGCATCCGGAATACACCTACGTCACAGCGGCCCGTGAGCTGACGAATTACATCGATCAGCATCCGAATGGCAAGCGGCTCCTGGTTTCAGTGAGTGGAGACGAAATCACCCTGGCGACGCACCTGCCCACCCTCTGTGACGACTTCGGCACCGAGGAACTGACCTCCAAGCTGGCCCATTATCAGCCCGGTTGGTACGCTGCCTGGAACGACCTCGATTCCGGCACACTCGCGGACTTGCATACCCGTTACTCGCTCGAGCAGGTGGCCAGCTTTCACGCCTTCGACGACCCGGAGCGCAACGTGCTGGTGCTCTTCAAGCTGCGCCCGCTGCCGCACAACATCGTTCGCGATCAGCGGGACGAAAATCTGCAGAATCCGCTTCCTGACGACAAGATTGATATTCCTGCCGACTGAGAAATTGCTATTTGCTGAACCGGATTGCGAATTGAACGACGCGAGGGTCGGTCACCGTGCTTGTGATGCTGCCGAAGGCGGCCGATCCAAAGCTGCCGTTGGGCTGCGAAAATTCCGGAGTATTCAAGATGTCAAAAATCTCCGCGCGAAACTCCATTGCGGACTCACCGCGGAGACTGGTGTGTTTAACGAGCGCGAAGTCAACATCGCGATAGGCCGGCCCGCGGGCGGGGTTACGCGAAGCGCTGCCAATCGTAAATTGAGGAGCAGTGGTGAATGCAGCCGTGTTGATGAAGTGAGCGGGCGTGCGCTGGCCTGGTGACAGGTTTGGTTTACCTGTAAGATTCGGGCGCTGCAGCGCAAACCCTGCGAATGAATTGTTATTGGTGGCCTGAGTCACCGTGACCGGCATACCTGACTCGACAGTAAAGATGGTGTTCAGCTGCCATCCTCCAAGAAGAGCTTGGGGCAGGCCCCTTGATGCGAACTGGTGACCTACCTGCCGGAATGTCATAGATGCCACTGAAGGAAGTCACATTGGGCATGTCTCCGCTCGAAACATCGCGCTCGAGATACGGCTGGAAGGTATCCGCCGCGATGAGGCTGCTCGAATTGGGTGAAGAAAGCACGGTTGTCGAAAACACCGAGGACGCATCATCAATGAGTCGAGAATGCGTGTACGCGAACAGCAGGGAGAATCCGTGGGCAAATCGCTGCTGCACCTTGGCTTCTCCGGCGTTGTAGTTGGTGGTGCCGCTATTGTTCCGGTAAGTCGCGATATTGAGAAATCTGGGATAAGGCTTCAAGAGCTGCGCTTCGGTCGTTGTCTTTCCTCCAATGGAACTGGAAGACGGCAGTTGCCCGTAGTACGGATTGGGCACTTTGGCCAGCAACGGCGTTCCCTGCGCCAGCTGGCCCGCCGTAAGCTGGTTCAGATTGGAGTCGGGAATGCCGACATGGACAATATGCGATCCAACGTACGCCAACTCGATCGACAGATTATCGGTGATCTCATGCTGGAACGCGAGGTTCCATTGCTCGACATATCCTGAGCCTGCCGACCGCTTTGCGGTATAGACGCTCTGTCCCAGTCCGGCGTCCGGCGTGAGAGGAATCGGAGCCACGGACGGGCCCTGAGAAAGCGCGAATGCCGCATTGAGGCTGTCCTGGGTCTTCTGCTGGACATTTTGGATGAAGGGGAATTGAGGAGTTGTGAAGGGCGTGGTGATGCCCGATTGGTCGATGAACACAATTCCGAACCCGGAACGCACCACGGTCCTGGGTGTAACCATGTAGGCAAAACCGACACGGGGCGCGAGATTGCCGTAATGCAGCTCGCGGGCGCTGCGCGAATAGCCATCGACGCCAAGGTAATCGAGCCGCTGTGTCGCAAGGTTGAAGGCTGCGCCCTGATTATTTTTCTCAGTGGACGGGAAATGGAGAGTCCAGCGCGCGCCGATGTTCGCTGTGAGCCGGTCAGATACCTTCCAGTCATCCTGCACAAAATATTCATCGATGTGATCGCGGGGGCGAATCCTGTTTTCCTGCAGATCGATCTGGAATGTGTCAACCTGGCCAAGCAGAAAGCTGGCAATCGCGTTTCCGCTGTTGGTGACACCCTGTTGATTGGTTCCTGTTGTGGTGAAGGCGAAAGAGCCGGTCGGGTTTGGAGGCGCAATCGCATTGAGCTGATACCAGCGCAAGTCGATGCCGGCTTTGAGAGCATGCCGTCCCCTGGTAAATAGAAACGTATCGACAGCCTGCCACACGGCTGTCTGATATTGAGAGAACGTGCTGGCCGACGGTCCAAGCTGTTGGAATCCGGTGAATGTGAAGAGCGGTAAAGCGTTGTTGAATGCCGCATTGGTGGGGATGCCCGGTATGCTCAGCGCAGACGACGCCGTACCCGGCAACAGGGCGCCAGAGATGGTGTTGCCGCGCCTCGTATACCCGATGCGGAAGTCGTTCAACAGGCGGGGCGAAAATGTGTGCGTCTCATCGAAGACGGCCTGCTGGCCAAGCACATTGGAGAGCCCCGCAACGCCCCCTGTTCCAATCACTGCCCCGGTGATTGCTCCGCTTCCATCAGGTAGCGGCGTGACCGGCTGCTCAACTTCGTTGTAATAGGAGTAACGGCCGAACGCGCGATCATTCTTTCGAAACGCCCCATCGACCCGCGCATCGAACTGGCTCTGGTGGTCGGCGTCGCTGGCCGTCCGCGTGTAGTTGTTTGCAGCGACCGCGGTGTTGGTGGGGATGGGGAATCGATCGAGCAGGGCCTTTGCCGCGGGATCGAACGGCACATTGATGGTGTCCTGCGGAAACTCCTGGCGCACGGATACGCCATTGATCACGGTCGTGGTGGCAGGATCGAAGATCTTGGAAACGCCCTTAAAAATGCCGTTCCGTTCGTTGAGCGTAGGAATTGTGGAGATCCGGGTGACGCCAATCAGTTGGCGAACGCCTTGATAATCGCCAAAGAAGAACAGGCGATTGTGAACGAAAGGACCACCCAGCGATGCACCATAGAGATTGCGGCGGTATTCGGGTTTGGGGCCCGTGGCTGCGAAATAATTTCGTGCATTCAGGTCTTCATTGCGAAAAAACTCAAACAGGCTGCCGTGGAACGCGTTCGAGCCCGACCGCGTGGCCACGTTGACCACGCCGCCGTTGAAGCGGCCAAACTCAGCCGGAACGTTGTTCGATTCAACGGTGAATTCCTGAATGTCATCGATGATGGGGAAGAAGACGACTTGTCCCGGCTCCGGCTGCAGAGCTGAAATGCCATCGTAAAGATACTCGTTTGTACGGGGCCGGCCACCGTTGATGCGGGGAAGCACTGTGCCTGGCGGCAGCTCGACCCCCGGTGCAAGCGTGGCAAGCTGCACAAAGTTGCGGGTGTTGAGCGGCATCCCCACCACCGCGGGTCCGGAAATGTTGGTTTGGATATTGCTTGTGGAAGATTGCAGCAGCGGAGCGTCGGCGTTTACCTCGACGGTCTGGCGCTGAGGTCCGACGCGGAGAGTCAGGTCGGCGGTTACAGTTTGTCCCGTGTTGACCGTAATGCCTGACCGAGCAAGATGGGTAAAACCTTCAGCGGACGCACCAACGCTGTAGGAGCCCGGTCTCAGGTTGACGAAGACGTAGTCGCCGGTACTTGTGGTGACGGTCGTCTGGAGCAAGCCAGTTGAGGTCTCCTTTAATACAACCGTTGCATTGGGAACAGCGGCGCCCGAGGAATCAAGGACTCGTCCGGTCAGTTCACCGGCGATTTGCGCGGAAGCGACGGGGGTGCTCAAAAACACGGGAAGCAAAGCCAAAACAAACGACAAACGGGGTAGATGCATGAGGGAGGTTCTCCGGGATCACGCAAGGCCATCCTGAGGAATGGCGAACAAATTCTCAACAAAGGCTTTAGCGAGGCAAGGGCCGACCTCGAGCACGGTTCGAGGCGAAGAGGCACGAATTAGTACGAATTTATCTTAATAATTTCAATCAAGTCAATCAATTGTGACGTTTTGTCATGGTGGGAAACGGGGGGCACGTGTCAACGGCGAGTGGGCGGGCGGCCAATGGAATCGGAAATCGAGCAACCGCTATCGCTTCCAGTCGGCTTAGATCGTGCTTCAAGGCCTCGCAATCATGACTTCTGTTGCTTTGATGAGTGCAAAAGCTTCGTCTCCAGGCTTCAGAGCCAGTTCGTGCACCGCGTCGGCGGTGATGATGGCTGTGACGCGTTGACTGCCAACCGCGAGCACTACCTTGGCGAGCAGGCCATCCACTGTCACTTCAATCACAGAGCCCAGCAACTGATTCCGTCCGCTGATCCGCGGAGAGGACTTCTGCGCTACGGGTAGAAACTCCTCCAGGGCATCGATGGGAATGCGATGATGGCCTCCCGGCGTCTTTACGGTACGGATGCGGCCGGCGAGGATCCAGTGTTTGACGGCTGGGTAGCTGATCCCCAGTTTTTCCGCCGCCTGTCGGGGCGTAAGCAAAGTGGGTGATGTCGTCAACTTTCGAGAATCTCCTTCGTCCTCAGGTCTTCTCAAGTGCGGCAAAGCCGCTAAAGGCGCGGGCGTTCCGCGATTCCTGTGATCACATCCGAACCCTGTGACTGCAATCACTCGACAGAGCCCAACCCGGATGATACGCTTCCCGTGGATTTCCCCGTGTTTATTGAGGTTGCGTTTTCGGGGTCGCTCGTACTGCGTATGCAACCTGTACTACGGCTTCAAACCTTTTGTTGGGAGGATATGTGACTGCAACGTCTTGGGTGTACTTTTTTATGGGTGTGAGCGTATTTTCGCTCCTTGTGGCTTTTCTATTCGCACGCCAGGTCAGCGGCGCGGACCAGGGGACGCCGGAAATAAAGAGGATAGCATCAGCAATCAAGGGAGGCGCAGGGGCATTTTTCAGGCGCCAATACTGGACCATGGTAGCCTTCCTGGGTCTGCTGCTTCCCACATTCGCCAGCGCGCAGGAACACGCGGGCGGGGGCGAAGCTAACCTGGTGTTGCCGGATTTGTCGACCGTGCAATTTTTCGGCATGAACGGACATGCCCTGCTGATGATCGGATTGCTCTTCTGCGTCGGCGGCCTGTTGTTCGGCCTGACGATCTACGTCCAGTTGAAGAACTCGCCGGTCCATCGCACCATGCTCGAAGTTTCCGAACTGATCTACGAAACCTGCAAGACCTATCTGATCACTCAGGGCAAGTTCATTATGCTGCTCTGGATTTTCATCGCGGTCATCATCTCGCTGTACTTCGGCGTCTGGCGCCGGTGCCCGGAAAATCGATTGCGGTTACGCTGCCCATCATCCTGCTGTTTTCGCTCGTCGGCATCGCCGGCAGCTACGGCGTGGCGTGGTTCGGAATCCGCGTTAACACCTTTGCCAACTCACGCACTGCCTTTGCCGGATTGCGCGGCAAACCGTATCCGATCATGGCGATTCCGCTGAAGGCGGGCATGAGCATCGGCATGCTGCTGATCTCGGTTGAACTGCTCATCATGCTGTTCATCCTTTTGTTCATCCCGCGTGATTATGCGGGCCCATGCTTTATCGGGTTCGCGATTGGCGAGAGTCTGGGCGCCGCGGCCCTTCGTATCGCAGGCGGCATCTTCACCAAGATCGCCGATATCGGCGCTGACCTGATGAAGATCGTCTTCAAGATCAAAGAAGACGATGCCCGCAACCCGGGCGTCATCGCAGATTGCACCGGCGACAACGCGGGCGACTCGGTTGGCCCCAGCGCCGACGGCTTCGAAACCTACGGCGTCACCGGCGTGGCCCTGATCACTTTCATCCTGCTGGCGGTCAAGGATCCCACCATCCAGGCGCAACTGCTGGTATGGATCTTCGTGATGCGCGTGGCCATGCTGGTCTCAAGCGCAGGTGCGTACTTCCTCAATGGCGCCATCGCCAGCGCGAAGTACAAAAACTCCGACGAAATGGACTTCGAGACGCCACTGACCTCGCTGGTATGGATCACGTCAATCGTCTCCATCGTCCTCACCTACATCGTCTCGTACCTCATGATCCCCACTCTCGGGGACGGAACGCTGTGGTGGAAGCTGGCTTCGATCATCTCGTGCGGAACGCTGGCGGGCGCGCTCATACCGGAATTGGTGAAGGTCTTCACTTCAACCAAATCCACCCACGTCAAGAATCGTAACATCGGCGCAGGAAGGCGGAGCTTCGCTGGGAATCCTGTCGGGATTTGTGGCCGGCAATTTGTCAGCCTACTGGCTGGGACTTAGCATGGTCGCACTGATGGGACTGGGCTATTACTTCAGCACTGGGCATTCCGATTTGCAGAACCTGATGCTGGCTCCAGCCGTCTTCGCGTTTGGTCTGGTCGCGTTCGGTTTCCTGGGCATGGGCCCGGTCACGATTGCCGTGGATTCCTACGGGCCGGTGACCGACAATGCTCAGTCCGTCTATGAGCTATCGCTGATCGAGGATGTACCCGGCATCGAAGCTGAGTTGAAGAAGGACTTCGGCATCGTCGCGAAGTTCGAACGCGCAAAACACCTGCTCGAAGCCAATGATGGAGCAGGCAATACCTTCAAGGCTACGGCAAAACCGGTGCTCATCGGCACTGCCGTCGTCGGCGCGACCACGATGACTTTCTCGATCATCATGGCCCTGACCCACGGACTGACAGACAATGTGAATAAACTCTCTCTGCTGCACGCGCCCTTCATGCTGGGGCTGATCTGCGGCGGAGCAGTAATCTTCTGGTTCGCGGGGGCTTCCACACAGGCTGTCTCCACCGGCGCTTACCGCGCGGTCGAGTTCATCAAGGCAAACATCCACCTGGAAGGTGCGGAGAAAGCATCGGTCGCTGACAGTAAGAAAGTGGTTGAGATCTGCACGAAGTACGCGCAGAAGGGAATGTTCAACATCTTTCTCGCCGTCTTCTTCTCGACTCTTGCGTTTGCGTTCATTGAGCCGTTCTTGTTTATCGGCTACCTGTTCTCGATTGCGATCTTCGGTCTGTACGAGGCCATCTTCATGGCCAATGCCGGCGGCGCCTGGGACAACGCAAAGAAGATTGTAGAGGTCGACATGCACCAGAAGGGGACGCCTCTGCACGACGCAACCGTGATCGGAGACACGGTCGGCGATCCGTTCAAAGATACGTCTTCGGTGGCCATGAACCCGATTATCAAGTTCACCACCTTGTTCGGATTACTTGCTGTCGAGCTTGCGGTGACGCTCACTGCCAACAATCCGATGCTCACGCACGTGCTGGCAGTGGCATTCTTCCTGGTGTCGGTGTTCTTCGTGCACAAATCGTTCTACGGAATGCGGATCGAGTCCAAAGGGTAGGTAACTGGATTCCTACCTTCGAAATCGTAGAAAACGTCGCCTGGAAGTGGGCGACGTTTTCTACCCATAATATGGTGGCACTCGATTATCAAGCCGGTTTGCACCGTTGCCGTTGCGATGGCGCTCTTGTTCCCGTGAGGGGCGAATATAACAAGCTGGCCCTTCCCGTCCGCTCTGGACGCGAATGGCCGGGACAATCCAGCAACATCTGACTGGCGGACTACCACAGAAACACGGTGGCCTCGCACGAGATTGCGCGAGGCCGCCGTGATGGCTTGAGCGTCGAGCCCTGCCGTCAGATTTGCTGGGCAGCGATCTCGGCCAGGCTTTGCCGTTGATTCCCATGTTTGTCGAAGTTGGCTTGATCCAGCCATCCCTCAAAGGCTTGCTTGCGGGCAGGCCACTCCTGGTCAAGCATCGAGAACCACGCTGTATCGCGGTTGCGATCTTTGGCGACCATGTGCTGGCGGAAGATGCCTTCAAACGTAAAGCCAAGGCGCAGTGCGGCGCGGCGGCTGGGCTCGTTCAGTGCGTTACATTTCCACTCGTAGCGGCGGTAGCCCAGGTCTTCGAATACGTGGCGGGCCATCAGGTACATCGCTTCTGTCGCGGCTCGTGTTCGCTGCAGTGCAGGCGAAAACAGCACGTTTCCGACTTCGATCACTCCGTGTGCCGGCTTGATGCGCATATAGCTGGCGTGGCCTGCGGCCAGGCCCGACTCCGCCGGGACTATCGCCAGCAGCATGGCGCGTTCGGCTTCTTGCCAACGCTCCAGATGCTCCATCATTGCGGCCGCGCTGGTTTCAGGGCCGGCGGCGAGCCGCCTCCACAGGTCGTCGTGACCCTTGACAGCCTCAAACAGGGCTTCGCCGTGCCGAGTTGCATCCAGCGGCTCCAGGGTGACGTAGCGGCCCCGCAGGGACGTCCCCTCTGGACGCGGAACAGGTTTCCAATGGAGGTCGAGAGATTTTGCTTCTGCCATGAGTTCAAATTAGCAGGAAGGTCTGATCCCTCTCCTCGGTCGTTGCCGTCAAGGAATTGCCATTCCGAAATACTGCCGAGCCAGATCGAGAAGATCTGAATCCGTCATGACGCCGTATTCAGCGTGCGGCTCCTTGTCAGGAGCGATGAAGTAATATCCGACGCCAATCTTGCCTGTCCTGAAACTGCGAAGCTTCATCCCGGTCCGAACCTTGAACGAAGTTGTCGTGGCCACGGTGAAGTCGATTCCGGCTTTTTTCAGGTGAGGATGAGCCCTGGAGGCATAAAGCTGAAAGTCGCTAAGAACTTCGTTGGCATCCGCATCATTGTCCGATTGTTTTGCGGGAGCGAAGAACGCCACGATTGTAGGCCGCTGGACGACGAAGGTCGTTACCGTCTTGCCGGCGTTCTGGCAGTTGCCGGTTGCCGACGCTATAACCAGCGTGAGAAGCCCGATCAGTTGCTTCATGCCCAGAACTCTATGCGGTGAGGGCAGGTAATTCAACTGCTCCCTAACGCTTCTGCGTTGCGGATAGGGTTCCAGGGCAGAGATGCGTCCAATTTGTCCACATCTCCACAGATTCATGCTGGAACTGCACCGTTTCCGCTCCTTGTCGTCACCTCGGTCCGGGAATAGGCTCGTAGAGGTGGGAACTCAGGGCAGCGAATCGCCGGCTTGCACCGGATTTGGGGCAATATACAACCCCGAAACCCGCGACCGGTAAGGCTGTTTGAGCTTTCCACAGGCAGAGTGGCTGAGTTTGGAAGCCAGTGACCGCGAATGTGAACAAAATACAATATGTTGTGGTTTGCGGTTGACATGCACCATAGACAGCGGTATTTTTTCAACTGCGGCTGTAAACGGACTGTAATGTAACCCGGCGGAAAAATTACCGGCAGACCGTCGAACGACAAAATTATCGCGGCGTCTTTCAAACTCCCGTTTCCCGTCTGCTTTCACTGGCTTGACCAGCTCCAATCCAGGCAGAACTGCGCTGGAAAAGGCATGGCATTACAGATTTTTCCGATTGAGAGGATCGAAATGAACGAGGTCAACCTTCAAACTTCTGCACCTTCCCTCCAGGCACCTTACAGCCAGAGCGGACTGACGTTCACGCGGCGCTTTTCCAATGAAGCCGTTTCTCCTTACGACGAAGTGCAATGGGAGCGGCGCACGGCGCTGATTACCGACAGCAAGGGCAACACAATTTTTGAGCAGAAGGACGTGGAGGTGCCGCTCGACTGGTCGATGACGGCGACCAACATTGTGGCTTCGAAGTACTTGCATGGGCAGATGGATACGCCCGAGCGGGAAACCGGCGTGCGGCAACTGGTGGGGCGTGTCGCAGAGACCATCCGCGACTGGGGCCTTAAGGGCGGCTACTTCGCATCGGAGCAGGACGCGGCGGCTTTCCATGACGAACTGGCGCACATGCTGCTGACCCAGAAGGTGGCCTTCAACTCGCCGGTGTGGTTCAACGTGGGTTGCGACCGTCTGGAACCGAACTCCGACGGCCAGAACTGGCACTGGGATCCCGCCACGGGCGGGGTTCGCTTCGCCGCGACCGGCTACCGCAATCCGCAGTGCTCGGCCTGCTTTATCAATTCCGTTGAGGACTCGCTGGATTCCATTCTGACCCTGGCCAAGACCGAGGGCATGTTGTTCAAGTGGGGATCGGGCACGGGCACCAACCTTTCGTCGATCCGCGGCTCACATGGAGACGCTTTCGGGCGGCGGGCAGGCTTCCGGTCCCTTGAGCTTCATGCGCGGGTTCGACGCATTTGCGGGAGTGATCAAGTCGGGCGGCAAGACGCGCCGCGCGGCCAAGATGGTCATCCTGAATGTCGGACCACCCCGACATCATTGAGTTCATCGACTGCAAAGCCAAGGAAGAAGCCAAGGCCTTCACGCTGATCAAGGCGGGCTACGACGGTTCGGGTCCCGATTCGGAAGCCTATTCGTCGATCTTCTTTCAGAACGCCAACAACTCCGTGCGTGTGAGTGACGAATTCATGCGCGCCTATGAGAGCGACGGCGAATTCACGACCTATACGGTCAAGGAGCCATGAGCCGGTAAAGACCTACAAGGCGCGCGACATCATGCGCAAGATCGCCGAAGCCACGTGGTTGTGCGGCGATCCCGGCCATGCAGTTCGACACCACCATCAACCGCTGGCACACGAGCAAGAACACGGCGCGCATCAACGCCTCCAATCCTTGTTCGGAGTACATGTTCCTGGATAACTCGGCTTGCAACCTGGCCAGTTTCAACTTGATGAAGTTTGTTACTCCGACGGGCACTTTCGACATTCCGGCATATCGGCATGCGATTTCGTGTGATCATTACGGCGATGGAAATTCTGGTGGACAACTCCGGCTATCCGACGGAAGCCATCGCCAAGAACTCGCATGACTATCGTCCGCTGGGCCTGGGCTACGCGAATCTGGGCGCGCTGCTGATGGCGATGCGGTCTGCCGTACGATTCAACCGCCGGGCGCGATATGGCGGGGGTTCTCACGGCGATTATGTGCGGCCAGGCTTATCTGCAGTCGGCCGTTATGGCGGCGCAGTGCCCGCCGCTCGCCTCGGCCACTCCGCTGACCGCGGGCGTGGAACGGCAAGGCGGCGCATGCCCCGGGTTCTATGTGAATCGCGAGCCTTTCCTTGACGTGATCCGCATGCACCGCGCTGAAGTGAACAACATCGGCAAGTCGCGCATGAGCGGTGAGCCGTTCAACGTGCCGCAGCTTGACGCCCTGATCGATGCCAGCCGCGAGTGCTGGGACATGGCGCTGATTTATGGCGAGCGCTATGGCTATCGCAACTCGCAGACCACGGTGCTGGCGCCGACGGGCACCATCGGCTTCATGATGGATTGCGACACGACCGGTATCGAGCCCGACCTGGCGCTGGTGAAGTACAAGAAGCTGGTAGGCGGCGGCATGATCAAGATCGTCAACAACACCGTGCCGGCGGCGCTGTTCAAGCTGGGCTACAACAACGACCAGGTGAACGCCATCGTCAGCTACATCGACGCGACAGGCACCATCGAAGGCGCGCCGGGCATCAAGCCGGAGCATCTGCGCGGTGTTCGATTGCAGCTTCAAGCCGGCGAAGGGCACGCGCTCGATTCAATACATGGGACACATCAAGATGATGGCGGCGGCGCAACCGTTCCTGTCCGGCGCCATCTCGAAGACGGTGAACCTGCCTCACGAAGCGACGGTGGACGATGTTGCCGAGGCATACGCGGAAAGCTGGCGTCAAGGCATCAAGGCTGTCGCGATTTATCGGGATGGTTCCAAGGGCACGCAGCCCCTGAACACCAGCATGGATGCGAAGAAGCGAGCCCTCGGCGCTCGATGCGGTCGGGTAGCGCGGTGCTGCGCAGCATGGCCGCCGGGCAGCGCAGCCGCCGAAGCCGACGTGAAGACGCTGGAAGCGCAAGATCGGCGAGAAGCTGGAGGTGACCGCGAAGCAGGTGATCGCGGCCGCGCCGCTTTCCAGAAGGCGCTCGATGAGATGGCCAGGCGCAGCGCTGACCGTGCAGAAGCCGTCGCTCAGCTATTCGAGCCGCCGAGTCGGCGCAGGATCTGAATGCGCCGCCGCGCGCGGTTCGCCATCGGCTGCCGGAAGAGCGCGCCTCGATGACGCACAAGTTCTCCATCGCCGGGCACGAGGGCTACATCACGGTCGGTCTCTATCCCACCGGGCAGCCGGGCGAAATCTTCATCAAGATGGCCAAGGAAGGCTCGACCGTCTCCGGCTTGATGGATGCCTTCGCGACCGTCGATCTCGCTGGCGCTGCAGCATGGCGTGCCGCTGAGGGTGCTGTGCGAGAAGTTTGCGCACACGCGCTTTGAGCCTTCCGGCTGGACCGGCAACGAGCAGATCGGCTATGCCAAGAGCCTGATGGATTACATCTTCCGCTGGCTGAACCTGCGCTTCCTTTCCGGCACGCAGTTGACGCTTTTCGCGGGACTGGCGCCGCAGGCGCCGCAATTGCCGGCTTCGCCCACACTGATCCCGGAGCATGGACCCGAGGATGGAAGGCGGCATGTCCCGAGAGTCAGTTGTCCCGACTTGCCGAGGAGGTCGCACGGAAATTGGCAAGCGGGCAGGGCATGGGCGCACATCGGCGCCGGGTCGGCGGCATCGCACCGGAGATTCGGCGTCGGATCGCGCACCGGCCCGGCACACGGACCGGTGATGCAAGACCGCGGGATTTACCACGCCGCCGACGCCATGCGCGAGATGTATGACATGGGCGATGCGCCGAGCTGCGGCACCTGCGGAGCAATCATGGTCGCAACGGCAGTTGCTACCGCTGCATGAGCTGCGGGTCGACGAGCGGATGTTCCTAATAAAAGGTCACTTCTCACGAGAAGAAGGAGGAGGAGAGGATGTGGGTTGCCGCTTGCCAATGAAAGTTTGGCCCCCTCATCCATGCCAAAGTTGTTACCCGATTGTTGCAAGTTCACTAACTGGAAATAATGGGGTTACAGGCCCGCTCCGGGCGGAATGTAACCCCGCTAATTTACGACGGTGTTCGAATAGATCTTTAAGAATGAGCGCCTTGGCACCGATTCCGAGTCGCTCGACGGTTTGTGCTGAGTCCCAAAATTGAGACTCCCAGAGCTGCTCGTACGCCTTTAATAAGTACACAAGGAGGAATCTATGCCTGGAGTGGGCGTGGACGGCAACCCACGAATGAACCTCCGGCTGCGACCGGAACAAAAGGCTACGCTCCTGCGCGCCGGCGTGATCGCCACGCCTGAAGGTCACCCCCCACCGGGATCGTAGCGACGACGGTATTACTGGTCGTGTCGATCACCGAGACTGTATTGTCAAACCTGTTAGCCACGTACACAAAGGTCTTCACACTCTCGGGATTGCGTTGCTGGCCATGGGCGGTATAAGGCAGTGATCCCACAAAAGCGAAGCCGGACATCCAGAGGACTGAGGTTGAAACCAAGTTCCGCGGCTTATTGAATCTGAGCGTCATGTTCGTTCTCCTGTTTTTTGGGCGAAGAGTTTCTTGGTGCGTTCCGAGTTCGCCCTCTCGCTTTTACCGAGGACCATCTAGGCACTAAGTAGCAGCACATGTAGTGGCGCACCCGCAATTTCTCTTGGGCAACCATTGTGTTGCGTGATACGAGCCGTTCCGAAGGCCCCAACTAAAGGAACACAGAGACGATGATTTAATTCCCGATGGCCTGAACGTGGAAGTAGCCAGCCGTGACAAGGATTTCGGTCCGCAGATCGCATTGCTGGCCGCCATTAGCTTGCAAAGAGAAGTATTGAGTGGCTCTCACAAGAGAGAGTTGCGAGGATTGCGAAAATTTCGGTACATCGGTGGAATAAACCAGTTGCAAAGTTGTTGCAGGGTGCATGGAGTTAGCCACAGGCTCACTCTTAGAGCGCTTACGAGCGATCGGGAAGGTTTAGTCATGTCTTTTAATGCATTACTTCACAACGTACTCACGTCAACTAAACAGCATCTTGCAGATATTGACCCTTCGCAATATATCGGGAACGGTCCCAAATCGTCCGGCAAAACTGCGCCTCCTTCTGCTAATCGACTGGGGATGATTGCATTGCTCCTCGTTGTCGCCTGTATGGCGCCAGACTCTATCGCCCAAACGCCGAAAGAGTCAATCGATGTATTCTTCACTCCAAGCTTCTAATGCGGGCAGTTGGACGTGGAGATCAAGTTTACAGCTGCGTCAATGGCAGTTGGGCGTTGAAGGCTCCGGATGCGAAGCTCTTCAATCAGGAAGGAGTCGGTTATTGGACGACACTTTGAAGGTCCTACCTGGCGGCTCAACGATGGCAGTTGGGTCAAAGGGAAGGCAGTCGCCAAACAGGTTGCTCCTGATTCGACCGCAGTGCCGTGGTTGTTCCTCGAGTCAGTCGGCGCGACCGGAAGATTGAGGGCGGTGCGATTTATCCAACGTACCGAGACGCATGGAGGAAATGCGCCTGAAGGCAGTTGCAGCCCGAATGCAACGCGCAGAGTTCCTTACACTGCCAGCATATTCGTTCTATGAAGCGGGGCGATCATCAAAACTCCGCTCATAGCTGGAACGGCGCTGCGCATCGGCAGCATCCCGGAGAGTTCCCGAGCGAGCCGCAAAAGCGGCTTCCTTGATAATTGAGTTCCCATTCTGCGCCTGGCGGAGAGGAAACGTTATACGGCCTGTTCGCGCGAGTTGAGAATTGCTTCTTGGCTTGCCTGTGACTCGGAAACTGCTTGCGGCATTACCGTAGCACCAAATCAGATTCAGTCAATAGGAAGATCATGAGCCGATCTTTCTTTAGCCAATTCTCCTGATCTCGCCTCGAAGCCATGCATGCGCGGCATCCGTATTGACTCGCGGATGCCAGATCATCAGGTACTTGAAGCCGGTTATCTCTTCCGGCGCCTTCTGCACCTTGATTTTGCGATTTTCGGCCTCCAGTCCTGCGAATCGCCGGGGTGCGGTAAGAATTTAGCTTGGTTCCAGGAATACACCGCGTAGCCGCTCCGAAATATGGCAGTGTAATCACGGTACGACGGCGATGACCGTACGCTGCCAGGCGCTTCTCCGGTATATGTTGCGAGCCTTCGACGACATCGACACCCCTACAGAGGCTTCGACGACGACGTGATGAGGGGCTTCGCCTCCATCGCGCCTCTAGATGCGGATGCCTCAGCAGTCGCCGATGCGATTGTGAAGATCCTTGACACGCCATTTTAGGAAGCGTCCATTCAGAGTGCATGTGCTGATCCGACGGAGGATGGCGCAGAGGTACCAACATTGGTCATGGATAGGGTTCGTGCCGAACTGCTCCGCCGTATCGGCCTGGGAGATCTGCTGCAGGTCTCGATCTGAAAGTCTCAGGGAAAAATGGGAGCATGGGCAGTGGGAAACCAAGCGCCTTCCATCGACTCACAGAACACTGAGCATCTCGCTCAGCATTGGGCAGGTTACCGGACATGTCTGTCGTCTACAGACATCTCAATAAACGGAATCGTATGTACGATGCAGAGAATCGATGTAACGTTCTCAAAATTTTGGCTACGGATAGAGGTACGAATCTTGAGTCAAGAAAGCGGCCCACTCGCTACTTACATCCGCGCACCGAACATCGTTCCTCGCGCTATCCATGTCGGCTTTGTGACAATCCACGCGAATCCTTGGCGAGGGGGTGACCATCAAATGGGTGCGAAGCAAAAGATGAATATTGAGAAAGAAAGTACATTACGCATTCTGTCTCATCGAGAAGGTAGGATTTAGCCGATGTTCGATGTGGCCCCGATTGGGCCCTTATCCTCATCCTCCCTGCTTGTGGAGCGCCGCGACCGCGGACCGACTAGCTGGCAATCGCATCTTCATGAAGACCAGTTGCTCCAATTTTTCATGAAGCCAGCCGTGATTGGCTTTTCGTTGAAAGACAGAGCCATTACCGGGATCCCATAGGGTTGGGTACGCGGACACAAGAACGATTGGGATTTCTTCGCATCCGAGTCGGGCGACACAGCATGGAACTATGAGTCGGTACTGAAGATCTATCGCCGAATTGAAGACTGGCAAGGAGCACCGGACCCTACCCGCCGCGGAACCGGTGGAGTTGGTCTGGCGGTCACCGGGGTACTCCCGCCCCGTCTCCGCGAGATCGCCATCCTTCGCACCGGCTGGCTCTGCGGCTCCGAGTACGAATGGGGACAGCACACCGTCCTGGCGCGCAAGGTGGGAGTTTCCGACGAGGGAGCTCGCCCGGGTCAGGAGCGGACCCGTGGCGGAGGGTTGGACCGTGCTGGAGGCCGCAGTGCTCCGCGCCGCCGACGAGCTACACTCCGACGCCTGCATCACCGATGAAACCTGGGCGGTGCTCGCCGCACACCTCGACGAGCGCCAGCTCATCGAGGTGCCCATGCTCGTCGGCCAGTACCACATCTGGGGTTTTGCTGTGCCGGCAAGCAGGTCTATGCCGCATGCCATCGGGAACAATGGTTGAGCAAGATTGCGCAGGTCGGCGTGCACCGCCGCGCGGTGCTGTTCTATCAGCAGCTGGATGGACTACTTGTTTTGCGGAACACCGTGCGTGGAGAACTGTTGGCCGAAAGCCGGAAGCATCAGGCCGTGAAAATTTTGCGCCAGGTTCCCTCAATCGGCCCGCTTCGGGCTGCACTGTTGCTGGCCCAGATGCAAACGCCACGCCGGTTCCGCAGTAAGAGGCAGCTGTAGACCTATAGTGGCCTGGCGGTGGTGACGCACGACAGCGCGCAGCACCGTTATGTAGACGGACAACTGCGACGTTCTAAAAAGCCAGAACAGAATCCGTGGTCTGAATCAGAATCACAACCACGTGATGAAGGAGATTTTCAAAAGTGCAGCCCTGAACGCCAGTCGTTGTGCGGGACCGCTGCAGGACTTTTACGCGAGATTGCTGGCCCCAATGATGGATGGGAATCAGCTGCACCGAGGTTCGGCCCGGAAGTGGAAGTATCGCCCCGGCCGGCGGCGGCTCGCTCGGTGCGCAGGATCGGGCTTCGGCACTGGTAGAGTGCTGGAAGGAGCGCTCTTTGGACGTCACTGACCATCGTCCCGCATGGAAGACGCTACTTGCGTTCGCGATCATTTATTTCGTCTGGGGATCGACATTTCTGGCGATTCGTGTTGGCGCTCACGAAGTTCCGCCCTTCCTTTTCGCGGCGATGCGATTTCTGGTTGCGGGCGTTGTCTTGTACGCCTGGATGATTGCGCGTGGCGAGCGCTCACCGGACAGGCGCCAGTGGGTCTCCGCATTTATTATGGCGCTGCTTATTTTCGTCTTCGACTACGGGCTGTTGTTCTGGGCTGAGCAACGCGTACCGTCCGGGATTGCCGCAGTCATGCTGGCAACCATTCCGGCTTTCATGGCGCTTTCGGAAATCGTTTTCCTCAGAACCCAGAGGATGACTGTACGCCTTGCATTGGCACTCCTGGTCGGGATGGGGGGCGTCGCGGTGCTGATGAGCCGCTCACTGAGCCTTGGGGGAGTGCCCATTGAGCGGACCGGAGCTGCGGCGCTGATCTTTGCATCCGTGAGCTGGTCGATTGCCTCAGTGCTTTCGCGCAAACTGCCCCTCCCGCCGTCGAAAGTGATGAGTTCGGGAGCCCAGATGCTCGCCGGGGGCATATTGCTGGGAATTGTCGCGACCGCCCTTGGAGAGACACGCGGCTTTCAGCCCCGAGCCGTCTCGCCCGCGGCCTGGTTCTCATTGATCTATCTGATAGTTGCCGGCTCGATTATCGGTTTCACCGCATATGTGTGGCTGATTCATCATGAATCGCCGACCAAGGTCGGGACTTACGCCTACGTCAATCCGGTGGTCGCGGTGCTGGTTGGATTTTCTCTGGGAGGCGAAACGCTCGGTCTGCGAACGGTTCTTGGAACCTTATTCGTTCTCCTCAGCGTGGTGCTGATCACGGGGCTGCCGGTCGGAAAACGGTCGGCGAAACTCGCAAATCGGGAAAACGTTTAGCTCATGTAGAGAGTGCGAATTGGTGCCACATTTCTACTTGCGAGTGGACCAGCGAGCGTGAATATTGTTCAGAATCAAAACTATTTGAGTCACCGTTTTGAGGGCGGATATTAACCGGAAAATCCTTGACACGAGCCCTGATTAGGCGTAATTCGTAAGTATAGGCACGATTCCTCCTCCTCCTTCAGATTCGCTGTGACAGCGGATTTGAACTACAACACGACCGGTTTTTCAACCACCGTGAGCCTTCACAGATCGATGCCTGAGGCTCAAAACGACAACGTGTCGCTGCCTGATCGTTAATCAGTGCGAGGGCGTCATGTGGGCTACGCTGAGTGTGCCCCGTTGGAATTTGAGCAACGATTATTCGCCTGGAATCTTAAACCTCTCTCCAGGCGAGACTGTGAAAGCCCACTACCAATGACTGGAGTTGTTATGGGCCTATCCAAGAAACTTGATACGAACCATCATTTACTTGTCAGTCAACATGCCACCCGGCCGGTGCGCCACGCTGTCAAGGTGGATTTTTCGGCGCTCGAATCGAAAGGCACCGATCGGAAAAGGACTTTTGCCGAGGACTTCCTTCTGGAACATTCCGTTTCTGGAATGCACTTCATGAAGGTTGGAATTTCAGGCGGCTCTTCGCTCTCAACAAATGAACGAACCGAGTCATGCCAGCAGCTTGGATTTCCTTCGTAACGGTTGAGTTAGAAAGCTGTAGCACCGCAATGCCCCTTTGCCTCGAGATCTGCGTTGATCGAATACGGACATGAATTTGCCCAAGAATTGCTGACGGATCACCAAAAAACGCGGGAGACGTTGGAAGGCAAACTCTCGAACCTCAGTACCGGGCAAAAATCACTCGAATTATTTCGCCTGGTGCGAAGAGGCGGCTGCAAGTGCGCCATTGTTATCCGAATTGGAACTCAGCGGACTGGCAACGCACCGTGCAGACAATCCTCAGCAATGGAGCGGCGCTCAACGCGCTCGCAGGTCCGGTGGAAGGCCGAAGGAGGTAGACATGAGTTGCCCAATCTGCAGAGATCTTGAACGAGACTATGAGAGCAAACTCGGTGAGTACCTCGCGGCTCGCTCCTCGGCGGTCTATGGGATGAGCAGGAAACTCGCGGCTGAAAAGAATGTCGAAATGGAGCGTGCCCGGTATGAACTGGAAGAGCACCAGGTCATATGCGCTCCCGCCCTCAGATCTCATGCACTGATGGCGGTGCGTGACATTTCGTCAAGCCTTACAAAATTGGTTGCGTAGTCCGACGCCCGCTTTTTCATCAATCGCCGAGTTCCAAACGGCGTTCGCTCAAAGAGTACAATTTTCCGCGGCCGTCAAGGCTGGTCGTGGCTATCGCTGTGCAATTCAGCATGTGTTGCAAAACCCTCTCATCCATACTGCCCGCTAGTCCTCGAGTGTCACCACGCGAGCATTCCGTTGCGCGTTGATTACCAGTTCCGCCGCCAATAGGCAGGCCTCCTGGTCTTGCGCAACGTGCGTGCGATTCACGACATCCGCAACAAACTGTGGGCCGAATGGCAGAGGCATCTGATTGCAATCGATGTATCTGGCCTGCTTGCTGTCAACGATGAAGAGATTGTTTCCCTGTTGCTTTATCGCGACATCGGTATATTTGCGGATCTCGATATAGCCGTCGGTGCCCAGGATGAAGAGCCGCCCGTCGCCCCATGTGCCCAGCCCATCGGGTGTGAACCAGTCGAGCCGCACATAGCCGAGCCCGCGGTCTCCGCGCAGCACCATGTCGCCGAAGTCCTGAAACCGCGGATGATCCGGATGCCGAATGTTGGCAATCTGCGATTCAACGATTTCAGCCTGCCTGGTTCCCGTGTAGAAGAGAAACTGATCTACCTGGTGCGAGCCGATGTCGCAGAGAATGCCGCCGTATTGGTCGGGGTTCCAGAACCAGTCGGGCCGACCCGAACCGCCACCTGCGTCTCCGTGTCCCTGAATGATCTGGTGCGGAGCGATGTTGATGGTCTGAATCACTTTGCCGATGGCACCCTGATGGACAAGCTCTCCCGCGTACAAAGCCGCTTTCACCTCGAGCCGCTCGCTGTAGAGAATGCCGTAGATTCTTTTGGTCTCGTCGATCGTCTTGCGCACCTCTGCCAGTTGCTCCAACGTTGTGACGCCGGGCTTGTCGGACAAATAATCCTTCCCGTGCTTCATCACGCGCACGCCGAGCGGAGCGCGCTCATTGGCAATCTGCGAGCTGAGCACCAGTTGCACCAACGGGTCGTTCAGGATTTCATCCTGCGTCTTCACCACTTTCACATTGGGAAAGCGCCGGGTGAAAGCTGCGACTTTATCTTTTTCGCCGCCCCAGGCCGCAACCAATTCGCCGCCGCCGCGCTGGATTGCTCCGACCATGCCGTAGATGTGGTCATGGCTCATGCCACACACGGCAAACTTGATGTGATGTTGCGGCGCCTCCATGGCTTGCGCCGGAAGCATAATTTCCTCGACCACCCGGCCGCCGCCAAAAGCCATCGCGCCCTGGGGCAAACCTGTCATCATTGCAACCGAACCCATTGATCCCACCTGCTTGAGAAAGTCTCGCCTGTCTCGAATGTTCTGGTTCATTTTTTCTCCGCATTTCCCCAGAAAAATGTGGGACAAGTGCGCGGCTCTGCACGCGCCCTGCCCAGTGTTGCATACTGCGCAGAGACCTCAACGGCCCGAAGTTGAGCCGTCGCTGGAGTGTGCCGATTTGCGCCCGGCCTCCTCCGGCTGCAATCATCGCTGCAAAAGTTCTTCAAAGGGGCTTAAGCTATGAATAAGACCGCGTTTGCACTCTGCATCTTAGCTGCTGGAATTTCGGTGACTGCTTTGGCACAAAAGCCTGCGTGGGAACCCGCCCCGGGCCATCTCACACTGCCGCTTTGGCCAAATGCAGCGCCCGGCGCTCCGGCAAGTTCGCCGGCCGAGGTAGACACCACCACAGCGAAGGAGCCTTTAATTGCGGGCAGGCCCCTCATTCGCCTCGGCAACGTGTCCAGGCCCACCCTTACCCTCTATGCGCCCAAGGGGGAGAACACCGGAGCTGCCGTTGTGGTGTTTCCCGGCGGCGGTTATCAAATTCTGGCCATCGATCTGGAAGGCACAGAGGTGTGCGACTGGCTCAACACAATCGGCGTCAATTGCGTGCTGGTCAAATACCGGGTTCCGAACTCAGGGCCCTATCCCAAGTCATCGGCCGCCTTGCAGGACGCACAGCGCGCGATGGGCATGGTGCGGGAGCATGCGGCAGAGTGGCACATCGATCCAAACCGGATTGGCGTGCTTGGCTTTTCGGCAGGAGCACACCTGGCTGCGGCGCTCAGCACGCACTATGTCACGCGCCTCTACGACCCGGTCGATGAGGTAGACAAGCTGAATTGCCGCCCGGACTTCGCCGTGATTGTTTATCCCGGCTATCTGGCACTGGCGGAGCAGAACTTCGCGCCCAATCCCGAGATCCATCCCGACGCCACCACGCCTTCGTCCTTCATCGTGCAGGCCGAAGACGACCCGGTACATGTCGAGAATGCCGTGGCCTATTTCATGGCTCTTAAGAACGCCAACGTTGCGGCCGAACTGCACATTTACGCGCAGGGTGGACACGGATACGGCCTGCGCCGCACCGCTTTGCCTGTAACGACCTGGCCGCAGCGAGTGGAAGACTGGCTGCATACGATCAAGGTGCTTCCCGCAAGGTAAGCGAGGTGCTTCCCGCGCAGCAGGCGCTAAAATCAACCCCATGTTACTTGCCGTTCTCACGGTTTCTGACCGCTGCTCGCAGGGACAGGCAATCGATACGGCCGGGCCGGCGGTCGTTGCGCTGCTCCGACAGAACTGGCCGGACGCAGAAGTCCGGACGGCGCTGGTTCCCGACGAGGAGGAACAGATTGCCTCCCAATTGGAAGAATGGGGCAATCACAAGGCTGCGCTGGTGCTAACCGTGGGCGGCAGCGGCCTGGGACCGCGCGATCGCACTCCGGAGGCGACGCGGCGCGTCATTGAGCGTGAAGCGCCCGGCCTGGCCGAAGCCATGCGCGCCATGGGCGCGGAGCATAATCCGTTTGCATGGCTCTCGCGGGGCGTGGCCGGCCTCAAGGGAATGACGCTGATCATCAATCTCCCCGGGAGCCGTCGCGGGGCAGAGGAAAGTCTTGCCTCGATTCTTGCTTTGGTGGGGCATGGGCTTGAAGTCGCTGCCGGAAGCCAAACACATCCCTAAATCGGATTACTTGCGGATTTTCGGTAAGTTTGCGGGTCGCAGCTCCGGCAGGATTCAGGAAACGCTTTCCAACTTGGGGGCAGATTCCTCGACTTACCGCAGCTTCGACAATCACAGGGAGCCGCCAAATAGCGGTAAAAAGCGCGATTGTGTGAGATTCACTCGAATCTACGGTTGAGAAACAGCCAGAAACCGCTAGAATTGGAGCATCCGATGAGTGGCGCCCGGAACAATACGTCAGGCCGTCGGCCCGGGACGATCAGCATTCGCGACGTGGCTCAACGCGCGGGCGTGTCCATCGCGACGGTTTCGCGCGCCGTCAACCACATTCCAACGGTGAACGCCGAATTGGCGCGGCGGGTATGGGAAGCCATTGAAGAAGTCGGCTATCTGCCCAACACGCAGGCTCGCGCGCTTGTGTCAGGCCGCAGTCGGATGCTGGGGCTCATTGTCTCTGAGATTACCAATCCTTTCTTTCCCGAACTGGTGCAGGAGTTTGAGAATCTTGCTGTAGCGCAAGGCTATGAAGTGCTGATCGGCTCTACCAACTACGAACCGGTCCGTACCGAATCGCTGATCCGCCGCATGTTGCAGCGCAACGTTGACGGTGTTGCGGTGATGACCTTCGGGATCGAGGAAGAACTTGTTCAGAAGCTGGTGGAGCGCGAGTTTCCGCTGGTGTTTGTGGATGCCGGACCGGACTTGCCCAACATTCGCGTTGTCAAAGTCGACTACGGCGAGGGAATTCGCCAGGCAGTGCAGCACCTGGCGGCCCTGGGGCATCGGCAAATCGCTTTCATCAGCGGTCCGTTGCGCCTGCGCTCTGCCGTGGCGCGCCGCGATGCTTTCCTCAAATCGATGGCTGAGCTGGGGCTCACGGTTCCTGCCGAGCACATGGTTGAAGGCGAGCACACCATGGAAGGCGGCATCGCGGCCATGGAACGGATTTTGGCGCTCGACAATCTGCCCACAGGCATCATGTGCTCCAACGATATGACGGCCATCGGCGTCCTGCACGCACTCTATCGGACACCTTATAAGGTGCCCACAGACATCTCGGTCGTGGGTTTCGACGACATTCATCTGGCCCAATTCATGCTGCCTCCGCTGACCACGGTTCAGATGTCCTGCAAGCACCTTGCGTTTGCCGCCGTGGAGGGATTGCGCGCTGGAATCGAGGCCAATTGCGCGGAATCCCGCAAGAAAGAGTGGCGCATTCCCACTCAGCTGGTGGTTCGCCAGTCCTCGACGTTTCCGCGGGGCAGCCTGCCAGCGCTGGTCAACAGCGCCGCGGATAAACGCGGCTGAGCGGGAGGTTGGCTCGAACTCCGTCGCCTTGCGGCTGCCTGCGTTCTGCTCATTCACCTGTTCCGCTGAAAAAGGAAGGCGTTCCCTTTGACAGTATGAACGGCCGCCGCGCCGTGTTTTGTAACTCTCGGCGGCCGAAACGTGTCTAATAATTGCGGGTCGGCCTTTTTCCCCGCGCGAGGTCATCTCATGCTGATCGGCAAACCGTCCGATATTCCGTCTTCGGACATCACTTCAAGGAAAGATTATTTGAACCGTCGCAGTTTCATGCGGGGCGCGGTGGCTGCGGGCGCGGCCGCTCTCGGAGCGGAGCGGCTGGCCGACGTGTTTTCACCCCGCATCCGCGCGCTGGCGGACACGAAACTGCAAACCGTGAAGAGCCCCCTGACCACGACCGGCGAGGAGTTGACCAGCTATCAGGACATCACCCACTACAACAACTTCTACGAGTTTGGCGTGGATAAGGATAAGCCCGCAAAGAATGCCGGCGTGCTGCCCACGCGTCCGTGGACCGTTAAGGTCGAGGGCCTGGTGAAACAACCGAAGACCTTCGACATTGACACTTTGCTCAAGTTGCGCCCACTTGAAGACCGAGTCTACCGGCATCGCTGCGTCGAGGCGTGGAGCATGGTGATTCCCTGGGTGGGGTACTCGCTCTCGGAGTTCATCAACGAATGCAATCCGCTGCCCAAAGCCAAGTACGTGCAATTCCTTTCGTACTACGACAAACACGTGGAGAAGTGGGCCAGCGAAGACGCCACGATTTTCTGGCCCTACTCCGAAGGCCTGCGCATGGACGAAGCCATGAACCCGCTGACGTTGCTGACGTTTGGTCTTTACGGCGAAACGCTGCCCAACCAGGATGGCGCTCCGGTGCGCATCGTGGTGCCGTGGAAGTACGGGTACAAGTCGGCCAAATCCATCGTGACGGTGCGGTTTGTCGAGAAGCAGCCAGCAACGACCTGGAACGACCAGGCGCCGAGCGCATACGGCTTTTACTCCAACGTGAACCCCGATGTGGACAACGTGCCCTGGAGCCAGAAAACCGAGCGCCGCATCGGACTGGCCTTCTACCAGCAGCGCCGCAATACGCTCCTGTTCAATGGCTATGGCGAACAGGTTGCATCCCTGTATAACGGGATGAACTTGAAGAAGTACTACTAGGACAGGGATCAGGGATCAGGGGTCAGGCGTCAGGGAACAGGAAACAGAGATCAGGGGGCAGGGATCTGCCACATCAACTTTCAAAAGCAAATATGAAACGTTCGACGCTCATCGCGCTGAAGACACTCACCTGGCTGGCATGCCTGTGGGCGGTCGCGCAGTTGGTCTGGGGGGCCCTAACCAACAACCTGGGGCCTGATCCCACGGCGACCATCACGTTTGCTACAGGTCGCGCTACACTACGCCTGCTTGTCATTTCGCTGGCCATTTCGCCGTTGCGAAAGCTCATCCCACAACTGAGCTGGATGATCAAATTTCGGCGGCTGCTCGGTCTCTTCGCCTTCTTCTACGCGACGTTGCACCTGATGACATGGATTGCTCTCTATACGAGCTTTGACCTGAATACCATGGTGACTGACATTGCGAAGCGCCGGTTCATCACCATGGGCATGGCCGCGTGGCTCCTGCTGTTGCCGTTGGCCGTCACATCCACCAGCTGGTCCATTCGCAAGCTGGGCGGCAAAAACTGGAATCGCCTCCACATGCTTGTGTATGCGGCTGCGATCTGCGGAGTCATCCATTACTGGTGGCAGTTGAAGCCCGGCGTGCTCACGCCGCTGGCCATCACGATTACGCTCATCGTGCTGTTGCTTGCGCGGCCCGCGCTGGCGTGGACTAGGCGCAATAAAACGCGCGCTGAAGCCACGAGCCAAAACGTTCCGACGACTTAGTCCTGGGCAACAACGCTTTCATCTTCGGCCACGACACTTTCGTATTCGGGCAAATCAAAGGGCAGCAGCCTCTGCGCTACCGGCTGGTAGCTCTTGCGATGCAACGGCGTGGGCCCCAGGCGCGCGAGAGCCGCGAGATGTTCGCGGGAACAATAGCCTTTATGGTTCGCCAGGCCGTAGCCGGGAAACTGCGCGTCCAACTCGACCAGCAGGCGGTCGCGATAGACCTTGGCCAGGACGCTGGCGGCGGCGATGGAAAAGCTGGTGGCATCGCCTTGAACCACGGCCTGCTGCGGGCAATTCCAGTCGATGGTATCGAGGCCGTCGACGAGCAGGTAGTCGGGGCTCTGCGCCAGTTGCTCTACGGCGAGACGCATGGCGAGCAGCGAAGCGCGACGAATGTTGATGCGATCGATGGTCTCCGCGTCCACGGCCGCAATAGCCCATGCGACGGCCCTGGCGCGAATCACCAAATCAAACTCCTCGCGCATTTTTTCAGACAGCATCTTCGAGTCGGTCAGGCCTTTGAGCCGGAAACCAGGCGCGAGAATCACGGCGGCGGCCACCACAGGGCCGAACATTGGACCGCGTCCTACTTCGTCGAGCCCGGCGATGCGGAGCGCGCCCAACTCTCGCGCAGCTTTCTCGAGCTTCCATCCGCAGCGAGGGGCTTTGGCCATGTTTCCCAGTATAAGAACGGAGCGGCAGGTGCGAACGGTGGATATCTGGACAGAAGGGCGGTCTGGGATACCGCGCTCTCACCGGATTCTCGCGCCGGATACCAGCGCTGGTTCCCTGGGGAGCGATCTTGCCGTCCGTTCTGGCCGCCCGTTCTGGCCGTCCTTCGACTGGTCCTGGCCGTTGGTCAGCCATTCCAAATTGAAGCGGGCGATTGAAATCCTTCCGAAGCTGTTCTCGACACCGTTGGAGGTGGTGCCGCCTTCATACACCATGGCAATGGTTCCATCGGGCAGAACGGTCAGGCTCGAGTACCCGCCTCGTCCCTTCTGGATCAACCGGGACACCGGCCACGTTTGGCCTTCGTCGTAGCTGACCCTCACGGTCATATCCAAACGGTCTTTGGTGCTCGCCGGGTTGGCGAAGAATAGGCGGTTTTTCGAGGAGCCGTAGCCTTTTCGCGTATAGCGGATCAGGCTCGCCTGACAGCCTTCCCAGTTTCCCGGTTCAATCAGCGCCGTGTCGGTCCACGGCTTGCTCCATGTCTTGCCGCCGTCCTGGCTGAGCGCAACGGCGCGATGGCCACCCTGGCGGATATTGAGCATCAGGGAACCGTTCGCCAACTCGACAACCTGTGTTTCGTTGTAATGGCCGACGATTTTTCCTCCCGACTTCCAGGTCTCTCCATGGTCGTCACTAAAAATGATCCCGTCATAAGTGGCCGCGACGAATCTTCCGGTGCGCATCTGGATGCCGATGCCGGGGCCGAGTTCCTTCAGCCCGGTGCCGGAGGAGATGTCAGTGGGAGATGACCAGGTCGCGCCTTCATCGTGACTCTTCATCAGCCAGATGTGCGCCGGGACGTCCTGATATGGCTGCGGGTAGTAGTTCACGAGAAGGAAGATGGTTCCGTCGCGCTTGTCGATGATCGGCACCGGGTTCATGTAGGCTTCGCCAGCCTTGGTGCGGAGGAGAACCTGCATGGGCTGCCAGGTCATTTTCTGCCCCCACGCTGGAGCATCTGCGGCCTTCGAGTCATGCACAGGGTTCGAGGCGATAGAGTTGCCGGGACTTCGCTTGAGGACGAGGTTGGTGGCTGTGCCATCGACATAACTGTCGCGGCGTCCCTCGCAGAAGACCAGCACGGTTCCTTTGGAAGTGGCGATGATCGATGGGATGCGATAAGTGTTGATACCGTCGCGTCCAGCGACGAAGATCGGCGATTCCTCGAATTGAGGCGAGGCAGCCTGGAGTGCGAGCGGGGTCGCGAACACGAGCACGAGCGCCAACCAGATGCGCGAGGACATGCTTACGCGCGGCGTTGTCATCGCGTATGAACTCGAACGGTCGACTTTCATGATGAGGAACAGTTTATCGGCCGCGCCGCACGATGTCACGAGGTGTTGATTGCACAAGCCTGAAAAGGGGCACGAACGTAACGGCTTCCCCGCGACGGTGATGCCTGCCATGGAAGCGGGGTTACGGGCGCGCTTCGTAAACGATGTTGAAGGGCGTCTCCGTCGCCCGGCGAAAACGCGTGAATCCCGCCGCATTGACAACGTCCCGAATGCGCGATTCACCCGCCTGTGCGCCCAGACAGAGCCCCACCTCCTGAGAGCGGGAGCAGGGAGTACATAGCAGCGTGGAGAATGAGTAGTAAACGCGGCCCACGGGATTGAGGTTGTCCTTCAGATCGTCGTTGGCGTAGGGCTCCACGATCATCCAGGTTCCATCTTCGGCCAGCGAATCGCGCACGTGCGCCGCGGCTCCAACCGGGTCGCCCATATCGTGCAGACAGTCGAAGACAGCTACAAAATCGTAGTCCATGCCGGGAAAATTCTTGGCTTTCGACACTTCGAATCTCACCCGGTCATCCAAGCCTTCTCGCTTTGCGGAATCAGTCGCTGCATCGATCGATTTGTCGTGATAATCGAAACCGAAGAAGTGGGACCTGGGGAAAGCCTTTGCCATGAGTAGAGTGGATGCACCTTTCCCGCAGCCGACGTCAGCCACTTTTGCACCCGCCTCCAGCTTCTCCTTGACGCCCTCCAGCGCCGGGATCCACGAATTCACAAGGTTGGCGGCATAGCCGGGGCGAAAGAACTTTTCACACCCGTGGTATACGCCGTCTTCGTGCTCGTGCCAGCCCATTCCGGCGCCGGTTCGAAACGAGTCGGCGATTCTCGGCACCGCGGCAAGCGATCCGAGGGCAAGCTCGAACGCACCGGGCAGGTAGGCGGGACTGTCTTCGTTGGCAAGGGTAAAGGCCTGTTCGGGATTCATACTGAACTTGTTTGTCTTTTCGTCGTACTCGATATAGCCCCCGGCGGCTTGGGAGGCCAGCCACTCGCGGAGATAGCGCTCGTCCGTCCCGGTCTTGGCGGCCAGTTCGGCAGAGCTCATCGGGGCGCCGGCCAGCGCTTTATACAGACCGAGTTTTTCCCCGATCACCACCATTCCGGTATGGACCGCCGCGCCGAGATCGGTGACGAAGCGGCCGACGAACTGGTTGAGCTTGTTCATGTCAATCGCCGGAGCTGCTGCTGCGCTCATGGGGGGGGCCTCCTGGCTCTCGGGTTGTTGGTGTGCCTCAGGGATCAGGGCTGGGGAAAGGGGGACTTTCTGAATGGCGTCAGAAACGCGCGAGGCACTTCTGGATTGGGAGCGTACCCCCGTGCCACCCCGGTGTCAAGATGGAAGATCGCAGTGAAAACGGTAAGCGGTAAATCGAAGAAAAAATACAGCAGAGTTAAGGGCAACTCGGCACCCGCCACAGGGTTCTTAGATAGAATCGGGGTTAATGAAGACTGTTTCGATACGCGCGGAGTGGGAAGGACAGCTGATCGACGGCCGGTTTGCGCTCCTGGAATGGCTGGGCGGAACCGACGATCGCGGTGTCTTTCTGACTGTGCTGCAAGGGATACAGAAGGCAACCATCAAGCTGATTCCAGCTGAGGGCGAGGATGCCGACTCCTACATTGCCCAATGGGAGACAGCAAGAAAACTGTCGCATCCCAACTTGATTGCGGTACTTGAGACAGGCCGCTTTTCAGTTGCAGACACCGACCTGGTGTATGTGGTCACGGAACATGCTGAAAAGTCCTTATCGCAAGTCATTACAGAGAAGGCGATTAATGGTGGCGAGGCACGAGGCGTGTTCGACCCCGTTCTGGATGCGCTTTCCTATCTGCACGGGAAGGGATTCGTCCACGGCCACGTGAAGCCCTCGAATATTCTGATGGTCGGCGATCAATGGAAACTTTCGGGAGATGATCTGCTAGTCGCGGGCGAATTTCCCGACCTGGCCTGGATCCCGGGCGGATACGATGCGCCGGAAGCGGTGGATGGATCGATCACCGCGGCGATGGATACCTGGTCGGTAGGGATGACCCTGGCGGAAGCTCTGACCCAGCATCCGGTTGCGTGGGACTGGGCGGCTAAAAGCCTCAAGAGCGAGCCGACGGTGCCCGCTCTGCCACGGCCCTTTGGCGAAATTGTGAGGGGATGTCTTCGGACGGACCCTGCGCAACGGAGTACAACGGGAGAGGTCAAATCTCTGCTGCAACGCGCCTGGACTTCTCCGACGGTAGTGGAGGCGATTTCGGCCGGGGCAGGGTTGGCACGGATCGAGGCAGAGTCGATGCGGTCGATGGCAGAGCCAGCGCAAGCCTCGGCGAAGCCAAGATGGACCGATGCGGAGCCAACTCCGCCGGTCGAACCGCCGATGCCAGTCGCGACGCAGCCAAGGTGGGCGGACGAAGAGCCCGATCCGCCGGTGAGGGTAGCGAGGAGGTTGGCGAGAGAAGAGAGTCGGCTAAGAGAGGAGCGTTCCGAAGAGCGGGAACCCGTGGATTTTGACCGGAGCCCGACTTTGTTCGCGGACATTGAAGAAGCGAATTTAACAGGATTTCCCAAGATCCCGCTGGTGATTGGGATGCTGGTCGTTCTGGTATTGGCGGGAGTTTTTCTGGTGAAAACCGGGAGGATTCCGTGGCCGCTCTGGCCTCAGAATGCACCCGCGGCAAATCGGTCCGTGCCTCAGCCGCAATCGCCGGGGACTCAACCGAGTAGCAGCGTAAGCAGGTTGCCGACGGGAGAGGCTCCGCCACCGTCGGAATCGCAGGGGGCTGCGCCGGGCGGAAACGAGAGCGCAACTGCGACAGGCCAGACCGCGCCGGAAAAGCCACAGCGGGGAGCTGCGCCAGAGACTCAACCGCAGGGGGCGGTACCCGAAACGCGAACCAAGGCTTCGACGAAGCGTGAAGGTGAAAGCGTGCCGGCGACGGGCCAGTCCACGCCGCCGCAGCCAGCTTCGTCGAGCGAAACTCGGAATGCACCAGCGACCGGCCAGGCAGCGCCTGAACCCAAAGCGCCGCAGTCCCGTGCGGTAACCCGGGAGAGTGCGGAGGGCGGCGTTGCAGACCGGGTTTTGCCGACGGTGCCGGAGGGCGCGCGGCAGAGCATGCGGGGGCCCCGGGAGGCCGTGGTTCAAGTCTTTGTGGATCAAAACGGCAGAGTCTCGAATGCGGCTTATGCGTCGCAGGGGCCGGGCAACTTTTTTGCGCGGACTGCAATGCGTGCTGCGCGGGAGTGGAAGTTCAATCCGCCGATCCGGGGCGGACGCCCCCAGCCCAGCGTGTGGAGATTGCGATTTAGTTTCCTGCCGGGCAGGCCCGAGGCCAACGTCACCGTCGAGAGGCGCTAGAGGGGAAGAAACTCTCCAAAGAGTGGACCGGGATCGGCGAAGCTGCGTGGGGTTTTTTCCTGCGGGGTCGACCAGCCGAGGCCTCTTCTCACTCCTGCGCGGCCGACAATTTGCTCATCCTGAATCATTTGCTCATCCTGAATCCTGCGTATCCGCCAGAACTGTGCGATTCTGGAGTGGCTCCTCGACGTGTTTTTGGCTTTCGTGACTGGGGCCCAGAATCTCTGATGACAGACGCAACAGTCTGGCTGCGTCCGCAGGCGGGACTTTCAATTCGAAAGGCGCTGGCCTTTGCGTTATGGGCGGTGCCGGGGCTCCACGCAGTTCTGCTGATCGCGCTGCGCACGCATTCTGTCACTGCATCGAGACTGTGTACGGCAGGCGTGGCTGGGGTGGCCACGCTGTGCACACTTTGGCGTGCCCGGCAGCTTGCCCCGCGGGAGCGCGCGACCTGGCTGTGGGCAGCCACGGGCGTCTTCCTTTGGGCCTTGGCTCACACGGTTGAGACCTTTATCGGGGCGTCGGCTGCGGCCAGCAATCTCGGCGTCGACCGATCCGACTTTATCTACGTAATCGCCGCATTCCCGCTGCTAATGGCCTTCTCGACGACGCGGGAAACCGAGTCCATTCGAACCATTTTCTATTTGAAATGGTTGCAGATCGGCCTGGCATTCGTTCTCACCTATTACTACCTCTATGGGATGTCACGCTCCGCCGACGGTGCGGCCACCGTGATGGGGCGGATTTACGCGGTGGTTTGCGTGCTGCTGGTCCTAATGGCCGGAATGCGGCTTTTTGTGTGGGAGACGTTTGAAGAGCGAGGCAGCCTGCGCACGATCTACATTTTTCTCTTGACCTATCTACCCGTTGAACTCGGAATGGATTACGCCACATTGCACTGGAACCTGCGTGCTGGAAGCATGGCCGATCTGTTATGGAGTGTTCCTTTCATCGTAACGGGCTGGCGGACCCTGACCATGCCCATCGACGAACGCCAAGCGCGCTCGCGCAAGGCCTTTCGAGGGAGTCGGCTGCTTGTGGAGACCCTTTGCCCGATGCTGATTACTACAGGGATTTTCGCCCTGGCCGCGTCGGTGACAAGCCAGCACCCTGTGCTTGGGCTCTCGGCGATTTTTGTGCTCCTGGTCATACAGGGCCTGCAAAGCGGTGTGCTGCAACTGAACTACATCACCGGGCAGATGCAATTGCTGGAGCGCGAGCGGGATCTGCAGAACGCCAACGAGGCTCTCAAGGAACTATCACAACTCGATCCGCTGACCTCCATCTCCAACCGGCGCCGCTTTGATGTTGCTCTTGATGAGACATGGCGAACCGCAGTGCGCAAGAAGCATTCGATTGCTCTTTTGATCATCGACATCGATTTTTTCAAGGGCGTGAACGACCTGCATGGTCATCCCTATGGCGACCAGTGCATCGTCACTGTCGCTCAGCTACTCGATCATCAGGCAGGTCGACCGTATGATCTGCTGGCTCGCTACGGTGGAGATGAGTTCCTGCTGCTTTTGCCGGATACGGGCGCCAATGGAGCCGCTACCGTGGCGGACCGAATCCATGCGGCGGTGCGTGCCTTGAATCTGGAGAATCGGTCTTCACCCCTTGAAGGTCGGCTGACGGTGAGCATCGGCGTTGGCGTCGTGGACGCGAAGGCGGGCGTGGCAGCAGATGTGCTCCTCGATATCACGGACAGTGCGCTCTACGAGGCAAAACGCCTGGGCCGCAACCAGACCTTCATCCAGAGGCTTTGAGGAGACTCGGGATTCCGGAGGGTGTGGGCGGAGTCCACTTAGGCGTCAGATTGTTGTTGTGCGGCTGCGAGTCTTGGGATGATATAAATGATTGAGTACGCGCTCAATTATTTGGAACGTGTACCGGAGTTTGCCCAGGGTGGCTCGGCCCAGAAGTGATGGAAAGCGGAAGGCAATTCTCGAAGCGGCTCTGCGGGTTTTTGCGGAACGCGGCGTGGGGAACACACCCACATCGGCGATTTCAGAAGCGGCGGGGGTGGCTGAGGGGTCGCTTTTCACCTACTTCAATACCAAAGCTGAGCTGATCAACGAGCTGTACGCGGAGATGCGGCGGGAGTTTGACCGCCAGTTGATTGATTTGCCCACAGAGGCCGACGCGCAGACCCGGCTTCGGTATATCTGGGACAAATTTGTGAGCCTGGGGATCAGCCAGCCCGAGCGGCTGACTGTGATCAGGCAAATACGTGCGTCTGGCAAGCTGCTGAAGGAAAACGAACGGCCGGGCGCAATGGTCCTGGAGACGCTGGGCGCAACCCGGGATGCCGTGACCGGTGGCGGATTGCACGAGGCGCCGCTGGAGTTTCTGGTCTTGCAGTTGAGGGCCCAGGCGGAGGCCACGATCGAGTTCATTCTCGCTCATCCCGAGCAGGAGACCGAATGCCGGGAGATGGGCTTCATTCTGATTTTGAAAGGGCTCACGGGCTAGATTTCTCTGCTTCTAATTGAGTGCGGAATGATCTGGAACATCAAATCGATTCTTTTTTCGCAATTTCTTATGCCGATTCAGAACAATTCAGCTGCTGCATTGCTCAATATATTACCTCTCTCTGGAACATTCAAGCTGGTTCTTCTTCTCAATGTCCCAGTTCAAGTGGAACAGTCAGGACAGCCCTCGACTCATTGTATCATCTAAGTTGGAACAATCTGGACGAAGTTTGGTGTCATTCGATTGCGGTGGCGTCCAGTCATGTGATCGGCTAATCTCGCGTCGGCCCCCCTTTTCCATTTAGTGTTTACTTAAAGATGCATTCTTCCAGGCTCAGCTGGAATAATCAGAAAGCTTCATTGTTTTTGAAAGTTCCATAGATTGTTCGTATAATGTAATCGATCCAGAGCCGTGATCTTGTTCAGTTGCTAGTTCAAGCCGCAAAAGCAGCCGCCCTACAAAGCGAATTTTCAATGTACCAAGCGTTCCTAGAACAACGAACCTTTTTCAAGCACACAATCTACAACTTCAGACGAGAGTAATCACATCTCCCTACTCCTTCAATCTACCAAAAGCCTACTGTACAATCAAAGTACCACATCCATCTCATTGTCCTTTACCCCTGTGGTACAATGGACGCAACCGCTGCCGCCAACGCCCTGGCCCTCCCACCAAACACCCCTTCTCCTCCACCACCACCAATCCGCTCCCTCCCAGGAGACTTCCTCTTTGGCAGTTGGATTGGCCGCGACTGCCTCAAGATCCTCGGCTGGCTAACATTGATTGTTGTGGTGTTGCTTGTGGTGGGATACTTGGTAAAGGAAGGAATCTTGTAGAGATGGGACGAGTCAAACTTGAGGGGAATGTGAGGATGGGTGGATCTGATGTTCTGGGGAGAGATGGGCGGAAAGGGGATGTGAATGTACCTGGACAGATGGGGAGAATGGAATCATGAATCGACAAGCTTGCTTGGGCCAATGACTGAATCACAAGCACCGTGACTCCCACCCTCAGCACCAATCAAACCTCCCTCCTCTCCTAAACTTCCCTTGCTTTCCTTCTCCTATATCCAAACAAAGTCCATAGAAAACAGCAAGGATGTCGAGAGCTCAAGACCAAGCACACAGGCTCTCAACCCTCTCCAACTTCTCCATGCAATCCCGACCAGAAACTACAATGTCAGACATATATCCAGGCTCCCTCGAAAACATAGTTCTTTCGCGCGAAACACCTATCGTTATCCACCAGCAGCCTCAGCTACCACCACGTCCGCAAGAACCGATAATCAAACCGTGGATTACAAAATTACTTATTGCTTGCTTCGTGGTTCTCGCTCTGGGGATTGCGTTGGCTATCGTTCTAGTCGTCTTGGCTGTAACGGGACACTTGGGGAGAGAGAGGGTGGAAGTTGTTGACATTGTTCAGCAGCACGCGGCAACGGCGACGGCGCATACAATTCGTAATCTTACGGGAGGGGTGGAGCATGGTGTGGTACATCCTGTGTATTCAAGTGGGAGCGGAAAGGTTATGAACCGGGTAGGCATTATTGCTTGTGAGTTGGTGTTAGCTTGGGGCTTGGTGGTCTTGTTTGACAAGTTTGAGAATCGGGAAAGGGAAGGCCATGAGGACAGTGAGAGGGAGAGGGGTAGGAGCAGGGAGAGGCGAAAGGGCAGCAGCGAAAGGGATACTGATCGGAACACTCTCCATTATGCCAATGCAACAAGTGGAGCGTAGTAGGAGGGGAAGTGGATATGACAAGGATGGGGTAACACAGAGGTACTGGTCGAGTACGGTATTAAGTACCACATATAGCACGGAATACAGGTCAATTAGGGAGCCTCGAAGCTTTTACGACTGATGCATATTGAACTCCACAGTTGTGGCTCGTGCGAAGAGCAGCCTACGACACTCTGTTGTCCTCCCTGACTGAAAGCTGCCAAATGTGAATGTTTGGCGGAACTTGACGCGCTGATTGGTGCCTTGATATTGAGACGGACTATGAATTAATAGCTTTCTGCACTTATCGAAGCAGCAACTTGCTCAGCATGCACAAAATTGTCATATGCCAAGTCCTGCTGCAAGCAAAAATGAGATCTCATCATTAAGACAATCGAAGTTTGGGAAACATACAGAGACTATCTGTAGGATAAGGTACAATAATATACAATTGAGATTCTATCATACATCCATCATTATCTCCTCAGCGATTTGTACTTATCAGAAGCATGTCTAGCCTCCCATCCCCTAGCCTTCTGCTTCGGCTTCAGGGCCACAACCTTCTTCCTCTTGAACTCAATATCTGCACCCTCAATACCGTGTCTCTGCATAACACCAGCAGTCCCCTCATCCCAGATGCTGCGGAAGATGCCCATTCCGATTGGCGTCAAGTTGAACTTGTCAACGAAACTTCTCATACTAAAACCGTCTGGCTTAATCTGCTCCTTCAATGAGGCAGTATCTACTGTCTTTCCAGACTCCTGCTGTAAAACAAATACCGAGTACCGGTGATATGGCGATCCTTTCTGTGCGAAAGGTGGAAGCCAGGGGTGCACGAGTTGTTCTTGAGTCGCCTTGGAGAGCGGAAGAGAAGTTTCAGCTGGTGACAGGGGAATATTGGCGGCAAGGTAATGACATCTCGAGGTGAATGCATCCTTGTCGACGACGGGTACATCCGAATCTATTACAACTATAGTGACGAGTCGTTCCCCTTTATCGAAAACTTGTACTTTCAACCTCGCAGGAACTTCGCTGACTCGTGAATCGATGAACTCGCCAGGCTGGACATTGCGTGTCCGGAATGCGAGACGGACATCAGCGGTGGGCTCGAAGAATGGCAGAACGTCTGGAACGATGGCGAGTTGCTCTATACGTTGGACGATGATCTTGCGTTGGTATTCTCGCCATTTCCTGTCTGCAAGATAGCGGTAGATAGGTTTATTCATATCTCCTTGAAGAACTATTAGCATTAAACTTCCAGTAAATCTGGAGATTCACATACCTTGGCCATCCTCGAATCTCTTCTTGATTAACGGATCATTGATATCCGCCTGGATCTTCA